>CALRKY020000025.1:0-44979 GCA_943368345.1 Synechococcus sp. UW140 | reverse complement strand
CATCCTTGGCGCGGCTTATGCCCTGTTCCTGTACCGCCGGGTGATTTTTGGGGACCTGACCAAGGATGACCTGAAACAGTTGGCTGACTTGTCGCCGCGCGAAATTGCGATCTTTGTGCCACTCGCTGCCGTGGTGCTGTGGATGGGCGTCTATCCCAAGCCATTCCTAGACCCGATCCACAAGCCGGTGGCCGATATCGTTGCCCGTCTCAACCCCAGTGTCGAGGCCCGCTGATGCAGCCGCTCCTGTCCTCCCTCACCCTTATCGCGCCAGAGCTGACCCTGACCGTTGGCGCGCTCAGCCTGCTGCTGATCGGGGCCTGGGTTGGAGACCGGTCGATGGCGCTGCTGACCTGGCTGGGGGTCGGCCTCTATGCCGTGGCGGGGCTGTGGATGCTCGACGATACGCCGCGCGCACTGGCCTTTGACGGCCTTTATGTATCGGACCGGTTTTCGCAGTTCCTGAAGGTGATGATTTACGGCGGCAGCGCCGTCGCCTCTCTGATGGCGCTGCCGTATCTGAAACGGACCCGGACGGCGAAATTCGAATATCCGGTCCTGCTGATGCTCGGAACGCTCGGCATGGGGATCATGGTCAGCGCACATGATCTGCTGACCCTCTATATCGGCCTCGAACTGCAATCGCTTGCGGCCTATGTGCTCGCGGCCTTTCACCGCCGGGAATCACGGTCGTCGGAGGCGGGGCTTAAGTATTTCGTTCTCGGAGCGCTGGCGTCGGGAATCCTGCTCTACGGCGTGTCGCTGATCTACGGCTTTGGTGGCTCGACGGGCTTTGCGGCGTTGGCTGCGGGCCTGAAGAGCGGGACATCGATGGGCGTCCTGTTCGGCATGGTGTTCGTGCTGGCCGGGCTCGCCTTCAAGATTTCGGCCGTCCCGTTCCACATGTGGACACCCGACGTCTACGAAGGCGCACCAACGCCGGTCGCCGCCTTCTTTGCCTCGGCACCAAAGGTCGCCGGGATGGGCCTGCTCATTCGGGTGTCGGTGGAGGCCTTTGGCGGGCTGGCTGCGGACTGGCAGCAGATTGTCGCGTTCACTGCCGTTGCCTCGATGATTCTCGGTGCGGTTGGTGCGATCGGGCAAACCAACGTCAAGCGGCTGCTGGCCTATTCGTCGATCAACAATATCGGATTTGCGCTGATCGGTCTGGCCGCAGCAACGCCGACCGGCATCGCGGCGGTGCTGTTCTACATGGCGGTCTACATCGTCATGACGCTCGGCAGCTTCCTTGTCGTCATGCAAATGCGCGATGCCGACGGGCGGGCAGTAGAGACGCTGGCATCGCTGTCCGGCTTGGCGCGCAGCCGCCCGGGGCTGGCGGCGGCGATGGCGATTTTCATGTTCAGCTTGGCCGGTATCCCGCCGCTGCTCGGATTCTGGCCGAAATTCTCGGTGTTCCAGTCAGCGGTGCAGGCCGATTTGTTTGCGCTGGCGATCATCGGGGTGATCACCTCTGTGGTCGGGGCCTATTATTATCTGCGGATCATCAAGACGATGTATTTTGATGAACCTGCCGGAGCCTATGCACCGTCCGAGAGCCGGATCAACAGCGGCTTGATCGGCGTTGCCGCCATCGCCTGCTCGCCGGTTGGGATGCTGGCCATCGGCCCGCTCGCCACCGCCGCCGCGACTGCCGCCCAGTCGATGCTGCCTTGATCCACCTGACGGACGTTACGTCGACCAACGACTGGATTGCCGAACGTGCCGCCAGTCTGGCCGACGAAAGCTGGGTCCGCGCAGACCGCCAAACAGCCGGCAGGGGCCGCAGGGGACGTATTTGGACCTCCGGTACCGGAAACCTGTTCGCCAGCGTCTGGTGCCGCCCACAGGCGCTTGAGGGGCCATCCCAGCAATTGAGCTTCGTCGCAGCCCTGGCGCTCGACACCGCGCTGCAATTCCATGTCCCCGCCGACCGCCTGTCGCTCAAATGGCCGAACGACGTTCTGCTCGACGGCGTGAAATGCGCCGGGATCCTGCTGGAAGGGCATAGCAGCGGTACGGTCATCGGTCTGGGCGTCAATCTTGCCCATCACCCGGATGGCACCGAACGCCCCGCAACCTCGCTTCCTGCTGCCGGGTTTGCTGCACCCGACCCGGCGCTATTCGCTGAACGGCTCGCTGCGGCACTGTCATCCCTCCGGCAGGTTTGGCGCGACGGCGGGTTTGAACCGATCCGGACGCGCTGGCTGGCGCGGGCTGCGGGGCGGGGCAAACCGCTGGAGGCCAGGTTGGGAACCGAGACCATTGTCGGTACCTTTGACGATCTGGCGTCCGACGGTGCCTTGCTGCTCCGGCTTCACAATGGAACCGTCCGTGCTATCCACGCCGGTGAGGTTTTTGGCTTGGCCGCGTGAGGGGAATGTCGTGAAGATCGCCGCGCTGCCATTTACCACCATTGATTGGGACAGTGTGGAACCAACGGTTCATCCGGGCACCGTCGGCACCGCGCTTTGGCGGACGTTCAACCTTGGCGACATGCGTGTCCGGCGGGTGGACTATTCCCCGGGCTATGTCGCCGACCATTGGTGCGACCGGGGCCATGTGCTGTTCGTCGTCGAAGGGGAACTGATCAGCGAGCTGCAGGATGGCCGCCAGTCCACCTTGCGCAGCGGGCAGGGCTATATCGTGTCGGATTTCGGTGACGCCGCACACCGGTCCCTGTCGCCGTCCGGCGCCAAATTGTTCATCGTGGATTGAGGGAGGGACAGGTCATGCTTCTCGCCATCGACGTCGGAAATACCAATATCGTCTTTGCGCTCATGGACGTCGGGGTGGTCCAGCATCGCTGGCGCATTTCCACCGAACACGGCCGGACCGCCGACGAATATGCTGTCTGGCTGTCGCAGCTGATGCAGTTGGAAGGGGTGGAGCGGACCACGATCACGGCGGCGGTTATCTCGACCGTGGTGCCACCCACCCTGTTCAACCTGCGGCGGCTTTGCACCAAATATTTTGCGGTGGAGCCGCTGGTCATCGGCGATGCTGGCGTCGATCACGGCATCCGACTCGCGGTCCCCAACCCGGCAGAGGTCGGCGCGGATCGCATCGTCAATTCCGCCGCCGGGCATCATCTGATCGGTGGCGATCTGATCATTGTCGACTTCGGGACGGCAACCACCTTTGATGTGATCATCGACGGGGCCTATGTCGGCGGCGCGATTGCACCGGGCATCAATCTATCGATGGAGGCGCTGTACATGGCCGCCGCCAAATTGCCCCGTATCGCCATCGAACCGCCACCCGGAAACCGCGCTACGGCGCAGGGCACCGTCCCGGCGATGCAGTCCGGCGTGTTCTTTGGCTATGTCGGACTGGTTGACGGATTGGTCGGACGCATTAAATCAGAGCATGGCAGCCCGATGAGAGTTGTTGCCACCGGTGGTCTTGCCGGACTTTTTCAGCGGCACACGGATGTGATTGACCGGGTCGATGGTGACCTGACAATCCGTGGGCTGGCGCTCATACATGCGCTTAACCAAAAGAAATAAACTATTTAAATGAAACCAAAAAATGAACTGATCTTCCTGCCGCTTGGTGGTTCGGGAGAGATCGGAATGAACGTCAATCTCTATGGTTGCAACGGCAAATGGGTGATGGTCGACCTCGGTATGACCTTCGCCGACCCGAACTACCCCGGTGTTGATCTGGTGCTGCCCGACCTCAGTTTCATCGAGGACCGGGCCAAGGATTTGCTCGGAATCGTGCTGACTCACGGCCATGAGGATCATATCGGCGCGATCCCTTACCTTGCGGCTGACCTGGGTGTTCCGCTCTATGCAACACCGTTCACCGCTGGCCTGATCCGCCATAAACTGGATGAGGAAGGTGTGTCGAACGAGGTCAAGCTGCACGTCATCCCTAAGGAAGGCAGCTTTGATCTCGGACCGTTCAAATTCACCTATGTCCCGCTGGCGCACTCGATCCCCGAAGGCAATGCGCTGCTGATCGAGACGCCCTATGGCAAATTGTTCCACACCGGCGACTGGAAGCTCGATGAGGCCCCGGTGATGAGCTCGCACTCGACCGCGGCCGAACTGACGGCCATCGGTGCGCAGGGCATTCTTGCCCTGATCGGCGACTCGACCAATGTGTTCAACCCCGAACCCTCCGGCTCTGAAACCGGCGTCCGCGAAGGTCTCGACAAGGTCATCGCCGGTCGCAAGGGTCGCGTCTTGGTCACCACATTTGCGTCCAACGCCGCCCGGCTGCACACGCTGGGCGAAGTTGCGCAGGACACCGGGCGCAAGATCGTCGTCGCGGGCCGCTCGCTCGACCGGATTCTGCGGGTCGCCAAAAGCGTCGGCTATCTGACCGATTTTCCGCCGACCCTGTCCTTTGACGAGGCAGCCCGGGCCAATCCCGACGAATTGCTGATCATCTGCACCGGGGCGCAGGGTGAACCCAATGCCGCGCTGTCGCGGATCGCGCGGGGGGAGCATCAGATCAAGATGGGCGTCGGTGATCTGGTGGTTTATTCCTCCAAGCAAATCCCGGGGAACGAAATATCCATCGGCGTGGTCCAGAACCAATTGGCGGCGTCCGGCGTTGAAGTGATCACCGACCGGCAGGCGCACGTCCATGTATCGGGTCATCCCGGCCGGCCGGAGCTTCAGGACATGTACGGCTGGATCAAACCAGCCATCTCGATCCCGGTGCATGGGGAGCGGCGTCATATGGAGGAACATGCTCGCCTTGCTCGCAGCTGGGGTGTTCCGGATGCCGTGGTCCCGGTCAATGGCAGTGCAATCCGCCTTGCGCCGGGTCAGCCAAAGATCATCAGCCATGAAGTCGCCGGGCGACTGGTCGTGGACGGGGATGTCATCATCCCGGCGGACGGCGCGACGATGGTTGCCCGCCGCCGCCTGCTCCACAACGGCTATTTGGCGGCGACGCTGGTCCTCGACAAGTCCGGCAAGTTGCTAAGCGATCCGGCGATCCTGCTGCAGGGCGTTCCGGTCGAAGAGGACCGCGATGATTTCGTCGCCGATTGCGTCAAGGCCGCGAAGGCTGCGGCGGCCAAAGCCGATCTCAAGAACGCCGAGAAATATGCCGAGGCGGTTCGCGTTGCCATCCGGCGCATCGCCCGTGAATGGACCGGCAAGAAACCGGTTACCGACGTGCAGGTGGTGCGGGTCTAGGCGGGCCGTCAGATGACGTTTCAATATTTGCTGGTTCCGGCATAAGTTTCGATCTTTCCAACTCTGGAGTCCCTTTTGATGCGTATCTCCTTTGCTCCGACCCCCGCTCCGGGTGCTCTTGCCGTCCTCGCCTACAAGGATGCCGTGCTGACCCGGGGCGCGCAGACCCGGGATGCTGGCGGGCGGTTGACGGGTGCGGCCAAGGCAGCCCGGTTTGACGGAGATGTGCCCAGCATCATCGAAATACTGGCCCCCGGCGACGACATGACCCGCCTGTTGCTGGTTGGGCTCGGCGTGCAGGGCAAAGCGGACCGGGGGGCCTTTGAACGGATCGGCGGTGCATTGGTGGCCAAATTGCTGACCTCGGGGGAAAGCAGCCTGACGGTTGACATGGACGGGGCCGATGACCTTGGTATCACCCGCGCCGAGGCTGCGGCCCGGCTCGCCTATGGCGCGGTGTTGCGGTCGTACCGCTTTGACCAATACCGCACCAAATTGCCCGAAACGCAGAAACCAACACTGGCCGGCATTACCGTCATCAACGCAGGAGAGGGGGCAGAGGCGCTGTTCGACCGGCTCAGCGCAACGGCCGACGGAGTGGCTTTCACCCGCGATCTGGTCTCTGAACCGGCGAATATCGTTTATCCTGAAAGTTTCGTCGCCCGGGCGCGCGGTGCGCTTGAAGGGACCGGTGTCAGCATCGAGGTGTTGGGCCAGGCCGAAATGGAAGCGGCCGGCATGGGGGCACTGCTCGGGGTCAACCAGGGCTCCGTTCGCGCTCCGCAGTTGCTGGTGATGACCTGGGACGGCACCGGCGGCAAACAGGTCAAGCCAACCGTGTTTGTCGGCAAGGGCGTCACCTTCGACACCGGGGGTATCTCGCTCAAGCCACCGGCTGGCATGGAAGACATGAAATGGGACATGGGCGGGGCAGGGGCTGTTGCGGGAGCCATGCTGGCGCTCGCCCGCCGCAAGGCCAAGGCGCACGTGGTCGGGATCTGCGGACTGGTTGAGAACATGCCGGACGGCAATGCCCAGCGCCCCGGCGATGTTGTCAGCTCAATGTCCGGCCAGACGATTGAGGTGATCAACACCGATGCTGAGGGACGACTGGTGCTGTGCGACGCCATCTGGTGGGCGCAGGAACGCTACAAGCCCGAAACCGTCGTCGATCTCGCGACTTTGACCGGCGCGATCATCATCTCGCTTGGTCACGAATATGGCGGAATTTTCGCCAATGATGACGGCCTTGCCACCAAGCTGCTCGAAGCTGGCAACGCCTCTGGTGATCGGTTATGGCGCTTCCCGCTCGGCGATGCCTACAACAAGATGATCGACAGCCAGATTGCCGACATGAAGAATGTCGGGCCGCGGGAAGGTGGATCGATTACCGCTGCGCAGTTCATTCAGCGTTTTGTGCAACCAGGCGTTAAATGGGCCCATCTCGATATTGCCGGGATGGTTTGGAGTTCCAAGGATGCCGCGCTCTGGGCCAAGGGTGCCACCGGCTACGGGGTTCGCCTGATCGACAAATTTGTTGAGGATAATTGCGAAGTCCGGTGACCGAGCTCGGTTTCTATCAACTGAGCAGCCGCCCGCTGGATGCCGTGCTGCCAAAGTTGCTGGAGAAGGCCTTGGCGGCGGGTCACCGGGTGTTGGTGCGCTGCCGTGACGCTGAACAGGTCACGATGCTGGATGAGCGTTTGTGGACCTATGACGACGCCAGCTTCCTGCCGCATGGGACGGAGGGGGAGGGGCATCCGATCCTAATTGGCACTGGCGATACGGCACCCGACGGATATTCGCTTCTGGCGGTCCCCGGCGGGGCCGTGCCAGCCGATGTCGCCGCGTTCAGCCGGGTCCTTTATCTGTTCGACGGCAACGACGCGGCGGAACTGGCGCAGGCCCGCGCCGACTGGAAGGCCGCCAAAACCAATCCGGACATCAAACCGGTTTACTGGAAAGCCGGCGGCAACGGCCGCTGGGAGCAGGCCGGTTAGCCAGAATAGACCAATCGTTCGAACGTCGCGTAGAGTTCAAGGGCTGCCGGGTCACCAAAGGGCAGGAACTGCATCATCAGCACCGCCGCAATGCCGCTCGCCGGGTCGATCCAATAATATGTGTTGGCGATTCCGGCCCAGGCCAGACTGCCCGCCGCGCGGCCATTCGGGCCAGCCTCCGGGTTGATCAGGAAGCCCAGCCCCCATTTGCTGTCCATGCCCGGAAACACGTCGATCTCATGGCTTAGAGCGGGCATCACGGTTTTCATCGTGCCGGCCCGTAGACCGCCAATCTGATTGCGGCTCATCTCGGCAATTGATTCGGCGCTGAGGACGCGCGCACCGTCCAGCGCCCCGCCATTCAGGATCATGCGGGCAAAGCGCAGATAATCACCGCCGGTCCCGTACATCCCGCCACCGCCTCCGCGAAATTTATCCCTCGGACTGCTTCCGATCCGCAGCGGGAACGGCGTTAGACTGCCGTCCTCCTGCCGGGCATGCAGCACAGCGAGCCGGCTCCGCTGCTCTTCGCTTAGGTCAAAACCGCTGTCGGTCATGCCGAGCGGGCCGGTGATATGGTCCGCCACATAGGCATCAAGCGGCTGTCCGCTGGCAGCTTCCACCGCCAGCCCGACCCAGTCGGTGCTGACCCCATATTCCCAGGCCGTGCCGGGATCGAACAGCAGGGGCGTGGTAATCGCCGCAATCGTCCCAGGCGTCGGGGCACCGGCAGCCCCTCTAGCCCGGGCCTGGGTTTCGCTGACAAAATCATAACCGAGCCCGGAGGTGTGACTGAGCAGGTGGCGCAGGGTGATTGCGCCAGTCGCCCGCCGGAGTTTGACCTCTCCGTCCTCACCAAAGCCATCGATGACCATCGGGTCGGCGAGCGCTGGAAGGAGCTGGCCGATCGGGGCATCGAGTGACAACAGGCCGAGTTCAACAAGCTGCATTGCTGCGACCGACACCACCGCCTTGGTCATCGAAGCCAGCTGGAACATCGTGTCGACCTGCATAGGTTTCGACATTGCCGGGTCCTGCATGCCGTGGGCGGCCGTGAAGCGGACGCCGTTCCGGTCGCCGACAAAGGCCGCTGCTCCGACGACACCGGCCTTTTGGGCGGCTGTGGCGAAAGCTGAATTGATGTCCACCGATTTCGGCTCCTGTCTTGCCTTTGCTGCACTGCACCGCTAGAGCCGCGCGCAACAAAATAACCCTCCCTGAAAGTAGAGTCCCATGGCGCTCGAGCGTACATTTTCGATTATCAAGCCTGATGCAACCCGCCGCAACCTGACCGGTGCGGTCACCAAAATGCTCGAAGACGCTGGTCTCCGGGTCGTTGCGTCCAAGCGCATCCATATGACCCAGGCCCAGGCCGAGGGCTTTTATGCCGTCCACCGGGAGCGTCCGTTCTTCGCCGATCTGGTCAGCTTCATGATTTCGGGGCCGGTTGTGGTGCAGGTGCTCGAAGGGGACAATGCCATGGCCCGCAACCGCGAAGTCATGGGCGCGACCAACCCGGCCAATGCCGAACCCGGCACCATCCGCAAGGAATTGGCCGAAAGCATCGAAGCCAACAGCGTGCACGGGTCCGACAGCGTCGAAAATGCCGCCATCGAGATCGCCTATTTCTTTAAGCCGGACGAAATCGTCGGCTAATCCTGCGCCGCGCTAGAATTGCGCGGCGATATCGGCGAGGCGGGTAAGCTTCTTGGGAGCCACCGCCCGCCAGCTTTTCGCCAGCCAGTCGCCGATGTCGGCCCAATCGGTGTCGCCAAGGTCGAGCCGGATGGCGATCCAGCCGTCACCAAAATAGGCGGGGCGGTAATATCGGTCGGGGTCGCTGTCGATCAGCATCAATTGTTCATCCACCCCGCTTATTTTCACCAGCAGCGCGGTCTTGCCGTCGCCGTGGTGATCAAGGCTGACATAGGCAAATTTCTTGCCACCAGTGATGCCGAAGCACGGCATCCCGTGCGACAGCACCTCGCCTGCCTCGGGTAGATCGAGTGCCAGCGTCCGCACCTGTGCGGTCAGCCAAACGGGGTCGGCGGCGCGGGACACCCAATTGGCCAGGCAGCGCGGGTAGAGTTGATGCTCGGCGATCAACACCCGGTCGGCCAGTGTCGCCGCAGTGTCGCCCGGCAATATCGCAACCGCCGTCTGACCGAGCAATTCCCCGGCATCCATGTCTTCGGTGACGAGGTGGACACTGCATCCAGCATGGCTTTCGCCTGCCGCCAATGCGCGCTCGATGCTGTGCAGACCTTTGTAGTTTGGCAACAGGGACGGATGAATGTTGAGCATTCGCCCTGCCCATTTTGCGACAAATTCCGCCGACAGCAGCCGCATATAGCCCGCCAGCGCCACATAATCCGCCCCGACTGCTTCGATCTCACGGTGGATGATCGCATCGAAGGCAGCGCGGTCGAGGCCTTTATGAGGATGCGCAAAGGTCGCGATGCCCTCTGCCGCTGCGAGTGCCAAACCGGGAGCTGCCGGCTCATTGGACGCCACCAGGACAATCTGGAACGGGCAATCGGCGGCCTTCGCAGCATAGATCAGCGCTGCCATGTTGCTGCCGCGCCCCGAAATCAGGACGGCGACACGGACGCGGTCAGTCGACATGCGTCGCTTCCCAGGGGCGCATGGCGTGCCACTCGTCCCCGGCGCCGAACACGGTGCATCCCTTCGGGCCGGGTTCGATGATGCCGATGACAAAGGCGGTCTCTCCCGCCGCGGTCAAATCAGCGATCACCCTGGCGCTATGGGTGGGATCAACGACGGCCACCATGCCAATCCCGCAGTTGAAGGTTCGGGCCAATTCACCGGGTTCAATATTTCCCTGCCCCTGCAGCCAGGCGAACAATGGCGGTTGCGGCCAGCTATTGGCATCGATGCGGGCATGGCAGCCCTCGGGCAACACCCGCGGCACATTCTCCAACAGGCCACCGCCGGTAATGTGGGACAGTGCCGAAATCGCCCCGGCGCGCACCAATGGAAGCACCGACTTCACGTAAATCCGTGTCGGCTCCAGCAAGACATCGGCGAGCAGGCGGCTGTGATCGAAGGGGGCAGGCCGATCCAGTTTGAAGCCCCGATCGCTCACAATCCGGCGGACCAGAGAATAGCCGTTGGAATGGACGCCTGAGGATGCGATGCCGATGAGCAGGTCGCCCGCCTTGACCCGGTCACCGGTCAGTTGCTCGCCGCGTTCGACCGCTCCGACCGAGAACCCGGCCAGGTCATAGTCGCCCTTGGCATACATGCCCGGCATTTCCGCCGTTTCACCGCCAATCAGGGCGCATCCGGCGATGCGGCAGCCATCGGCGATTCCGGCCACGACGCGCGCGGCGATATCTGGGGCGAGGCTTCCGGTTGCGAAATAGTCAAGGAAGAACAGTGGTTCGGCACCCTGGACGATCAGGTCGTTGACGCACATCGCCACCAGATCGATGCCAACCGTATCATGCCGCCCGGTATCAATTGCCAGTTTCAGCTTGGTCCCAACTCCATCGGTAGCAGCGACCAACAGCGGGTCCTTGAAGCCAGCGGCCTTGGGATCGAAAAAACCGCCAAAGCCGCCGATCTCGGCGTCGGCCCCGGGGCGGGCGGTGGCCCGGACCAGCGGGGCGATGGCCCGGACCAGCGCATTGCCGGCGGCTATCGAAACACCGGCGTCGGCATAGGTCATCGCTTTGGGCAAATTATGTGTCGGATCGGCCATCCGGCCCGCTTAACGACATGGTGCTTGGATTTCGACCCCCAATCCGTAAAAGGGCGCGTGCTCTACCCTTGGATCAGATATCTGGCGCTGATGGCGTTGCTGGCGACGTCGCTCGTCTCGGCGCAGGACAGCGCAAAGGGACCGGCACCGGCGGAAGAAGAAACTGCGGCCAGCGGTGTCGAGGCCAATGCCGCCTTTACCGTGGCCAATATTGATATCGACATCGCCGGAAAGACGGCGGAAGCCGCCCGCTTCAACGCGTTCCGGGAAGCGCAACGTCGGGCCTGGCCGCAGCTCTGGTCGCGCCTGTCGGGAAGTCCGGTTTCCGCCGCGCCGAAGCTGGGTGATCCGGCCCTTGATGCCATCGTCGCCGGGATCGAGGTCGAGGCCGAGCGATTTTCAACCCAGCGCTACATCGGGCGACTGGCGGTGGTGTTCGACGGGGCGCGTGCGGCGAAATATTTCGGCGATTCGGCGCGCGTTCTATCTTCCCGCCCGATGCTTTTGATGCCGGTGTTGGACGACGGCGGGACGCGGATTGTCTATGAGGCGCAATCCCCTTGGCTGAAGGCTTGGGCCCGGTTCCGCAGTCTGG
This sequence comes from Synechococcus sp. UW140, assembly GCA_943368345.1. GTDB lineage: Bacteria > Pseudomonadota > Alphaproteobacteria > Sphingomonadales > Sphingomonadaceae > JADCGM01. The sequence continues at coordinate 33,501 of CALRKY020000025.1, read as the reverse complement.
CATCACCGATCCAATATGTCCGGGCCTCGACAGTCGCCGGCGATGCCATTCTGCTGGGCAGCTGGCAGGCGCAGCGCGGCAACCGTGATTTGTGGCGCAATATCATGGCGCGGTTCCGCACTGCCGATGTGCTGATTGCCGAGGCGAGACTGGATCGGCGCTATCCCGGCGGACCGGTCAGCGGAACCTTCACGGCGCGACACGGACCTGACGGCATCCTGCTCGGCAAGTTTTCGCTGCGAACGGGCAGTGCAGCGGGCGTCGATGCGATGCTGGACGAGGCGACCCGGCGGGTTGACCTGCTTTACACTGCGGCGCTGCGGGCAGGGCAGTTGAAAAGTGAGGCGGCCCTGAGTTTGGACCTGGCCGCTGCTGAAAGCAGCGCGCCGGTCATCGCCACGGAAAGCGCGTCGGGCGTCGAAGTGCTGGTGGCAACGCCGAATGCTGCCTCGCTCGCCGCTCTCGACACCAGTCTCGACGCTGCGCCAACGGTGACTGGCACCACCATTGTCAGCCTGTCGCTTGGCGGGACCTCGCGGATTCGCATCGGCTATTCCGATAGCTACCAAATGCTGCTCTGGGGTCTGGATCAGCGTGGCTGGCGCTTGCAGCCGGGGCAGGGCGGGATGCTGCTGCGCCGGCGCTCTGCCGGAGAGGCAGCTGTCCCCAAACCTGTGGTGATAGAGGACCTGCCCGCCGTCGATGCCACGGTTGCCCCAGCGAAGCCTGCGGTTGCCGCGCCGAAGGCCGGTGCGCCTGTATCCAAGGCACCAACGAAGCCTGCGACACCGCCGCCGCCGCCCAAGCCCAAAAAAGGGCCTGCGGACCTGCTTCCGCCCGCTGCGCGCTAGTCGCTGCGATGCAGATTGCGTTACCACTGCATTACCGGTCCGCAGCGGGGGAGCGGGATTTCTTTGTGTCGGAGGCCAACCGGGATGCGGTGGCGATGCTGGACCGCTGGCCGGACTGGTCGCAACCGCGGCTGCTACTCATCGGGCCGGTGGGAGCTGGCAAAAGCCACCTCGCCCGGGTGTTCGCCGCACGGTCCGCTGCGAGCGTTCATGATGATCTGGATCAGCACCGTGACGAGGAAGCCCTGTTCCACGCCTGGAACGCTGCCTTGCCGAGTAACCCGCTGCTGTGCGTGGCACGGAGTGACCCCCGGACATGGGGCATCGGGCTGCCGGACCTTGCGTCCAGGCTTGCCGCCACGCCGATCGTGGCCATTCTACCGCCGGACGACATATTGCTGTCGGCGGTTCTGGCAAAACAGTTCCGGGACCGGGGCCTGACTGTTGGCCCCGATGTGATCGGTTGGCTCACAACCCGTATTGAGCGGAGTTTTGCAGCGGCAGCTGCTGTTGTTGAGTTGCTCGACAGGACAGCCCTGGCGCAGGGACGGGCCATCACGATACCGCTGGCGAAGGCGGTGCTGGATGCTCAACTTGGCATGGACTTCTAGCGACACCTAGTGAGGCACCCTGCCTATCATGGAATTGTAACGCATCCTCGGCTACACTTAGCCGATGAAGCCTGCCGTGCGTCCTGCCATTCCCGCGCCCGAAGTCCGCTATTTCAACCGCGAACTGTCGTGGCTCGCCTTCAACACCCGGGTTTTGGAGGAAGCCGCCAATCCGGCGCATCCGTTGCTGGAACGCCTGCGGTTCCTGTCGATTTCCGGGTCGAACCTTGATGAATTCTACATGGTGCGCGTCGCAGGTCTGCGCGGGCAGGTCGATGAGGCGGTTGATACCTTGTCCGCCGACGGGTTCACCCCGTCACAGCAATTGGCACAGGTCATTGCGCGCGCCGATCAACTCATGGCGCAGCAGCAATCGGTTTGGGCGGCGCTAAAGGATCAGCTCAGCAAGGCCGGGGTCAGGGTTCTCGATCCCGGCGATCTGGTGGCTGGGGAACGGGACTGGCTTGAACGCTATTTCCTCGATCAGATCTTTCCGGTCCTGACACCGCAGGCCATCGATCCGGCGCATCCGTTCCCGTTCATCCCGAACAAGGGGGTGGCGATTGTCTTTGAACTGCGCCGCGAAGCGGACGGAGAGGCGCTCCGGGCGCTGTTGATGCTGCCCAATATGGTGCCGCGCTTCATCCGGCTGCCCGGTGATGCGCCGCGCTATATGCCGGTCGAAGTGGCGATCCGCTTGTTTTTCGGGCAATTATTTCCCGGTTACCGGTTGGTTGGGGACGGCGCTTTCCGGGTCATCCGGGACAGCGACATCGAAGTTGAGGAGGAGGCGGAGGATCTCGTCCGCTACTTCAAATCCGCGATCAAGGCGCGTCGGCGCGGGCAAGTCATCCGCCTGAAGATCGAATCGTCAATGTCGGACGGGCTGAAGGCGATGGTCAAGCAGGCGCTCGCCGTCCACGAACGGGACGTGACAACCATTCCCGGTATTTTGGGGACGGCAGACCTGGCCCAGTTGGTTGATGAAGACCGGCCTGACCTGAAGTTTGAACCGTTCACGGCCCGCTTTCCGGAGCGTATCCGGGAGCATGGTGGCGACTGTTTCGCCGCGATTCGGGCGAAGGACATCGTCGTCCACCACCCGTATGAAAGTTTCGACGTCGTCCTCGCCTTCCTGCGGCAGGCGGTGGCCGATCCGGACGTGGTGGCGATCAAGCAGACGCTCTACCGGGCCGGCAAAAATTCACCGATTGTCCGCGCGCTGATTGATGCAGCAGAGGCCGGCAAGTCGGTTACGGCGATCATCGAATTGAAGGCGCGGTTTGACGAAGAACAGAATCTGTTCTGGGCCGCCGCGCTGGAGCGGGCCGGGGTTCAGGTGGTCTATGGCTTCATCGAATGGAAAACCCATGCGAAGCTGTCGATGGTGGTACGACGGGAAGGGCCGGAACTCAGGACCTATATCCATTTCGGCACTGGCAATTATCATCCGGTCACCGCCCGCATCTATACCGACCTGAGTTTCTTCACCGCAGACCCGGTGCTGGCGCGCGATGCGGTGCAGGTGTTCAACTACATCACCGGCTATGTCGCGCCAACCAATCTGGCCAAGCTGGCCTTGTCGCCGATCAACATGCGCGACCGGCTCTATGCCAAGATCGACAATGAAATCGCCAACGCGTTGGCCGGGAAGCCGTCGGGCATCTGGGTCAAGCTGAACTCGTTGGTCGATCCGGGGATCATCGAGAAGCTGTATGAAGCTAGCGGGGCGGGGGTTCCAATCGAACTGATCGTTCGTGGCATCTGCTGCCTGCGGCCCGGGGTTCCCGGGATGAGCGAGAATATCCGGGTCCGCTCGATTGTTGGCCGGTTCCTCGAACACAGCCGGATTTTCGCGTTTGGAAATGGGCATGCCCTGCCGAGTGCAGAGGCTAAACTGTTCATTTCCTCGGCAGACTGGATGCAGCGAAATCTGAACCGCCGCGTTGAACTGCTTGTTCCGATTGAAAATGAGACGGTTCACGCCCAGATTCTTGATCAGGTTATGCTCGCCAATCTGAAAGACACCGAACAGACTTGGATGCTATTGCCGGACGGTAGCTACACCCGGCTGACGGGGTTGAAACCGGCCTTTAATATCCACAAATATTTCATGACCAACCCCAGCCTGTCAGGGCGCGGTGCCGCTTTGCGTGACCCGCAGATGGTGCCGCGTCTGGTGCTCGGTGGCCCCGACGCGAGCCTTGCAGCGGAGGGCGCGGCACCCTAGCTTGGCGGGTGTGAAACCGTTTCAACCACCGGTCGCAAGGGCCACCCGGGCGATCATCCTGATCTGCCTTGCGGTTCAGGCACTGCTGACGCTGCTCGGCACCGACGCCGCCGATCAGATCACGTTGCGGTCGGGACTGATTGCCGCCAGATTGAGCGGCGCGGTCGAAATGTCCGATGCCGTCCCGGCTATGTTCACCCTGTTATCGTCGCTGTTCCTGCATGCCGGGTGGTTTCACCTCGCGATGAACCTGTTTTTCCTCGGCTTCGTTGGTCGCTATGTCGAATGGATCGTCGGCCGGGGCAAGTTTATTGGTCTCTATCTGGCTGGTGGCATCGCGGGAGGCGTGCTGCAGGTCGTCGCCGCACCAGAGTCGGTCGTACCGGTGATCGGTGCCAGTGGCGCAATCGCCGCCGTCTTTGCGGTCTATGCGGTGGTTTTTGCCCAGCGCAAAGCGGCCCCACGGTGCATTCTTGGATTGGCCATTCCGGCGGATGTGCTCAACGCGCTCTGGCTAGCGGCGGTCTGGATCGGGTTGCAGTTGATGACCGGGCTGGTGTTCAACGACGGTGCTGGAAGTGGCATTGCGATCTGGGCCCATATTGGCGGCTTTGTGGCAGGGCTGTTGCTGGCGCGGCCGCTGTCGCGCGGGGCCCGGATATTGCCACTCTAGAACCGGCTGATGTCGCCGCCCTTGACTGTCATCCTGACCCGTCCTTGAACCGGCATACCGTCAAACGGCGTGTTGTTGGCATTGGCCGACAGCCGGTCGGCATCGATGCGCCACGGGGAACCGGGATCAAACAGCACCAGATCAGCAGGCTCACCGACGCTGAGCCTCCCACCCGGCAGCCCGAATATTGTCGACGGTGCCGCTGTCATCCTCTGCAACATGTCCGCCAGCGCAATCCGGCCATCGTGGACCGGGATCAACGCCAGCGCCAGCAGGGTCTCGCCGCCGACCATGCCGGGCGCGGCATCGGCGAACGGCAGCCGCTTGTCCTCCTGTGTTCGCGGATCATGGCCGGAGGCGAGAATGTCGATGGTCCCATCGACAAGTCCCTCCAGCACCGCCAAGCGGTCGGTCTCGACCCGCAGCGGCGGCGACAGGCGGGCAAAGCTCCGGTATCCACTCAGGGCCTGCTCGCTGAGCAGCATATGGGCCGGGGTAACCCCGCAGGTGACCCTGATACCGCGCTGCTTGGCTGCTCTGACCAGGGCGATGCTCTCCGCCGTGGTGACCTGCCGGAAATGCAGACGTGCACCCGTTGCCTCCGCCAGCCGTAAATCCCGGGCCACGGCAATCGATTCGGCGAAGGCAGGTGCTGCCGCGAGGCCGAGCCGCGTGGCAAATTCTCCGGCGGTCGCCACGGCATCGCCGGTCAGTGAAATATCTTCGGGATGGGAGACGACGACCATGTCGAACCCGGCTGCATATTGCATCAGCCGGTGCATGACGCTGGTGGCTGCGATCCAGCGGCGACCCGTCGCCACACCGACGGCGCCGGCGAGTTTCATCAGTCCGATTTCGGCCAATTGTTCACCCTGCAAGCCACGGGTGGCGGCGGCGAGCGGGTGGACCCAGACATCCGGTTTGCCGATCCGTTCGGCATGTTCGATCAGGGCAGCATGGTCGAGTGGTGGCGATTGATCAGGCATCAAAACCACCCGGGTGATACCCCCGGCGAGGCATGTCCCCGCGTCGGCCTTGAAAATGCCGGCGTCGATCAGACCCGGGGCCAGCACCAGTCCATCGGCGGCAATGCACTCGGCATCGCCCGGCAGGTCGCCGTCGATGGCGTCGATCACCCGGTCCCGAACGATCAGATCGCCGATCCGGTCGCGACCCGTCGCCGGGTCAACGATCCGCGCGTTCAGGAACGCGACGGGGGCTACCATGCGTCGACTCCCCGGCGTTTGCGGGTCAGCACGTCGAGGCAGGCCATGCGCACGGCGACCCCCATCTCGACCTGCTCGGTGATTGCTGACCGGCCGATATCGTCGGCCACCAGTGTATCGATTTCAACCCCTCGGTTCATCGGGCCGGGGTGCATGACCAGCGCATCGGGCTTTGCAGAGGCGAGTCTGGCCTGCGTGAGGCCGAAAAAGTGGAAATATTCGCGGGTGGACGGGACATAGGCTCCGGCCATGCGCTCAAGCTGCAGGCGCAGCATCATCACCACGTCGGCACCGTCGAGCCCTGCCTCCATATCGGTGAACACATCGACGCCGAGCCGGTCGACATCAGTGCCGAGCAGGGTTGGCGGGGCAACCGCCCTGACTTTTGCCCCCAATGCCCCCAGCAGCTGGAAATTGGACCGCGCCACCCGGCTATGCAGGATGTCCCCGCAAATCGCCACCGTCAGCCCGTCAATCCGGCCTTTGCGGCGGCGAATGGTCAACGCATCCAGCAGTGCCTGGGTTGGATGCTCATGTCGCCCGTCACCGGCATTCAGCACCGGGCAGCCAACCTTCTCCGCAATCAACTGCACCGCGCCAGACGCCTCGTGACGGATCACGATGACATCGGGGTGCATGGCGTTGAGCGTCAACGCGGTATCGAGCAGCGTTTCGCCCTTTTTGACCGAGGATTGGCCAACGGTCATGTTGACCACATCGGCCCCCAATCGCTTGCCCGCAATTTCAAAGCTCAGCAGGGTGCGCGTCGAATTCTCGAAAAACGCATTGATCTGGGTCAGCCCGCGCAGCCGGGTTTCGCGCCGGTCCGGCGACCGGTTGAACTCAACCCAGCTTTCCGCCTCATCCAGCAGGTAGGTTATTTCCCACGGCTGCAGGCCTTCAATGGCAAGAAGATGGGTGTGCGGGAACGGGTGAACGCCGGGAGGGAGGGGGGCTCGACCGGGAGGGGAAACAGTCATTAAAGCCCGCTCTTAGCGCGGGTCGGCTGGCGTGGAAAGCCCCTCCCGCGCCGGAAGGGGAAGGTAGGTCAGCGCATCGATCGCACCCTGCAGAATGTGGGCCGCGGCCAGTTTGTCCACCAGAACTGCCCGTTTTGCGCGACTGAGATCGGCGTCGATCATCGCCCGTTCCACCGCCTGGGTTGACCAGCGTTCGTCCCAGAGCAGGATCGGCAGCTGCAGGGGCGTTTCGATATTGCGGGCAAAGGCGCGAGTGCTCTGGGTGCGCGGCGAGTCGGTCCCGTCCATATTGAGCGGCAGGCCGACGACGATGCCGACAATGCCCGGCACCAGGCGGGACAGGGCGGCGAGGTCGGCGCCGAACTTGCTGCGCCGGATGGTTTCAATGGGGCTGGCAAAGGACCAGCCGGGATCGCAGCCCGCTACGCCGATGGTCTTGCTCCCGACATCCAGCCCGAGCAACCTCCCGTCGGACGGAAGGGCCATGCGGAATATCGTGGCGTCCGCTGTGATCACTTGGCGTTGGCGGCCTGCCAGCTTTTCAGCCGACGTTCGACATCGACCCGGACATTCGCCCAGAACAGCGAATAATCATAAACATGGAAATTATTGCCGGGCAGGATGACCTTGCCAAAGCCGTAGGGCGGTTCCCCGATGATCAGGATGCCGCCGGGCAGGCATTTGGCGGGGATGCGCGCCGCCTCCAACGTTGGGACCAGCGGATCGTCGCTCGGCACTAGCGCCCCAAGATTGCCTTCCTTCGGCGTGATCCCGCCCATGCGGCCATTCAGCGGGCTGACGCACAGCATCGGGGTTCCCTTGCGCGGGGCCCCGGTCAGGCCAGCTTTGGCGGAATAGGCCGCTTCCAGGAATTGCGGGTCGGCCGGCAGGGCAAAGCTCTGCCAACTGACGACGCAGTTGGTATCAAATGCCTCCTTACAGGGCGGCAGGCCAAGCGCCGGCAAGTCGGCCGCCACCGAAATCGGCCAGCCGACCAGATAGGCACCGACAATCCGCGCGGCGATGGCTTGCCCCGCCACGCGTTCCTTCATCAACCGCAGCAGATGCAGCGATCCCTGGCTGTGGCCCGCCACGATGATCGGCCGGTCAGCCGGGGCCTGAGCGACAAAAGCGTCGAACGCGCGCACCACATCGGCATAGGCGAACTCCAGCGCCAGCGCCGCATCCGGCTTATCGGTCAGGAACACCCCGAATGTCGCCTGCCGGTATTTCGGTGACCAGACTTCCCCTACACTGTTGAAGGCCGTCGCCTGGTTTTTCAGGGCAATCGTCAGCCCTTCGTTGGTTTCGGCGTCATCCATCGGGGCGTTCCAGCTGCTGCGGTCGAGATAGGTGGTCGGCGTGACGAAGAAGACGGAGACCTGGGGATCGTCGGCCGGGAAATAGCCATCCGGGGCCCAGAAACTCGGGTTGCCCGCGATGTCGGGTCGGGCCAGCCAACTGGACTTGGCAGCATAGTCCGGGGCCGGAGCCTGTTTGCTCTCGGCAAAGCTGAGCCCCGGCACCAGCGCCAGCCGCATGATCGGTCCTTCAAAGAACCGCCAGATAAATGCTGCCGCGATCACCAGCGTGATCAAAATCGCAACGATCCAGAGGAAACGACGTGCCGCCATGCTTTGACTCCTGTTGCAGGGCGCATAGCATAGCGACGGGACATATGGGGAGAGCGGCAATGCGGGTTCGGTTCGGCGTAATTCTGGCAGTGCTGCTGGCGACAACGGCGGCGGCACCGCAGCAGCGGGTGCATGATCTGCTGATTCGCGGCGGGACGATCTATGACGGGTCGGGCGGCGACCCCTATGTCGGCGACATTGCCGTCGATGGCGACCGGATCGTGGCGATGGGGCGCGGGCTTGGGCGGGCGACACGGACACTCGACGCAACTGGCCTTGCGGTGTCGCCTGGGTTTATCAACATGCTCAGCTGGGCGACTGAATCGCTGATCATCGACGGCAAGGGCCAGAGCGACCTGCGGCAGGGCGTGACGCTGGAGGTGATGGGGGAGGGCAATTCGATGGGCCCGCTGAACCCCGAGATGAAGGCCAATCTGCTGGCCCGGCAGGGTGACTATAAATATCCGGTCACCTGGACCACGCTCGGTGACTATCTGACGATGCTCGAGAAAAAGGGCATCTCGATGAATGTCGCGAGCTTTGTCGGGGCAACGACGGCGCGCATCCATGAACTGGGGGAGAAGGATGTTGACCCGACGCCGGAGCAGCTGGACCGGATGCGAGCGCTCGTCCGGCGGGCGATGAACGAAGGCGCGCTCGGCGTCGGTTCCTCACTGATCTATTCCCCCGCCAATTATGCCGAAACGCCGGAGCTGATCGCGCTGGCGACTGAGAGCGCGAAGTGTGGAGGCATGTATATCAGTCACATGCGCTCGGAAGGTGACAGATTGCTTGAAGCTGTCGACGAGTTGATCGAGATATCCAAGGCCTCGGGCGGCCCGGCTGAAATCTACCATATGAAGCAAGCGGGGAAAGCCAATTGGGGCAAATATGCCGCGATGGTCGCGAAGATTGAGGCGGCCCGGTTGGATGGCCACCGCATCACCGCCGACATGTATAATTATACCGCCGGCGCAACCGGTCTAGATGCCGCGATGCCGAGCTGGGTGCAGGACGGCGGGCTGGAGGCGTGGATCGGGCGGTTGAAGGACCCGGAAGTGCGGGCGCGGGTTAAGGCGGAGATGTTCGGGCCCGGTAAAGGCTGGGAGAATCTCTATTTCGGGGCGGGCAAGCCGGAGAATATCCTGCTGATTGCATTCAAGAATCCGGACCTCAAGAAATATACCGGCAAGACGCTGGCCGAGGTGGCGGCGATCATGGGCAAGTCGCCCGAGGATACCGCGATGGACCTGGTGGTCGCCGACGGAAGCCGGGTCGGCACGGTCTATTTCCTGATGGACGAGGCCAATGTCCGCAAGCAAACCGCCCTGCCGTGGATGAGCTTCGGCTCCGACGAGGAAGCGAGTGCCCCCGAAGGCGTGTTCCTGCAATCGAGCAACCACCCACGTGCTTACGGGAATTTCGCTAAGCTGCTCGGGCAATATGTCCGGGATGAGAAAACCACCACGCTCCAGGAAGCCATCCGCCGCCTGACCAGCTTCCCGGCCCGCAATCTGGGTCTGGCAGGGCGTGGAAACCTGAAACCGGGGCAGTATGCTGATATCGTGCTGTTCGACCCGGCCAAAGTGGGTGCCCCCGCGACCTACGCCAACCCCAAGCAATACGGGACGGGCGTGAAATATGTGTTCGTCAACGGCGTGCAGGTCCTGAAGAATGGCGTTCCGACCGGGGCTGCGGCCGGGCGGTTCGTGAAGGGGCCGGGGGCGGGGAAGTGCGGGTGAGTGTCTTTTTCTTACACTATCAACTATTGACCGCCCGAAAGGGGGATTTCCGCGTATGCGAAATCGGGTGGCGGAGCGTTTCGATAGCGAATTTGGGCCATCGGTGCGAAACACAGTAAAAGTGAAAGCATGGGCGCTAACCCCGGACGTCGGTGCAGTATTGCAAATTGATAGTCCCAATCTTGAGGATGCTGCTTGCGTCTGGTTGCCATATCCTGGCCCTGGACAGGCCTTTCCGGAACTCGCGCTCGAATATCCGGGCGAAGCGGGACGTCATAGTGGCACATACGCTTCTGCAGGGCTTCGTCGCGGAGAGCCTGCTCTCAAGCTGACGATCCGATCAACGAGCGAGTTGGATGCGACCGTGAAATACGTTCGTGCCATCATGGCAAGATCGCCACTCCCTGCCGTTCCCAGAGATGCGCATATCAGTTTTGTGCCCAATCCTGCTGCCGTCGGGTTACCTTTGGCCGTTGACGTCAAACCGAGGCGAGAGGCTATTCCGAGGGCGGTTCAGCGTGAAGTATGGCAGCGGGACGGAGGCCGATGCGTAGAATGCGAAACCAGAGAAAAGCTTTGCTTTGACCACATCGTTCCGTTTTCGAGAGGTGGGAGTAACTCGATTCGCAATCTTCAACTCCTTTGCGAACGCTGTAACCTTTCTAAAGGGAATCGGATTTGATAGGGTCAGACCCGTTCGAGAATCCCAACTACTGCAGAAAGTTCACATGTCGGTCGATGCCGCCACGGTTACACGCATTGCGCATTTGGCGCGGATCCGGCTTGCCGAGGGCGAGGTGGGGCCGCTGGTTGGCGAGCTGAACGGGATTCTCGGCTGGATCGAGCAATTGGGTGAGGTCGATACCGACGGGGTCGAGCCGATAAACGCGGTGATCCCGAACAATTTGCGCTGGCGCGATGACGCGGTGACCGACGGCGGGGTGCAGACCAAGGTGCTGGCAAACGCGACCGATGCCGCGCACGGGTTTTTCGCGGTGCCAAAGGTGATTGAGTGATGGTGATAGTTATTCCCTCCCCCCTTGAGGGGGAGGGTGCCGAGCGAAGCGATGGCGGGAGAGGGGGCAGGGTTTGCCACACCCCCTCTCCCCGGCGCTTCGCGCCACCCCTCTCCCTCAAGGGGAGAGGGGAATGAGTCTCATCGATCTTTCCCTGGCTTCGATGCGGGATGGGCTGCGCGCCAAATCCTTCTCGGCGCGGGAGCTGGCTGTGGCGCACAATGATGCGGTGGCGGCGGCGCGGGGGTTGAATGCGTTTCTGGTGGAGACGCCGGAGCTGGCGCTGACGGCGGCGGATGCGGCGGATGCGGCACTGGCGACGGGCAACGCAAAGCCGCTGTCGGGGATACCCCTTGGCATCAAGGACTTGTTCGCAACCGAAGGGGTGGAGACCACCGCAGCATCGGCCATTCTGAAGGGCTTTGTCCCGCAATATGAATCGACGGTGACGGCCAAGCTGTTCGCGGACGGCGCGGGTATGCTCGGTAAGCTCAACATGGACCAGTTCGCGATGGGCTCGTCGAACGAAACCTCGGCATTCGGCAATGTGCTGTCGCCGTGGCGCGGTGACGGCAATGCGGCCTTGGTTCCGGGTGGCAGTTCGGGTGGATCGGCGGCGGCAGTGGCGGCAAGGCTGTGCGCAGGCGCGACCGGCACCGATACCGGTGGCTCGATCCGCCAGCCTGCCGCGTTCGTCGGCATCGCCGGGATCAAGCCAACCTATGGCCGCTGTTCGCGCTGGGGGATTGTGGCGTTTGCCTCCTCGCTCGATCAGGCGGGGCCAATGGCGCGCGACGTACGGGATTGCGCCATCCTGCTGCAATCCATGTGCGGGTTCGACCCGAAGGATTCGACCTCGCTTGATGTGCCGGTACCAGATTTCGAAGCAGCGCTGACCGGCGATATCCGGGGCCTGCGCATCGGCATCCCGAAGGAATATCGGCTGGACGGCATGCCACCAGAGATTGAAGCCTTGTGGGCACAGGGCATTGCCTGGGCAAAGGATGCCGGAGCGTTGATTGTTGACGTGTCCCTGCCGCACACCAAATATGCCCTGCCGACCTATTATATCGTCGCACCAGCCGAGGCGTCCTCCAATCTCGCCCGTTATGACGGGGTGCGGTACGGGGCGCGCGTCCTGCCTGAGGGCGGCAATCTTGACGACATGTATGCCTCAACCCGCGCCGCTGGCTTTGGGGCGGAGGTCAAGAAGCGCATCCTGATCGGCACCTATGTGCTGTCGGCGGGCTATTATGATGCCTATTATCTCAAAGCCCAGAAGGTCCGGACGCTGATCGCCCGCGATTTCGAGCGGGCGTGGGAACACTGCGATGTGCTGCTGACCCCGACGGCCCCAAGTGCGGCCTTCGCGTTCGGCGCCAAATCGGCGGACCCGATTGCCATGTATTTGAATGACGTGTTCACGGTGCCGAGTTCGCTCGCGGGGCTACCGGCCATGTCGATCCCGGCTGGGGTGGATGCAGGTGGATTGCCGCTGGGCTTGCAGATCATCGGCAAGCCGCTCGACGAATGCGGTGTGTTGAATGCCAGCTATGCCCTGGAACGCGCCGCTGGCTTTACCGCACGGCCGGACAAATGGTGGTAGTCTTGTCGATCTGTCATAAATGTATTACTCTAGTTTAGTAATACGGAGTCAGGCGATGCAGACCAACATGACCAGCAAAGGCCAGGTGACGATCCCCCGCGATGTGCGCCGGGCCACAGGATTGGTGCCAGGGAAACCGGTGCTGGTCGAAATGAATGATCGTGGCGAGGCCGTCGTCCGTCCGCTTCCCTGTATCGAGAAGACACGGGAGGCAAAAATTGCCGAGATGATGAATCGCATTGCCGAGGCGCAAGCGATGTTTCGAACTCAGGACCAGATGCCGGGTATCGACAATGACGAGTGGTTTCTTCTGATGCGGGGTCCGCCGGCGGAAGTATGATTGTTGATAGCAATATAGTGATTGACCTGCTGTTACCTGACCTGGCGCACGGAAAATCGTCAGCGAAGGCGCTTGCATGCCACGGGGTCGATTCGCCGCCTGTGATCAACCTGGTGATTTTTGCTGAAGTTGCTTCGCGGTTTGCGTCGGCTACGAATGCTGATCGCAACCTGTCGCTTCTGGGCCTGACGCTAGCGCCGCTGGATAGGGAAATTGCATTCAGAGCAGGCTGCGCGTTTCAGGAATATCGTCGGCGTGGCGGACCCCGCGAAACAATTTTGCCAGATTTTCTCATCGGTGCTCATGCTGATGTGCTGGGCGTTCCGATTCTGACCCGGGATGCGAAGCGGTTTGAAAGCTACTTTCCCGACCTTCACTTGATCGACCCGAGGACATTCGATGACTGACGCAGCCTCCACTTACCGCATTCCCGGCGAAACGGGCGATTGGGAGGTTGTGCTCGGCCTTGAGGTTCATGCGCAGGTCACCTCCCATTCCAAGCTGTTCTCGGGCGCGTCGACGACATTTGGTGCCGAACCCAATTCGCAGGTCAGCCTAGTGGATGCCGCGATGCCGGGGATGTTGCCGGTGATCAACGGCGAGTGCGTCCGGCAGGCGGTGCGTACCGGCATGGCGCTTGGAGCCCAAATCAATCGCTGGTCACGCTTTGACCGCAAGAATTATTTCTATGCCGATCTGCCGCAGGGATATCAGATCAGCCAGTTCAAATATCCGGTGGTGGGGGAGGGCGAGATTGTTCTCGATCTGGAGGATGGATCAACGCGGATCGTGGGGGTCGAGCGCATCCATCTTGAGCAGGACGCGGGCAAGTCGATCCATGATCAGCACCCGACGCGGAGCTATGTCGACCTCAACCGGTCGGGCGTGGCGCTGATGGAGATCGTCTCCAAACCCGACATGCGTTCACCTGAAGAGGCAGGAGCTTATGTCCGGAAGCTCAGATCTATTCTGCGTTATGTTGGCTCGTGCGACGGCAATATGGACGAGGGGTCGATGCGGGCCGATGTCAATGTGTCGGTGCGCAAGCCCGGCGCTGAACTCGGCACACGCTGCGAGATCAAGAATGTCAATTCAGTGCGCTTCGTCATGCAGGCCATCGAGTTTGAAGCGAAGCGCCAGGTCGAGGTGATCGAGGCTGGTGGCATCATCAAGCAGGAAACCCGGCTGTTCGACCCGGACAAGGGCGTGACACGGTCAATGCGGTCGAAGGAGGAAGCGCATGACTATCGCTACTTTCCCGACCCGGATCTGCTGCCATTGGTCCTCGACGATGCGTTCATTACGGCCTGCGCCGCGAGCCTGCCCGAACTGCCCGATGCCAAGCGCGCGCGCTACGTGGCATCGGGCGTCACCGCCTATAATGCCGCCGTCCTGACTGCCGAAGTTGAATATGCCCACTGGTTCGACCGGTTGCTCGAGAGCGGGGCCGAGGCAAGAGCCGCCTCCAACTGGGCGACCAGCACAGTGTTCGGCGCGTTGAAGGCGCGCGGGCTGGAGATTGGTGCCCCGGCAAATGCGCCGGAGATCAGTGCCGCCATCCTCGCGATGATCGCTGACGGGACAATCTCCAACTCCGCCGCGAAACAGGTGTTCGACCATGTGCTGGACAGCGGCGACACGCCTGGTGATGCAGTGGACACGCTCGGCCTGAAGCAGGTCAGCGACACCGGTGCGCTTGACAAGGCGATTGCCGAGGTGATGGCGGCGAATCCGGACAAGGTTGCGGAGTATCGGGGCGGCAAGGACAAATTGTTCGGTTTCTTCGTCGGCCAGACGATGAAGGCGACCGGCGGCAAAGCGAATCCTGCGGTCATCAACGATCTGCTGAAGGTCGCGCTCGCCGGCTGATTGACCGGGTTGCAACTGCGGGTTTACCGCGCCAGTTTCTGGTGATGCTTGGACTGCTCCTTGGACTCGCTGCCGCTGTTCCACCGACCGTAGGGGTTGGGCGGATCGACGTGGCGCTCGATCCCAAAGTGCGTGTCGGGCCGCGATCCGCTGGGCTGCTATGTGCACCGAATGGCGACATCCGGTGGCGGCGCGATTTGACCGAAGCCGATTTCGCCAGCGCGCCGCTGGTGTTGCTGAAGACCGTCGAGAGCGCGGGCTTGCGGACGACAGATGATCCCGCCGGATTGTTTGCCGGGATGGTTGAGCCCGCAGACTATCTCATCGGTGGACGCGTGACCGTGGCGGACGGCGACATCTGCGTTCCGTCGCGCGGTGCTCCGATTTTTCTGGGAAGCCGGGTGACGGCGGAATCCGGTGCAAAGGGGCGTCTGGCGTTCCAGGTCGAATGGCAAGTCTATTCAATCCACTCCCGGCGGGTTGTTTTCCGAAGGGCCACCGACGGGGAGGCCATTTTGACGAGAAAGACCGCCGGAGGCGTCCGAATTCTGGCGCACGACGCGTTGAGCAACAGTCTCCGCGATTTTCTCGGTCGCCCCGACGCGCTGGCGTTGCTCAAATCACCGCTGAATCCGAACGCGGCTGGTACCCCTCGTTGAGCGGTTGGACAATTTGCCAGGCTTCACGGACTTGCAATCACAGCAGTGATTTGGTGGTATCGCGGTTCATGCAAGAAATCCTGGGGGGGGATATGACAAAGCATTTGCTGATGGTGGGGGTCGCCGCGATGGCGACGGGGGCAATGGCCAAGGACGCGACTCCACCGCTTCAGGTCACCAAATGCGCGGCCAGTTACGGTACTATTGCCCTAACCGACGGCGACAGCCAGGGCTGGACGCAATTCGGGCTTGGCAGCCCGCGCGATCTGATCACTGCGATCATCGCCGAAAGCGGCTGCTTCCAACCACATTCCGCGGCCAGTGGTCTCCCTGCGACCTTTCTGATGACGGCGGTCGCCGGGGCGAAGGAAGAAATTGACCAGACTGTGAACACTGCAAAGGGCCTGGCGGCCGAGGGGCTGGTGCGGTCGGGGGCCCTTGGCGGGATGGGTGGCGGTGCCATCCGCGCCATGGGCATGCTCGGCGGGCTTGGCGGCAAGAAGAAGACTATATCGGCCGGCCTGCGTGTTCTGTCGCCAGCCAATGGCATGTCGGTCGCCTCCGGCACGGGCGATGCTGTATCCTCGTCCATCACGATGGGTGGACCTGGCGGCTGGGGATGGGCGTCGGCAGCGGCTGGCGGTGCGGCGCAATATGCCGGGTCGAAGGATGGGCAAATGCTGACCGGCGCCTTCGTCAAAGCCTATAACGCTGTCGTCGCCCAATCGGCGGCGCTTGCTGCGGCCCCAAAACCGGTCGCAGTGGTGGCAGCCGCTCCGGCACCTGCTGCAGCCGTGGCAACGGTCGCGGTTGACACCCAGCTTTATGCGCAACCGGCAAAGGGCAAGGCCACGCGTGCCCTGCGGTCCGGCACGACTTTGACGCCCACCGGGCGGCGTGATGGGCTGTTCATTGAAGCCAAAGACAGCTTTGGAACCACAGGCTGGGTTTCGGTCGAGGATCTGCGGTAGCGTTTGGCTTGCCTGACGAGTCCACGCGTAGATTTTGGCGGCAATGCTTCGTCAGGCGGCGGTATCGCGTTTTGCGATCACGGCTTCCATGGCGTCCCGGATGGCCGGATGTTCGTCGATCAGCTTGGTGAATTCGGCGGCCTCCAGCATCAACAAACGCGATTCGCTGACGGCTGAGACGGTCGCGGTCCGGGTTCCACCGCTCAGCAGGGCTATTTCGCCGAAATACTGACCGGGTTTCAGCCGAATGCTGGCGGATTCGAGCTCGACCTCCACTAGTCCTTCCATGATGAAAAACATCGCATCGGCGCTGTCACCGCGCCGCACGATGACGGACTTGGCCGGCACGATCTGCGGCTTCAGCAATCGGGCAATGCTGGCGATCCGTGTGGCGTCAAGGGAGGCAAATAGCGGCACTTTGGCCACGGAGTGCCAGGTGATGACGAAATCGCGCTTGCGCAGTTCCTCGGCAAATCCGGTGGCAAGGATACCGGCAGGAACCGCGAACATCGCAATGCCGAGCAACATGGTGAACCCGCCGAACATCTTCCCCAGGCCGGTCTGCGGGGCCATGTCGCCATAGCCGACAGTCGCCATCGTCACGATGCCCCACCACATCGTGTGCGGAATGGATTTGAACGCGTCCGGCTGTCCATCGCGTTCCAGCACATACATGATGCTGGAGACGATCACGAGCAGTACCCCCATAGTGACCATCGCCGCCAGCAGCGATCGGCCTTCCCGGGCCAGCACGGCACTCATTAGCGACAGGGCCGGCAAATAGCGGACCAGCTTGAACAGCGCTGCGACCGCAGCCAGCGCATAAAGGTCCGGGCTGACCGGTACGGCAAAGCCAACCAGGGTCGGCAGGATCACGCCGAGGTCAACCAGTCCGGCAAATCCCAGCGCGTAGGTTGATCGGGCCTGCCAGGGTCGCGAAAAGGCATCGGCGCCGCTTTCCGGAATGGTCCAGATGCGGGTCAGATATTCGAGCGTCAGGATGGCAACAGATAGCTGTTGGGCGGCGGCAAGCAGGCGAAGTTCAATCGGTGCGAGATTCGGCAGGGTTCCGTAAACCGCTGTGCTGACGCCAACCGCAATCGCAGTCAGGATCGTAGCCGACACCGCCATATGGGCCGGGGAGCGCTCCTCGCTATCCCCCAGCAGGCCATATGCGCGTGATCGCAGCTTCTCGCCCATTCACCACCTCCCCCAGGCCGCGGCCATCAGGATGGCGCAAGTTTGCCGGTTTGTCAGCCGGGGAATCAGACCGTCATGCTGCAGCCTGTTTCGCAACGCCCGGCCAATTCCGCCACAAGGCTGCGTCCCGCGCTTTGACATCGACCATCGCCTTGGATTTGACCGGTCCATATCCCCGAATGTCCATCGGTAGGCCGGCAATTTCGGTCGCGAGTTTCTGGTTGTGCGGCGCAAGTCCGCCCAGCAACCGGTCAACAATCGCTTCGTACCAGCCGATCAGCGCCCGTTCCTCTACCCGCTCCGGATTGCGTCCGAACGGATCGAATACCGTACCGCGCAAACCCTTGAACATTGTTAGTAGACGGAACAGCGACAGCACCCACGGGCCGAAGGTATATTTCTTCGGGCGTCCGGTGGCGGGATCGATCCTGGCGAAAATCGGGGGCGACAGCATGATTTTTGGGCGACTGCCCCCACTGAATTGTCCGGCGAGCGCGGCTTCGAACCGGCCGTCGGTATAAAGGCGAGCCACCTCATATTCATCTTTATAGGCCAGCAATTTATAGTAACTGCGGGCCACCACCTCGGTCAGCGCGTCGTCCCCGGCACTGCGCACCTTGTCCACCAGTGCGACAAAGCGGTCAGCATAGGCCCGGTTCTGATAGGCCGTCAGGTCGGCGACCCGGCGTTCGATCAACTGGTCCAGCGTCTCTGACTGTGGTTCCTGCGCTGTCCCACGCGCAGCCTCAACCTGCCGCAGCACAGACGCCGGATCATGTGCCAGCTGGCGGCCGAGCGCGAAGGCGCGTTTGTTGAACGGAATGGCGGTGCCGTTCAATTCCATCGCCTGTTCGATGCTGGCCAGTTGCAGCGGGATCAGCCCCTGTTGCCAGGCAAAGCCCATCATCAGCACGTTTGCGCCAATCGCGTCACCCAGCAGGGCGGTCGCAACCGTGTCTGCGGCGACAAAGGTCGTGGTATTTGGGTTGGCGGCGGACCGAATGGCCTTTTCAACCCGAGCCCGCTGAAAATCGAGATCGCGGTCGCGGACAAAGTCGCTGGTCGGCGCAATGTCGGCATTGGCGACAACCGCTGTCCGGTTCGGGGTCATCAGGTTCTGCGCGGCCTTGTCCGCTGCCACGACGGCGTCGCAGGCGAGCACCAGATCGGCACCGCCGGCAATGATCCGGGGTGAAAGAAGCTGTTCGTCGCGGTCAGCCAGTCGGACGTGCGAATAGACCGCACCGCCTTTCTGGGCGAGACCGGCCATATCTGCCGTGGTTGAGGATTTGCCCTCCAGGTGCGCGGCCATGCCGAGCAGTGCCGACACGGTCAGAACGCCGGTCCCGCCGATACCTGTCACGAAGATATTATAACCGTCGCCCGGAAGCGGGAGCACCGGCATGGGCAGCGTGGTCAGATCGACCTCAACCGCCTTGGCCTTGCGCACCACGGCGCCTTCGACCGTCACAAAGCTCGGGCAGAAGCCTTTGACGCAGCTGTAATCCTTGTTGCAGCTGGATTGGTTGACCCGGCGTTTGCGGCCAAATTCGGTCTCAATCGGCTCGACCGCCACACAATTGGACTGGACCGAACAGTCACCGCAACCTTCGCAGACCGCGGAATTGATGAAGACCCGGGTGGTCGGGTCGGGAAACGTGCCGCGCTTGCGGCGGCGGCGTTTCTCGGCGGCGCAGGTCTGGTCAAAAATGATGACCGTACAGCCCGGCGTCGCGCGCATCTCCTCCTGGACTACCGGCAGATAGTCGCGGTCGAGCAAGCGCACTGATGGGGGCAGGACGGTGTTGGTGTAACGGGTCAGGTCCTCGGTCAGGACAACGACCTTTTTGGCCGCCTCCGCCACCATTTGCTCGGCGATCTGTTTGACCGACAATTCGCCATCATGTTTCTGGCCGCCAGTCATGGCGACCGCGTCATTGTAGAGGATTTTGTAGGTGATGTTGGTTCCGGCGGCGATCGATTGGCGCACAGCGAGCAGGCCGGAGTGGAAATAGGTGCCGTCGCCCAGATTGGCGAAGACATGGGGTTCACCGACGAACGGGGCTTCGCCGACCCAGGTGACACCTTCGCCGCCCATCTGGGTAAAGGTCTCGGTTTCCCGCTCCATCCACAGCGCCATGATATGGCAGCCAATACCGGCCAGCGCGCGAGACCCTTCCGGGACCTTGGTTGAGCTGTTGTGGGGGCATCCGGAACAGAAATAGGGGCTGCGCTTGATCGGCGGCGCATAGGCGTCGTTGGCGGCGGTGCGTTCCGCAAAAAACGCTAATTTCGCCCGGATCTGATCGGTCGCGTGAAAGCGCTGAATACGCTCCGCAATGACGTGTGCGATCATCCCGGGGGTCAATTCATTGTCGGGATTGAGAATATAGGCCCCGTGCTCGTCCTGCTTGCCGACGACGCGGGGGCGGACATCATCGCGCCAGTTATACAGCTGCCAGCGCAGCTGATATTCGAGGAATTCCCGTTTCTCCTCGATGACCAGCACCTCCTCCAGTCCCTCACAGAAATGGCGGACGCCGTCGGGTTCCAGCGGCCAGGGCATGCCGACTTTGTAGAGGCGGAGGCCGATATCCCGGGCCATTTCGGCAGTGATGCCAAGTTCGTCGAGGGCTTCCATGACATCGGCATAGGCCTTGCCAGTGGTAACGATCCCCAATCGCGGTCGCGGCGTGTCCCAGATCACCCGGTCGATACCATTGGCTTTGGCAAAGGCCTGGGCAGCAAATCCCTTGTAGCGCTGCAGGCGGGTATCTTCCTCCCGCCAGATGTCACCGGTGCGGATGCTGATCCCATCGGCGGGGAACTGGAAGTCGGGGATGATGATCGACCGCTGTTCGAGCCCAAGGTCGACGGTTGCCGATGTCTCGACAGTATCAGCAGTGGCCTTGAAGCCGACCCAGGTTCCCGCAAACCGCGACATCGCAATGCCGAGCAGGCCATATTCGACATATTCCTGCACCGATGCCGGATACAGAAACGGCACGAAGGCCGCCGAGAAATTATGGTCTGACTGATGGGCAAGGGTGGATGATTTGGCGCCGTGGTCATCGCCGACAATTGCCAGCACCCCGCCGTGTGGGGAGGTTCCGGCGGCGTTGGCATGCTTCAGTACGTCCATCGCCCGGTCGAGGCCGGGGCCCTTGCCGTACCAAATCCCGAAAACACCGTCGAACTTGCGGCTGGGGTTCAGTTCGACATGTTGGGTTCCCCAAACTGCCGTCGCGCCCAGTTCCTCATTTACGCCGGGGACAAATTTGATGTCGTGGGATTCCAGCAGCGATTTGGTCCGCCACAATTCCTGATCATAGGTTCCAAGCGGTGAGCCCCGGTAGCCGGAGATGAACCCGGCGGTATTGCGCCCGGCGGCCTTATCGCGGGCCTTCTGTACCAGGGGGAGGCGCACCAAAGCCTGCGTACCGGACAGGAAAACCCGGCCCGATTCGAATAGATATTTGTCGTTCAGCGATACGGTGGGCTTGGTCGCCATTGTGCACTCCCCAGTGATAGGTCATACATACTGACCTAATCCGTGCTGCGCAATAATATTTCAACAGTCTGGCCCTGTCTGACTGCCGGTGCAAGCGGGGTTTGTGCGGGACTTTGCCGAGCCGATCTGTTGTCATTGTCTTGTCACATGAATCGCGCCAAAGGCAGTGCACTGGGTCACACCGGTTCGATCAGGGAGTTTCGCTTGTATAGATTCGGGACAGGCTGGCTGGTTGCCGTTGCGGCGATGTCGCTTGCGGCATGCGAGAGCGGTGATCCGAAGTCGGGACCCGGCGGTCGGGACCGGAAACCACCAACCGTGATCGTGCAACCGGTCGGCACCTTCCAGTTTTCCGACCGCATTGAAGCCGTGGGCACGGCCTACGCCCGGGAATCAACGACGCTGACCTCGACGGTGACCGAACGGATCACGCGGCTGAGGTTTCAGGACGGCGAGTCGGTCCGGAAGGGCGACGTGATCGCCGAACTCAGCCGCTCTGCGGAAACCGCGGACCTGGCCAGTGCCGCTGCGCGCGCCAAGCAGGCCCAGCAGCAGTTCAACCGGATCAACGAGCTCGCGCGTCGGGGATTTGCAACCCGCTCCCAGGTGGAGGCGCAAACCGCGGCACTTGACGCGGCCCGGGCCCAGTCCGGCCTAGTCGACGCCCAAATCGGTGACCGCATCATCCGCGCGCCCTTTGCCGGTGTGGTCAGCCTTCGCCGTATCTCGGAAGGCGCAACCGTCGGGGCAGGGACGGAGATTGCGACGATCAGCGACGTATCGACCATCAAGCTCGATTTCAGCCTGCCCGAACTGTTCCTGTCGGCCGTGCAACTTGGCCAGTCGATAGAGGCGCGGACAGCTGCCTACCCCGACGACGTCTTCCGCGGGAAGGTGGAGGGCATTGATCCGGTGGTTGACCCCATCACCCGTTCGGTGACCGTGCGCGCCGTCCTCCCCAACGACAACAGGCGCCTACGGCCGGGGATGCTGCTGACGGTACGGGTCATCGCCAATCCGCGGGAGCGGTTAGCGGTGCCGGAGCTCGCCTTGGTGGCGGAACGTGACCGGATCTATGTGTTCAAGATTGACGGTGAGAGTGTCGCGCTCAAAACCCCGGTTGAAACGGGGACGCGGCAGGACGGTATGGTGGAAATCGGACGCGGCCTGTCCATGGGGGACCGGATCGTTGCGGAGGGCACCGTCAAGGTGCGCGACGGCGGCAAGGTCCGGGCATCCGGAACGCGGGAACCGACCGAGCGGAGCGGACGCCGGTGATCCTGTCCGACATCTCCGTCAAGCGACCGGTCTTTGCATCGGTCGTGAGCATTCTGTTGGTTGTCCTTGGTATTGTCGCATTTTTTCGACTCTCTGTCCGTGAATATCCCGATATCGATCCACCAGTCGTTTCGATTGAAACAGGCTATCGCGGCGCATCGGCTGCGGTAATTGAAAGCCGGATTACCCAGCCAATCGAGGACCGGATCAGCGGCATTGACGGAGTGGAATCGATGACATCCCGGTCGTCGGATGGCCGGTCGAACGTCACCATCGAGTTTTCGGCCAGCCGCGATATTGACGCTGCGGCCAACGATGTGCGCGACCGGATTTCGGGTGTCCTGGGCAATTTGCCGATTGAGGCCGACCCGCCGGAAATCCGCAAGGTCGATGCCGATGATCAGCCCATCGTTTGGGTGGTGATGACCAGCCAGCAGCTCAGCAGAACCCAGCTGAGCGACTATGCCGACCGTTTCATCGTCGACCGGTTCGGCGCGATTGAGGGCGTGGCGCGGGTTCAGATTGGTGGGGATTCGCGACAGGCGATGCGGATATGGCTCAGCCGCACCCGGCTGGCAGCGTTTGGACTGACGCCGGGGGATATCGAAGCCGCGCTCAGGCGCCAGAATGTCGAGCTGCCCGCCGGCCGTGTTGAATCGGTGTCGCAGAATCTGACGGTCCGGGTCGACCGGGCCTATCAGACTGTCGATGATTTTGCCGCCATGGTGGTCCGGCGCGGTGCCGACGGATATCTAGTGCGGCTTGGCGATGTCGCGCGGGTCGAAAAAGGTCTTCAGAACCCCTATAGCCTGTTCCGTTCCGACGGTCAGACAGCGGTTGGCATGGGTGTGGTCCGGCAGTCCGGAGCCAACACGCTGGAAGTCGCGACGGCGATCAAAGCGGAGTTGGCGGATATCCGCAAGGCATTGCCAGCCGGGGTTACCATCCGCATCGGTGGCGACAGTTCGCAGTTCATCGCGGCGGCCATCGAGAATGTCTGGGTGACCCTGGCGGAGGCCGCCATTCTGGTGGTGCTGGTCATCTACGCCTTTCTGGGGTCGGCGCGCGCGACCGTCATCCCGGCGATCACCGTCCCCATTTGTCTGACGGCGACCTTCATTGTGCTCTGGGCCTTTGGTCTGTCGATCAACCTGCTGACGCTGCTGGCGCTGGTTCTGGCCATCGGCTTGGTCGTCGACGATGCCATCGTTGTGCTCGAGAACATCCATTACCGGATTGAGAAGGGCGAAACACCGCTTGTCGCCTCCTATCGCGGGGCGCGGCAGGTGGCCTTTGCAGTTGTGGCGACAACAGCCGTCGTGTGCGCTGTGTTCGTGCCGGTGATGTTCATCAGCGGCAATACCGGCATGCTGTTCCGCGAACTGGGGGCGGCGATGATCGGATCGGTGGCTGTGTCAGGTTTCATTGCCCTGACCCTGACGCCGATGCTTTGCTCCCGGTTTCTGAAGAGCGACGACAGCCACAACCGCTTCACCCGCTGGGTCGACGGGAAATTTGACAGCTTGGGCCGGACCTACCGCTCGCTTCTGATGCGGGTGATCTACCGGCCCTTCCTGGTTGGGGCGTCGGCAATCCTGTTTGTCGTCGGATGCCTAGGGGTCGGGTCAACGCTCAAATCCGAACTGGCCCCCGAGGAGGATGTCGGCAATTTCCAGGTCATCGTGACCGCAGCAGTCGGCACCGGCTATGACCGTTTGGTCGTCTACATGAACGAGGTTGAGACCGCGTTGCTGAAGCTGGCGAAATCCGGCGACATTCGGACGCTGATGGTTCGGGCTCCCAACAGCTTCGGGGCCAGCGAGGATTTTTCGGGTGGCCGGGTTACCGTGTTCCTGCCGGCATGGGCCGACCGGGACAAATCGACCCGCGACGTGCTGGAGGCATCCCAGAAGGCGCTTCGCGGTATGGCGACGGTGCGGGTCAGCGCCTCGGTATCATCGGGTCTCAGTCGGGGACGGGGGCAACCGATCCAGTTTGTGATCGCCGGCGACACCTATGAAGAATTGGCCCGGGCCCGCGACAAGCTGCTCGCCGCCGCCGAGGACAACCCCGGAATTGTCGATCTGGATGCCGATTACAAGGAAACCAAGCCGCAGGTGCTGATCGACGTGGATACCGTGCGTGCCGGTGACCTCGGCGTTTCGCTGACGGAGATTGGCGCAACGCTGGAAACCATGATGGGGTCGAAGCGGGTCACTACCTATGTTGACCGGGGTGAGGAATACTATGTCGTGCTGCAGGCGGAGCGGTCCGACCGGGTGACCCCACAGGACCTTAACGGCGTCTATGTCCGCTCCAACCGGAGCGATCAGCTTGTCCCGCTATCCAATGTGGTGGCGCTGCGCAGCTATGCCGATGCCGGTGAGCTTGGCCGCTACGACAAGCTTCGGGCCATCACCATCGGTGGTGGTCTTGCGCCGGGCTACACGCTTGGGGAGGCGCTGACGTGGCTGGAAGCGGAAGCGGCGGGCATCCCGGAGATTACCCAGGTCGGCTACAAGGGGGAATCGCTCGCCTACCGCCAGACGGGCAACGCCATCTACATCACCTTCGCAATGACGATCCTGATCGTTTATCTCGTGCTCTCGGCTCAGTTTGAGAGTTTCGTACACCCGTCCGTCATTGTCCTGACCGTACCGCTGGCCGTCGGCGGCGGACTGCTCGGGCTGTTCGTAATGGGCGGCACTCTCAACATCTACAGCCAGATCGGCATCGTCATGCTGGTGGGATTGGCGGCCAAGAACGGTATTTTGATCGTCGAATTCGCCAACCAGCTCCGGGATGATGGGCAGGACATCACCGACGCCGTGGTCGAGGCGGCCAATCGGCGATTACGCCCGATCTTGATGACGTCGATTGCCACAGTTGCCGGGGCCATTCCGCTGATGCTGTCCGAAGGGGCAGGGGCTGCCGCCCGCAGTGCCATCGGGACGGTCGTCGTCTGGGGGGTCAGCATTGCGACAATCCTGACTCTGTTTGTCATTCCGACCTTCTACAACAAGCTGGCGCGGCGAACCGGGTCGCCCAATGCCGTGGCCCGTCGTCTGGAGCGGGAAATCGGTGACACGGCCCCGCAGGCGGCGGAATAGACCATGGCTATGGAAGGCGCTCGCCCGGTTCGCACCATCCTGCTGGTGCTGGTCTGTGTCTTGGCGGCCGAGGCGTTGGGTTTGCTGTCGGCGCGGATCACCGGGCCGTCGGGATTGAACCCATGGTATCTGGGGCTGGTCAAGCCGGAGATTCAGCCGCCCGGCGTGTGGTTTGGCCTAGCCTGGGCGTTGCTCTACGCGATGATCGGGGCGGCGCTCGGCTTGATTTTCGCCACGCGCACGACGCGAGGTAAAAGCTTGGAGGTCATTTTTTTTCTCGTGCAACTCGGTTTGAATCTGGCCTGGTCGCCGCTGTTTTTCCGGGCGCACCGGATGCAGGACGCGTTTTGGCTGCTGGTGGCGGTCTTTATTGTGTCGCTGGTGGTGACGTGGCGGTTTTGGGTGATCCGACGCCTCGCGGCACTTCTGATGTTGCCCTATCTGGCATGGCTGGTTTTTGCAGGCGTGCTCAATTGGCAGATCGTACAATTGAATTTGGATGGCGGACCGACAATATCCTTTGGGACCGAAGCGGCAATACCACCGCGCTAGATAGAGCTTGCAGGAGGGCTGTCATGCAGTCGCAGAACCGGATTTTCGAAGACATCGCCAAGCTTGCCAACGGGGCAGCGGGAACCTTTGCCGGTGCCGCGCGGGAAGTCGAAGCAAAGTTCAAAGAACGGGTCCAGCGCGCCATGGGCGGCATGGACTTTGTCAGCCGCGACGAATTTGAAGCAGTGAAGGAAATGGCAGCGACGGCCCGCGCCGAAGCGACGGAGTTGCGTGCCCGTCTCGACGCCATGTCAACCCCGGCTGCGACTCCAAAGCGGGTCACCCGGGCGACGAAGGCTGCCGTCTAAGGCTTATCCACAGATTATTGCTGACTATGCTATGTCGTGCTTGCCGACTCACCCGGCAAGCCACAGCATGGTGACGCGTCAGCAACGAGGAGCAGGACCGGGTGATCAACCTGGAGACAGAACAGACATCGGTCGCAGCGGCCCCCATCGACATGCTGGAACATTATTTCGGCTGCAATGGCTGGGCGTCGGAACGGCACGGCGATGAGGAAATTGTCGCGACGATAGAAGGGGCGTGGGGTCAATATGAGCTCCGCGCGCTCTGGCGTGAGGAGGAACGTATGCTGCAATTTGTGGCGATGCCCGATCTGCGCGTGGCGGAGAATAAGCGCGGCCCGATCTATGAAACCCTCGGCCTGATCAACGAGCAGCTGTGGATGGGCCATTTTGAAATGTGGTCGGCAGACGGGACGATCTTGTACCGTCACGCAACTCTGCTCGATGCCGATAGCGAAACCGGACTGTCGCTCGATCAGGCGGAAACGCTGGTCGACAGCGCGATTGACGAATGTGACCGCTATTATCCGGCCTTCCAGTTCGTGCTGTGGGCCGGAAAAAAGCCATCGGAAGCCCTGGCGGCGGCGTTGATCGATACGGTCGGAGAGGCATGACCAAGGCTGATCTTGGCGATCTTGGCCCGCTTTGGCTCGTCGGATGCGGCAATATGGGCGGGGCGTTGCTGTCGCGGTGGCTGGAATGCGGGCTGCCGGCGGATCAGGTCACGGTTATCGATCCATCGCCCCGCGGGCTGCCGGAGGGGGCCAGTATCCGGGTTCTCGCCGTTCCGCCGGAGGATGGGGCTCCGAAAATCATCGTCCTGGCCGTCAAACCGCAAATGCTCGGTGTCGTCGCGAAGACCATCAGGACATGCGCCGCGTCGGGTGATGGGGCCTTTGTCTCCATACTTGCCGGCACCAGCATCGAAACGCTGTCGGGCCTGTTCCCGGATTGCTGTGTCGTTCGCGCGATGCCCAATTCCCCGGCCAGACTTGGCAAGGGCGTTACCGCGCTTTTTGCGACAACCGCGGCGCCTCCTGCGCGCGCCAGTGTCGAGCGGTTGATGCTCGCTGCTGGCACGGTGCACTGGCTCGACTCCGAAGCGCAGTTTGATGCGGTTACCGGCGTGTCGGGGTCAGGGCCCGCCTATGTCTTCCGGATGATCGAGGCGTTGGAACATGCCGGAGTTGGCGCTGGACTGCCTGAGCAACTCGCGGCGGCTTTGGCGCGCGAGACGGTTGTCGGAGCGGCAGCCTTGGTCGCTGAAAGTTCGGCCTCCCCAGCAGCGTTGCGCGCCCAAGTCACCAGCCCCAATGGTACGACCCAGGCAGGACTAGAGGTCCTCGACGGTGACGGTGAGTTGAGCGATTTGATGCAAAAGACCGTGGCCGCCGCAACGAATCGATCCCGGGAACTGGGGCAGGGAAGTTCGGCGGTTCTCGAGAAACCGCTAGCGAAGCGTCTTCTGCAGTTCCTGGATTAACGGACGATCAACCGCCGGGATCAAGCCGCTGAGCACGGCCCAAAAGCCGCTGACTGACTGCGGACCAGCCTGACGATAGGCGTCGGCGACACCGTTGCGCATACGGTCAAACAGATCGGCTTCCAGCCGCGCCCCGGCTTCGGTGAGGCTCAGTAGGCGCTGTCGCCGGTCGCGTTTGCCGATCTCCTGAGCCACCAAATCCTTGGCCTGGAGTTCACTCAGCACGCGGCTTAGCGATTGTTTGGTGATGTTCAGTAGACGCAGCAGGTCCGACACCGGCAGTCCGGGGCGGCGCGCGATGAAATACATGGCCCGGTGGTGGGCGCGCCCGAACCCGGTTTCTGCCAGCAGGCTGTCCGGACCCTTGATCATATTGGTATAGCCGAAATACAGCAGTTCGATGCCGCGACGGATGTCCGCCTCGCGCAAAAAATCCGTGGGTGCGACTGCGTCAACCATGTTGACGTATTTCGCATTCATCATTACGCGTATCAAGCATATTTTGTAATTTCATAACAAAAGTTGAAACGGAAACGCCAATGGATATGCGCACCTATGATGACCGCGATGGCTTCATCTGGATGGACGGAGAGATGGTGCCGTGGCGCGATGCGCGGGTCCATGTCCTGACCCACGCTCTGCACTATGCCAGTGCCGTGTTCGAAGGGCAGCGCGCCTATGGCGGCACGATCTTCAAGCTCGATGAACACAGCGCCCGCCTGCGCAATTCGGCAAAATTGCTCGGTTTTGAACTGCCTTGGACAACGGCGCAGATCAGTCAGGCCTGCAAGGATACGATGAAGGCCAATGGTCTGGAGAGTTGCTACATGCGGCCGATCGCCTGGCGCGGATCGGAGCAGATGGGCGTGGCTGCACAGCGCACCAAACCACATATGGCCATCGCCTGCTGGGAATGGGGGGCCTATTTTGGGGCGGAGGTGCTGGAGAAGGGGCTGCGCCTTGGCATCGCCAGATTCCGGCGACCGGCGCCTTACACCGCGCCGACGGCTTCCAAGGCGGCGGGCCTCTATATGATCTGCACCATTTCGAAGCATGAAGCAGAGGCTGGCGGCTATGATGACGCGCTGATGTTTGACTGGCGCGGCCAGGTGGCAGAGGCGACGGGGGCCAATATTTTCTTTGTGAAGGACGGCGCGCTGCACACACCAACGCCGGATTGCTTCCTTGACGGTATCACCCGGCGCAGTGTCATCGATCTGGCCAAGCGTCGGAGCATCGCCGTGATCGAGCGCCCGATCTGGCCGGACGAACTCGAGGGGTTTGAGCAGGCATTCCTGACCGGTAGTGCCGCCGAGGTCACGCCGATCAGCGAAATCGGTCCCTGGCGTTTCGAGGTCGGTGCTCTCACCAAACAGCTCGCCCGCGACTATAGTGATCTGGTCTGGGGTCGGCTTCCGCCCGCGTGATTTGTTGACGCTTGCCGGTGCCAACCCTATCACAGCCGCTCTGGTTTGATTCCACGTGTGGGGTGTGATGTTCGGTCAAAATTGGCAGCGCAAGGCGACCGAGATTCTGCTCCTGGCGGGCCTGTCGCTGGCCACGACATCGCTGTCCGCACAGCAGATTGATCCCCGTGTTCTGCAACAATTGGGCGCGGGTGGTGGAGGCGCCAATTCCAGCCAACGCCTCGATGCCGCGCGCGAACTTGGTGCCGATGCCGATGATGAGGTTTTGAGCCCGAGAGAGACCGAAGAAGAACGCGAACTGCGTCGCCTGCAGTCTCGCAAAGAACTCGAATCACTCTACACTCCATCTCCAATCGAGACCGAATTCCGGGGCCGCACTGGTGACGCTGGACTCCGCTTGTTCGGCTATGACCTGTTTCGGTCCACCGAAGGGACGGGTGCCGCGCTGACAGGGAGCGTTCGTGGGAGCTATGTCCTTGGTGTCGGCGATGAACTCGTTGTTACATTCCAAGGGGCGACCAACAGTAGTGCAACCGCACGTGTTGACCGTGAAGGACGGTTGATCGTCGGGCAACTCCCGCCCGTTCGGGCAGCTGGACGAACGCTTGCGGATGTTTCGGGTGAACTTGCGGCCTCGACGCGCCGGACGTTGCTCGGCACCGATCTCTCGGTCTCGCTTGGTACGGTTCGCAGCATCAGCATTCTAGTCGGTGGTGAAGTCGAACGTCCCGGCCAATATCAACTGACGGCCTTTGCCGACATCGCTTCGGCGCTCAGCAAGGCCGGCGGTGTGCGGCGCGGCGGAACCTTGCGGCGGGTTCGGATCGTTCGTGCGAACGGCGCGGTCGATGTCGTCGATTTGTACGGATTGCTTGGCATTGGAACACCGCCAACCGCGCGTCTACAGGACGGTGACCGTGTGATCGTTCCGGTGATCGGTGAAACCGTCGCGGTTACCGGGAGCGTCGCACGCCCAGGCATCTATGAATTGCGCGGACCGCTGGGGGTGCAAGCGCTTGTAGCCTATGCCGGCGGCGCGCTCCGGCCGCGCGGATTTTCACTTTCGGTCAGCCGGATCGGCGCCGACGGTCGCGAAAACTTCCTGCGACCAACCGGTAACGGTCAGACGGTGGTCAGCGGCGACGTTGTGCAGGTCATTGGTGGTAGCGCGGGAGGGGTTATTGGTCGCGTCGCCTTGCGGGGATCGGTGTTGAACCCAGGCACACGGCCGCTTTCTGCTGCGCGGACGGTTCGGGAACTCGTTGGTGATGTCAGCGAATTGCCGACCGGAACCTATTTGCCAATGGCCGTGCTGGTGCGCCGGGATGAAGCGACAAGCGCGGAAATGTTCGTCCCAATCAATCTGTTAGAGGCGCTGAAAGACGAACCATCTGTTCCGCTCCGCAGCGACGACAAACTGTATGTTTTCAGCCATAGTGATATCCGGTTCCTCAGTCGCCCGGCGATCCGACGCATCGCGCTCGGTCAGCCCAATACCTTGCCGCAATGCCGTTCCCTGCAGCGGTTGGAATCGCTTGTGCAGGATACCCAATCAGCAAGGTTTACCGCCGTCACTCGCGGAAGCTTTATCGTAGATCGAGGTGGCCAATCAGAACTCGCCGTGAATACGGGTGCGCAAAGCCTAGTCGGTGTTAGGACTGCTGGTGCAGATGCCCGGACGGCGGTTGAAAACAGAAATGCCAGCAGTGAAGGTGGAGCCCAGTCTGATTGTCCGCTGGTTTTTGAGGAGTCGGTCGAACTTCTCCCGGTTCTGATTGAAAATTCGGTGGGGATTGGTGGTGCTATTCGTTGGCCGGGTGCCTATCCCGTTGCAGACAGGGTGACCGGTGCGTCGCTTATTTCCGTTGGCGGTGGGATCACCGGAGGTGCGACGGATGTGGTGCTTGATGTCATCAGATCAACTGCCCAATCGACGACAATTTCGAGTGTCAATTTGGGTGCGGAGTCATCGCAACTGCAGGATTTGGTGCTTCGACCGGGGGATGATCTCCGGGTCAGCGCGTCGCAGTCGCAGTTTGAGTCAGGCGCTGTCCTCCTTTCCGGCGAATTTCGCAAACCTGGCCTCTATGCGATCCGTAAAGGGGAAACTCTGGCGCAGCTCATCGCGCGAGCCGGCGGAATTACGGAATTCGCCTACCCCTATGGGGCTGTTTTCACCCGGCGCAGCGTGAAGGAATTGCAGCAGGAAGGATTTCGGCGGACCGCTAGGGAGTTGAACAACGGATTGCTTGTGGCGTCGGCCCGCAAGGCTGGTTCGGCTGGTGACTCGCTTGCGGCGGCTGCCGTTCTGATTGATCGCCTTTCGACAGTTGAAGCACCTGGTCGCGTTGTCGTCGAAGCTGATCCACGGATATTGAGTGCTCGCACTGATCTGGACACAATTCTTGAGTCCGGTGACGCCTTGGTCATGCCCAAACGGCCGAATTTCGTGTTGGCGCTTGGCGATGTGCTCAACCCAGGTGCCTTGCAATATTCGAGTGGGAGATCACCGGCAGAATATTTGCGGGATGCTGGCGGTTATCAGGCGGGTGCTGATCAGAGCCGCGCATTTCTCGTGCTTCCCAATGGAACGGCGCACGCGATCCGGTCATCGTTGTTTCGCCGCGGTACCGTGGCGGTACCACCCGGGAGTACGATCATCGTTCCCAAGGACCTGAACCCGCTCAAGACGCTTGACTTGGCGCGCGATGTCACCACCATTTTTGGACAATTTGTGACAGCAATCGCGTCTGTCGCAATTCTTGCCGCAAACTAACTCGGACAATTGGAGCCAGCGCGTCGTGAAAACGCCGAAGATCGTTGTTGTCGGACTGGGATATGTCGGATTGCCGCTGGGTGTTGCTTTGGCACGGCATTTCGATTGTATCGGTGTGGATATTGACGAAAAACGTGTCGCCGAGTTGCGGTCTGGATTTGACCGGACGTGCGAGATCGACGCCGAACGCCTTGGGGCGAGCATGATCCGCTACACGACGAATATCGCAGACTGTGCGGGTGCCGACGTCTATATCGTCACCGTACCGACGCCGGTTGATAGAGCCAATCAGCCCGACCTGCGACCGGTTATCGGTGCCACCCGTGCTTTGGCCACCGTTCTTCAAGCCGGTCAGCGCGCTATCGTGGTTTATGAAAGTACGGTTTATCCCGGCGTAACCGAGGATTTGTGCGGACCGGAAATCGAACGCATTTCCGGATTGCAGCGCGGCACCGATTTTTTCCTGGGCTACAGCCCTGAACGCATCAATCCCGGCGACAAAGTCCATACCGTCGACAAAATCATCAAAGTCATCGCGGGCGAGAATTCCGATGTGACCGAAGTGATGGCTGACATCTATGGCAAGGTCACGACGGCTGGTGTGTTTCGCGCCGCATCGATCAAAGCTGCGGAGGCCGCCAAGGTCATCGAGAACGCCCAGCGGGACATCAACATCGCGTTCATGAACGAAATCTCTCAGATCTTCGGCAAGATGGACCTGTCGATCCACGACGTGCTGGAGGCTGCGGGCACCAAATGGAACTTTTTGAATTTTCAGCCCGGCCTAGTCGGTGGTCACTGCATCGGGGTTGATCCCTATTATCTCAGCTACAAGGCACAGCAGCTTGGGCATGATCCGAAAGTCATACTGGCTGGCCGGGAAACCAATGATGGGATGGCGCGCTATATCGCCGAGGCGGTGCACGCCCGCATGACGCCAAAGGGCAGCGTGCTGGTGCTGGGTCTAACCTTTAAGGAAGATGTTCCCGATCTTCGGAATTCAAAGGTTGTCGATGTGATCCGCGATCTGGAGTCCCTGGGACATTCAGTGACCGTCCATGACCCGCTGGCCGATTCAACTGAGGCGCAACACGAGTATGGAATCGCCCTGACGGCGGATGCACTTGACCGGCAATATGACGCGGTCGTTGCCGCCGTCCCGCACGCGGCCTACCGGGAGATGCCGGTTGAAAAGCTGGTTGCGTTGACGAGCGCGACTGGGTTGATCGCCGACATCAAAGGGATTTGGCGCGCGATTGCGTTTCCGCCGACACTGACGCGCTGGCAGCTTTAGAGCGTCTTTCGACCAATCCGGATCACCGTGATTGCGGCAGGAGGTCCGCTGGCAAGGCGCGGCGCGAGGCAGGGGCTGGTGGCTCCCTGCAAGCGATGCAACGCTGTCCAGCGGGCCTCCCGCCGCAACCGCACGTGCGGCGGGCCAAATCCGGCCC
>CALRKY020000024.1:0-46742 GCA_943368345.1 Synechococcus sp. UW140 | reverse complement strand
AGCCTCGGCTACCGACCACCGGCCCCGGAAGCGGTTCCATCGCCAGCGTTGTCCTCCGGTTCCGCTTCGCTCCACCTCCGGCCAGCACTGGCGATGGAGGCACAAATGCACTAACAATCAACGCGGACCACTCAGTGGGGGCCGGTCACCGGCCATCATGGCGGAATAGATACTCACGTCTGAACTCCTTCTGCGTTGGTTCGCAGTCCACCAATCACGAAGCGTGCCAAGTCTTCTAGCATTGAAATATCGTGGAAAAATATGAAGTCCCTCCGTTCCGGGGCAGATTTTGCCGCGCAATGACGACCGACGGGCAAGACATGCGGGCTGATTTAACCCGGTGGTCGCTTTCGTGCAGGCATGGGCCGGGCATGGCACTCAAATTGAACCTCAAGCCTGGTGAACGCTTCGTGCTCAACGGCACGGTGCTGACCAACGGCGACCGCCGCGCGACTCTGACTGTCGAGACTCGCGCATCCGTCCTGCGTGAGCGGGACATCATGGCACCTGCAGATGCGACGTCACCGGCGCGCCGACTCTATTTCACGTGCATGCTGGCCTATATCGAGCCCGACAAGCTGAGCCACCGCGACGCTTTTGTCGAACTGATGGGCGATCTGATCGCGGCCCTTGCGTCGCCTGCGGCGAAACTGGCCTGCGTAGAGGCGTCGAAGCTCGTGCTTGCTGGGCGGCATTATCAGGCGCTGGCCCACTGCCGAACATTGATCGATTATGAGGCGTCGGTGATGGCGGCGGCACCGGAGGCCTGATGAGCGCTGCAGCCCTGGCCCAGGCGGCAGCCGCGATCCGCCAAATCGCCCCCGTCACCCGGTATGGATCGGTTGTCGGCGTGCGGGGTGGCCTGCTCGAGATTTGCGGTCTTGGCGACGCCGCAAGGGTCGGTGCGCGGCTGCGTATCGCTTCGGGCTCGCAGGATGTCCTCGTGGAGATTGCCGGCATGGAGGGCGGTCGTGCGCTCTGTGCGGCTTTCTCGGATATTGCCGGAATTGCGACCGGCGCGCGCGCCCTGCTGGTGGGCCACCAGGCGGTGATCAGTCCGGATGACAACTGGCTCGGCCGCGTCATTGATGGCCTCGCGAGGCCAGTCGACGGGCGTGGGGCGTTGTCACGTGGCGCTGTCGCGCGCGTGGTGCGCGGTGGTCCGCCCAATGCGACGGCCCGTGCGCGCGTCGGCCGCAAAATTGCGACTGGTGTACGGGCGCTCGACATATTCACGCCCGTCTGTGTCGGCCAACGACTGGGATTATTCGCCGGCTCGGGTGTCGGGAAATCGGTGCTGCTGTCGATGTTGGCGCGCTTTACTGACTGCGACGTCGCCGTGATCGGTTTAATCGGTGAGCGCGGTCGCGAGGTGAAGGAATTCATCGAGGACGATCTCCGCGCCGACGGTCTCGCCAAGGCGGTCGTGGTCGTGGCCACTTCCGACGAGCCCGCGTTGATGCGTCGGGAAGCCGCCTACATGACCTTGGCGATCGCCGAACATTTCCGCGACCAGGGCAAGCATGTCCTATGTCTTATGGATTCGGTCACGCGCTTTGCGATGGCGCAGCGCGAGATTGGGCTTGCGGCGGGCGAGCCGCCGGCTTCGAAAGGCTATACGCCGACCGTCTTTGCCGAGTTGCCCCGTCTGCTAGAGCGGGCCGGGCCAGGGCTGGAAGGGTCGGGATCGATCACCGGCCTGTTTACTGTTCTGGTCGACGGCGGCGATCATGACGAGCCGGTTGCCGATGCGGTGCGCGGGATCCTCGATGGGCATGTGGTCATGCCGCGCGCGATTGCCGAGCGTGGCCGCTACCCGGCCGTGGATGTTTTGAAGTCGGTATCGCGAACCCTGCCGCGCGCGCATAGCGACGAGCAGAACCGCTTGCTGAAGGGCGCCAAGCAGGTGCTAAGCACTTGGGCCGACATGGAGGAGCTGGTACGACTAGGTGCATATCAGCCTGGCGCGAGTGCAGACGTCGATCGGGCGATTGCGCTTGCCCCGCGGATCGAAGTCCTGCTCGGGCAGGGCAAGGACGAGTGCAGCGATGTCGACGAAGTCTTTGCCAATCTTGCTGCGATTCTTGAGCTACCGAAGTGAAGACCCCGTTCGATCCGGTCGTGCGGATGCGGCAACGCGCGCTCGATGCACTGAGCCCCGAACTGGCTGCCGCCGCCGTGCGTGTCGCATTGGCCGAGGCGGCGCTCGAGGATCACGAAGCCGACGTCCGTCGTGAGATTGCTGCCCGGGCCGCAAGCACGCCGGTGCCGACTGGCTTATGGTTTGCGCGAGCCGGCGAGCGCCGCGCCGAGCTGGCCGAGCTCGTCATTTTGGCGCGGACAACCCTTGACGATTTGCGGGGGGCCGCTGCCCGGCTGCTCGGTGAACGTCGCGCCTTCGAGCAGGCGGCGGAACGCATGCGGGCGGACCGTCGCCGTCTGATGGGTCAGCGCCAGCAGATCGCGCTCGATGAGATGTCTGCGCGCATCGTCGCCGTGCAATGATGGTTCCTGACGTCTCGATGCGCAGCGATGCCGACGCGCGGGCGCAGATACTGTTGGCGCGGGCGCAGGCCCCGCTGTTGGCGCGGCTCTGGAAGGCGGCGCTTGGCACCAGCGATTCCACCGGGCAGGGTGATCCTTTGACGTTTTCCTTGCCGCCGGTTGTCAGAATGCCGGGTGTGGTGCCGGCGCCCACCACCAACGCCGTGGCACCGCCAATGGCCCGGTCGGATTTTGTTGGCGGCAACTTCGCAGGGCTGATCAGTAGTGCTGCGCGGCGTACCGGAATCCCACCTGCCGCCCTCGCGACGGTGATCGAAGCCGAGGCAGGCAAGCGCCGCGACGGCAGTTGGGACAGTGGTTCGCGCAACAGCCGGTCCAGCGCAGCGGGACTTGGACAATTTTTGTCGCGGACCTGGATCGGCGAGGCCGAGCGGCGGGGTACCGCGCTCAACGCGACCGCCGCAGCAAACGGCTGGCTTGACGCCAAAGGGCGTGTCAAGGCCGCCGCGCAGCCAGCGTTGTTGCAACTTCGGTTCGATCCGGCGACGGCCATCGAAGCGGTGGCCGATTTCGCGCACGCGGGCCTGAACCGCCTGAAGGCTGCCGGGATCACGGTCGGGAGAGATCCCGCCCGCGTCGCAACGCTGGCATGGGTCGGCCACCATCTTGGGGCCGCTGAGGCGGTACGCTTTCTTGGCGGACAACTTGCGCCCGCGCGCGCGAAGTTACTGCTGACCGCTCAGGTTGGGGAGGGAGAAGCCGTCCGCCGCATCGCTGCAGCTGCGGGCGACGCCGTCGCCGCCCACCGGACGTGGCTGCAGGGCTATATCGGTCGCGTTACCGGGCGGATGCTCGGACACCGGTCAGATCACCCATAGCAACCTGTGTGCCGCCGATGTTGAGCGCCAGCGCACCATTTGCCATGACAGCACTGTCGACGGTTCCCGATACACCTGCGGCAATCGGTGTCTCGCCTCGCGAAGAGATGGCGACCACCTTCAGCGTATAAGGCCCGGCCGGTGCCTGCACGCCGCCGCTGGTGTTGCCGCTCCAAGCGAAGTCATGCGCCCCCTCGCTAGTCGGTCCGCTGGTTTCGAGGATGACGCGACCGCTGGAGTCAACCACACTGAGCTTCGTCGCCGTCGCCGAGGCCGGCACATCATAGCTCCACCGCGCACCACCCGGCCCGAGCGTGGCGGTCGATTGCTGCGTCGTCACCGACATGCCGACGTAGGAGGCCGCGCTGGTCAGCGATTGCGACGACATCTGGTTCAGGATCTGGTCCAGCTTCGACGTCTGCTGAATCGCCTGCTCGACCTGACTATAGGTCGCGAGCTGCTGCGTATACTCCGAGGATTTCATCGGATCGAGCGGGTCCTGATTCTTCATCTGCGTCGTCATCAGCGTCAGGAAGGTGTTCATGTCGGCTGACAGCTGTTTGGCCGAATTGGCCGTTGTGGCCGATGCAGCAGTGGCGGCGGAAATTGCGGTTGTCATCGATAGCTCCAGTCAGATTACAAGGTCAATTCGGCCCAACGCACTTGGGCGGCGGGGAGAGGGCAAGCGGGACGGGGCGGCGACCGCCGCGTCGAACCCGGAATCATCGCGCGACGCTCGTTGGTGGAACGCAGCCTGACGCTGCTGGCCGCCGCTGGCCCCGCTGTCCTGGCGCAGATCGAAGCTGAAGGCGCCGGTGTCCGCCGCGACTCCTGCGCTGTTGAGCGCACGCGCCAGCTGGCTGCTGTCGCGGCGAAGCAGCTCGAGCGTCGCCGGATTGTCTGCGGCAACGACGGTCCGAACCTTACCTGCTTCGTCCACCGACCAGCGGATCTCGACCTTGCCCAATTCCGGAGGGTCTAGTCTGACCGACACTTCGCGCTTGCCCGCTCGTGCGGCGCGTACGACTTCAACGGTGACGTCGTTGAGTACAGCCGCTGCTTGGTGCCTCGTTGGCGTCGCAGAGGTTGTCTCGTTTGAGGGAACGGCGTGTGGCGCAATTTGCTGGGACAGCGAAGGTTGGACCATTGCAGGTTGCGGCGTTGCAGCTTCGGGTCGTCCGGGTTCGGCCAGTGGGCGAGGGCCAGCAGATAGTTCGGATTGCGCGAGAGATTGCAACACCTGCTGCATCGCTGGTGCCAGCAATGTTCCCGAGTAGTTCGCAGGTCGTGTTTGCGTCCGGGCGGCAAGTTCAGTCGCGGCGGATTCGGTGCCGGCGTCGACGACTTCGACATAGTCGGCGGAACAATCGTTCGATGTGATTGCGTTCGGTGCACGGCCCAAGTCGGCTGCCTCGACCGGGGTTGTCTGATTGGGCATTGACCCTGCGCCGTTGCCGACGCGATCGACGTCGGATTGTCCGTCGGACTGTCCGTCGGATTGGGGAGGGGCGTTGAGGGGACTAGCCTCGAGCCGTTGCACGGCGCGCGCGATCGGCAGCTCCAGAATCCTGCTGAAAGTCGTTGGGTCACCTTCGGACTGGCGGTCTTCGGGCAGAGGCTTCGCACTGCGAATCCGGCTCGGGGCAGGAAGCTTGCCGGTTGCTTTCTCGCCCTTTGTTGCCTGGCCCGGCAAAGCTGTGATTGACGTATCCTGCCCCGACCCAGATTCGTCCGACCCGCCTGCTCGATTGACGGCAAGGAGCCCTGCAAATGCATTTGGCTCGGTTTGGTCAGCGCATAAGTCGCCAGCAGCGCTCGTAGCGACTACTGTGTTGAGGACGTGGGCAATGTTCATGGCCAACAGGGTAGGCAAAGCTTGGGCCAGTTTTGGGATGTATATTATTCAATGGTTTAGCTGAATACGTCGAGTGCCCTTCGGGAAATTTCTGCCTAGTTGGACAGCATGGTGGGAAGAAATGACAATATTGCTATCCTACGGCCCAATTCCCCGGGGGGGCATTGTCAGACCAATGTGGCAGCGCCCGCTTGCCACTGATATCTTGTCCCGATGAGCCGCAAGTCGAGCGCCAAACCGCCGAGTCCGTTCCGTTGTTTCAACTCGGCTCCCGAGGTGATCCGGATGGTCGTCATGTTGTATGTGCGCTTTCCGCTGAGCTTGCGGAATGTCGAGGACCTGCTGTTCGAGCGCGGCTATGACCTTTGTCATGAGACGGTGCGGTTCTGGTGGAACCGGTTCGGCCCGATGTTTGCCCGCGAGATCCGTCGCCGGCGGGTCAACCACATGCGGGGGTTCCGTCACTGGCGGTGGCACCTTGATGAGATGTACGTGAAGTTGAACGGCCAGATGGTGTACCTTTGGCGCGCCGTCGATCACGAGGGCGAAGTCCTCGAGAGCTACGTTACGAAGACCCGCGACAAGCAGGCCGCACTCACGTTTATCAAGAAAGCACTCAAGCCCCACGGATCGCCAGAGACCATCGTTACCGACGGCCTCAAGTCCTATGGTGCCGCGATGCGCGCGATCGGCAATGCCAACAAGCAGGAGATCGGTCGCTGGGCGAACAACCGGGTGGCGAACAGCCACCTGCCCTTCCGCCGACGAGAGCGGGCGATGCTGCGGTTTCGACAAATGAAAACCCTGCAGAAGTTCAGTTCAGTTCACGCCTCGGTCCACAATCTCTTCAACCAGGAACGCCACCACGTCGACAGAGACACCTACCGCGAACGCCGCTCGGCCGCACTGGCCGAGTGGCGGGCAGTCATGAGCTGAGCTCGAATGGGATTGGGACTGCCGCGTTCAGCGGAGACGAGTTCGCATTAGACTGACAGCACCAAAGGAAGCCTTGAATCAACCACCGAGTCTCGCGTCAACCAATTTGTCCACGCCACCTAGGCCCCGTAGCGCGTTTGCAGAAGTCGCCAGATCGCGCGGACGGTCATGGCCTCTCCGCCCTTTGGACGCCCCGGTTTTGCCGACGGGCGCCATGCGAACAGATCAATGTGCGCCCAGACTGTCCCCGGTTCGATGAAGCGTTCGAGGAACAGAGCGGCGGTGATGCATCCGGCAAAGGCGCTTTCCGACGCATTGCCGATATCGGCAATTTCCGATTTCAGTTGGGCTTTGTAGGGTTGCCACAGCGGCATGCGCCACAGCGGATCATCGGTGGCGCTGGCGGCAGCGGACAGGTCAGCGGCCAACCTTTCGTCGTTGGTGAACAGCGCCGGTAGGTCCGGACCCAGGGCAACCCGCGCTGCGCCTGTCAGCGTCGCAAAATCCAGCAGCAGGTCGGGCTTGTCCTCCTGCGCACAGGTCAGTGCATCGGACAGGACCAGCCGCCCCTCGGCATCGGTATTGCCGATTTCCACCGTCAGCCCTTTGCGGGTGGCCAGCACGTCGCCTGGCCGGAAGGCATTGCCCGCGATGGCATTTTCAACCGCCGGAATCAGCAGGCGGAGGCGAACCGGCAATTTTGCCTGCATGACCAGCCGGGCAAGCGCCAGAGCGTGTGCTGCGCCGCCCATGTCCTTTTTCATGTGGAGCATTCCGGAGGCTGGCTTGATATCCAGACCGCCGGAGTCGAAGGTGACCCCTTTTCCGACAAGCGTGATCTTGGGGTGGGATGGGTCGCCCCAGGTCAGATCAATTAAGCGAGCCGATTTGGTGGCAGCGCGACCGACGGCGTGAACTGACGGAAAGCCGGATCGCAGTTGCTCCCCCTGCACGATGTTGACGTTTCCGCCGAACTGCGCAGCCTCCGCTTCGACCGCGTCGGCTAATTCGGCAGGGCCAAGATCTTCCGCCGGAGTATCCACCAGATCACGGACCAGCGCGGTCGCCTCTGCCATCCGGATCGCGGTGTCGATGACTGCGGGATCGGGGGTCAGCAGAACCCGAGGGCCTTCGTCTCCGCTATCCTTGCGGTAGCGTGTGAACCGGTGCTGCGCCAGCAACCAGCCAAGGGCGCCGTCGCCGGGTGCGCTGTCCGCCAACCGATAGGTCCCTGCCGGTAGCCGCTGCACCGCCGCTGCGAGGCACCAGGGCCCGAGCCTCGCGCTGTCGCCTACCCCAATCGCGGCCGCCCAATCCTCCGGTGTGTGGCCGGACAGCACCACCAGTTCGTCAGCCTTCCCCTTGAACCGGCCAGCGGCGCAGGCGGTCCTGGCTCGCGCCGATTGGCCGGTCAGCCAGCTGTCCAGCGATTTCGTATCGACAAGGTGGATGGTGCGGGCGGCTTGCCCCCGGTCGGCCTGCAATAGAGCTGGGAAATCTGTCATCGGACATTTTGAGCACCGACTGGCCAAAAAGTGCAATGCCATTATGCTGAGGTGGCTTTCCAATCCCTGTCATCGGCGGAGTGAATTGATGAGTGATCGCGCCTACCCCTTCACCACCGTTGATGTGTTCACCGATCAGCGGTTCAGCGGCAACCAACTGGCGGTCTTCACCAGCGCCGAGGGGCTGTCAGACGCCGAGATGCAGGCGCTGGCGGCGGAAATGAACTATAGCGAAACAACCTTCGTGCTGCCGCCCCGCGATGCGGCAAACACCGCCCGAGTCCGGATTTTCAACCGGCTTTCCGAAATGCCATTTGCCGGTCATCCCAATGTCGGGACGGCCTATGTGCTCGCCGCCGCGAACCCGGCGCTTGGCGACATTCTCCGGTTTGAGGAACTGGCGGGGTTGGTGGAAGTACGACTGATCCGTGCCGATGGCCGGGTTGTCGGGGCAGAGATTGATGCGCCGCAACCCCTGCAACTGCTTGGTGAATTGCCAGTGGACGAGATCGCTGCGTGCCTTGGTATCGACACGGCGGAGGTGGTCGTTGATCGCCACCGACCGGTCCGGGCATCGGTTGGGATCGATTTTGTGCTGGCGGAAGTCGGCGGAGCGGCCCTCTCCCGCGCCGCACCGGATATGCCGGCCTTTCAGCGCACCGCCGCGTCGCGGAATGAGGACGGGGAGCGGCTGTCGATCCTTGCCTATGCGCTTGATGGTGACGTTGTTCGGGCCCGGATGTTTGCACCGCTTGCTGGCACGTGGGAGGACCCTGCGACAGGCAGCGCCAACGCCGCGCTCGGCGCACTCCGGCTGTCGCTGACCGACGCGGATCATTTGGCCTATGAGGTAGTTCAGGGTGTCGAAATGGGCCGTCCAAGCCGTCTGAGGATCACGGCGCACCGGCGAGGCGGTGAAATCCGCGCCAGTGTCGCTGGATTGTGTGTGCCGGTGTTTGAAGGGCAGGCGCGGGTTTAGGTCCTGACCCTAGTCGCCCAAGCCAGCGACATGCGATATTGACCATTCGGGGCGTGGCACAGCGCCGTTCATGCTGTAGTCACCACAGCCGCGAACCCCGTCGTCGGAGGATGTGAATTGCCTGAGAGCCAAGCGACACTATTACTGTTCGGTGCCACCGGCGACCTTGCCCAGCGCATGTTGCTGCCGTCCCTGTTCGGCCTCTGCGGCGACGGCTTGCTGCCGAAATCGCTGCGGATTGTCGGTACGGCGCGCTCCGAGATCACGTCGGCGGCGTTCAAGGAGGCGGCGACCCGGTCCATCGAGAAATATGTCGAGGCCACGCGGCGCGGGCCAACCGAGATGAAGCGGTTCATCGACCGCCTGGACTATGTGCCGGTCGATGTCAGCAATCCGGACGCCTTTGGGCCCTTGGCAAAAGCGGTCGGGCCTGCACCCCGGGCCTTGTCGATCTTCCTGTCGACTGCTCCAACATTGTTTGAAGCAACCATTCGCGGATTGCAGTCGTCCGGACTTGCCGATGACACGGCCCGCTTGGCGCTCGAAAAGCCGCTCGGTACCGACCTTGCCTCCTCCCGCGAAATCAATGACGCGGTGGCAATTGCCTTTCCGGAGAGCCGGACCTTCCGGATCGACCATTATCTCGGCAAGGAAACCGTTCAGAACCTGCTGGCGCTGCGCTTTGGCAACAGCCTGTTCGAGCCTCTGTGGAACGCCAGTGGCATCGACAACGTCCAGATCACCGTTTCGGAGACAGTAGGCCTTGAGGGGCGCGTCGGCTTCTACGACGGGGCCGGGGCGCTGCGGGACATGGTGCAGAACCATATGCTGCAATTGTTGTCGCTGGTGGCGATGGAGGCCCCGGCGCAGTTCACCGGAACCGCAGTGCGCGATGAAAAAGTGAAGGTGCTGCGATCACTTCGCCCAATCGACCGGCACACGGCTGGCGGGCACAGCGTCATCGGCCAATATGCCAAGGGCGCGGTCGCGGGCGCACCGGTCGCGGGCTATGCCGATGAGCTGGGGCGCAAGTCCGACACCGAGACGTTTGTGGCGTTGAAAGCCCATGTCGACAATTGGCGCTGGAAGGGCGTGCCCTTTTACCTTCGAACCGGAAAGCGGCTTCCGGCGCGCCAGTCGGAGATCATGATCCAGTTCAAGGGCGTGCCGCATTCGATCTTCGCCAGTCGCGGCGCGGTGCTGCAGCCCAATAAATTGCACATCCAGCTTCAGCCGGAGGAAAATG
This sequence comes from Synechococcus sp. UW140, assembly GCA_943368345.1. Taxonomy (GTDB): domain Bacteria; phylum Pseudomonadota; class Alphaproteobacteria; order Sphingomonadales; family Sphingomonadaceae; genus JADCGM01. Next base: position 36,838 of record CALRKY020000024.1, on the reverse strand, counting down.
TCCGGCTGTTGATGATGGCGAAACAGCCCGGGCTGGACCGGGAAGGATTCCGGCTCCGCGAAGTTCCGCTGGACCTCGGGATGGCCAATGCCTTTTCCGATACCCGGCGGCGCATTGCCTATGAACGGCTGCTGCTCGACCTGGTCGAGGGCGATCCGACCCTGTTCGTCCGCCGCGACGAAGTGGAGGCGCAGTGGGACTGGATCGACGGCATCCGCGCCGGTTGGAAGGCCAATGCCATGACACCAAAATCCTATGCGGCGGGAACCTGGGGGCCGTCGGCAGCGATTGCGCTGACCGAACGCGACGGTGTCAGCTGGCATGACTGACCGGTTGCCATGAACCGGGTCATGTGGGCGGAACGCGGCAATGACGTGGCAGTGGCCGATCATGTGGCGACTGCGGTTAACCGTGGCTGCACGTCGCTCGCCATTTCGGGCGGGAAGACTGTGACGTCGATCCTCACCCTGCTTGCGGCGCGTGGCCTACCATGGGCTGGCGTCGAGATCGTGCCAACTGACGAGCGCCGTGTTCCGGAAGAGCATCCGGCCAGCAATTTCGGCGCACTGACCCGGGCCTTTGCCCCGACATCCGCCTGCGTCCTGCCGATGTCACCGGGCATGGCGGTGGCTCCGTTCGATCTGGTTTGGCTCGGCATGGGGCTGGATGGCCACATCGCCTCCCTGTTTCCCGGCACAGCAATGGGAGCCAATGACCGGCCCGCCGTTGTCGAGGTCAGTCCCGATCCGCTTCCACCGGAGGCTCCCTTTGACCGATATTCGTTCAACATGGCGGCTTTGCTGGCGGCGCAGGACTTGATTCTGGTGATCCGCGGGCAAGAGAAACGAGCGCTGCTGGAGGCGGCCATTGGTGGCGATTCCGATTTGCCGATTGCCCAACTGATCCGGGCTGCACGCCAACCGGTCCAGGTCTTCTGGAGTGAGGCATGACATTGCATCCTGAAGTCGACGCGGTCACTGCGCGGGTCGTCGAGCGGTCACGCCCCGGTCGGGAACGCTATCTTGAGCTGATTGCCCGGGAGCGGGACGGCGGCGTCGACCGGCCGAGCCTGTCCTGCGGGAACCTGGCGCATGGGTTTGCAGCATCTGGCGAGGACAAGGCCGCCATCCGGGGAGGTCATGCTCCCAATCTTGGCATCGTCACCGCCTTCAACGACATGCTGTCGGCGCATCAACCTTATGGTCGATATCCGGAGCAGATGAAGATTTTTGCCCGGGAGGTTGGTGCAACGGCGCAGGTCGCAGGCGGTGTCCCGGCGATGTGCGACGGGGTGACCCAGGGCCAACGCGGCATGGAATTATCGCTGTTCAGCCGCGATGCCATCGCCCTATCGACCGCTGTCGCGCTGAGCCACGGCATGTTCGAAGGCGCTGCCTTGCTCGGCATTTGTGACAAGATCGTGCCCGGCCTGCTGATCGGTGCGCTGCGGTTCGGACATTTGCCGGCGATCCTGGTCCCCGCTGGCCCTATGCCATCGGGCCTTGCCAACAAGGAGAAGCAGCGGGTTCGCCAGCTTTTTGCCGAGGGCAAGGCCGGACGCGAGGAACTCCTGGAAGCCGAGGCGGCGAGCTATCACGGTGCGGGCACCTGCACATTTTATGGCACTGCCAATTCCAACCAGATGATGATGGAGGTGATGGGCCTGCACATGCCCGGCGCTGCCTTTGTCAATCCAGGGACCAAGCTGAGGCAGGAATTGACGCGTGCGGCAGTGCACCGGCTCGCTGCGATTGGTTGGGACGGGGCAGACTACCGACCACTGGGGCGCTGCATCGACGAAAAGGCCATCGTCAATGCCGCCGTCGGGTTGCTGGCGACCGGTGGATCGACCAATCATGCGATCCACATCCCGGCGATAGCCAGAGCCGCCGGAATCCGGATTGACTGGACTGATATCGACCGGCTGTCGGCGGTCGTGCCGCTGGTCGCGCGGGTCTATCCCAACGGTCCGGGCGATGTGAACCACTTCCACGCGGCGGGGGGCATGGCGTTTGTCATTGCCACCCTGCTGGAGGCCGGGTTGCTGCACCGGGACATCCTGACCGTCGCGGGCGTCGATCTTGGCGACTATGCCAAGCCCGCGATGCTTTCCGGGGAGAAGCTGTCGTGGGGCGATGTCCCGCACCAGTCCGTTGATGACAGCATGTTGCGGCCCGCAACTGCACCTTTTGCGCCGGACGGCGGGATGCGGCTAGTCAGCGGCAACCTTGGCCGTGCGACGTTCAAGACCAGTGCGGTTGCTGGGGAGCGGTGGACCATCGAGGCACCGGTTCGGGTGTTCACCGATCAGGACGCGGTTGTACGGGCGTTCAAGGCCGGGGAACTCGACCGCGATGTGGTTGTGGTCGTGCGGTTTCAGGGGCCGCGCGCCAACGGGATGCCGGAACTGCACAAGCTGACCCCGTCGCTTGGGGTGCTACAGGACCGGGGTTACCGGGTGGCGCTGGTGACCGACGGGCGGATGTCCGGGGCATCCGGCAAGGTTCCGGCTGCGATCCATGTTAGCCCGGAAGCGGTTGGCGGTGGCCCGCTGTCGCGGCTGCGCGACGGCGACGTAGTCCGGCTCTGCGCCCACCGGGGGGAACTGTCGGTGTTGGTGGACGATTCTGTGTTCGCCGCACGCCCGCCCGCTGCTGCTCAGCCCGCGTTGGACGGAACCGGGCGCGAATTGTTCGCCCTGATGCGGCACGGGGCCGATGATGCCGAGCACGGCGCCTCTGCCATGCTCACGGCTGCGGGGCTGTAATGGAGCTTGTCGCCGTCGATATTGGCGGGACACATGCCCGCTTTGCGCTTGCCGAGGTGGCGGATGGTCGAGTCATCACGCTGAGTGAGCCGGTGACCTTGAAAACTGCTGACCATGCCAGCCTGCAAACCGCCTGGGAAACATATCGTGCGCGGGCTGGGCGTCCGGTTCCACGAGCCGCTGCTTTGGCGGTTGCCTGCCCGGTCGACGGGGAGGTGCTCAAGTTCACCAACAATCCCTGGAGTCTCCGCCCTGCGCAAATTGGCGAGTCTCTGGGTCTCGATCGACACATATTGATCAACGACTTCGCAGCCGTTGGCCACGCCATCGCCAGCCTGGGGTCTGAGCATCTGGCGCATATTTGTGGACCCAACCGCGCATTCGGACCGGATGAGGTGATCAGCATTGTCGGTCCCGGGACCGGGCTTGGCGTAGCCCAAATATTCCGCCGCAACGGTCGCAGCCACATCGTCGCGACTGAAGGGGGGCATATCGACTTCGCGCCGCTCGACACACTGGAGGACGCCCTGCTGGCCCGCTTGCGGCAGCTTCACGACCGCGTTTCGGTTGAGCGTATCCTGTCTGGGCCGGGGCTTGTTGCCATCCATGACGTTCTGGCAGCGATGGACGGTCGGACTGTACCCGTGCAGGAGGTTCAGGCGCTGTGGACTCTGGCGCTCGCCGGGTCGGACAGTCGGGCTGCGGCTGCACTCGACCGATTTTGCATGACGCTTGGCAGTGTTGCAGGTGATATCGCGCTCGCGCAGGGCGGGACGGCCGTGGTTATTGCCGGTGGTCTTGGTCAGCGGCTGGCCGGCCACCTGCCGCGGTCGGGATTTGTCCAGCGGTTCGCCGCCAAGGGTCGGTATGAAGCACGAATGGCCGGGATTCCAGTGCGGATCGTTACACACCCGCAGCCTGGCCTATACGGAGCCGCAGCCGCCTTTGCCGGGGAGTATCGTTGATGAATGTCGAACAGGTCATGCGGCTCGCCCCCGTGATCCCGGTGCTGGTTATTCATGATGTGGCACAGGCCGGACCCATTGCCGAAGCCCTGGTGGCCGGCGGGCTGCCCGCGCTGGAGGTGACATTGCGAACCCCGGCAGCACTTGATGTTATTCGCGAAATGTCGAAGGTCAACGGCGCGGTGGTGGGGGCGGGAACGGTCCTCAACCCCCGCGATCTCGATGCGGCGCAGGCGGCTGGCGCGCGGTTCATCGTCAGTCCCGGCTTGACCGAGCCGCTGGCAAAGGCCGCGATTGACCGTGATATTCCCTTCCTGCCGGGGATCGCCAATGCGGGTGATATCATGCGCGGACTCGACCTTGGTCTCGACCGGTTCAAATTTTTCCCGGCGGAGGCGTCAGGCGGTCTAAAGGCGTTGCAGGCCCTGTCAGCCCCGTTTGGAGCGGCACGATTCTGCCCAACTGGTGGGATTACTGTGGACAGCGCCGCAGCTTGGCTGGCCCTGCCGTCAGTCCTGTGCGTCGGCGGTAGCTGGCTGGTCGGACCAACGGACACGCCCGATCAAATCCGTGAGAAGGCCGCCGAAGCGGTCGCGCGCCTCAGCTAAAGCAGCTTCTTGATATTGCTGCGCAGGGCTTCGGGGCGGATGGCCGGGGCGAAGCGTTCGATGACATTGCCGTCGCGGTCGACGAGGAATTTGGTGAAATTCCACTTGATACCCTCGGTCCCGAGGAGGCCGCGCGCTTTGCTTTTCAGATATTTCCAAAGCGGATGGGTGCCGGAACCGTTGACCTCCACTTTGGCAAACATCGGGAATTTCACGTCATAGGTGAGCGAACAGAAGTTCGCGATTTCGGCGGCATCGCCCGGCTCCTGTGCGCCAAACTGGTTGCACGGGAAGCCGAGCACAGCGAGGCCGTCGCCGGAAAATTCCTCGTGCAGCTTTTCCAGACCCTCATATTGCGGGGTGAAGCCGCATTTGCTCGCCGTGTTGACGATGAGCATTGGCTTGCCGCGAAAATCGGCGAGCGACTGTTCCTTGCCGTCGATGGTGGTGACGGTGAAATCATAAATGTCGGTCATGGCCGGTTCCTCTCCCGCGTACACGGGAGAGGATGGCGATTCTCGGTCAGCGCCGCAAGTCTAGCGGGCACGCCCGAACCGGCGCTGGCCACCGGCGTGGACGGTGACACCGGCCTTGCGACCGCCGTTGGGCCGACCGCGTTGACCGGGGCGGGCATGGAAGGACCGTTCCTCGGGTTCCGCCGCCGGGGCCGGACGCAGGGCTTTCACCTTGGCAACCTCGGCCATGAAATTCTGCGGCAACGGGGCCATTTCGAGCTTCTGGCGGGTCAGCTTTTCGATATCGCGCAGGTAGGGCCGTTCATCATCGGCGACGAACGAGATTGCCAGACCAGCAGCGCCAGCTCGGGCGGTCCGCCCGATGCGGTGGACATATTGTTCCGGCACATTGGGGATTTCAAAATTCACCACCAGTTCGACACCGTCGACATCAATGCCGCGCGCTGCAATGTCGGTGGCGATCAGCACCGGGGTCCGGCCGGACTTGAACGCCTCCAGCGCCCGCTCGCGCTGCGGCTGGCTCTTGTTGCCGTGGATGGCGGCAGAATCGATGCCAGCGGCTGCGAGCAGGCGGACGACGCGGTCGGCGCCGTGCTTGGTGCGGGTGAAGACCAGCACCCGGCCCTTGCCCATGTCGCGCAGGGTGAGCGTCAGCAGCGCCTGCTTTTCCGACTGGTTGACGAAGGTAGCGCGTTGTTCGACGCGTTCCACGGTGGTTGCCACCGGTGCGACGGCAACCTGCGCCGGGTTGGTCAGGAACTTGTCGGCGAGCTCCGAGATGGTCTTTGGCATGGTCGCCGAAAAGAATAGGCTCTGGCGCTTGCGCGGCAGCATCGGGACGATGCGTTTCAGCGCGTGGATGAAACCGAGGTCGAGCATCTGGTCGGCTTCGTCGAGCACCAGGAATTCGACATGGGCGAGCGTCATCGCGCGCTGATCAATCAGATCGAGCAGTCGGCCAGGCGTTGCCACCAGCACATCAACGCCGCGCTCCATCTGGCGGATTTGCCGGTTGATCGGCACGCCGCCGAACACCGTGGTGACGCTGAGATTGAGGAACTTACCGTAATTGCTGAACGATTCAGCAATCTGGCTGGCAAGCTCGCGAGTTGGTGCAAGCACCAGCACACGGCAGCCGTGGCGCGGCGTCGGGCGGGCGCCGTCTGCCGACAGCCGGTGAAGGATCGGCAGCGCGAACGCCGCGGTCTTGCCGGTACCGGTCTGCGCGATGCCGCAAATGTCGCGGCCCGCCAGCACGTGCGGGATGGCCTGTGCCTGGATCGGCGTCGGGGTGGTATAGCCTTCCGAGGCCAGCGCACGGGCGATGGGGTCGGACAGGTTCAGGTCGGAAAATTGGGTCATGATAACTTTCAAGTCGCAAAATGCGGATGGCCCGCGCGACAAGCAGCCGTCACCATTGACGACGCGCCCACGCAGGCTGGAGTAAGGCGACCCGCGTGAATGGGGGCGCAAATGAAGGGGACAGTGGCTGAAGGGGAGGGCACAAGGGCGGATGTCTCTCCGCCCGCGCTTCACGCGACCCACACCATGCGGCCGATACCGGCTGCCGACGCTGTGGAGGCGCATATGGGGGGTCGGAGGGAGAAAGTCAACTTGGGGTGGCGGCAATTGAGGCCTGATAGATGGCTTCACTCAGGAACGCCCGGAGTTTCCATGGGCTTACGGAAAGCGAGCCTTCGCTTTGTGCACATTTCCGCATGGCAGGAGCCAATGACTGGATCGCGTCCGTTTCGTCACTGCTTGCCACCGCGGAACGTGTCAAGTTATCGACTCCGACCGGATCATCGCGGGTAACACACCTAGTGAACTTGATTAGAATCGCGAAATCAGGGGCATTCGAAGTCGGCAGAACTGCATCGGTCTTGCGCAACATGCTCGGATCTACAGGTTCCTTAAAACTGCGTCGGTAGAGGGCGTTTGCAACGCTTCCACGCATGGATTCCAGAGTGATCTTTAACGTGCCCTCAATCTTGCAGATAGGCTTGTCGGCCGTTGCGTTAAGCAGCTTGCGTTCTGCCGTCAGTGATTCAGGCGAGTCAGGCATCAGAGCGATGAGCGCGCGCGCGAGGTCGGGACGAGCTTTCACAACGCAATCAGCAAATTTCTGCAGACGCTGCTGAGACTGATGCGGGGATGCAAGCGTGCCATTTACCGCAAAAGTAACTGGCCCGCGCATTCCCTCTTGCGACCAGCAGGCTCCAGCGTGGGAAACGCCAACACTAAAACCAAAAAGGGAGCGGAGATACCATTGCATGTCTCCAATCTACCTGCACGCTTCGTGAAATCCAATGCATCCCTCCTTTTTGCAGCTTCTCGTGGGTGCACAGGTTGGCTATCGTCATCCTCATGCAAACCACAATCACCCTCAACGGCGAACGGCGGGCGCTCGATATCGAGCCTGCGACATTGCTCGTCGATCTGCTGCGCGACCGGCTTCATCTCACTGGCACGCACATTGGCTGCGATACCTCGCAGTGTGGAGCGTGTAATGTGCTGGTCGACGGGGTGGCGATGAAATCCTGCACCTTGCTCGCCGTGCAGATGGACGGGCGCGCAGTCACAACGATCGAGGGCGTCGCCGAAGGCGAGACGCTGCATCCGATGCAGGCGGCGTTCAAGGCGCATCACGGGCTGCAGTGCGGGTTTTGCACACCGGGAATGGTGATGGCTGGCCTCGAGATCGTTCGCCGTCACGGCCACGACCTGAGCCGCGAGACGATCGCGCATGAACTTGAAGGCAATCTGTGCCGCTGCACCGGTTACCAGAATATCGTCAGCGCCATTCAGGCCGGGGCAAAGGCGATGGACCATGCGTGAGTTTGCTTACAATCGCGCCACGTCGGTCGCCGACGCCGCGAGCCTGTTTGCCAGTGGCGGCGAAGCGGCGCTGCTCGCCGGTGGCCATACGCTGATCCCGGCGATCAAGTCACGGCTGCGGATGCCCGATGCGATTGTTGATCTGAATTCCATCCCCGGACTGGACGGCCTGTCGGTTGCCGGTGATCGTCTGTGGGTCGGGGCGCTGGCTCGCCATGCGGCGGTCGCTGACAGTGCGGTGGTACAGGGCGTAATCCCGTCGCTGGCTGGGCTTGCCGGTCAGATCGGCGACCCGCAGGTCCGCAATCGCGGGACGATTGGCGGCTCGGTCGCCAATAATGATCCGGCGGCGGATTATCCGGCCGCCCTGCTGGCGCTCGATGCGGTGGTGGAAACCTCAACCGGCAGTCACGGCGCCGACGATTTCTTTCAGGGCATGTTCGCCACCGCACTGGCGGATGGGGAGATCATCACCCGCATCGGTTTCCGGGTTCCGCAGGCCGGAGCCTATGCCAAATTCCGCAATCCGGCATCACGCTATGCCGTGGTCGGAGTGTTTGTTGCCAAGTTCACCGGCGGCCACCGGGTCGCGGTCACCGGCGCAGGTCCGGGCGTGTTCCGCTGGACTGAGGCCGAAGCGGCGCTGGATGCGGGCAGCAGCCTTGATGGCATCAACCCCGACGCCGACGGCCTCAACACCGACATCCATGCCTCGGCGGAATTCCGGGCGCATCTGTGCGGGGTGATGCTGAAGCGCGCGGCTGCCGATCTGGGGTGAGTTGCGCTTGGCGGTCGCGCTCGGCTAAACGCGCCCATCCATTTCAGGCAACAACTACCGATAAGGGGCTGAGCGTTGGCCGGTCATTCCAAATTCAAGAATATCATGCACCGCAAAGGTGCGCAGGACAAAAAGCGCGCTGCGGCGTTTTCCAAGCTGAGCCGTGAAATCACCGTGGCGGCGAAGAACGGCCTGCCCGATCCGGCGATGAACGCCCGGCTGCGCGCCGCCGTTATCGCGGCCCGGCAGGGGGGAATGCCCAAAGACAATATCGAACGCTCGATCGCCAAGGCGGCGGGCGGCGGCGGCGAGGCTTATGAGGAAATCCGCTATGAGGGCTTTGGCCCCGGCGGCGTGTCGCTGATCATTGAAACATTGACCGACAACCGCAACCGGACCGCGACCAATGTGCGGACGATTGTATCGAAGAACGGCGGGAATCTGGGCGCGAGCGGTTCGGTCAGCCACGGATTCGAGCGGCTCGGCCTGATCAGCTACCCGGAGAAAGCGGGCAGCGCCGACAAGGTGTTTGACGCCGCGCTGGAGGCCGGGGCCGAGGACGTGGCGTCGAGCGAGGACGGCCATGAAATCTGGACGGCGATTGATGCTTTGCACGGTGTTGCCAAGGCGCTGGAGCCGGTGCTGGGCGAGGCTGAGAGCGCCAAGCTCGCCTGGAAGCCGGGGCTGATGGTCACGGTCGGGGAGGGCGATGCGGCGAGTCTGCTGAAGCTCATTGATCAGCTCGATGATGATGATGATGTGCAGACCGTCTGGGGCAATTATGATGTGCCCGATGAGGTGATGGCGAAGCTGGGCTGACAGCACTAAGGTAGCCCTATGCTCCTGCTCGGCCTTGATCCTGGACTGCAAGCCACCGGCTGGGGCGTGATCGCGGTTGACGGCAACAGGTTGCGCCATATCGCCAATGGCTGTGTGAAAAGCCGGTCGACCGATCCGATGGCGAGCCGGCTGGCGCAGCTTTACGATGCGCTTGAAACCATGATCGCACTGCACCGGCCCGACAGCGCCGCGGTCGAGGAGACCTTCGTCAACGCCAATCCGCAATCGACGCTGAAGCTGGGGCAGGCGCGCGGGGTCGTGCTGCTGGTCGCGGCGAAGTGCGGGCTGCCGGTGTCGGAATATGCGGCGCGGCTGGTCAAGAAGGCGGTGGTCGGGACCGGGGCGGCAGAAAAGCGGCAGGTGCAGGATATGGTGGCGCGGCTGCTGCCGGGGGTGGTGTTCGACAACCCGGATGCGGCGGATGCGCTGGCGGTCGCGATCACCCACGCGCATCTCGGTGCGACCGCCGCGCGCGTCAAAATGAGCTTGACAGCGTGACGCAAGAAATGTACAAAACAGGAACATTTACTGAGTCGGCGAATGGAGTGCAACGATGATCGCGCGCCTGAGCGGGCTGCTGGCGAGCGTCGGCGCGGATAGTGTCGTCGTTGATGTGAACGGGGTCGGTTATCTGGTGCAGGCGTCGTCGCGGACGTTGAGCGCGGTCGGGCCGCTTGGCGGAGCGGTGGTTTTGCATATCGATACGCAGGTGCGAGAAGACGCGATCACGCTGTTCGGCTTTGCCAGCGAGGATGAACGCGACTGGTTCCGCCTGCTTCAATCGGTGCAGGGCGTCGGCGGCCGGGTGGCGCTGGCGATATTGTCGGTGCTGCCTCCTGCCGATTTGCAGACCGCCATCGCGATGAAGGATCAGGCGAGCGTCGCGCGGGCGAACGGAGTGGGTCCGAAACTGGCAGCGCGCATCGTCAATGAGTTGAAGGACAAGGCCGGGAATATCGTGGTCACCGGCGGCGTCTCGGCAGCGTTTGTGGCGCAGTCCGGAACGGGCGGCGCGGTCAAGGACGCGCTGTCGGCGCTGGGGAACCTCGGTTTCAAGCCGATTGATGCGAGCCGGGCGGTCGCCGAAGCGCAGTCTGAACTGGGCGATGCGGCGACGTTCGGGGAACTGGTGCGGGTGGCGTTGAAGAAGTCGGCGCGCTAGATTGCGTCTGGAAGGGATTTGTCCAATGCAGGTTACCGCCGTCCTGACGCCAGCTGAGGAGGGAGGCTACGTCGCCTTCAACCCTGAGACTGGAACTGCGAGCCAAGGCGAGACAATCGATGAAGCTCTCGCCAACCTGCGTGAGGCTGTCGAACTGTTTCTCGAGGATGAGCCGATCACGATTTCAGGGCCGTCCTTAATGACGATGCTTACTGTCAAGGAGCATGCCTAGCCTTCCGCCCCTGTCGGGGCCGGAGATAATCCGTGCACTGGAACGCTTGGCATTCGCCCGCGTGAGTCAACGCGGGAGCCATGTGAAAATGCGATCCGGCCGTCTAACCGTGATTGTGCCGCTCCATAGGGAGGTCAAGCGCCGCACCTTGTCCAGCATATTGCGCCAAGCTGAAGTCTCCGCGAATGAGTTTCTGAAAGCCCTCTCCCAGTGAATGCCGATGATCCAGACCGCATGATCGCTGCCGTCCGCCGACCGGAGGACATTGATGCCGCTCTGCGCCCAAAGACGCTCGACGAGTTCGTCGGGCAGAAATCCGCGCGCGAAAATTTGCGGGTGTTTATTGCGGCGGCGCGGGGGCGGGGGGATGCGCTGGATCATGTGCTGTTCCACGGACCGCCGGGATTGGGGAAAACCACCTTGGCGCAGATTGTGGCGCGGGAGATGGGGGTTGGGTTCCGGGCGACATCCGGGCCGGTCATCGCCAAGGCGGGCGATCTGGCGGCGCTGCTGACCAATCTCGAACCCAATGACGTGCTGTTCATCGACGAGATCCACCGGCTCAATCCGGCCGTCGAGGAAATCCTCTATCCGGCGATGGAGGACCGGGCGCTCGACCTGATGATCGGCGAGGGGCCGTCGGCCCGGTCGGTCCGGATCGATCTGCCGGCGTTCACGCTGATCGGGGCGACGACGCGGGCCGGATTGGTGACGACCCCCTTGCGGGACCGGTTCGGGATTCCGGTGCGGCTGATTTTCTATACGGTTGCCGAGCTGGAACTGGTGGTCCGCCGCGCCGCCGGTTTGCTGGGGATGAACCTGACCGATGATGGCGCGCGCGAGATCGCCGGACGAGCGCGTGGCACCCCGCGCATTGCTGGACGTTTGCTACGCCGGGTGCGGGATTTTGCCAGCGTCGCGGGCCATTCATCGGTCGATGCGCCGACTGCCGATGCAGCGCTCAACCGGTTGGAGGTCGACACACTCGGTCTGGACGCGATGGACCGGCGCTACCTGATGATGATCGCCGATATTTACCGGGGCGGACCGGTGGGGGTCGAGACCTTGGCGGCCGGCCTCAGCGAAGCCCGCGACACGATTGAGGAAGTGCTCGAACCCTTCCTGATCCAGACCGGCTTGATTGCTAGGACAGCACGAGGCCGCGTCCTCAACCCGAGCGGCTGGAAGCATCTGGGGCTCAACCCGCCCGAGGGTGCGCCGCTTTCACCGTTGCCGTTGCTCGATGACTGATTTTTCTCAGCCCTATTCCGGTGGATTTTCCGGTTCGGCGCACCTGTTTGCCGTCCGGGTGTATTTCGAGGACACTGATCTTTCGGGCATCGTCTATCATGCCAATTATCTCCGGTTCATGGAGCGGGCGCGGTCGGACATGCTGCGTTCAGCCGGGATCGACCAGCGTGGGACGATGGACAGTGGCGGCGGCTATTATGCGGTGCATGACCTGCGTATCAGCTATCGGCGTCCGGCCAAGCTGGATGATGCGCTGCTGGTCGCCAGCACCGTGCTGGCAGTCCGGGCGGCGGCGTGCGAGATCAGGCAGGTGGTCACCCGGGCTGGTGAAGTGCTGACCGACGCGGTCGTCACCGCCGCCTTTCTCGGACCGGACGGACGGCCCCGGCGTCAGCCTGCCAGTTGGCGCGCGGCCTTTGCGCAATTGATGGAGACATGATGGACGCGCTTTCGATCAGTGCACAGACTGCCACCGACCTGTCGCCGTTCGCGCTGTTCATGCAGGCCGATCTTGTGGTCAAGGCGGTTATGCTCGGGCTGCTGCTGGCGAGCATCTGGTCCTGGGCGATCATCATCGACCGGGCGCGCAAGCTCGGCGCGATCAACCGGGAGGCGCAAGCGTTCGAGGCGCATTTCTGGAAAGCGGAATCGATTGATGGCCTGCAGGAAAGCGCCGGCAAATCGCCGCATCCGATGGCCCGCCTGTTCACCGCCGGGATGGGGGAATGGCGGCGATCCCTGTCAAAGGGGCTGGTCGACAAGGAAGGCGTGCGGGCGCGGCTAACGTCGATCATGGGCGTCGCGATCGGGCGGGAGATTGATGAATTGTCGGACCGGCTGAACATATTGGCGACCATCGGGTCGGTTGCGCCCTTTGTCGGCTTGTTCGGAACGGTCTGGGGCATCATGCGGGCGTTTGCTGCGATTGCCGCGACGCAAAATACGACGCTGGCGGTGGTTGCTCCCGGAATTGCCGAGGCGCTGTTTGCGACTGCGATTGGGCTGTTTGCGGCCATCCCTGCGGTCATCGGTTATAATCGCCTGCTGCACGGTATCGGACGTATCGAGGCCCGACTGTCGCATTTTGCCGAGGAATTCCACGGTCTGCTGTCGCGGCAGCTGGATGGCATGGAAGCGGAGAGGTGAGGGGATTGTGGCCCCCCCTCTCCCCGCTCGCCTTGCGGCGAGTCGCCCTCTCCCCGTTGGGGCGAGGGTTTGGGGTTTCCCTCGCCCCAGCGGGGAGAGGGCGACTTGGGCGACAGCGCAAGCGGGGAGCGGGGGCTGATGCATGGCGATGAACATGCCTGGCAAGCGCGGGGCCCGCCGGGTGCCGATGTCGGAGATCAACGTCACGCCGATGGTCGATGTCATGCTGGTGCTGTTGATCATTTTCATGATCACGGCGCCGCTTTTAGTGTCCGGCGTGCCGGTTGATCTGCCGGACAGCAATGCCGGGGCGTTGAAGCAGGACAATACGCCGGTTCAGGTCTCGGTAGATGCAAGCGGGCAGGCCTTCGTTGATGAACAGCCCATCGCAGGTGACGCATTGGCGGCGAAACTGACAGCGATCCGGGAGACGCGGGCGGGCGACGAGCCGCGGGTTTATGTCCGCGCCGACTCCAAGCTCGATTACGGGCGGGTGATGCAGGTGGTCGGTGAGGTGAATGCCGCCGGTTTCAAGAAAGTGGCGCTGGTCAGCGAGGGCGGCACGGCGAGGGAGGTCAAGTGACCGAAGCCCGGGCAATCCTGCTGGCCGGGACGGCGCATGTCCTGTTGCTCGCCGGACTGTCGCTCAGCTGGGCCTGGGCCAGTCGGGATTTGCCGCCGATGGTGGAATCGGTGCCGGTTGAGATCGTTGACATCAGCGACATGGCACGGGTGACGACGCCGCCCAAGCCATCGATGGAGGCCGCCCCGCAGGAGACGGTGGAGGAAGCAGCACCCGACACGGTCGTCGACACGCTGGCACCACCGCCCCCACCCGTGCTGGCCGATATCCCGGCCCCGGAGGTTAAGCCGCCACCTGAAACCGCGAAGGCGAAGAAGACGGCGCCGAAGAAGTTTGAAGCGCAGGAACTGTCCAACCTGATCGACAAATCGATACCGAAGGCAAAGTTCAAACCGGTGGATGTTTCCAGCTTTGCCAAGTCGATTGAACGGTCCCTGCCGAAGGGCGCGCAGATCGACAACCGGGCGACGGCGACGCTGGCGCAAGCCATCGGGCAGCAGGTGCGGCCCTGCTGGAACCTGCCGATGGGGGGGAAGGATGTTTCGAGCATCAACACGGTGCTGCATATCCGCTTCGCCAAAACCGGTGCGGTGGTCGGGCAGCCGGAGGTGGTGTCCCAATCCGGGGTGACCGCCGCCAACATGTCCTATGCAAAGCCAGTCGCCGATGCAGCGAAACGCGCGGTGCTGCGCTGCGCCCCGCTTCGCCTGCCGCCGGACCTGTATGATCTGTGGCAGGATATCGAGTTTAATTTCGACCCGTCGAAGATGTTGTAACAGTGGTTTTGCTATAGGGTGACGCGATGAACCTTTCCAAGATTCTCGGCACGATGATGTTGTTGCTGACCGCAGCGCTTCCGGCGCATGCGGTGCTCCGGGTCGATGTCACCGGCGGCATTCAGCAGCCCCTGCCGATTGCGGTCCCGGCTTTTGCCACCCCGGCGGCTGTGGCAACGCCAGCAGGATCAACGGCCGAGCTTGGTCGGCAAGTTGCCCAGGTGATCGCCAATGATCTGGCATCATCCGGGCTGTTCCGTCCGCTCGATCCAGCTGCGTTTACAACTCAGGTTGGATTTTCAGATGTCGGTCGACCGGCTTTCCCCAGCTGGCGGACGGTGGCCGCCCAGGCACTGATCACTGGCTATGTCCAGTCCAACCCGGACGGCAGCATCACGGTTGGCTGCTACCTTTATGACATATTTTCCGAAGAAGAGCTGACCAAGAGCGGCTTTACCACCCAACCGGCCTTCTGGCGGCGGGCGGCGCACAAATGTGCGGACTCGGTCTATGCACGCCTGACCGGTGAATCGGGCTATTTCGACAGCCGAGTGGTCTATGTGTCGGAGACCGGGCCAAAGATCGCCCGGATAAAACGGCTGGCGATCATGGACCAGGACGGCGCCAATCACCGGTTTCTAACCAATGGCCAAAGCCTTGTCCTGACCCCGCGATTCGCCCCGAATCAGCAGACGATCACCTATATGTCGTTCGCCGGGAACCGGCCGCGCGTTTATATTTACAATATCGGCTCCGGCACGCAGCAGCAGATCGGCGAGTTTCAGGGCATGAGCTTTGCGCCGCGCTTCTCACCGGATGGCCGGACGCTGGTGTTTTCGATGAGCCAGGCCGGGAACACCGATATTTACCGGATGGATGTGGCCACGCGGGCGGTGCGGCGGCTGACCCAGTCGCCGGGAATCGACACCGCGCCGAGTTTTTCCCCGGATGGCAGCAAGATCGTGTTTGAAAGCGACCGGGGCGGCTCCCAGCAGCTGTATGTGATGGCGGCCGATGGGTCGGATCAGAACCGCATCAGCTTTGGCGATGGCCGGTTTGCGACACCGGTCTGGTCCCCCCGCGGTGACCTGATCGCCTTCACCAAGCTGGGTGGCGGCAAGTTCCGCATTGGCGTGATGCGCCCGGATGGCAGCGGGGAGCGATTGCTGACCGACAGTTGGGCGGATGAGGGGCCAACCTGGTCCCCCAATGGTCGAGTCATCCTGTATTTCCGTACGCCGCAGTCCTCACGGGGCGGGGCGGACCTGTGGTCGGTCGACCTGACCGGGGTGAACGAACGGCGGGTGATGACGCCGCTCGATGGCTCCGATCCGGCCTGGTCGCCACTACTGCCGTGAAACTTTAACGCATCCGGGTCTTTCAGCTTGGGTTCAGCCGGATTATCGTCGTTCCAGAACCTGGTTTCAGTTGCTCCGTCGAAAGGACTGCACAATGCGTACGCTTCCCCTTCAGTCACTGGTGATCGCCAGTCTGGTCCTGACGGCTGCCTGCGCGGGCAAGAAGAAAGATCTACCGCCGGTGCCGCCGCAGGCGGTTGAAGCCCCCAAGGCCGCTGCGCCGGAAATCGACCCGAATGCCGGGATGAACACCGGGGTTGTGACGAGCGCCGTCGTGCCGGGGTCGGCGGCGGATTTTGCGGCGACATCGGGCTCGGACCGGGTGTTTTTTGCCTATGACAGTTTTGAGATTGATGACGCCGGTAAGGCGGTGCTCGACAAGCAGTCGGGCTGGCTGCGCCGGTATGGCAATGTCAAAGTCACGCTGGAGGGCCATGCTGACGAGCGCGGGACGCGGGAATATAACCTCGCTCTCGGTGACCGGCGCGCCAATGCCGCCAAAAACTATTTGGCGGCGCAAGGTGTGGACGTGAGCCGCATCACCACGATCAGCTACGGCAAGGAACGGCCAGCAGCGGCTGGCAGCGATGACGAAAGCTACGGCCAGAATCGGCGGGCGGTGACGGTCATCACCAGCGGCGCGGTTGGCTAGCGCTCGTTCAATGGGACGGCTATAGCCGCCGCTCGAAGCGTAGCTGACTGGCGAACCAATGAGCCTCCGTCCCTGGCGGGATATTTCCCGTCGCAAGTCCCGGCAAATCATGGTCGGCCGCGTGCCGGTTGGTGGCGATGCGCCGGTGACGGTGCAGACGATGACCAACACGCCGACGTCCGACGCCAAGGCGACGATCGACCAGATCCGCCGCTGCGAGGAAGTGGGCGTCGATATCATCCGGGTGTCCTGTCCCGATGAAGCGTCAACCGCCGCGCTGAAGCAGATTGTGCGGGCGTCCAAGGTGCCCATCGTGGCCGATATTCACTTCCACTATAAACGCGCGCTGGAGGCCGCCGATGCCGGGGCGGCGTGTCTCAGGATCAATCCGGGCAATATCGGGTCGTCGGTGCGGGTTGCCGAAGTGGTCCGGGCCGCCAAGGCCAATGGTAGTGCGATCCGTATCGGCGTGAACGCCGGCAGTCTTGAGAAGGATTTGCTCGAAAAATATGGCGAGCCATGTCCGGAGGCGCTGGTTGAATCGGCGCTAGATCATATCCGGCTGCTCGAGGATCATGATTTCCGGGAGTATAAGGTTGCGGTCAAGGCATCCGACCTGTTCCTTGCGGTCGCGGCCTACCAGCAGCTTGCCGATGCCGTGGATTGCCCGCTGCATTTGGGGATTACCGAGGCTGGCGGGTTGATCGGCGGGACGGTCAAATCTTCCATCGGCATGGGATCGCTGCTGTGGGCCGGGATTGGTGACACCATCCGGGTATCGCTGTCTGCCGAGCCGGAGGAGGAAGTCCGCGTCGGGTTCGAGATGCTGAAGGCGCTCGGTATCCGCAATCGCGGCGTGAGGGTGGTGTCCTGTCCGAGTTGTGCGCGACAGGGGTTCGATGTGATTCGCACCGTGCAGACGCTGGAGGACCGACTGAAACATATCCGCACGCCGCTGTCGCTGTCGGTGCTGGGCTGTGTGGTGAATGGCCCCGGAGAGGCGCGCGAAACCGATATCGGCGTGACCGGTGGCGGGGCTGGCAAGGCGATGGTCTATCTGTCGGGTGTCACTGACCACCACATCACCAATGACCGGATGGTCGATCATATCGTCGAGCTGGTCGAGAAAAAGGCCGCCGAGATTGAAGCGGCAAACGCGCTGGTCGAAGCTGCCGAATGAGCGACAACTACGCTGGCAACGTCGTGGGGGTTGCAGCGAAAATGATGCCGAAGCGTGATTGATCGAACCAAGTATTTTCTATAATATCTGCCCAGCTTTATAGAAAGTCGGATCGTGGGCCTAAGCGTCAAAAATGTCGAACTCGAACGCCGCGTTCGCGAACTCGCGGCGCGGCGGGGACTTGGGGTCACCAAGGCGCTTCGGCTGGCTGTCGATAATGAATTGGCGAAAGACGATCCGCCCGCCCGCGATCCTGTGGCCATCCGTGCCGCAGTCCGGGAGATTCAGGAGCGGTGGGCTGCTTTGCCAGTGATCGATCCGTCGGTGAATGCCGATGACTGGATGTACGACGAAAACGGCCTCCCGCATTGATTGTCGTCGACACCTCCGTACTAGTTGCGATCCTCGAAAGGGAGCCAGACTATGGCGTTTCCGAAATCATCATCGCACGTGAGAGCCGTGCCGTGCTTGGCGCTGCCAACAAGATCGAGTTGATGATGGTCGCCGGTGGCCGGCGTGGCCGAGCCGGACTCGCCGTAGCCCAGGCGATGCTCGACCGCTTCCAGATTGAAATCGCACCGCTCACGGAAGCTCAGGCCGACGCAGCAGTTGAGGCTTTCCTGCGGTTTGGTAAGGGCAAGCATCCGGCCAATCTGAACTTTGGCGATTGCATGGCCTACGCCGTGGCGAAATCACTCGACGTGCCGCTGCTTTTTAAAGGTGGAGATTTCGGGAAGACCGATTTGAAGGTGGCGGAATGAGCGTTTCGGTCCGGGCTGCCGCGCCCGCTGATATTGCCAATATCCTGCGGTTCGTGCGCGAACTTGCTGACTATGAGCGCGACTTGGCTTCGGTGAAGGCTACGGCTGACGACTTGCATGCTGCCATGTTCGGAGCGGACCCAAGCGCCGAATGCGTCATTGCGGAGTCTGGCGGTATCGCAGTCGGTTTCGCGCTGTTTTTCCGCAACTTCTCAACCTGGACTGGGAAGGCAGGCCTGTATCTGGAGGACCTGTACGTCACGCCCGAAGCGCGGGGCACCGGGGCTGGCAAAGCGCTGCTCGCGCATCTTGCGGCGCTGACGCTGGAGCGCGGCTGGGCCCGGCTTGAATGGTCGGTGCTGGATTGGAATGCCCCAGCCATCGGTTTCTACCAATCGCTGGGGGCGACGCAGCAGGACGAATGGACCGTCCACAGGTTGACCGGTGATGCGCTGGAGGCGCTGGCGCGGCAGGCCTAACCGGCAGCGCGTTCAATCGCAGCCATGATCAGCTCGGCGGCCTTCTCAGGTCCCTCCCAACCGTGGATTTTCACCCATTTGCCGGGTTCCAAATCTTTGTAATGACCAAAGAAATGTTCGATCTGGTCGATGACGATCTTGGGGAGTTCGGTGTAGGTGGTGACGCCGGAATAATAGGGGTGGAGGTCATCGACCGGGACCATCAGCAATTTCTCGTCGCCGCCCTTCTGATCCTCGGTCATCAGCACGCCGACCGCCCGGGCGCGAACCACGCTGCCGGAAATGAACGGCACCCCGGCCACCACCAGCGCATCGATGGGGTCGCCATCATCTGACAGGCTGTGCGGGATGAAGCCGTAGTTGGCGGGATAGCGCATGGAGGTGTGCATGATCCGGTCGACGAACATCGCGCCCGAAGCCTTGTCGATTTCATATTTCACCGGTTCGGCCCCGAACGGGATTTCGATGATGACATTGACGTCGTGCGGCGGGTTGTTGCCGATGGAAATGCGGCTGATGTCCATGCTGGGTCACTCTGCTAGGGTTGGAGCGATGTAGGTCGGGGGCAGGCGAAAGGAAAGCAAGTGGCTTGGGTGTGGTTGATCCTCGGCGGGCTGTTTGAAGTGGGCTTCACCACCTGCCTGCGCAATGCCGACGGTTTCCGGAATCTGCCGTGGACGCTGGCGTTCCTGGTCACCGTGACGCTCAGCATGGGCTTGCTCGAATATGCGGCGCGGACGATTCCGATGGGGACGGCCTATGCGGTGTGGACCGGGATCGGTGCGCTGGGGACGGTACTGGTTGGCATCCTGTTTTATGCCGAGCCGATGGGGATATTGCGCGGCTTGCTGCTGATTGGCCTTGTTGGTTGCATTGCCGGGTTGCGCGCGATCACCTAAAGCCCGCGCATGGCAGACAAGGCGCGGAGCGTGCGGGGCACGCAGGATATTTTCGGCGAGGAGGCGGCGCGGTTCGACCATGTGGTCGAGACGTTCCACCGGGTGCGGAAGCTCTACGGGTTCAAGAGCGTGCATACGCCGGTGTTTGAATTCACCGAGGTGTTTGCCCGCTCCATTGGCGAGACCACCGATGTGGTGTCGAAGGAAATGTATTCGTTCGAGGATCGCGGCGGGGAGTCGCTGACGCTGCGCCCCGAATTCACCGCCGGGATTTGCCGCGCCTATATCTCGAACAGCTGGCAGCAGCATGCCCCGCTGAAGCTCGCGACGCACGGGCCGCTGTTCCGCTACGAGCGGCCGCAGAAGGGGCGCTACCGGCAGTTCCACCAGCTGGATGCCGAGGTGCTGGGCGCGGCGGAACCGGCGGCGGATGTCGAGGTGATCGCGTTGGCGGCGCAGGTCCTCAGCGAGCTGGGGGTCAGCGACAAGGTCGTGCTGCAGCTGAACACCGTTGGCGACGCGCCAACCCGCGAGGCGTGGCGGGCGGCGCTGATCGCGCATTTCGGCAAGCACAAGGATGCGCTGTCGGCGGACAGTCTGGAGCGGCTCGAAAAGAACCCGCTTCGGATCCTGGATAGCAAGGACGAGCGCGACAAGGCGCTGGTCGGCGATGCGCCGCGCATCGACGCGTACCTGTCGAGCGAGGCCGGGGCGTTTTTCGAAGCGGTACGCAAGGGGCTGGACGCGGCAGGGGTCGCGTTCGAGCGCAGTGAGACGCTGGTGCGGGGGCTCGATTATTACCGGCACACGGCCTTTGAGTTTGTGACCACGCACCTTGGATCGCAAGGCACCGTCATCGGCGGCGGGCGATACGACGGGCTGATCGAGGCGCTCGGCGGGCCGCACACGCCAGCGGTCGGCTGGGCGGGCGGGATCGAGCGGTTGGCAATGCTACTCGACTTGCCGCAAAGTGAAACTGTTACACTCGCGGTTGTCGCCGAAGATCAAGCAGCGATGAATGACGTCATAGAAATTGTCGGAAGCTTGCGTGCTTCCGGTCTTTCATGTGTTTCCTCCTATTCATCCAAAGCGCGCAAGGGTGCCGCGTTGGCCCAAAAGGTCGGTGCCGAAGCTATCTTGTATGTAAGTTATGGCGGCTCCAAGACTGTGCATTTGAACTTGTTCCACGTTTCGCGGGACAGCGATCAAACTGCGGAGATGCTAAAAGATTTGTTGCCGCGTCTACCTGACCGGTTCAGGTTTCGGATGGACGACAAGTGACCATCCCCGCCCAACGCATCGCCCAGATCGAGTCCCGCCACGCCGAACTCTCGGCGGAAATGGCGCGGCCGGACCTGCCCGCTGAGCGGTTCGTGCAGCTGTCGAAGGATTATGCCGAGATCAACGCCGTTGCCGAGGCGGCGAAGGCGGTGCGGCTGCTTCGCGAGGAGGAGGCAAATCTCCGCGCGATTCCGGCCGACGACGAGATGCGCGAGCTGGCCGACATGGAACTGGCCGAGATCGGCGAGAAGCTGCCCGCCGCCGAGCGTGCGCTGCAACTCATGCTGCTGCCCAAGGACGCCGCCGATGAGCGGTCGGCGATCCTTGAAATCCGCGCCGGGACCGGGGGCGACGAGGCGGCCTTGTTCGCGGGCGACCTGTTCCGCATGTACCAGCGCTATGCCGAAACCCAGGGCTGGCGGGTCGAGCTGATGTCCGCCTCGGCGAGTGATGTCGGCGGCTTCAAGGAAGTCATTGCCAACCTGACCGGAGCCGGGGTGTTTGCCCGGTTGAAATTCGAAAGCGGCGTCCACCGGGTGCAGCGGGTGCCCGCGACCGAAACGCAGGGGCGCATTCACACCTCCGCCGCGACGGTGGCGGTGTTACCGGAGGCGGAGGATGTCGACGTGCAGATCGACGAGGCGCGCGACTTGCGCATCGACGTGTTCCGGTCATCCGGGCCGGGCGGGCAGTCGGTCAACACCACCGATTCGGCGGTGCGGATTACCCATCTGCCGTCGGGACTGGTGGTCATCCAGCAGGACGAGAAATCCCAGCACAAGAATAAGGCCAAGGCGATGAAGGTGCTGCGGTCGCGGCTGTATGAGGCGGAGCGGGAGAAGCTGGCTTCGGCTCGGTCGGCAGACCGAAAATCGATGGTCGGGTCGGGGGATCGCTCAGAGCGTATCCGCACCTATAATTTCCCGCAAAGCCGGGTGACCGATCACCGCATCAACCTGACGACGCACCGGCTGGATGAAATATTGGCGGGGCCGGGCTTGGAAGAATTGGTCGGCGCACTGATCGCCGAGGACCAGGCCGAACGGCTGGCGGCATTGGATGCCTAAAATCCTCCCCCACAGGGGGAGGGGGACCATGCGCAGCATGGTGGAGGGGGCCTTATGAGGGGACGCCCTGTGTCGGCCCCCTCCACCGCTTCGCGGTCCCCATCCCCCTGCGGGGGAGGACCCAGTGCCAACGACCTCATCCGCGCGGCGGCAGTGGACCGTCTCGATGCCGAACTGCTCATGGCGCATCTGCTTGGTGTGTCCCGGTCCGACCTGCTGCTCCACCACCTGGAAACATCGGTCGATGCAGCGGCGTATACTGCCCTTGTCGCTCGCCGCGCTGGGGGCGAACCCCTCGCCTATATTACCGGGCACCGCGAATTCTGGTCGCTCGACCTTGCCGTTACCCCCGATGTGCTGATTCCCAGGCCCGATAGCGAGACGCTGATCGAGGCGGCGATGGCGGTGCAGCCTGCGGGGACCGCGCCCCGGATTCTTGATCTCGGCACCGGCAGCGGCTGTTTGCTGCTGGCGGCGCTGACGGTCTGGCCGGACGGGCGGGGGCTTGGTATCGACCGGTCAGAGCGGGCGCTGGCAGTGGCGCGCGGGAATGCGGAGCGGTTGGGGCTGGCCGACCGGGCGCGGTTTCAGGCCGGTGACTGGGGTGCGGGTCTGACCGATACTTATGACATCATCCTGTCCAACCCGCCCTATGTCCGAACCGGGGATGCGCTACCGCGCGATGTTGCGGCGTTCGAACCGGGGTCGGCCTTGTTTGCGGGGGCGGACGGCCTTGAGGATTATCGGCGCATCGTCCCGGATTTGTGCCGTCTGCTCAGCTCGGGCGGCACAGCCCATCTCGAAATCGGTCATGATCAGGCCGACGCGGTGATGACCATGGGGGTCACGGCGGGGCTGGTTGCCAGCCTGCGCCATGACCTTGCCGGGCATCCTCGTTGTGTAACGCTGTGCCGACCGACATGAAAACCCGCTTGGAATATGGCGCGCATACCGCTAGACACAGGGTGCTGACGGGGTGGATCGACATCCCCCGGAGCTGACTTCCCATAGTTGGTCGAACGGTTCGACCTCCGCTTGCGAGTCATGCGCTCTTCCGACGATTACGGAATGAAGGATTTTTGGTGCAGATACGAAATGGTCAAAATGGTCGCCGCAGAGGTCGCGGTGGTGGCAATGGCGGCGGCGGTCCGGGGATCGGGCGGGTGCCGGGTCCACGCCCCGACATGGGCAACCGCAACGAAGTCCGGGTTCGTGGCAACGCCGTCCAATTGCTGGAAAAATACCGGCAGCTGGCGCGGGACGTCAGCCAGGCCGGGGACCGGGTGACGGCCGAATATTATCTGCAATATGCCGACCATTATTACCGGGTGGTCAATGAATTCCGGCAGCGGCAGGACGAGCAGCGTCCGCAGCAGCAGAATCAACGCCAGCAGCAGCGCGACTATTATGACGATGGCGGCGATGATGCCGGTTATGACATGCCGGAACCGATCCGGGTCAGCGACATGACCGTCACGCACGCCGCCCCGCAGGGGATGCCGCCCGCCATTCGCGCGAATGAGTCGGACATCGTGAACGAACCCGAGGCAGCGCCGGAGGAAGCGATTGTCGACGAGCAACCGGTGAGCGAAATGGCATCGCAGCGTCGGCGTCGCGGGCGTCCGCGTCGTGACACTGCTTCGGTGTCGGAGACTGTCGACGCCTGAACTGGCGTGCTCGTTGTTCCAAAGCGGCCTGCCCCGGGAAAGGGCGGGCCGTTTTTTTGTTGCAGGGCAGCAACACCGGTCGCGGCGACGTGCGCGTCATCAAACGGCAACATTTCTGTCACGGGGTGTTCATTCGGTTCTCCTAGGTCCCAGCCATCACAGATGCGGTCTTGGCCGCCAAAAAAGGGACTGCAAGATGACACGGACTTGGCTGAAGGCGCTGATGGGCGCGACCGCATTGACAGCGTTCGCTGCCGCGCCGGCACTGGCGCAGACTGACCCGGCTCCGGAGGCTCCACCGACGGCTGAGGAAGCTGCAGCCCAGGCCGAATTCCTGAGCGCCCAGATCGAAGCCATGCAGGCCCAGATCGAAGAGCTGAAAAAGCAGGTGAAGACTTCTTCACCGACTTGGAAGGGTGCTCCGGAATTTGCTGGAAGCAATTTCAAGTTCAAGATTCGTGGCCGAATGATGTACGACGCAGCTTATGTCGAGAATCCGGACAACCGGATCGCCTCCAAGGAATTCGGAGCCAGCACCCGCGTTCGTCGTGTTCGCCTCGGTGTCGAGGGCGGTCTTCCAGGCGGTTTTGGCTACAAGGCAGAGTTTGATTTCGCCAATGCGAGTGTCGGATTTGGTGACGTTGTTCTTTCCTATAAAAATCCGAGTTCGCAGTTCGGCGTAACCATCGGAAATTTCGAAAGCCTTGATGGCCTTGAGCAGATTACCAGCTCGCGGTACATTTCATTCACCGAGCGGGCCCAATTTAACGAGGCTTTTAACAATGCCCGCCGACTCGGGGTTGCGGTCAATTACACGTCCAAAGACGGCCTGTTCAAATTCGACGTTGGTGCGTTCAACGACACGATCACCGCGAACACTGACAATGATGATTTCATCCTTGCCGGTCGCGCCGTCTATGCTCCGCAGGCAATGGGCGGTCAGCTGCATTTCGGGGCCAATTTCCAGCATCGGAAGTTTCAGACCAACGTCTCGAGCTTTCAATACCGGGCGCGTCCTTTCACGCAGAACGCTGGTTTCCGATTTGTAGATACCGGTTCAATCGCAGCCCAAGGCGACGATATCTACGGACTTGAGTTCATCGGTATTTTTGGTCCTCTGCATTTCACAGCTGAGGGGCAGTACAACAAAGTCGATGCCATCCGCGTACCTGATGTTCTGCCTGGTCGTGATACAACCACCGGCGTCCGTACCAATGGTGACCCAAGTTTCTTCGGTTTCTATGCTGAGGCAGGTTATTGGCTGACCGGCGAATCACGCGGCTACAAGAGCGGAACTTGGGACCGTACCAAGGTGCTCAACCCGTTCGATAAGGGCGGTTGGGGCGCGTTCCAGATCAACGCCCGTTATGACTATCTCGACTTGACCGACTCGACAGGGGCAACGCTGCCAACCCAAGTGACGGCACCGAACTTCGTCAACGGCGGCACCCAGACCGGCTACCTCGCCAGCTTGATCTGGCAGCCGATCGACTATGTCCGTTTCACGGCGCAATATACCTACGGCGTCGTCAAGGGCGGACCACGGTCGGCGACGGTCATTCCGGTCAGCACCGAATCGGTCGTTAATCGCGACTATAACTTCAGCGCCGCAATGCTCCGCGCCGCCTTCGACTTCTAACGATCAACTGGGCGGGGACGATGGTCCTCGCCCAGTGCCACCATTGTGAACAGCCCCTCGGTGACGGCGAGTTCTTCGGAACCGCCGCGCCGTTGTGCGGTGACCCTGACCATCACCGCCATCGATGTCCGCCCGACCCGCTCGACGTCGGTGTAGATCGACAGCACATCACCCATCAGGATCGGCCGCAGGAATTTCATCGCATCGACAGCTACGGTTGCGACCGCCCCTCTGGCCCGCCGTCCCGCCGTAATACCGGCGGCGATATCCATTTGGCTGAGGATCCAGCCGCCAAAGATATGGCCGTTGGAATTGATATCCTCGCGACGGGGAACCACCCGCAGGACCGGATCGTCGGGACTACGCATTTAGGTCCTTCCCACTTTTGTCGGCCGCAACGGCTTGGTCATGGCCAGACCGGTTGCTGATGAATACCAGCCCCATCAACGCGGCGGCGAGCAGCATTGACAGGCCGACGCCCACGCTGATCGCCACGACAAAATGAAAGCGCAGCGGCTCCCCGATCTGATGCAGATAGGCGAGCACCCCGGCGACTCCGGCAAGCGCCAGCGCCGTCATCAAAGCCATCAACCGCCAGAAGCGACGACGGTCAGCCACCGACAGATGTTTGAGCATGGGCTTTCCTTTGCATGCCGGATTGGCGACTATCAACGCAACGACTCGCGCGCGGGAGGATTTGTCGATGACGATAGCATCCATTTTGCGGGAAAAGGGCAATGCGGTCACCACCGTAACCGGCGACCTGACCATTCACGACGTCGTCTCTCTGTTGCACGAGCACCGGATCGGCGCGCTGATCGTGGTCGATGCTGACCGGATTGCCGGGGTGGTGTCGGAACGCGATGTGGTGAAATGCCTGCACGAGAAAGGGGCAGCGATTCTGGAGGCCAAGGCCCGGGACATCATGACGGCAAGGGTGTTGACTGTTGCTCCCACTGATTCGGTCGGGTCGGCGCTTGGCCTGATGACCGAACGGCGAATCCGCCATTTGCCGGTTGTAGATGGGGAGAAGCTGGTCGGCATCGTGTCGATCGGTGATCTGGTCAAACGGCGAATCGACGATGCCGAACATGAGGCCGGGCTGCTGAAGGAATATATCTCGTCCTGATCAGCCCTAGCGGCGGGCGAGGGCAATCAGGCCGCGCCGTGTATCCGGGAACAACACCCAAAGTGTTGCAGCATAGGTCGCAACGCCGATCAGAATATAGGTGAGCAACAGCAGGACAGAGGGTTCCGCACCGATCCATTGGCGCGCCCCGAACAGTGCCGCCGTCATCAACCCCGAACAGATGAGCGCCGGAAGCGTGGGGCGGAGGAAATCGGCGTGGCTGGCACCTACGACGGCGAGCGAGCGGGTTGAGGTGATGGCGTAGAGAATCGGGTAGCCGATGAGCCAGGCCCGGGCGAGGCCGATGCTGCCGAACTGCACCCCGATCAGAAAGGCCAGCGGCATGATCACCAACCCGATCAGCGCATTGCCGGTCTGCACCCGGGGCTGGCCAAGCGCGTTCACCGCCGCCGGCAACAGACTCGACAGGGCATAGAGCGGCATCGCGTAGGCTATGGTTTCGATGAACGGGATCGATTCGATCCACTGCTGCCCCATGACCACCGGCACAAAGACATGGGCGACGGCGGCAAGACCGAAGAAAATCGGAAAAGTCAGGGTGGCGACCAGGCCGGAGGCGCGGGTCAGGTTCCAGCGAACCGCCGCCGCGTCATGCTGGATGCGGGCATAGGCGCTCGCACCAACCTCGTTCAGCGCCGGAATGAATTTGGTGACCGGAAGCGCCGACAGGAACAGTGCCTCGGTATATAGTCCGATGTCAGCCGGTCGAAGGTAGCGCCCGCCGATGAACACGTCGGCCTGCGCATAGATCAGCCAGAGAATGGAATTCATCATCACGGTTGCGCCGTAGCGAATCAGTTCCCCCAGTCCATCGAACCGGAATTCCGGCCAAATCAGCCAGCGGTGGGCAATCGCCATGCCGAGTGCCCGGACAATGTGAAGCATGATCGTGCCACCGATCAGCGCCCAAACACCGTAGCCCTGCCAGGCCATCCCCAGCACGAGGAGGCCGGAGCTGACCATGGCAACGAAATGCACCAGTGCCGGCTTCTTGAAGTCGAGTCGCCGACTCGCCAGCGCCACTGGTAGCGAAATGAACGGCAGCAGCAGGTACAGAAGCGCTTGCACCCGCAAAATGTCGGCGATGATCGGCTGCCGGTAGAAGGCCGCCGCCAAGGGGGCGAGGCCGATCTGGGTCAGCGCCAGTGCGGTATTCACCACAATGAGCAGCCCAAAGAACTGCCGAATCTGCCGCTCCGTGATGTTCGGGGCCTGCACGACGGCGCTGGAAATGCCCTGAAACGCCAGGATTGTCAGGAAAGATGTCACCACTTCCGCCATGGCGAGCAGGCCGTAGTCGGCCGGATGGAGCAGTCGGATGACCAGCAGCGTCAGGGCCCATTGGACCGCCTGCTGTGCGATCTGCGTGCCGGCGCGCCAGAACACCGCGTGCCGGACCCGGTCCCGAAAGCTGGTTTCTTCCATGGCGATTCGCTTACGCCAAAGCGGCAAATCAGGCCAGCCAACCAGCGTAGCGCACGATTATTACGCTGCTGTGCAACATTAATGCTTGACCGGGCGCGCTTGGATCGCCAGATAGCCGCCATCCGACGCGGGTCGGGCCGGTCCCGGGGTTCCTCCCCACCGCCCAACCACTTAATCGGACCTTGTACGAACCCTCCCCAAAGAGGTTTGGTGCAACGGTTCGAATTGACGCGGCGGTGTTTGTCATGGGAATTTAGTTCCTGGCAGCCTGCAAAAACAGGTTGACGGTCCGGCGGGACCGGGCATATAACCCGCCTCCTTCGCCGACCCAGCCCTGCTGGAACGGTGCGGGGCCTCTGAAAAACCAACGGGTTTTTCCCTGGATCGCAAGAACCGGGGCAGAGGAACGTTTCGCTCTTTCTCATTGTAGGAATAGATGAAGGGACATGTGGACGGCGGTCCACGCCTCCAGCGCTCAAGGGCTGGACAAGCGTGGTTAAACAATCGCTGTCTTACATGTCTTAATACGTAACCACATGATGCCAGCCTTTCGGGGCTGGTAGCCAAGTGAACGTTGTGCAGACTTTAGGAACAGCTCCTTGATCGGTCAGCCTTTCGGAATTCCATCCGGATTGCTGGTCGCACATGAACTTGAGAGTTTGATCCTGGCTCAGAACGAACGCTGGCGGCATGCCTAACACATGCAAGTCGAACGAGACCTTCGGGTCTAGTGGCGCACGGGTGCGTAACGCGTGGGAATCTGCCCTTAGGTACGGAATAACTCAGGGAAACTTGTGCTAATACCGTATGATGTCGAGAGACCAAAGATTTATCGCCTAGGGATGAGCCCGCGTAGGATTAGCTAGTTGGTGGGGTAAAAGCCTACCAAGGCGACGATCCTTAGCTGGTCTGAGAGGATGATCAGCCACACTGGGACTGAGACACGGCCCAGACTCCTACGGGAGGCAGCAGTGGGGAATATTGGACAATGGGCGAAAGCCTGATCCAGCAATGCCGCGTGAGTGAAGAAGGCCTTCGGGTTGTAAAGCTCTTTTACCCGGGAAGATAATGACTGTACCGGGAGAATAAGCCCCGGCTAACTCCGTGCCAGCAGCCGCGGTAATACGGAGGGGGCTAGCGTTGTTCGGAATTACTGGGCGTAAAGCGTACGTAGGCGGCCATTCAAGTCAGAGGTGAAAGCCCGGGGCTCAACTCCGGAACTGCCTTTGAAACTAGGTGGCTTGAACACGGGAGAGGTGAGTGGAATTCCGAGTGTAGAGGTGAAATTCGTAGATATTCGGAAGAACACCAGTGGCGAAGGCGGCTCACTGGACCGTTGTTGACGCTGAGGTACGAAAGCGTGGGGAGCAAACAGGATTAGATACCCTGGTAGTCCACGCCGTAAACGATGAGAACTAGCTGTCAGGGCCCTTAGGGCTTTGGTGGCGCAGCTAACGCATTAAGTTCTCCGCCTGGGGAGTACGGCCGCAAGGTTAAAACTCAAAGGAATTGACGGGGGCCTGCACAAGCGGTGGAGCATGTGGTTTAATTCGAAGCAACGCGCAGAACCTTACCAGCGTTTGACATGGCAGGACGACTTCCAGAGATGGATTTCTTCCCTTAGGGGACCTGCACACAGGTGCTGCATGGCTGTCGTCAGCTCGTGTCGTGAGATGTTGGGTTAAGTCCCGCAACGAGCGCAACCCTCGCCTTTAGTTGCCATCATTTAGTTGGGCACTCTAGAGGAACCGCCGGTGATAAGCCGGAGGAAGGTGGGGATGACGTCAAGTCCTCATGGCCCTTACACGCTGGGCTACACACGTGCTACAATGGCGGTGACAGTGGGCTGCAATCCCGCAAGGGGGAGCAAATCTCCAAAAACCGTCTCAGTTCGGATTGTCCTCTGCAACTCGAGGGCATGAAGGCGGAATCGCTAGTAATCGCGGATCAGCATGCCGCGGTGAATACGTTCCCAGGCCTTGTACACACCGCCCGTCACACCATGGGAGTTGGATTCACCCGAAGGCGTTGCGCTAACCCGTAAGGGAGGCAGGCGACCACGGTGGGTTTAGCGACTGGGGTGAAGTCGTAACAAGGTAGCCGTAGGGGAACCTGCGGCTGGATCACCTCCTTTCTAAGGAATTGGCTGTACTGCGCCGAGCTTGCTCGGAAGTGCGTCAGCCGCTCCAAAGAACATTGCCGCCGTCCTCATGTCCCTTCATCCTGGAGATTTCTCCGCCGCCCTTTCGGGTTGCGAAGAATAAGCCGCCTGACGGCTATCGGGCCTGCCCGCCATAGCCTATGGCGAAGCGGGGGCCGGTAGCTCAGGTGGTTAGAGCGCACGCCTGATAAGCGTGAGGTCGTAGGTTCAACTCCTACTCGGCCCACCATGCTTTTTCGGTCAGCAATGACCGCAAGCGAACGCACCAAGGGGCCTTAGCTCAGTTGGGAGAGCGCTAGCTTTGCAAGCTTGAGGTCGTCGGTTCGATCCCGACAGGCTCCACCATGCGCCGCCGAACGGCTGGCCGCAGGTACACTCCAGGAATGAAGACAAGCTATCCGGCCACGGCCGGTCAGGATCCGCAAGGATCCGCACTTCTTTGACATTGTGAATGGGTTTTGAAATCGATGCCGTGAATACGGTGTATCGATCCTCATCAGAGGTTTGACACACCAATATATCAGGCTGAGGTTTTATCTGCATGTTTGCGGCAACGCGAACGGCAAAGTCGCACTTGTGCGATCTTGGTCGGTCAGCTTTGTCGTTGGATGTGTAGACTCTCAAGCGTGAGGTAAGGGCAATTCGTGGATGCCTTGGCATGCACAGGCGATGAAGGACGTGGCACGCTGCGATAAGCTGCGGTGAGGTGTGAGCAACCTTTGACCCGCAGATTTCCGAATGGGGCAACCCAGCTTCACCATTATAGTTCGACCCAGTCGCAAGGCTGGTTCGGGCTATGGTGATGAAGTTATCCCAAAGTGAATACATAGCTTTGGTGAAGCAAACCCGGGGAACTGAAACATCTCAGTACCCGGAGGAAAGGACATCAACCGAGACTCCCCTAGTAGTGGCGAGCGAAAGGGGACCAGGCCAGTGCCTTTGATTTAGACAGCAGAATTGGTTGGAAAGCCAAGCCGTAGCGGGTGACAGCCCCG
This sequence comes from Synechococcus sp. UW140, assembly GCA_943368345.1. GTDB lineage: Bacteria > Pseudomonadota > Alphaproteobacteria > Sphingomonadales > Sphingomonadaceae > JADCGM01. Next base: position 5,702 of record CALRKY020000024.1, on the reverse strand, counting down.
TATGCGAAATCAGGATCAAGGGACTAGAGTAAGGCGGGACACGTGAAATCCTGTCTGAACATGGGGGGACCACCCTCCAAGCCTAAGTACTCGTGCATGACCGATAGCGAACTAGTACCGTGAGGGAAAGGTGAAAAGCACCCCGATTAGGGGAGTGAAACAGTACCTGAAACGGATTGCCTACAAGCAGTTGGAGCCCCCTTGAGGGGTGACAGCGTACCTCTTGTATAATGGGTCAGCGACTTAGTATGTGATGCAAGCTTAAGCCGTTAGGTGGAGGCGCAGCGAAAGCGAGTCTGAATAGGGCGAATTAGTATCACGTATTAGACCCGAAACCCGGCGATCTAGGCATGGCCAGGATGAAGGTGCGGTAACACGCACTGGAGGTCCGAACCGATTAACGTTGAAAAGTTATCGGATGAGCTGTGTTTAGGGGTGAAAGGCCAATCAAGCCGGGAAATAGCTGGTTCTCCGCGAAAACTATTGAGGTAGTGCCTCAGATGATTACCGCAGGGGGTAGAGCACTGGATGGGCTAGGGGGACGCGAGTTCTACCAAACCTAACCAAACTCCGAATACCTGTGAGTACAGTCTGGGAGACAGACGGCGGGTGCTAAGGTCCGTCGTCGAGAGGGAAACAGCCCTGACCAACAGCTAAGGTCCCCAAGTCATGTCTAAGTGGGAAAGCATGTGGAAGTCCCAAAACAATCAGGAGGTTGGCTTAGAAGCAGCCATCCTTTAAAGAAAGCGTAACAGCTCACTGATCTAAATAAGGACTTCTGCGGCGAAGATGTAACGGGGCTAAAGACATGCACCGAAGCTTTGGGTGTGCATTTATGCACGCGGTAGCGGAGCGTTCCGTAAGCCTGTGAAGCGGCCTGGTAATGGGTCGTGGAGGTATCGGAAGTGAGAATGCTGACATGAGTAGCGATAAACAGGGTGAGATGCCCTGTCGCCGAAAGCCTAAGGGTTCCTGCGCAAGGCTAATCCGCGCAGGGTGAGCCGGATCCTAAGACGAGGCCGAAGGGCGTAGTCGATGGCAACACGGTTAATATTCCGTGGCCTGGAGATGTGTGACGGATCACTTATGTTGTCTGATCTTATCGGATTGATCAGGCTTCGACGTGGTCCCAGGAAATAGCCTCTCCATATAGTCCGTACCCGAAACCGACACAGGTGGGCTGGTAGAGTATACCAAGGCGCTTGAGAGAAGGGTGTTGAAGGAACTCGGCAAATTGCCTCCGTACCTTCGGAAGAAGGAGGCCCCACATCAAGGCAACTTTTTGTGGGGGGCACAGGCCAGGGGGTAGCGACTGTTTAGCAAAAACACAGGGCTCTGCGAAGTCGGCTTCAAGACGACGTATAGGGTCTGACGCCTGCCCGGTGCCTGAAGGTTAAGTGGAGGAGTGCAAGCTCCGAAATGAAGCCCAGGTAAACGGCGGCCGTAACTATAACGGTCCTAAGGTAGCGAAATTCCTTGTCGGGTAAGTTCCGACCTGCACGAATGGCGTAACGACTTCCCCACTGTCTCCAACACCTGCTCAGCGAAATTGAATTCCCCGTGAAGATGCGGGGTACCCGCGGTTAGACGGAAAGACCCCGTGCACCTTTACTGCAGCTTCAGAGTGGCATTAGGAATGAACTGTGTAGAATAGGTGGGAGGCTATGAAGCATGGGCGCCAGCCTGTGTGGAGCCACAATGTGAAATACCACCCTGTTCGTTTCTGATGTCTAACCTACGCCCATGAAACTGGGCGAGGGACCCTCTGTGGCGGGTAGTTTGACTGGGGCGGTCGCCTCCTAAAGAGTAACGGAGGCGTGCGAAGGTTGGCTCAGGTCGGTTGGAAACCGACCGTTAGAGTGCAATGGCATAAGCCAGCCTGACTGCGAGACTGACAAGTCGAGCAGAGACGAAAGTCGGTCATAGTGATCCGGTGGTCCCTCGTGGAAGGGCCATCGCTCAACGGATAAAAGGTACGCCGGGGATAACAGGCTGATAACCCCCAAGAGCTCATATCGACGGGGTTGTTTGGCACCTCGATGTCGACTCATCACATCCTGGGGCTGGAGCAGGTCCCAAGGGTTTGGCTGTTCGCCAATTAAAGTGGTACGTGAGTTGGGTTCAGAACGTCGTGAGACAGTTTGGTCCCTATCTGCCGTGGGCGTCGAGAATTGAGAGGAGTTGACCCTAGTACGAGAGGACCGGGTTGAACGTACCTCTGGTGGACCTGTCATCGTGCCAACGGTGCAGCAGGGTAGCTATGTACGGACGGGATAACCGCTGAAAGCATCTAAGCGGGAAGCCTCCCTCAAGATAAGTTCTCATAGAGCCGTGGAAGACCACCACGTTGATAGGCCGGATGTATAAGTGCGGTAACGCATTCAGCTAACCGGTACTAATTGCTCTATTCGCGCTTGAGAGTCTGCACGTTCATCGACAGACCTGATTGTAAAACTGCACGGAACAACATCGATTTCATACCCCACCGCACCTGCTTCATAGCTTGGTGACCATAGCGTCTGTGACCCACCCGATCCCATCCCGAACTCGGCCGTGAAACCAGACAGCGCCGATGGTACTATCGCTTAAGCGATGGAAGAGTAGGTCGTCGCCAGGCTTTGAAGCCGGTGCGGTGGGGGTAGCCCATTCACAAGTCATTGGACTGCATAAAGACTTCACCGCGGGGTGGAGCAGCCCGGTAGCTCGTCAGGCTCATAACCTGAAGGTCACAGGTTCAAATCCTGTCCCCGCAACCACCGTTATAGAACAGCCGTTCAGATTTTCATCTGGACGGCTGTTTTCGTTTGCTGCCCAGTGGCTTAGGCGTGCCACATCCCCAACAAGTTCGACTTCCGTGCCATCTGCGCCAGGGTGAATAACGACGTCGTCGATCAGCCCACGTAAGGCGTCCGAAGCCTCAAGCCGGATGTCGTCTGCGGAAAGCGCGCCTCGAAGATCAGCGACTTTCTGCCGGTAGAGGCTAATCAATTCGCCTGCGGTAGGGAGCTGGATTGGTGCCGAAGCCTTGGTGATCTTCGCCCTCGTTTCGAGATTGACTTTCTCCTCTTCTAATCGAGCCAAACGCTCGCGGAGCGATGAACTTGGGATTCCGTCGGCAATGGCACCAACGATGTTTTCAATTTGCTTGTGAACGGCCGAAAGTCGCACGACCTCGGGATTGACCCTATCGTGGCCGGCAGACTGGAGTAACGCGAACTCACGATTGAACTCCTCGACGAAGATGTCGGCTAGATCTGGGCTAAGAAGACTATCCTGCAGCTGTGCAAGGACACCGTTCTCCAACACCGTCAACTTGACCGAAGTGGCATTCGAGCAGGTGCCGCGCTCCTTGTGCCCCGCGCACCGGTAATAATCCTTACCACTGATGACGTAATTGGCACCGCATTCGCCGCAGCGAATGAGCCCAGAAAGAAGGTGTTTAGGTCGACGGTGTCCATAGGGCGAAGCCGTCCTTAGAGTACGCGCTACCCGGTCCAGCCGCTGCCTGACGTTCATCCAGAGGTCGTCCGGGATAACCCGAAGGTCCGGCAAGTCGACAAAGACCCATTCGCTTTTCGGCCGGATGCGATAGGTCCGCCGCCGTTCCGTCGTTTCCGGGTTTTTCCGCCACTGCCGGCGATTCCAAACGAGTTGGCCGCTGTAGAGTGGGTTGTTTAAGATGCCGACGAGCTTCTTCGGGTCTCCCCGGATCGTCGATGCGTTCCAAGCGCCGCCTCGCGGGGCCTTCAACGCTCGTGCGTTCAATTCCTTGGCAATCTGTATCGCTGACGATCCTCGAGCGAATTTCCGATAGATTTCTAGGACGATTTCGGCCTCGCTTCGATTGATCCTGAGCAATCCATTCAAGGGCCGACCGTCGCTGCCGATCGTCGAATAGACATCGAAGCCATAGGTGCGGCCCCCTGCCATTCGTCCTGCAAGGACAGCCCCTTCTAAGCCGCGCCAAGTCTTCTGAGCGAGATTTTTGACGTACATTGAGCCGAGGAGTCCGGCGACGGCGATCTTCATTTCGCAGATTTCGCCCTCGGCGTGAGTGAAGATCCGTGCGCCGCTGTAGGTCAAGCGCTTACCGATCCAGCTCGTGTCTTCGAGGTCCCGAGCCAAGCGATCCAAGCTTTCCGCCACCACGACATCGACCTTGCCAGATTTTGCGTCGGCGATCAGTTGAAGTAGCCGCGGTCGGTTGCGAAGTGTGCCAGAGACCTCAGGGTCAGCGTATACCTCTCTCACTATCCAACCATTGCGGTCGGCCAAGACCTGGCACACGCGCACCTGATCCTCGATTGAGGTTGCGCTCTGCTTATTGGACGAATAGCGGGCATATATCACTGCGCGCATCAGAGTTCCTCCACATGTGCATTGGCCGGGCGAAGTCGACCGACCGCATGCAGAAACGCCAGCCCCGCCGAAAATGAGCTGGCTTGATTATAAAATCGCTCGCCTGTCCTTATGTCCGTGTGACCCAGGACCGGCTTGATGATACCAACTTGTTCCGACTGTTCGATCGCAATCGACGTTGCAGCTATGTCGCGAAAAATGTGCGCGGTGATGTCCTTATTGAAGCGCTGCGACGTCAGCCGGACGATGCGCGCGCCGATTTGCGTCCCGGATCGATAAGGCGCGCCGCTCTCCGAGATCCACAGGTGACGTGCGTCATGCGGATGATACCAGCGCCCCCGCCGTCGCAAAAACTCGGAGCGATATTCTTCCAACCATTCGTCGATAGGATTTGTCAGTTCGATAGGCAGGGGAATCTCAAGAGGGAGCTTCGACTTCACCTCTTTCGCGCGGAAGTGTAAATGGTAGCGTCCGGCTGCTCTCGAAAGATGATCATCGATCGTAGTCGATGCAAAGTTCTTGAGGCGCACAACAGACGCAATGAGCACGGCAATCATCAGGCCATCGCGGAACTGCGTCGCGCGCTGAAGTCCGGTGTTGCGACGCGAAGCGCGGGACATGAGCTCGAAGCCATAGTCAAACAAGCTGCGAGCTGGGACCAGAAGGCTGGCCTTGTCCTTCGTTGGCTTCGCAGTCCGCCAGAAATAGCGACACGCAGAGTCCAATCGATCAAAGTCGCCGTATGGCCGGGCGGTCCTCACGGCGGTTCGAAGATCGGTGATGTATCCTCGGGCGGTGCAGGGAGCGACATACGCGAGCTGGTCGATAAAGCCACCAAGTGCGGTGGGCTCTTGTAGCATTGCGAACCCATCCGTCGTCTGGAGTCCGACGTGCCGCAAATAGCCCAGCCACCTGCCAAAGGCGGTCTGAAACCTAGCGAGATCTTCGCGCGAGTGGTTCCTCAAAGGACCACCATTCTCGAAGTCAAAAGTCCTCCGTGTCTGCACGGCGTCCGTCCACTCGATTGCGTAGACCGCGTCCCACTCATTTTTCGGCAGAACGTCAAAAAGAAGTCGCTGGATCACGACGAGATTCCTCCGCGAGCACGGAGCGTTTCGTGATAGCGCGCGAATGCCTCCTCTGTCTCCAGCCCCACATAGAAATTGGTGGTGGTCTGGATGTTCTTATGGCCGAGTGATCTGCCCCCTTCAGAGTGGTCCAAAATCTCTGTTATTTTGGATCATGAAGGAGTTTGGGAATGGGCAAGAGGCACAAGCCGGAAGAGATTATCGGCAAGCTGCGTGAAGCCGAGATCGTCTTGGCGCAGGGTGGGACGACAGCGG
>CALRKY020000023.1:0-47144 GCA_943368345.1 Synechococcus sp. UW140 | reverse complement strand
TGGGGGCCGCGGTGGAGCGCGCCGACAACACCGCCCGGTTGCTCGATGTCAAATATCATCTGCTGCTGCCGCGCGACGAACCGGTGGGCGGCAGCCTCGATTATTTCCAGTGGACGACGATCCTGCGGACGGTGTCAGCGCTCACCGCCTACCGCCATGTCTACCGCGACAGCGTTAAACCCTGGCTGGTGGCCGATCTGTTAATGCTGAACAGCACCATGCCGCGATCACTCGCCGCCTGCACCCAGGACGCGGTGCGCTATCTGGATCAGCTCGGCAACGCCAGCGGACGGCGGGGGCCCAGCCACCGGCTCGCCATCGCATCGGCGAACAAACTGGCGAATGGCCGGATCGAGACGATTTTCGCAGCCGGTCTCCATGAATATGTTAACGACTTCCTTGCCGACAACAACCGGCTCGGTGCGTCGATTGCTGAGCAATATCTGTTCTGATGCGCATCCGAATCGACCATAGCACCAGCTACCGCTATCAATTGCCGGCGTCGCATGTCGTGCAATATCTGCGGCTCAGTCCGTCCGATTCCGATGACCAGCATGTTCGCAATTGGCGGATCGATGTGGATACGGACGGCAAGCTGCGCGAAAGCCGCGATAGTTTTGGCAACCGGATGCATATTTTCTATGCCGACGGCGCGGTCACCGAACTGAACATCCATGTGACCGGCATTGTCGATGTGGAGGATGCGGGCGGCCTCGTCCGGGGGGCGTTTGATCCGCTGCCGCCGTCGGTGTTCCTGCGGACCACGCCGCTGACTGCGCCGGATGCCGCCATCCGGGCGCTGGCCGAAACAGCAGCACGGGACGGACAGCTCGACACGCTACATGCCCTCAATCTCGCGATCTTCGGGGCTCTGAGTTTTGAAACCGGCACCACCAGCACCACCACCTTGGCGACGGAAGCGCTCGGCAACGGGCGCGGCGTCTGCCAGGATTTCGCACATATTTTCTGCAGCGCCGCCCGGCTGCTCGGCATCCCGGCCCGCTATGTCTCCGGCCATCTGGCGCGCAGTGGCGCTGCCGCCCAGCAGGATGCCTCCCATGCCTGGGCCGAAGCCTATCTGCCCGATCTTGGCTGGCTTGCCTTCGATGCCGCCAATGGTATCTGTGCCGACCAGCATTATGTGCGGGTTGCCGCCGGACTGGATTATCTGGACGCCGCGCCGGTGCGCGGCGCGCGGCGCGGCGGCGGTGGGGAAGTGATGGAAGTCAGCGTTCGGGCCGTCGAAGGGCAGGCGCAGCAATGATCGGGGATAGTGACGGGTGACCTACTGCGTTGGATTGCTCGTCCGGGACGGGCTGGTGATGATGGCCGATACCCGGACCAATGCCGGGGTCGACAATGTGTCGACCTACCGCAAGCTTCGGGTGTTCGGGAATGATGGGGAGCGGTTGATCGTCGTTGCCTCCGCCGGCAGCCTGTCGACGACCCAGGCCGCGATGCAGGCGATGACCGACGGAGTGCCCAACCCCGGCACCGATACGCTCGACACCTTTGCCAATGTGCCGAGCATCTACCACGCCGCCCGCGCCGCCGGTCGGGCCAACCGCGCCGCCCGCGACCAGTTTGAAAGCCTGCAACAGGGTGACATCGACTTTTCATCAACCCTGCTGGTCGGCGGGTCGGTTGGCGGCGAGAAAACCCGGCTGTTCCTCGTCTACCCGGCAGGGAACTTCATCGAATGCGCGCCGGAAACCCCCTATCTGCAAATCGGCGAGCATAAATACGGCAAGCCGATTCTCGACCGGGCGATGACCTATGAAACCGGGCTGGATGAGGCGACCAAGATCGGGCTCATCTCCTTCTCCTCGACCATGCGGGCCAATCTGGCGGTGGGGTTGCCGCTCGACCTGATGGTGGCGGGCACCGGCAAGGGTAAGGCCGACATCACATACCGTATCGGCGATGACGACCCCTATTTCCACGACCTGTCGGAACGCTGGTCGGCAGCGCTGCGCCATGCCCAGGCCGAAATCCCTACGCCGCCCTACCGCGCCCCGCAGTGAGTGACTCCATCTACAAAATCATGCCGGCGGCTGATTGGGCGGCGGCGAAGGCGGCGGGTGCCTACACCGGTTCTGCCGATGATGTGCGGGACGGCTTCATCCATTTCTCCACACGCGAACAGGTGGCGGGGACGCTGGCCAGGCATTTTGCCGGTCAACAGGACCTGGTGCTGGTCACCGTCGATCCGGCGACCCTAGGCGCAGCGCTGGTCTGGGAGCCGTCGCGGGGCGGCGCATTGTTCCCGCATTTGTACGGCGTGTTGCCGGTATCGGCAGCGGTGGAGGTTGTGAGGGTTGAGGTGTGAGAGTGTAGTTTAACCGGCTCGGCAGACTCCTACCCTATTGCAACATGCCCTCCCCCACCTTGACCTCTCCCTCCGCCCCCGCTATGGCCCGCCCCTGATTTCGGCTGGCTGTCTGCGGACGGTCGGCTGTGCTGTTACCTGAAGGTCTGACCAATGAAGCGTACGTTCCAACCGAGCCGTCTCGTCCGCAAGCGCCGCCACGGCTTCCGCTCGCGCATGGCGACCGTCGGCGGCCGCAAGGTGCTGGCAGCGCGCCGCGCCCGGGGCCGCAAGGTCCTGTCGGCCTAAGTCGATTGTCGGGGCACAGTGTGACCCCGGTTTTCACCCTGACAGCGCGGCGGGATTTTCTGGCTGCCAATCGCGGACGCCGCGTTCCCACTCCCGGATTCATACTGCTGGTCAACCCGCGCGGGGATGACGATGTGGCGATTCGCATCGGTTTCACCGTCACCAAGAAAATCGGCAATGCCGTCGTCCGCAACCGGATGAAGCGGCGACTGAGGGCGCTGGCGCGGGACTTGCTGCCAGCCGGTGGAATTCCCGGGGCCGACCATGTGTTGATCGGACGCAGCGATGGGGTTGAGCGCGATTACGCGACGCTCCGGGAGGAATTGGCGCGAGCGCTGACGCGGGCACGGCCTTCGTCAAATCCGCCTTCCCACAGTGGCGGGGGATTTGAGAGATGATGGCCCGCCTGCTGATCGGGCTGGCCCGCGGCTGGCAGTTGACCATTTCGGCCATCCTGCCACCGACCTGCCGCTTTCAACCGAGCTGTTCCGCCTATGCAATCGAGGCGGTGGAACGTTTCGGTGCATTGCGCGGCGGCTGGCTGGCGGCTAGGCGCATCGCACGTTGTCACCCCTTCGGTGGTTCGGGATTCGATCCCGTCCCGCCCAATGCCTGAGGCTGTTTCGTGAACGACCAGAAGAATCTCCTCCTTGCCATTGTGCTGTCGGCGATGGTGCTGTTCGGCTGGACCTTGATATCGGAGCAATATTTTCCGGCTCCCAAGCCCGCGTCGATCGCAGCGGGCGCTCCAACAGCCGCTGCACCGGCAGCAGCAACCGCCGCCACGCCCGATGGGCCGGTGGCTGACGGCCCGGCGATGACCCGTGCGCGGGGCGTGGTGATGGCAGAAAGCCCGCGAATCGCCATCCGCACACCGACGCTAATTGGCAGCCTCAACCTGACCGGCGCGCGCATCGATGATCTGGTGCTGGTGAAATACCGGGAGACGATCAAGAAAGATTCACCCGCGATCCGGCTGTTTTCACCGTCCGGGGCGCCGCAGGCCTATTTCGCTCAATCTGGGTGGACTGGTGCCGGGGCACCGTCTGCCGATGCCCTCTGGACCACCAGCGCCACCGAACTCACTCCGACCAGCCCGGTGACACTCGCCTGGACCAATCCGGCCGGCATCCGGTTTGAAATCGGGATCGAGGTGGACGGTGCCTATATGTTCACCATCACCCAGCGCGTCCTGAACAGCGGTACAACCCCGCTGATCCTCAGGCCCTACGGCCTGGTCGCTCGCGACGGCGCGTCGAAGGACCCCGACACCTGGACCGCGCATGTCGGGCCGATGGGGGTGTTCGACGAGATCGTCAATGACGTGAATTACGAGGACGTGGCCGAAGCCGGCGCGGCGAAATTCACCTCCACCGGCGGCTGGCTCGGGTTCACCGACCAATATTGGCTGACCGCGCTCATTCCGGACCAGCGCGCCAAGGTTGATGCCACCTTCCGCCACGGCACTGGCGACCGGTTCCAGGCGAATTTTGCCATGAACGAGACTGTTAAGCCGCGCTCTGCCGCCACGGTCACCTCGCGCCTGTTTGCCGGAGCGAAAGAGGTCGAGCTGCTGGATGATTACAAGGTACGCCTCGGCATCCCGCAGTTTGACAAGGCGCTGGATTGGGGCTGGTTCTACTGGATCGCCAAGCCGATCTTCTATCTGCTCGCCTGGCTGTTCAAGATGGTCGGCAACTTCGGCGTTGCCATCATCTGTCTGACGCTCATCGTCCGCACCCTGATGTTCCCGATTGCCAACAAGCAATATGCCTCGATGGCCGGCATGCGGGTGCTGCAACCCAAGATGAAGGCGCTGCAGGAGAAGTGGAAGGACGACAAGGTCCGGCTGCAGCAGGAAACCATGGAGCTGTACAAATCGGAGAAGATCAACCCGCTGGCTGGGTGTCTGCCGATCTTCCTGCAAATCCCGATTTTCTATGCGCTTTACAAAACCCTGATGCTGACGCTCGAAATGCGGCATCAGCCGTTTGCGCTGTGGATCAAGGACCTGTCGGCGCCCGATCCATTGACCCCGATCAACCTGTTCGGCCTGCTGCCCTTCACCCCGCCGTCGATCATCGCGCTCGGCGTCCTGCCGATCATCCTTGGTATTTCGATGTGGCTGCAGCAGAAATTCAACCCGCAGCCGATGGACCCGGCCCAGCAGCAGATTTTTGCCTGGATGCCGTGGATTTTCATGGTGATCATGGCCCCGTTTGCCGCCGGGCTGGTGGTCTATTGGATCGTGTCCAACTTCTTCACGGTCGGGCAGCAATGGCTGCTGCTCCGTCGCCATCCGGTGCCCAGCGCCGAGCCGACAAAATGACCGGTGCCGAACCCGACGATCTCCCGGAGCGGATTGAGGCGGCCCGGAAGATTTTTGCCGGGCCGATGGCCTTTCTGAAATCGGCCCCGGGCCTGCAGTTCCTGCCTGATCCGGACGTGCCGGAGGTAGCATTTGCCGGGCGCTCAAACGTTGGCAAATCCTCCCTGCTGAATGCCCTGACCGGGCGCACCGGCCTGGCGCGCACCTCCAACACGCCCGGGCGGACGCAGGAGCTCAATTTCTTCAACATCGGTGACCCGGTGTGGTTCCGCCTCGTCGACATGCCGGGCTATGGCTTTGCCGAAGCACCGAAGGACGTGATCCGGAAATGGAAAAACCTGGTCAATGACTATGTGCGTGGCCGCCAGGTATTGAAGCGCGTCCTCGTCCTGATCGACGCACGCCACGGGCTGAAGCCGGTGGACATTGAGGTGATGACCATGCTCGACAAGGCAGCGGTCAGCTACCAGATCGTCCTGACCAAGGCAGACAAGATCAAGCCAACCCAGGCCAAGGCGACCCTGGCCCAGATCGCCGAACTCGCCGGCAAACACCCGGCGGCCTATCCGCACCTGCTGTCCACCAGCTCCGAGAAAGGCTTGGGCATCCCAGAACTGCGGGCGGCGGTCATCACCGCCGTCGACAATCCATATCATCCATCAGTCGATTCAATCAGCCGATGAACAACCTGTTGAGGCTCCAAAGCTAACCCCTGAGCGTGCGGCGAATCTCGACGACGGCGGATGCGACGGCTTCGGGGTCGGCACCGAAGCCCGACAGAGGGCTTCCGGTTGGCAAGGAATTCAGTACCCGGGCAAGGGCATCGAAGCGGGCGGTCAGGGTTTTCTCCAGTGCATCGAGCCGGTCCGTGAGGTCACCGCCACCCGCCGCAGTCCGGGCGGGACGCAGCAGGTCGGTGAGCGCGACCACTGCCGCCTCCAACTTGGCCACCCGTTGTTCGACCGCATCCGGCGCTTGGGAGACAATGGGCGCAGGAGGGGGGTCAGCAGCCTCTGCGGGCATCAGCCAGGTGTCGTTTGCCGCAACAGGCTCAACCGCAGCGACCGGTTCCGTCACAGCGGGGACAGGTGACGCTTCCGGCTCACGCATGTCCTCGGCAACCGGCTCGATCGCCTCCACCACCGGTGCGGGGGCGTAGGGATCGGCCCAGTCATCGCGGAAACTGACCGTCGGCTGGTCGGCAAAGTCATCGGGGGCGGCAAACATCAGGTCCGGTGCGTCGTCCATTGTCCGGTTACGGCGGCGGCGGCGCAGCAGCCACACCCCAATGATCAGCAGGATCAGCCCGCCGAGGCTGGTGCCGACCAGCAATTGCCATTTCCATGAGGTCAGCAAGATCGTCTGCCACTTGTCGAGCATTGCCATCAAAAACCCCTCCGCACCGAATCTTGGCGTGTTCAGCCCGCCTGCGCAAGCAGACGTGCATACACCGGCGCATAATTGGCGACACTGACGTCCCAGGTTCGCTCAGTCGCGACATAGGCTTTGCACGCCGCACGGCGCGTCGGCCACATCTCCCGGTTAGCAAACAGCGTAGCGACAGCTTCTGCCAGCGCGGCGGGATTGTCGGCGTGGAACAGGGTGCCTGTGGTGCCATCGGTGATCAGTTCGCGGTGGCCGCCGACGTCGGACGCCGCGACCAGCTTCTCCTGCGCCATCGCCTCCAGCGGCTTCAGCGGGGTGACAAGATCGGTCAGGCGCATGGCTTTGCGCGGGTAAACCAGCACATCGATCAGGCTGTAATAGCGTTCCACCTCCTGATGCGGGACGCGGCCGACAAAGTGGATGCGGTCGGCGCAGGTCGAGCTTGCCGCCTGTGCCGCCAACGCGTCAGCCATCGGACCGCCCCCGACAAGCAACAGACGCAGGTTCGGCCGGGCGGCGACCAGCGAGGGCATGGCGGCGATCAGATCATCCAACCCTTCATAATCATAGAAGGATCCGATAAATCCAATGACTTCGGTCGTGTCGGTGAACCTAAGCTGCGCCGCCAATCCTGTGTCGCGGGCCAGCGGTGTGCCGAATTGGGCAAGATCGACACCGTTTGGAATTTCGAACAGCTTTTCAGATGCGATGCCGCGTGCGCGCAGGTCGCCGAGCAGGCCTTGGCAGATTGCTCCGACCGCGTCGGCCCGGCGGCAGGCCCAGGTTTCCAAGGCCCGGGTCAGGCGGTATTGGGCCGAGCCTTCCGCGCCGGTGCCATTGCCGACAGCGGCATCCTCCCAGAACGCCCGGATTTCGTAGACCAGCGGCAATTTGTGACGCCGCGCGACCCCGCTGGCCGCCAAGGCAGTCAGGACCGGGGAATGGGCGTGGATGATGTCCGGTTCGGTGTCGCGGACCAATTGGTCAAGCGCCCGCGCGGTGGCGCGCACTTCAGACCAGATCGGAAGCCTGCCAGTCTTGCGGGAACGGTGAAAGGTCAGGCCGTCGAAGGTTTCGACATCGGGGCCGTCCAATGTGTGACGCGGGGTGGTCAGGTGGAGTGTTTCCCAGCCGCGCCGCCGGGACGCCTCGACCAAGGCGCGGGTTCGAAAACTATAGCCGCTGTGGAGCGGGAGGGAATGGTCGAGGACGTGGAGGATCCGCAAAATCAGCCGCGCGCACGCAAGTCGGCGACACAGCGGTCCGCCGTTTTTCCGTCCCAAAACTCCGGCCGCGCCGGGGCAGGAGCATCGGCGGCCAATGCGGCGGTCACGTCCGCGACCAGCTGATTTGCGCGGGTCAGGCGATTGGTACCCTCAGTCACCGTGATCGGCCGTTCGGTATTCTCCCGCAGCGTCAGGCAGGGAATGCCGAGGTAGGTGGTCTCTTCCTGCAGCCCGCCGGAATCGGTGATGGCGATTGCCGACGCACTGACGAGACTCATGAACGGGCGGTAGCTTTGCGGATCGAGCAGATGGACACCGGCAGCGGTCAACCGGTCGAGCAGGCCGAAGCGGGTCAGCCTTTCCCGTGTGCGCGGATGCACCGGGAATACCAGCGGCAAACGGGCCGCCACCTGTTCAAGCGCCTCGACCAGCGCAGTCAGCGGCCCGACCTCATCGACGTTCGACGGACGGTGCAGCGTCACCACGCCGTAGCCGCCGGGCGCGAGGCCGAGCTTTGCCGGTGCGCCTTCTGCCGCGATCCGGGGCCGGATCATCTCGTAGCTGTCGAGCATGATGTTGCCGACCCGGGTGATCCGGGACGCCGGTATGCCTTCTGCGGCCAAGTTTTCATCCGCATCGGGGGAGGGTGTCCAGAGCACATCGCAAAGCACGTCGGTGACCAAGCGATTGATCTCCTCCGGCATGGCGCGGTCGCGGGAGCGCAAACCTGCCTCCAAGTGCACAGTCCGGATTCCGAGCTTTGCCCCAACCATGGCGCATGCCGCCGTCGAATTCACGTCCCCGACCACCACCAGCCAATCCGGCCGGTCGGCAACGGCAATCTTCTCATAGGCAATCATCACGCCGCCCGTTTGTTCGGCATGACTGCCAGACCCAATGCCGAGATGGTGGACAGGGACCGGCAGCGACAGGTCGGCAAAGATATCGTCCGACATATTCGCGTCATAATGTTGCCCGGTGTGGACCAACACCGCAGCAAAATCGCCCGATGCCTGCAGGGCATGCCACAGCGGGGCGACCTTCATGAAATTTGGTCGCGCGGCGGCGATCAGGTGTACGGATTGCTTCATTTTGATCCCAATCGATTTTGGGGAGCGGATTAGCCGGTGTGTCGGGTCGCGGCAACCTGTGGTCCCAAATTGCCGGTCGGGCAGGTTGCTGTTATCCTGACACCATGGTTGACAACCTTGCCCTGCTGATCGCGCACATATTCCTGGTGGTTGCGATTTTGCGCAGCGTCAGGGCCAGCGGGGACGCGCGAAAGACCGCGCTCAAATCCTGGCGAGGCACCGACCGTGCGTGACCTGTTTTTCGTCGGGATCATGTTGTTCCTGTTCGGGTTGGCTTTTGTCCGGCCCTATCTTGCCACCCTCTGCTATATCTGGGTCGACCTGCTGCAACCGCAGGAACAATCCTATTATCTGCTGAACACTGCCCCAATCAGTATGATCGCGGCGGTCGTCGCGGTGCTCGCCTATCTGATCGCGGATCAGGAGAAAAAGGTCCGCATCAACAGTCTGCAAATCCTGCTGGTTGTGATGATCATGTGGATCACCATCACCACGTCCACTGCACAGATGGGCGATTTCGCCTGGTTCAAATGGAGTTCGGCCTGGAAGGCCCTGGCGTTTGCGGCATTCCTGCCACTGGTGTTGCGGACCCGGCTACAGATTGAAACCGCGCTCCTGGTGATCCTGTTCACCATCTGCGCGCTGATGTTTTCCGGCGCCTTCAAGACGCTGCTGGGCGGCGGCGGCTACGGCCACCTGAGCTTCCTCGTGCAGCGCAATGTCGGGCTGTTTGAGGCCAGCACTTTGGCGACGGTGGCCATCGGTATGATCCCGCTCGCACTCTATCTATACAAATACAGCACCCTGTTCCCCCAATCCAAATGGACCCGGCTGATCACCATCGGGATCTGTGCATCGGCAATTCTGGTTGTCATCGGGTCGGAGGCGCGCACGGGATTCCTGTGTATTGCCGCGATTGCGTTTTTGGAGTTCCGGCACATCAAGCGCAAATTTCTCGTTGGCAGCATCGCCGTCGTCGCCGGGATTGCATCCATCCCGTTCCTGCCAGACTCGTTCACCGGGCGGATGGGCACCATCAAAACCTATGACGAGGACACCTCCGCCTCCACCCGGGTTGCGATGTGGCAATGGACCTGGGACCGGACCAACTCCCATCCGATGGGCGGCGGGTTCGGAATCTGGCGAGCCAGCGAGATCGTCTATGAGGTCAAGAACCGATCAGGCGATGGTAGCAACAGCGCCGAAGGGACCAAGAAGATCAAGGACGGCGCACGGGGTTTCCACAGCTCCTATTTCGAGATTCTGGGGGAACAGGGTTGGCCGGGCTTTGCGATTTTCGCGGCGATTTTTGGCGGGGCACTCTGGCAGCTGTCGACGATTGCGCGGCGAGTCAAAGGCCTGCCAGACATGGAATGGGCGGCCGGATGCGCACGGGCATTGTCCCATCTGATCATCGTCTATCTGGTCGGCAGTATTTTTACCGCGCTCGCCTTCCAGAGCACGATCTACTACGCCATTGCGATTGCGGTTTCGCTGCTCAACGTGGTTGCCTGGCATCTGGAGGCGCAGAAAAAGCTGACGCCGGTCCCGGTTGCCAACAAGCGCCGGTTGTCACTGCGCACCAATCCCTGACTGGTGGAGCTGTCGGGACGACCACGAGGCCAGGCATAGGTCGACGCAGTGATCGACATGGGCATCCAACTCTGCCCGACTGAGCGGGGGCAGGCTGAGGTCAAAATGCATCGCTGGCCAACCCCGCCATAGCATCAGCAGATCGCGCGCGCCCATTTGCGGTTCGGACCCGCCAGTGCCGAGCAGGCCCAACAGTGCCGCCAGCCGCTGCCGCGTCGGCTCGATGGCATTGTCGTGGAACAACTGCCCAAGCCCGGGACTGCGTTCGCGCTCGGCGACGATGAGGCGGTGCGTTCCGAGCGCCTCCGGACTGTGGATCA
The DNA here is from genome assembly GCA_943368345.1 of Synechococcus sp. UW140. Lineage (GTDB taxonomy): Bacteria > Pseudomonadota > Alphaproteobacteria > Sphingomonadales > Sphingomonadaceae > JADCGM01. The sequence goes on along the minus strand of CALRKY020000023.1, from coordinate 36,582 downwards.
GCCGCAGGAAAGCGCGCCCGAACGCCACCAATGCGGTTCGAGGATCGGCATCGACCACCATTCGACCCTCGTCCGCCAACATGGTTTCACATTTCAGCCGGATCGCCTCTGCGAACAAATCCTGCTTGCTGCCGAAGTTGCGATAGACGGTCAGCTTGGTGGCACCCGCCGCCTTGGCGATTGAATCCATGCTGGTGCCGGCAAAGCCGTTCTGGCTGAACAGATACTGGGCCGCCGTCAGCACGGCGGCGCGCTTAGCGGCGTCGACCGGTCGGCCGCGGGAGGGTCCCTGCACCATCATCATGGACCCAAATATCATTTGTATACTTATCGGTATAGTTTATAGATATGAGTGATGGTCAAAAGTGAGGCTGTGATGAGCGTGCGGCTGTTCGGTGTGGTGGCATTGATCGCCCTTGGCGGTTGTGAAAGCGACAGCGGCCCGGTCAAGGCAACGGAGGAACCGGCGGCACTGGTGGCGCTGGCAACCGCGCAGGCCGATCGGAGTTCCGGCAGTTTGCTCGCCATCGGAACGGTCCGCGCAAAACGGGAAACGGCGCTCGCCTTCAACACCAATGGCCGGATTGCCACCCTGCTGGTTGACGGCGGCGATCAGGTCACCAAGGGCCAGCTGCTGGCGCAGCTTGATCCAGCCGCAATCAGCGCGGACGATGCGGCGGCAAAGGCGGAGGCGGTGCGGGCCGCGGCTGAGCTGAAGCGTATGGTCGACCTCAATGCCAAAGGCTGGGTCGCAAAATCGCGGGTTGAGGCGGCCCAAGCCGCCGCGAGCAGTGCCCAGGCCCGGGTCGCATCGGTCGGGTTCAACCTGCGCTATTCCAAAATCTACGCGCCGAGTTCGGGGATCGTGCTCAAGCGCCATATCGAGCCTGGCCAGATCGTTGCGGCGGGAACACCCGTGGTCACCATTGGGGAGGCGCGGGAAGGTTATGTCCTGCGTGCGCCGATCAGCGACGTTGGCATGGCGGCGATCAAGGTCGGGCAGGCCGCGTCGGTGTCGATACCCGCGATTGGCAGCGTGCCCTTTCCGGCAAAGGTGACGGAACTTGCCGGTCGCGGCGATGACCGGACCGGGACGTTCGAGGTTGAGGTGGCGCTGCCCGCTCGCCCTGGATTGCGGTCCGGGCTGATCGGGGAGGCCAGCGTCCAAACCGGCGCGGCCCTTTCGGCAGGCGGGGTGAGAATTCCGGCGAGCGCGGTCTGGCAGGCCCGCGCCGACGAAGGCTTTGTCTACGTCGTTGACCCGGTGACGCTGGTTGTGCGCTCCCGGGTGGTACAGCTTGGCGCGTTGAATGATCAGATGCTGGTGGTCACCGGCGGCTTGAAAGCCGGTGAGCAGGTGGCGATCAGCGGTATCGATCGCATCCGCGATGGCGGCAAGGTCCGGCTCAAGTGAAACTGATCGAATTTGCCATCCAGCGCTGGCAGATCACGCTGGTGCTGTTCGCGCTGATGTCGGCGCTCGGGCTGTCGGCACTGACCAGCATCCCGCGCTCGGTCGATCCGCATTTCCCGATCCCGGTGGTGGTGATCCTGGCTGTGCAGCCGGGTGCCGATCCGGCGGACATGGAACAAACGGTTGCGAAGCCGATCGAGGATGTGCTGCGCGGGCTCGACAATATCGACGAAGTGGCCTCCCGCTCGTCCGACGGCTTTACCTCGATCACCGCGGTGTTCGACTGGGGCAGCGATACCGAGAAAAATTATGACGGCGTCGTCCGCGAGGTGAACGCCATCCGGGCCCAGTTGCCCTCGTCGCTGGCCAAGCTGGAGTTCCGCAAGATCCGAACCACCGAATCCGCAGTGGTGCAATATGCCCTGACCAGTGAGACGGCGAGCACGCGCCGGATGGAGAAGATTGCCGAGGACCTGCGCGACCGGCTGAACCAGGTCGAAGATGTCCGGAATGCCAGGGTCTACGGTATCGCCAAGCCACAGGTCATTGTATCGATCGATAGCGGTCGCATGGCGCAGCTTGGGCTGCCGGTTACCGCAGTCACCGATGCGTTGCGCAGCGGTGGGGCCGATTTGCCGGCCGGGACCGTCCAGTCCGGGACGCGGCGTTTCAATGTGGAGGCGGGCGGCGCGTTCCGCTCGGTCGAAGACGTGCGCGATGTGCCGATCCGTGCGGAAAACGGGCGTCTCGTCCGGGTGGCCGATGTCGCCGATGTGCGCTGGAAGACGGAGGAGGTCAGCCATGTGGCGCGCTTCAACGGCAAGCGGGCGGTCTGGATCACCGCGACGCAGAAGGACCGCACCAACGTCCTCGACGTCCGCCGCAATCTGGTGGCGACCGCCGATGCTTTCCGCGAGACCCTGCCGCCGGACATGAAGCTGGAGCTTGGCTTCGACCAGAGCCTCGATGTCGACCGCAAGCTCGATCAGCTGGGGCGCGACTTTGCCATCGCGCTTGCGCTGGTGCTGATCACCCTGTTGCCGCTCGGGACCCGGGCATCGCTCGTGGTGATGGTATCGATCCCGCTCAGCCTCGCCATGGGTGTGCTCGCAATGCAGTTGATGGGCTTCACGCTCAACCAGCTGGCGATCACCGGCTTCATCGTCGCGCTCGGGCTGCTGGTCGACGATTCGATTGTCGTCACCGAGAATATCGCCCGCCATTTACGTGAAGGGGCGAGCCGGGAAAATGCGGCGTTGGTTGGTACCAAACAGATTGCAGTGGCCGTTCTTGGCTGCACCGCGACCCTGATTTTTGCGTTCCTGCCTTTGGTGTTCCTGCCGGAAGGGGCGGGGCTGTTCACCCGCTCCCTGCCGATTGCGGTGCTGATGACGGTGCTCGCCTCCTACGTGGTGTCGATGACCATCGTCCCCTTCCTCGCGTCGCGTTTCCTGCCGCTGCACGAGGCACCGGAGGGCAACCGCTTCCTCCAGATCATCCAGAGCGGCATCCACCGTTTCTATGCGCCGGTGTTGCATTGGTCGCTGACCCACCCGCGCCGCGCGCTGCTCGCCTCCATGGCGCTGTGCGTCGCGGCGTTCGGCCTGGTTCCGGTTATAGGCTCCAGCCTGTTTCCACCGGCGGACGCGACCTATTTCGTCGTGCAGGTACAATCCCCCGAGGGCACGACGCTCGCCGAAACCGACCGTGCTATCCGGTTCATCGACGCCGAAATGGCCAAGGAAAGGCAGATCATCACCCGGATGGCGAACACCGGACGCGGCAACCCGCAGGTTTTCTACAATGTGCGCGAAGAGGGCCAGTCGACCAATATCGGCAATGTGATCGGGGTCCTCGACGAGTTCCGGGGGGCCGAGACCAAGGCGATGTTCGACCGGCTGCGCGTCAAGTTTGATGCCTATCCCGACGCCCGCATATTGGTGAAGGAATTCCTCAACGGCCCGCCGATTGCCGCGCCGATTGCAACCTATATCGGCGGCCCCGACCTGGACGAGCTGAAACGGCTGTCCGGAGAGGTCGAGAAAGTCATGCGGGCAACGCCGGGAACCCGCGATATCGAGAATCCACTGGCGGTTGACCGGATCGACCTCAACCTCGGCATCGATGCCGACAAGGCGGCATTGCTGGGCGTGCCAGCGGGTGCAGTCCGTCGCGCCACCCGTCTGGCCCTTGCCGGTGAAACGGCGGGCAAGTTCCGGGACGATGAAGGCGACACCTTCGATGTGCTGGTCCGCCTGCCTATGGAGGAGGCGCAGCCGGTGTCGGCGCTCGACCGGGTTTATCTGCCGACGACCAGCGGCGGCGCAGTCCCGCTGTCGCAGGTGGCAAAGCCCTATCTTGAAAGCGCCCCGGGGCAGATCAACCGCTATCAGCAGGAACGATCCGCCACGGTGTCGGCCTATGTTCAGCCGGGCTATCTCACCTCGGCCGTGACCAAGGATTTTTATGCACGGCTGGCCAAGGTGAAATTCCCGCCAGGCTACAAGATCACTCAGGGCGGTGAAGCCCAGGCCTCTTCGGAAAGCTTTGCCGGACTGGGTCGCATCGTCATGCTGGCGGTGTTCGGTATCCTGGGTGTGCTGGTCCTGGAATTCGGCCGGTTCCGTGAAACTGCCGTGGTCGCGGGGGTGATCCCGCTCGGCATGTTCGGCGGGCTGGTCGCGCTGTTCCTGACCGGCAATTCGCTCAGCTACAATGCGGTAATCGGCTTCGTCGCGCTGATCGGCATCGAGATCAAAAACTCCATCCTGCTGGTCGATTTCACCACCCAGTTGCGCGCCTCCGGCATGGGCCTGCGCGATGCCATCGAGAAAGCCGGGGAGGTGCGCTTCCTGCCGGTGCTGCTGACCAGTGTCACCGCCATCGGCGGCCTGACCCCGCTGGCCTTCAGCGGCTCCGGCCTGTTCGCGCCGCTCGCCATTGTCATCATCGGCGGGCTGATTTCATCGACACTCCTCAGCCGGGTGGTCACGCCGGTGATGTACCTGCTGCTGGTCAGACATGCGCCGGAGGTTGCCGCACCGCAACCGTGACGGCTATGAGCCTCCTCCCATGACCATCGACAAACATTATTCGCCCGCCGACATCGAATCGCGCTGGTACCCGCATTGGGAGAAATCCGGCGCGTTCCACCCCGCCCGCCCGGATGCGGAGCCGTTCACCATTGTGATCCCGCCGCCGAACGTCACCGGCAGCCTGCACATGGGCCACGCGCTCGACAACACGCTTCAGGACGTGCTGATCCGCTATCAACGGCTTAAAGGTCGGGACGCGCTGTGGGTGGTTGGCACCGACCATGCCGGCATCGCCACGCAGATGGTGGTCGAGCGTCAGCTTGCCGAGAGCACGCAGGGGACGACGCGGCAGGAAATGGGCCGCGAGGCGTTTCTGGAGACGGTCTGGGACTGGAAACGCACCAGCGGCTCGACGATCACCAATCAGCTGCGGCGGCTGGGGGCAAGCTGCGACTGGTCGAACGAGCGGTTCACGATGGACGAGGGCTTCAACGCCGCCGTTAACAAGGTGTTCGTCCAGCTCTACCGCGAGGGCCTGCTGTACAAGGACAAGCGGCTGGTCAACTGGGACCCCAAGCTGAAAACCGCGATCAGCGATCTGGAGGTTGAGCAGCGCGAGGTGAAGGGCCATTTCTGGCACTTCCGCTATCCGCTGGAGGATGGCTCGGGCTTCATCGCCATCGCGACGACGCGGCCCGAAACGATTCTCGGCGACGGGGCGGTTGCGGTGAACCCTGCCGACCCGCGCTTCACCCATCTCGTCGGCAAGCGCTGTCGCCTGCCGATCGTTGACCGGCTGATCCCGATCATCGCCGATGAACATGTGAAAATGGACTTCGGCTCCGGCGCAGTGAAGATCACCGCCGCGCATGATCACAACGACTATGAGGTGTACAAGCGCCACCCGGACGTCGGCATTCCGCTCATCAACCTGATGAACCTTGATGCGACGATGAACGACAACACCCCGCCGCAATATCGCGGCCTCGACCGCTATGTGGCGCGTGAGATGGTGGTGACGGAGTTCGACGCGCTTGGGCTGCTCGACAAGGTTGAAGACCATATACACATGGTCCCCTATGGCGACCGCTCCGGCGTGGTGATCGAACCGCTGCTGACCGACCAATGGTATGTCGATGCGGCCACGCTGGCCAAGCCCGCGATTGAGGCGGTGCGGTCGGGCGCGACCAAATTCGTCCCTGCCAATTGGGACAAGACCTATTTCAACTGGATGGACAATATCCAGCCATGGTGCGTGAGCCGCCAGCTGTGGTGGGGGCACCAGATTCCGGCTTGGTATGGCCCGAAAAGAGCACCAGAAAACTGGGACTCTTCTGACATATCTTTTGCGGTGGATGAAGTAATATTTGTTGCGGAAGATATCGCAGAACTAACTAGACAAGTGCGGGAATACTATAAATCGGACCAAGAATTGTTCATCCATGAATCGGAGGACGATTATCTAGAATGGGATGAGGCTCTTAGTAGTGGTGTCAATTCACTGGAGTTGCATCGCGATAAAATCCATATCTATCGCGACGAGGACGTCCTCGACACCTGGTTTTCCTCCGCGCTCTGGCCGTTCGGCACGCTCGGCTGGCCCGGCGATACGGAGGCGCTGAAGCGCTATTATCCCGGCTCGGTGCTGGTCACCGGGTTCGACATCATCTTTTTCTGGGTCGCCCGGATGATGATGCAGGGCATCCATTTCATGGACGGCGTGCCGCCCTTCGCGACCGTCTACTGCCACGGCCTCGTCCGCGACGCCAAGGGCGCGAAGATGTCGAAGTCGAAGGGCAATACCGTCGATCCGCTGCTCATCATCGACCAGTACGGTGCCGACGCTCTCAGGTTCACGCTCACCGCGATGGAAAGCCAGGGGCGCGACATCAAGCTCGATGAAAAGCGGGTCGAGGGCTATCGCAATTTTGGCACCAAGCTGTGGAATGCAGCCCGGTTCGCGCAATCGAACGGGATTGGCGCAAGTGCATCACCGGTGCCGCCAATCGCGACGCTGCCGGTCAACCGCTGGATCATCGGGGAGGTGGCAAAGACCGCGTCGGCGCTGGACCAAGCCATCGCCGATTTCCGCTTCGATGCCTATGCCGACACGATCTACCAGTTCGTCTGGAGCCGGTTCTGCGACTGGTATCTGGAGTGGATCAAACCGGTTTTCAGCGAAACCGAGAAGGCTCAGATCGACGACGAGACCAAGCTCGTCGCGGGCTGGGCGCTCGACCAGATATTGGTGATGCTGCACCCGGTGATGCCGTTCATCACGGAGGAATTGTGGCACGCACTCGGCGAGCGACGCTACGATCTGATCGCGGCGAAGTGGGTTGAGGTGGATGCGCATGACATCGATCCAGTGGCAACGGCCGATATCGAGTGGTCGATCAAGCTCATCAGCGAGGTCCGGATAGCACGAAATGAACTGAACGTCCCTCCAAGCGCGATACTCAGAGCGTGGACCGCCGACCGTACCAAACTAGCTTGGGATCGGTTTCTGGCTAACCTCATGGCGATCAAACGCTTGGCGCGAATAGAAAACGTAATGGCGCTGAACTACTCGGAGTCGGGAGTAGCTAACCCTGTGGATGAGGCTGTCTCCGCAAGGCGCGCACGGAAGGGTGCCGTTCAAGTCGTGGTCGAAGGACTCATCCTTCAGCTGGATTTGACGGGTGCCATCGATCTCGCAGCTGAACGGGCGCGGTTGGAGAAGGCGGCTGTGGCGGCGGAAAAGGAACGCGATGCTTTGACCGGGCGGCTTGGCAATGCCGGGTTCGTCGAGCGGGCGAAGCCGGAGGCGGTTGAGAAAGCGCGGGCTGACTTGGCGGACCGAACGGCGGAGGCCGAACGGTTACGGGCAGCGCTGGGGCGGTTGGGGTAAACGTACCTGTCCTTCGACAAGCTCAGGACTTACGGTCAATTGTATGTGATCAAACGAATCCGTCAGCCCTGAGCCTGTCGAAGAGCCCTGCGACAGGCTCAGGACAGACGGAAAACTTGAAAACTGAGCCGGAAATCACCCCGACACAAATATCACGAACCCCAGCAACATTGCCCCGCAGATCGCAAGCATGCCGAGCAATTTGCGGTCGTGCAGCGGGGTTGGCGGGCGCTTTTTTTGGCGGCGGGTCATGGTCGAAAGCTAACCCGCCGCCTTGCCCTATGTCCAGTTATTGCGCCTTTTTGAACAGCACCTCGCCGCGACGGGCGACATAGAGTTTCTCAAAGGTGGCGGGATCGAAATAGGCCTCAACCCGGTCGCCTTCAGGCGTGGTGCCATAGACTTCGTAGCAGCCGCCGTCGGGCTTGGCCTTGCGGACCTGCCAGCCTTCCTTGATCAGCTTGGCGGTCAGGTCAGCGACAGGCTTGTGGTCGGCCTTGGGGACGTTGCAGGTCATCACGCCGGTGGCAAAGGCCGGGGCCGAGACGGCGAGAGCGGCGGCGGCGAGCAGATATTTCATGTGGGTCTCCAGTTGCGAAACAGACGGACGGCCTCAAGGACCGCCAGCGGGGCGAAATGTACGGCGGCACCGATGGCCCCGTCATGAACGGTGACCCAGTGGACCAGCGTCAGGAGCGCGGCAGGATAGGCCAGCCGCTGGATGCGCTTCCACCCGGCGCGGAGTATGCGCATCGCGGCATCATTGCTGGTGACTGCCATCGGCACGAACAGCAGCATGGCGAGCCAGCCGGTCCAGATACCGGTCGCCCCTAGTTCGGCGAGCATGTCATCCAGATTGCCCATCGCCAGCACGTAGAACAGCGTGTGGAGCGCGGCGTAACCGAAGGCTGCAACCCCGAGCGCACGGCGACGGGCCAGCAGCCAGCGGATGACGCGGTTGGCCGGGAACAGCTGCACCAGCGGGGTCAGTGCCATCGCGATGACGAGGAAGCGCACCGAAAATTCGCCGGTTGGGTGGAGCAATTCCTCCAGATCGGCACCCGGCTGGACGGCGGCGTTGATCATGCCGAACGACGGCAGGGCCAGCAGCAACCAAAAGAACGGGCGGGACGACAGAAAACGACTCATGCCCCACCGGCATAGCTTGTTGCGAACGATTTGCAACTATTTGTCGCGCGGCAACCAGTCCGGCCAGTGGGCGGTGACCGGCACGCCGCCAACCATCAGCCCATCGAGCAGTTCCAGCCGCAGAAACGCGATCCCGCGACCGCCCTGGCAGGTGCGCAAATCTCCGGCCTCACGCCCCGCCGCCGTGATGATGCGGTCCGCGCCGGGGTCTCCCGCCAGCGTGACCGGCAACAGCCGTTTCCGCAATTTGTCGCGGTGGTGCATCCGGGCGGTATTCTCCTGCCCGACATAGCAGCCCTTGGTGAAGCTCACGCCATGCAGCTCGACCGCGTTGGTCTCCAGCCACATGGTCTTGTCGACCTCAAAATCCGCGCTGTCGGCGATGCCGAGCTTCAGCCGGTGCGCGACATAGGCGGCAAGGTCGGCATTGGGTTTGGCGTTGTCGGCAACCCAGCGGTGGCCGAGGGCTGGCAATCTTGGGTCCAGCGTCTCTGTGCCCGCCGCCCCCCAGCGGGCAAAGACCTGCAAGCCGGTCTGTTCAATCGTCACCGCGCGGCGCAATTTGTAGAGGGTCAGTCGCTTCGCCAGATCCGGCGCCCGGGTCGCGAGCACATCGACCAGCACCGCCTCCCCACCGTCATGCAGAATCATGTCGAACAGATATTTGCCCTGCGCCGTCAGCAATCCGGCCCAGACCGGCAGCGGGCCGGTGACGTCATTGGTCAACAACCCTTGCAGAAAGGCCCGCGCCTCCGGGCCACCGATGCGCAGCACGGCGCGGTCAGTCAGATGGGCTATATGTTGCATCGCGCCTGACATTAGGCGGGTGGCGGCAAAAAGGCGACGCCCCGGATCATTCGCCAACCGCAACCGTGCCGTCGACCGGCCCGCGTGGCTTTCTGAGGAGGAGGACCAGCGGCAACATGGCCAGCGCGCCCCAGAATTGCAGCTGGAAATCATCCAGATAGGCGATCATCAATGCCTGCCGGTTCGCCTCGGCATCGAGCATCGCGAGCGCGGTGTCCCCGACCGCGCCAAATTGGCGGGCAATGGTCGGGTCCACTGGCAGGGAAAATGGCGTCACATGCGCCACCATATCGGCATGGCTGGTCTGCAGATTGCGGGCGAGCAGGAAGGTGACGATCGAAATGCCAATCGAACTGCCAACATTGCGGACAAGGCTGTACAGGCTCGAGGCGTCGGTGCGCTTGTCGGGGTCGAGGGTTGCAAAGGCAATGAGGTTCAGCGGCACCATCATCAGGCCAAAGGCGATGCCCTGCACAAAGCCGCTGACCACCACCGGCATGGCATCCATTTCCAGCGAAAAGCCGGTCATCATGTACAGCGACCAGGCGGTCAGCACGATCCCGGTTGCAACGAGATGCCGGGGGTCGATCCGGCCGGCGAGATAGCCGCCAAGGCCCATGGCGATCAGCGTCCCGACACCGCGAGGGGCGACGACAATCCCGGCGGTCAGCACCGGGTAGCCATAAAGGGTCTGCAGCATCGGCGGCAGGAGCGCCATTGAAGAAAACAGCATGATGCCGAGCAGGAACATGAAGACCATGCTGACCAGAAAGTTGCGGTCCCGGAAGAAGGCGAGCTCGAAGATCGGGTCCCGGGCGGTCGCAGTGTGGATCGCAAAGGCCCAGAGCGCGCTGATTGCCAGCCCAGCTTCGAAGAGGATTTCAGGCGATTCAAACCAGTCCAGCCGGTCACCCCGGTCGAGCATCAGTTGCAGCGCACCAACCCCAACGGCGAGCAGGGCAAAGCCGAATAGATCAAAGCGGCGGATGCGCTTGGCCTTCTCGGTCAAGGTCGCAAGGCTGAGGAAAAACGCCACGAGGCCGACCGGCAGGTTGATGAAAAACACCCAGCGCCAGTCGAAATTCTCGGTCAGCCAGCCACCGATCAACGGCCCCATGACCGGGCCGAGCATGATGCCCATCCCCCAAAGCGCCATCGCCTGACCATGCCGCGCGCGCGGCCATGAATCGAGCATGATCGACTGCGACAGCGGCAGCAGGAACGCCCCGAATACGCCCTGCACCACCCGGAACAGGATCATCTGGGCCAGACTTTGCGCCAGACCGCACAGCATTGATGCGATGACAAATCCGGCGATGCCGATCAGAAACAGCCGCTTCGGCCCGATCCGGTCGGCAATCCAGCCGGTCAGCGGCAGCGCCACGGCGGAGGCGACGATATAGCTGGTCAGCACCCAGGTCACAGTATCGCGCGCCGCACCGAGGCTCGCCTGCATGTGCGGCAGGGCCACATTGGCGATGGTCGAATCGAGCACCTGCATGATCGTCGCCAGCATCACCGCAATGGTGATCAGCGCGAGATTGGGGCCGGGTCGGTCGACGGCCGCCGGAAGGATCGCGGCGGTCGCCATATTATTTGTCGGTCATCACCGTGACCTTGGCGCTCAGGCCGGCGATCAGCTCCCGCTTGGGCGTTTCGATCAGCTCAATCCGCACTGGCACGCGCTGGGTGACCTTGACCCAGTTGCCGCTGGCATTCTGCGCCGGGAGCACGGAGAATTCCGACCCGGTCCCCGCCCCGATGCTCGCCACCCGTCCGTGGAGCACGCCCTTGGCATAGGCATCGAGTTCGATTTCGGCAGATTGCCCGACCGCCATGTCCCTCAGATCGGTTTCCTTGAAATTCGCCTCAATCCACGGCTTGCCCGACCGGACGATGGTCAGCATCGGCAGGCCAACAGCGGCCACCGTCCCGACCTGAAGCCGCCCGGTCTGACTGACTGTGCCATCCGCCGGGGCCCGGACCGAGGTCAGCGCCAGATCCAGCGCAGCCCGGTTGCGCTTGGCGAGCGCTGCCAGAATCAACGGGTGCTGCCCATCCGGGCGCGACGCATCGCCGAGGGCGGCTGCGGCGTTGGCGGTTTCGGCTGTGGCATGGGCCAGCGCCTCCCGCGCCTGCGCCAAGGCGTGGCTCGCCTGATCAAAACGGGCCCTTGTCGTGAACCCCTCCCGGAGCAATTGCTGCTGGCGGGCAAGGTCCTGCTGCGCGTAGGCGACATCCTCGGTCGCGCCTTTGATGCTGACATCCTTGGTCGCGAGCCCGGTGCGCAGCTGGGATACGTCCAGCCGGGCGGTCGCCAGCGCCGCTTCGGCTTGTGCGAGCGCGATACGGTAGGTTGCCTGTTCAACCTCGAACAGCAATGCACCCTTTGCCACCTGCTGGTTTTCGGCCACGGCGACCTTCGCAATCCGCCCGCTGACATCGGCACTGACCGAGACTTTGTCCTGCCGGACATAGGCATTGTCGGTGGACACCGTCCCGGCCCCGGCCAGATAGTACCAGGCGGCCAGCGCGATCAGGACCAGCGGCAGGCTGATCATCAGCAACAGCCGTGACCGGCCCTGTGCCGGTTCGGTGCCGTCGACCGGCGTCGCCGATTCCGTGTTGATCTTGCTCATCTCGGTCACACCAAATCCTCAATATTGGGCAGCGATGGGGGCCCGAACCGACAGGTTGCTCCGCACCGCCTCCAAAAGATCGTTCAGCTGGGACCGGTCACCCTCCGCCATCGCGCCCAGCGCTTCATCCACGACATCGTCAGCAACGGCCCGCATCCGGTCGATGATCGGCCAGGCGGCGACCGTCAGGTGCAAGCGCCAGACCCGGCGATCCGCCGCATCGGCCCGCCGTTCGACAAGCCCTGCTTCAGACAACCGGTCGATCATCCGGCACAGCGTGATCGTTTCGACCTCCAGCCGGTCGGCAAGGCCAGCCTGATTGATCCCTTCATGCCGCGACAGCGACAGCAGCACCTGCCACTGCGCCCGCGTCACGCCCAGCGCCCGCGCCCGCGCATCAAACCGCCGCCGCAACAGCCGTGCGGCATCGGACAATAGAAAAGCGAACGACTCCTGAGCCATATGCTAAATTATAATAAGTATGCTTATGATGTGCAACAAAGGATGACGACCTCAATCTCCGGCAAACGAAAGAACCGCGAGCAGTTTCACATCGACGGCACAGCCCTCTGCCCGTTTGGCCGCCAAAAAGCCGGGCACTTCGGCCAGCTTCACCACATGGACGGTAATTGCTTCGCCCAGCACACCGCCTCCGGCTCCGGTTTTCCGCAAACCCGTGGCGCGGAAAAGGCGAAAGGTTTCGCCGACCATGCCGGGGGAGGAGGCATATTCGCCAAGGTCACACCAATGGTCAGCGCTGTAGCCGGTTTCCTCTGCCAGTTCGCGCGCAGCGGATTGTGCCGGTTCCTCACCCGGTTGATCGTCTCCAACCAGTCCTGCGGGCAATTCGACACAGTTTCGACCAAGCGGGACCCGGTACTGCTCGACCAACACCACCTCGCCTGCACCGGTCAGCGCCAGAATGACCGCTGCGCTGATGCTGCGCGTCCGCTTAACATATTCCCAGCGGCCATCGACGACGACGGCGATATACTGACCTGACCAGACGGTTCTCATGCCCGCTCTCTCAGCAACAGCAGCAACGGCGCGACATGGTTGCGGCGCAGGGCGATGATCAGGACGCCGGTCAGCGCCAGTCCGGTGCCGATTGCCATGCGCAGGTCGAAATGGTCGCCGGTGATCAGAACGCCAAAGGCGATGGTTGAAAGCGGTGCCATCAACGTCAGCGGCGACAGCAAATTTGCGTCGTACCGCTGGATCAGCCCGAAATATGCGGTGTGCCCGGCCACCGACACGATAAGCGCCGAGAACGCCACTGCCGCGACCAGCGGCCAGCCGGTTTCGTACATGATCGCCACCTGTCCCGGCTCGATCAGCGCGGTGCCAAGGAGCAGTGGCCAGAGCGACACAAAGCCGACCCAAGCCTGAAAGCGCAGCGGATTGATCGCCTCCATCTGCTTCATCAGTATGGCCCCGACCGACCCGGCGGCGGCGGCTCCAACGACGAACCAGAGACCGCGTGACAGGGCAAAGCCCGCCGGGTTCCAGATGACCAGCAGGGTCCCCGCCAGCGTCAGCAGGATGCCAAGGCCGCGCCGCCAGCCGATCCGTTCGCCGAGCATGACAACCGACAGCAAGGTGGTGATCGGTACACCGATCTGCACGACGACTGCCGCCGCCGATGGCGTTGCGGTCTGCAGCCCGATGAACAGCAGCGCAAAATTGCCCCCGCCCATCAAGAGGCCGACTGCCAATATGCGCCACACCGGCCGTGGGACCGGCAGCAGCCACGGCAGGGTGACCGCGACCACCACGGCGAACCGGACGGCGGCAAAGGCCAGCGGTGGCACGCCCCAGTCCCCGACCACCAATTTCGACACGACGTTGGATAGCCCCCAGGCGAGGCAGACCAGGACGAGGATGATGAAATCGCGGACGGTCACGGGTGATCAAGGCTCCACCCTGCAGCACGGCCTGCCGCCGCTGTCAGGGTTGCCCCACCTCTAGCCCGATTGTCCCGCCCGCACGACTGGCGAAGTTGGTACTCAGAAACGCTTCCGAAGCGTCAGGCGGGCGGTCGTCGGGGCACCAGGGGAGATATTGTTGTCATTGTGAGCGGTCGGGAAATAGTCGGCGTTGAACAAATTCTCGACATTGACCTGCGCCTCGATCCCGGCAGGCAGGGTGACGAATATCGCTGCGTCAAAGCGGGTGTGAGCGGGCAGGGTGACGGCATTGCTGATCGAGGCGAAGCTTTTCGACTGGTGCACAATGCCGAGCCCGAGCCCGACCGCTTCGCTGACCGCATAGCGGTTCCACACCGTCGCTTTGTGGCGGGGGACCTGGGCCAGTTTCCGGCCAGCCGGGGCCGCTGTCGTGGTCCGGCGGATTTCGGCATCGGACAGGGAATAGCCGGCGGCAATCTGCCAGTTCGGCGTGACCTTGCCGACGAGTTCGACCTCCAAGCCCTTGCTGCGGGCTTCCCCGGTCAGGACTGTGGTCCCGGCAACTGCTCCAGCCGCGCGGGTGTTGGTCCGGTCAAGCCGGTACAGCGCCACGGTGGCACTGAGATGGGAGGATGGCTCCCACTTCGCCCCGATCTCGAAATTCTCGAAACGCTCCGGCTCCAGCGCGGCGGTGGTCAGGTCAAGGCTCAGGAACTGATCGCCCGATTGCGGCAGGAACGACCGGCTGAAGCTGCCGTAGAGTGACAGGCCCGGCTGCGGTTTCAGCACCAGCCCCAAGCGCGGCGACCAATTGCCGTCGGTCCGGGCAAAGCGGGTCGCGGTCAGCACATTGTCAAACGTCAGCTCGAACCGGTCGTAGCGCAGACCGGCGACGATTTCGACATGATCGCCGATGCTGATCTGGTCCTGAATATAGAGCCCGAGCGTATCCGCTTCCGTCCGCACCTGACGGTTGCCGGGGCCGACGCGGAAAAGCACCGGCGGCACCACCAGCGGATTGGCGAGCGGCACCGTCACCCGTGTGGTGTTGGCGGTAGCGGAGAAAAAGCCGTTGATCCGCTGATTGTCGGTGTTCTGGCTGGCAACCTCTGCCCCGGCGAGCACAACATGGCCGATGCTGCCGGTCTTCCCCTTCCAGGCCAGATCGGTCTGGCTGATCAAGGATTTGCGACGAGTCGGGTCGGAATAGGCCTCTACCCCGAGCATGTTGGTCGCGCTGACGGGGGTCGCCGGAAAGACGTTGGTGTAGGATTTGTCATAGTCGCCGTAGCGCAGCGTGCTGGTGACAGAGGCGGAGGCACCGAGCTTCAACGCTGCCTTCACCGTCGCGACATCGGCGTTGAAGGCGGAATGGTTCAGACCCGGCACCCCGAAGAAGGCGCGGTCAAACCCGGCCAGCGGGCGACCATTCACCGACGGGACGCCGCGGTCCACCACCCGGTCGTCGTCGACATGTTCGAAACCCGCGCCAAGGCTCAGCCGCTCGGTCAGCGCCACCGCAACGGTCGGGTTGATCGCCCAGCGTTCCAGATCATAGGCATCGCGAAACCCGGCTCCGTCTTCCCAGAAGGCATTGAGCCGGACACCGGCGCCTTCACCCAATTCACCGTTCACATCTGCACCGATCCGGACGCCGCCTTCGCTGTGGATGGCCGCATCGGTTGCGACGAACATGCCCTCGACAGGTGATTTGCTGGCACGGTTGATGACCCCGCCACCGCCGCCGCGCCCAAAGATCAGGGCGTTCGGACCCTTCAATATCTCCAGCCGGTCGACATTGTAGAAATCCCGGTAATATTGCACGTCATCGCGCAGGCCATCGACATAGAAATCGGCAGTCGAGTTGGTGCCCCGGATGGTCGTTTGGTCCCGGTGGCCCTCCCCCTGGCCGACGGTGATCCCGGGCACATAGCGCAGCGCATCACCGATGGAGAGCATGCCCTGATCATCGAGCCGATCGCGGGTCAGCACGCTGACCGACTGCGGAACATCGATGAGGCGGGTGTCGGTCTTGGTTGCGCTTTTGGTGTCGATACCGGAATAACCGCGCGGGGAGGCGGTGACCACGATGGTTTCCGCCGCCATCTCTTCGGCCTGAACAGGTGCTGCAAATGTCGCTGCCACCAGCGCCATCATCGACACCCGCCGCCCCACCAAACCCCGCATCGCAACCCCACTATTGAGAATAGAAATCAATAGCGTCTTGCTAGGCGCGATTCGCAGGCTTCGCAAGTCTTTTGCGAATGATTTGCAATTTCGATGCGGCACGCGATCAGGCGCGGTTTCGGCGTCCTTCGATGAGGGCTTCGACGACCGAGGGGTCGGCGAGGGTTGAGGTGTCGCCGAGGTTGCCGAAGTCATTTTCGGCGATTTTGCGCAGGATTCGCCGCATGATCTTGCCGCTGCGAGTTTTGGGCAGGGCAGGGGTCAGGTGCAGATAGTCCGGCGTGGCAATCGGGCCGATATGTTCCCGAACGATCAGCTTCAGCTCCGCAAGCAGCCTGTCGGATGGCGCAATACCGGCATTGGGGGTGACATAGGCATAGATGCCCTGCCCTTTGATATCATGCGGATAGCCGACAACGGCTGCCTCGGCGATATCGGGATGAGCTACCAGCGCCGATTCAATTTCGGCGGTGCCAAGCCGGTGGCCCGAGACGTTCAGGACATCATCAACCCGCCCGGTGATCCACCAATAGCCATCGGCATCGCGGCGGGCGCCGTCGCCGGTAAAATACAGGCCGCGATAAGTGGAAAAATAGGTGTCGATGAAGCGTTGATGATCACCGTAGACGCTGCGTGCCTGCCCGGGCCAAGAGCGATTGATCACCAGATTGCCGGAGGCTGCACCCTCGACAAATCCACCTTCGGCATCAACGAGCGCCGGTTCAATCCCGAAGAATGGTTTGGTGGCTGATCCCGGCTTCATAGCGACCGCGCCGGGCAGGTTGGAGATCAGCACCCCGCCGGTCTCCGTCTGCCACCAGGTATCGACCACAGGCAGTTTTTCCTCACCGACCACCCGCCAATACCAGAGCCAGGCCTCCGGATTGATCGGTTCCCCGACCGTGCCGAGCAGGCGCAATGACGAGCGGTCATGTTTTTGCACTGGCCCATCGCCATCCCGCATCAGGGCGCGCAGCGCGGTTGGTGCGGTGTAGAAGATGGCAGGCCGGTGCTTGGCGATGACCTGCCAGAACCGCTCGACCGTCGGGTAATTGGGAATCCCTTCGAACATCAGCGTTGTCGCGCCATTGGAGAGCGGGCCGTAGACGATATAGCTGTGTCCGGTGACCCAGCCGACATCTGCCGTGCACCAATGGATTTCGCCATCGCGGTAATCGAAGCAATATTTGAAGGTCAGGTTGGTCCACAGCATATAGCCGCCGGTCGAGTGCAACACGCCCTTGGGTTTGCCGGTCGATCCGCTGGTGTAGAGGATGAACAGTGGGTCCTCCGCGCCCATCGGTTCCGGCGGGCAGTCGCTGGCGACGGCCGTCCGTAGATCATGCCACCAATGGTCCCGCCCGCCGTGCATGGCGACATCTGCACCGGTATGGCGCACCACCAGCACGCCGCTGACATCCGGGCAGGACGCCAGCGCCTTGTCGACGGTCGCCTTCAGCGGAATGACCTTCCCGCCGCGCAGGCCTTCGTCAGCGGTGATCACAAAACGGCTGTCGGCGTCCTGTATACGGCCTGACAGGGCATCCGCTGAGAAACCGCCGAACACCACGGAATGAATTGCGCCGATCCGGGCGCAGGCCAGCATCGCCATCGCCGCCTCCGGGATCATCGGCATGTAGATGGTCACCCGGTCGCCCTTTGCGACGCCGATGGATTTCAGGGCATTGGCCATCCGGCAGGTTTCGGCATGGAGTTCGCGGTAGCTGATGTGGCGGCTGGGGGTGTCGGGCGAATCAGCCTCCCAAATGATCGCGGTCCGGTCCCCCTGCGCCGCCAATTGTCGGTCGAGACATTGGACGCTGGCGTTCAGGACACCGTCTTCGAACCAGCGGATGCTGACCGGGTCATAGCTCCAGTTTCCGGCCCGGCTCGGCGGCGTCATCCAATCGAGGCGATTGGCCTGTTCCAGCCAGAATCCATCCGGGTCCGCCAGCGACCGGGCGTGAATCGTTTCATAGCTTGCTAAGTCACAGGCAGTCCCCGCCACTGCACTCGCCGAAACCGGAATCACCCGCTCGTCCGTCATCACCCACCCCTCGGAAATATTGCGGCCACAGCTAGCGCGCCCAATCGATCCGGTCGAGCCTAACCGTCCGCCGCCAAGACTGCGAGGTTAGGCTGAAGCCGTAAATACCATCAGTTGGCGATGGCCTGGGCAAGCCGTTGACCGCGGTTGGTCAGTACGTAGTCGACTTTCGGCGGAAACTGCGCCGTGATTTCCCGACCGATCAAACGGTGCCCGAGCATGGATTTCAGATTGAGCGTCAGGGCGCGGGGGGTGGCGGCAGGCATGCCGCGCGACAGGTCATTGAAGCGGTGGGTGCCGCCGGCGATCAGCCGGACAATCGGCAGGCTCCAGCGGTTGAGCGCATCAGGCGGCAACGCCAGCCGTGCCTGGGTGGTGGTAATCGCGCGGCAGGCAAGGCCCATGCGGTCGCCTTCCGGGGTCAGTACATATTCCGGGCGCAGCGGATGGCCGTAGCCGGGGTTGCGCATGATCCAGCCGGCGTCGATCCCGGCCTGAAGGGTCCTGACCAGCGTATCCCGGGGCAGGCAAAGGCGGTTCAGCATGGTGACAAACTTTGCACCGCCTGCCTCCGACAGATGCGCGACCACCGGAACGATCCAGCGGTAGCGGCCCAATTGGCTGAGTTCGGTCAGGGTAAGCAGCGCGATATCCTCGTTGACGAGAAAATACACTAACTATATAAATCAGACCGATCAATCTCTTCTTGGCTTTGAGGGACGGGCGATGGGACTGGATTATAATGGCGAACTGACCTGCTCCATCGGGGTGACCAGCCTCGACCGTGGTATTGAATGGTACGGGAAAATCCTCGGTTTCACCTTGCTGTACCGCGCCGATGAAATCGGCTGGTGCGAAATGTCGACCGGGATCGACAAGGTGAATGTCGGCCTCAGTCAGGTCGAATCGGTGCCGCAGGGCGGTGGCTGCACCCCGGTTTGGGGCGTCGCCGACATCAACGCGGCCAAAGCCAAAATGGACCAGCATCATGTCCGCCAGGATGGCCCGATCCGGCATATTCCGGGGCTTGTGAAACTGCTGACATTCTATGACCCTGACGGAAATTGCATGATGTTGTCAGAAAGTGAGATTTCCTGAGATGTGGCGGATCCTGACCGTTGTCCTGCTGCTGTTCGCCACTCCCGTCGCGGCACAAACCGCCATGAAACCTGCGGAGCTCGATTGGCTGTTTGGCGACTGGACGGGTGAAGGGCAGATGTTTGGCCAACCCAGCGCCGCGACCCTGACGGTCGGTCCCGCAACCGTCAGAGGCTGGGTGAAGATCGACTATAGCGTCCGGGTGACCAATGTAGCCGCGACCACAGCGGCTGCGTTCATGGGGCAGGGTCTGTACCGCGCGATCGGTACTGGCAAATGGGCAGGTCGCTGGACTGACAGCAACGGGTCCAGTCACCCGCTGGAGGGTCGGGTGCGCGGCCAGAAGCTGGTTTCAACCTGGGGCAGTGTCGATACCGAGATTGGCCGGACCAGCTATCAACAGTCCGCCGACGGGTCGTTGGAGGTCACAGATCAGGTGCTCCAGGCCGATGGCACCTGGCGGCTGTTCGCCCGGGCGGTTTACCGCCGCGCTACGCCGCGCTGAACCCGCCGGCTTTGCCGACAAGGCTCGGCAGCGGGCGGCCCAGCACGGTTTCGAACCAGTGATTGGCACCGATGGCCCGGTCCAGATCGACGCCGGTGGTCACCCCGGACCGGTCCAGCATGAACAGCAGGTCCTCGGTTGAAATATTGCCGGTCGCCTTCGGCGCAAACGGGCAACCACCAAGGCCGCCGAGGGACGAATCGAGCACCCGGACCCCGGCCAGATAGGCGACCCAGGCGTTGGCGATGCCAGTGGGTCGGGGGTTGTGGAAATGCGCCCGCAGCGGGATGGCCTCGCCAATCGCACGGCGCACGGCGGTGAACAGCGCGGTGACCTGTGTTGGCACCCCGACACCGATCGTATCGGCCAGCGCAATCTCCGCCGCCCCGGCCTCTGCCATTTTCTCGGCGATCATGACGACCCGGTCCTGCGGCACCGTCCCTTCGAACGGACAGCCGAACGCGGCGGAGATTGTCACCTGCGGGATCAATCCCTCGCTTTTCGCCAAGCGCAGCATCTCGGCATTCTCACGGAGGCCATCGGCTATGGTCTGGCCCTGATTTCGCTGACCAAAAGTATCGGAGGCAACGATGACGCAGCCGGCTTCATCAACCCCACGCTGCCCCCCCGCGCGACTTTCAATGGCGCGCAACACGCCGCGTTTGTTGAGACACAGGCCGATATAGCTGACGTCACGCCGGTCCGGCAGTCCGGCTATCACCGCTTCCCCATCGGCCATTTGCGGAACGCGTGCCGGATTGACGAAACTCGCCACCTCGATCCGCCGAACCCCGGCGTCAATCATCCGGTTGATGAGCGCCAACTTGTCGGCGGTCGATACCACGTCGGGTTCGTTCTGGAGTCCGTCGCGGGCACCAACTTCGACGATCATCACTTCTGTCACTGTCCGCCCTCCGCAATAGTCCCTAAAGATCAACCGGCACGCGGGTCCAGTCAACGTAGATGTGATCCGCCCAAGGCTGAGCGAGGTTGGAATGAGTGAGTTGAGTGGCAAGCTGCCCGGCAATCCGGAACGGGACGCAGCAATCCCCGCCGACGTGCTGGAGGCGGTGCGCACCTTGGTCCGCTGGGCTGGCGATGATCCGGCCCGCGAGGGATTGATCGATACGCCGGGGCGGGTGGCGCGGGCTTACCGCGAATATTTCCGGGGATATGAGGAAGACCCCGGGCGGCATTTGTCGCGCACCTTTGCCGAGGTTGGCGGTTATGAGGATATTGTGCTGCTGCGCGATATCCCGTTCCAGTCGCACTGCGAACATCATATGGCCCCGATCACCGGCAAGGCGCACATCGCCTACCTGCCGCAGGACTGGGTGGTTGGGATCTCAAAACTGGTGCGGGTGCTGAACGGCTATTCGCGCCGATTGCAGGTGCAGGAACGGCTGACCGCCGAAGTCGCGGATTGTATCTGGAACGGGTTGAAACCGCGCGGTGTCGCGGTGGTCATCGAGGCCACACATGGCTGCATGACAGCGCGCGGGGTGAACACCACCGGCGTGGTCATGACGACCAGCCGGATGATGGGCGTATTCCGGGACGACCAGCGCAGCCGTCAGGAAGTGCTGAAGTTGATGGGGCTGGTTTGACCCAGCCCCAAACGGCTTATTTCCGCTTGCCGCGCTTGGTGCCGAGGCCGATCTTCTTGGCAAGATCGCGGCGCTGCGCTGCATAGTTTGGCGAAACCATCGGATAGTCAGCGGCAAGACCCCATTTGGCGCGGTACTGGTCCGGCGTCATCTGATAATGGGTCATCAGATGCCGCTTCAGCATCTTCAGCTTTTTGCCGTCTTCCAGGCAGACAATATAGTCCGGCTTGATCGAGGTGCGGATTGAAACCGCTGGTTCCTGTTTTGGCGCTTCGACGGGCGGGGCGCTGCCGAGGCCAGCAAGCGTGTTGAACACATGGCCAATCAGGTTCGGCAAATCCGATACGGCAACTGTGTTGTTGGCCACATGCGACGAAACAATTTCAGTCGTCAGGGTCAGAAGTTCATTGTGGGCGGCAGCGTGATCATTCATCGATATTGTCCTTGCACAAGTCATTGGTTCTGATTCGAACCTGTCGGCGCATATGTTCCCAAGCCGCGCACCGTGCAAGTGTTACGGATAGTATGTACAAAAATAATTAGGCGGACAGCGGCATCCGCAGTGTAATCGCATCGAACTTCTGCTGATCCGCGCCGCTGTAATAGTCCCGCCGGCGCCCAATCTCGGTAAAGCCTGCGGCCCGGTAAATTGCTGTGGCCGCAGCATTTCCGTCCCGGACTTCCAGGAACATTGTCCGCGCGCCCCGGAACACTGCCTGCGCCACTGCCCCATCCAGCAATTGCCGACCGAGACCGGTGGCGCGCCGTTCGGGCGCGACCGCGACCAGCATCAATTCGGCTTCATCGAGGATTCTGCGGACCAATGTGAAGCCGACCACACCCTCCGATGCGTTTGCAACCTGCACCCAGGTATCGGGGACCGCCAAGGCACCGATCAACTGGCTCCCGGACCAGGCCTCCCCAAATCGCGGATCAAAGGCGCGGCCCATCAGGGTGACAATGTCCGGAAGATCGCGCGGTGCCGCAATCATGATCCGAACCGCACCGCCGCCCGTCATGCAGGCAACCTGGCATCGGGGGCGCGGACGTAGAGCGGTGCAACGGGCCGTGCGTACCCAGCATGCAAATATCGCGCGTCGGCAGCCCGTGGCAGCAACGGCGGAACCGCAGTCAGCCCGGCATTCAGGGCCGCCAGAAGGCCGGTGCCCGACCCAGCCATGGCAGAATGGGCCTCCGCCTCCCGCGCGGCATCTGCCGGATCCAGCGCCTGTACCGCGTTCGTCGGTCCGCTGCGGTCGAAACCCTGCGTGTAAACCTGCCCGCGCGCGGCATCGAGTGCGACGTACAGAGTGTCGAGTGTTGGATCGGCGGCAAAGGCTCCCGCTGCGACCAGAGCGGTCGAGTTTACACCGTGGACAGGCACGGCCCAGGCCAGCCCGAAGGCCTTGGCTGCGGCCACGCCAACCCGGAGGCCGGTGAAACTGCCCGGGCCAACATCGACGAGGATGGACGTGACCGCACGCCCATTTGCCTCCGCCAGCAGTTCCGCAATCATCGGGATCAAGCGTTCGGCATGGCCCCGGCCAATCTCCTCATGTCGCTCGGCCAGGCAGCGATCACCGTCGATCAGGGCGACCGAGCAGGCCGTCAGCGCTGTCTCGATCACCAGCTGCATCAGAGGATCTGACACGCCTCCGCAAAGTCCAGCCGGGGGCTGCGCGGAAACAGATTTTCATCGGTCCCATGTCCCAGCACGCAGATGAAATTGCTTTCGATCTTCGTCCCAGCGAAAAAGGCTGCGTCAACGCCTGCCTTGTTGAACCCGGACATCGGCCCACAATTCAGCCCCATCGCCCGGGCAGCGAGCATCAGATAGGCCCCCTGCAGCGTCGAATTGCGAAAGGCAGTTTCGCGCGCCAAATCCGGATTTGCCGCAAACATCTGCGCCATCACCGGTGAATGCGGGAACAGCCGGTCCATCTTGGCATGGAATTCCAGATCCATCCCGACAATCACCGTCACCGGCGCCGCCCGGATTTTCTCGGCATTTGCCGTCATCGCAAGTCCCGCCAGCTTGTCGCGGGCCTCTGTACTCATGCAGAATACAAAGCGTGCAGGCGACCCATTGGCCGACGTCGCCCCCATTTTCGCCAGATCGTAGATGGCCTTGAGTTCCGCCACCGCAACCGGCGTATCGGCCCAGCCATTGTGCGTCCGGGCCTCCCGAAAGATAAGGTCAAGCCCGCCGTCGGACACTGTCTTGCTCACTTCTGTTTCCTTCAAATTGCCCGAACCTCAACGACTTCGGGCACATAATGTTTCAGCAGGTTTTCGATACCGTTCTTGAGCGTGGCCGTCGACGATGGGCAGCCGGAGCAGGCTCCGTGCATTTTCAGCAGCACGACGCCTTTGTCGAAACCGCGGTAGACGATATCGCCGCCATCGGCAGCCACAGCCGGCCGGACGCGGGTGTCGATCAACTCCCGGATTTGCAGGACGATGTCGGCATCGGCGGGGTCGTCGTTCAGCGCCTCCTCGGGTGTCTCAGCAACCATCAGCGGTGCGCCGCTGGCAAAATGATCGGCAAGGACCCCGAGGATTTGCGGCTTGAGCGCGGTCCAGTCTGCGGCACCCTCCGCCTTGGTAACCGAAATAAAATCCCGTCCGACGAATACGCCCTCGACATCGCCGAGGCTGAACAGGGCGGTGGCCAGCGGTGAACCTTCGGCGGCTTCGGGACTGGCGAAATCAATACCGCCGCTTTCGCTGACCGTGCGGCCCGGCAGGAATTTCAGCGTCGCCGGATTGGGGGTGCGTTCGGTCTCGATATACATGGGCAGATCCTTTGTGCTGGGCCGCATGTGGCGTGCCGACCCGCGAAGATCAAGCGACGCGGTCGATGCCTGCTTCGCCAAGTCCACCGGGAACGATGATCAGGGGGCAGGGCAGGGCACCGGCACCGTCCCCGGTGAAGTGGCTGACCAGCGGGCCGGGGCCACCCCGTGCAGCCGCCCCGAGCACCAACGCGCTGACCGCGCCTTCATCGCTGATTGCCGCCAATACTTCGGCGGTGGCATGGCCGCGTCGGACTGAGAGGGTAGGCGTGAGGCCGTAGGTATCGGCGATTTCCGCTGCAACGCCGGCGAGCAAGTCTTCCGCCGCTTCTCGTGTTTCCGCCTCGATCGCGGTTTGCACGGCCCCCCATTGGACGAAGTCGGTTGGGGGTAAGACGGTCAGCAAGGCGAGACGTCCCCCGGTCTGGCGAGCCCGCCTTGCGGCATAACGCAGGGCGAGCCGACTTTCCGGTGTGGCATCGACCACCACCAGATAATTTCGCCCGGTTTCGCCGCTCATCCCCATGCCCCTGCAGCCCAAGCCCGATCGGCTGTGGCAGGACATTAGCAGAAAATACCGCGCGCCGGTCAAATTCCGGCGAGCGGGCCCGCGCTACGGCTTCTTGGGTGCCGGGACTGTGATGCGCTGGCGCTGGCCGGAGGTGCCGGGGAAGTCGGTGAACATTGCCGACACCAGATTGGGGACCAGTCGGGTCAAGTCGTTGGACGGGGTGCGGGCTTCGGCCCGTCCTTCAAAGACGCTTTGGCCGTCGGCGGTCTTCATCATCCGCATGTCCAGGAAACTGTCGTACACGGTGTAGCTGTTGACCTGCGGACCGCCCCAGGGGCCGGCCCAGAACGGATCGTACCAGCCATAGCCGAAGGGGCGGACATAGCGGCCATTCAGGCGGTAATAATAGGGCAAGCCCCCGCCGTAGCCGAAGCCGCCATAGCCAAATCCGCCGTAGCCCGGGGTGGTTTCGATCTTCTCCCGGCCCTTGTCGACGCCGTAGTCAAGGCTGACCACCAGCGTCGCGCTCTGGGCATCCGCGGCCTGACGATAGCCAAGGGCGGTCAGGCGCTCTGCCACCACCGCCGAATAATTCGCAAATTCAAGCCCGCCCTGGGTCTTGCCGCCGGGCTGGAGATAGAAAGTCTGCCCCTCCGCCGCCGGAAGCGCCTGAAAGCGTTTGACGTCGGCATTGAAGCCGGTTGCGCAGGCCGCAAGCAGGGTCAGGGCCATCAGCGGCACAAGACGGAACAACTTCTTCATGCGACACCCAATTCTGGCCGGTTGCAAAAACGCGACCCTGCCATAGAAAATTGCGGCTGAACATGCCGTGAATGTTGGTGTCGATGCGGTCAGATCGGTTTCAGAGCGGTCGTTCGTAGATGCGGTAGATTTTGGTGATTTCTGATTCGATGATGTCCGCAATGCTGCGCATCGGGCCATTGTCCTCCAATATCCAGCCGATCTCGCCGCGTTTTGCGCCGTAATCGGCAACCGCTGAACGCCGGATATGCTCGATCATCATGAAAGCCATGAACGACGCAAAGCGCGACCCCTGCAGCGTACTGCGCACGCCCATGAGCGGAACGCGGACCCGTTCCGTCCGGGGTTTACGCAACCGCCACAGCAGCTTGGCCCAGCCAAAGGGAAACAGGCTGCCGTTCAGATCGAGGGTCAGATCATTGAGATCGGGCAGCGTGATCATGAACGCCACCGGCACGCCGTCGAGTTCGCAAATCTTGATCAGGTCTTCAAAGACGATGGGCTTCAGCTTGACGCCGACATGGTCAACCTCTGCCGGTGTTAGCGGAACATAGCCCCAGTTGTCGGCCCAGGCGTCGTTCAAAATGTCGAGGATCAGCGCTGCTTCGGCGGCGAAATTGGCCTTGTTGACGTTGCGGATGCGAATACGCGAACTGTTCTCCGCAGCAGCGACGATCCGGTTGACCCGGTCATTGAACCCCTTGTCGATGGACAGTTCATAGGTGTGCAGGTCCTTCACACCGACATAGCCGCGCGATTCCACCATTTTTTCATAGTAGGGCAGATGATGCCCCATCATCACGGTCGGCGGAATTTTGTGGCCCTTGACCAATAGGCCGGGCTCATCCCAGATCGACAGGCTGAACGGTCCGAGCGATCGGGTCATGCCCTGTGACCGCAGCCAGTCCTCCGCTGCGCCGAACAAATGCTCCGCAACCTCCGGGTCGCGGTTGCATTCGAACATGCCCCATTGCCCGGTGCCTGCCCCCATATGGGTCTGCACAAGGTCATCGACCTGTGCCGAAATACGGCCGACCACCTCCCCACCGCGAATGGCGAGCCAGAAGCGGGCGCGGGCATGCAGAAACCAGGGGTTGGTTTTCGGGCCGGAGATCAGGCCGTGGACTTCCGACTTGAGCGGTGCGCGCCAATTCGGGTCATTGGCGTAGAGGTGGAACGGCAGGTCGACAAAGGCGCGGCGGTCGGCCGATGTCACCACCGGCCTGATGGTCAACCCACCCTTTGCCACGCCTCAGGCTGCCTTTTGGCTGCGCTGGCGCGGGTGGCTGGTCTCGACCCCGCCCGACATGGCGCTGACCCAGGGATAGGTCTTTGCCACCTCCGGCGTATAGCCAAGGTTGAACACGGTTTCGCTTTTCACCGGGCGGTCGGGCCGGTCGTAGAAGGTGCCGAACACCTTGTCCCAGGTGAAGTTGGTGATGCCAAAATTGCCGCTTTCGTCATGGAAGTGATGCGCCATGTGACGCGCCTTCATGTCGGCGAGATATTTGGACTTCGGCTTGTAGGACAGATGCTGGATGCAGTGGCAGAATTCATAGAAGCAGGTGGTCAGCAATCCGGCGCAAAAGGCCACCGCCGCGCCGCCCAGGCCACCGATCATCCAGCCAATCGGCAGGGTGATGACCGCAATTGTCGGCAGCGTCGTGTAGAGCGCGCCAAACAGGATTTCGAGATGGTTCGGATCCTGATGATGGTCATAATGGATGCGCTTCCACGTCCGCGCGGTCAGCGATGATTTGAACATCCATTTGCCGTGCAAGACATAGCGGTGCAGCAGATACCAAGCGAGCGGATAGGCAACCACCGCGAACGCACCCGCAACCACACCACGCATCAGCGTGGTTGGATAGGCGTAGGCCACCCAGGCGGAGACCACGGCCAGCACCAAATAGGCCTGGATCGCATAATATTGAAAATAGGCGATCACCAGGTCCCGCAACGTCATGCGGTCAAGATGGTGGCGCTGATTCCAGATGCCGGGGCGCGAAATGGTGACAGCCTTCACGGGCGGAGTCCTTAAACGGTGATCAAATCGAACAGCGCAAATGCTGCCCTATTGCGGCAGATTTAGGACGGCCGTGCGGGTTTTGCGAGACGGGAGGGTTCAAACGACCGGAATCACTCTTCGGTTCGAATGAGAACGGCCTCTCCAATCAGGAAAAACAGCATGATCGGGCCCCAACCCGCCAGCCATGGCGGGACAGTGCCGAAATCCCCCATTGCCAGCATGAAATTGTCAGCGACAAAGAAGGCGAACCCCAGGAACATGCCGATCACCGCCCGGACAAATAAATGACCCGAGCGGGCCAACCCAAAGGCCGCCACCGACCCCAGCAACGGCATCAGCAGGGCCGACAGCGGGCCGGACAATTTGTGGTGGAGCGCCCCTTCCAGACTGGCAACCGGACGGCCTGCCAACCGCAGCGCCTCCACATCGGCGGCGAGTTTCCACATGGGGGTCTGTTCGGCCTTCACATCAGTCGCGGTGAACCGGTCGGGCGTCGCATTACTGTCATAGCGCAATTCAGCAGAGGCCGTCTGGGTGCCGGAGACGACATCAAAGGACCGGGCATCGGTCAATTGCCAGCCACCCGAGACATGCCGCGCCGTCGCGGCACGGACGACGCTGACCAGCCGATTGTCCTCCCGGTCATAGATGGTGAGGTCAGACAGACGCGTTGCCTCCCCCGATCCAGCCACCGATTGGGCATGGAACAGATCATCGCCAGCCCGGACCCATACCCGGTTGAGGCTGGTGCCCGACGTCGGGACCGGGCCGTAGTTGACCGATTGCCAAGCGGCCAGACGGGTGTTGGTCTTAACCAGCACCAGTTCGTTGAACAGAAAATTGATCGTCGCAATGCCAAG
The DNA here is from genome assembly GCA_943368345.1 of Synechococcus sp. UW140. Lineage (GTDB taxonomy): Bacteria > Pseudomonadota > Alphaproteobacteria > Sphingomonadales > Sphingomonadaceae > JADCGM01. Next base: position 8,340 of record CALRKY020000023.1, on the reverse strand, counting down.
GGCAGCGACAAAAAGCGGCGCGAGTATCTGGTGTGCCGAAATGCCCGCCGCCTTGAAAATCACCACCTCGCTATTCTGGTTCAGCGTGGCGAGGGTGACGAGCGTTGCGAGCAGAACCGAAAACGGCAGGAACTGCGCAATGATCTGCGGCGCCCGGAGCGCGACGTAGCGCCAGACATCGCCTTCATCATTGCCGCTGACCGCCAGAATCTTGCTGGTTTCCGCCAGCAGATCGAGGCTTTGCAGGATGACAACCAGCGCCGCCAGAAAGGCCAGCGTCCGCATCAGGAACATTTTTGCGGTATATTGGGTGATGGTTTTCGACGGAAAGGCCCGCGCCAGGGATGCCATGCCCGCTACCCCGCCGACAGGGCGCTATCGCGCCAGCCACCGGGTCGAACCAACCGACCGACCGCTTTCGATATCCGGGAGAACATCCGGTCGAGCCCGCCAATCGGTTGCCCGCCCGGCTTGAACGCCAGAACATAATACATCCAGCCGCAAAACAGGCAGAACAGCGCAAAGGGAATCCACTGCGCCATGAGCGGATCAACCTTGCCAATTGCGCCCATCCGCTGGGCATATTGGGTTATCTTGTAATAGGTTACGATGAGGACGATCCCCAGGAACACGCCAAGCGCCGAGCTCGACCGCTTTGGTGGCACCGCCAAGGCCACTGCCAGCAGCGGCAGCACCAGCATCACCGCGCATTGGACGATACGCTGCTGAAGATCGGCAATGGCGGGGAGGTAGAGGCCATTGGCCGGTCTGGTCCCGCGCGCGATGCCGATCAGTTCATCCATTGTCAGTTCGTCGGTGTCACTGCCGCGATCCCGGAAGCTTTCCATTTTTGGCAAATCGATGGGTAGGTCATTCCGGGTAAAGCGCAGCACGCGCGGGGCCTGATAGCCTGGCCCATCCTGAACCAGCACGCCGCTGGTCAGGCGCAGCAGCAAGACATTGGGATCATCCGTTGACAGGAAGGTGCCATGATCCGCCGTGACCGCCAGCGATTCGCCCTTGTCATTCTGTGTCCGGAGGAACACCCCGCGCAGGTCACGTCCGCCGTCCCGGCTCTGTTCAACCCGCAATGTCGCCGTCTTGCCGATCTTGGCAAACTCCCCGACCTTGATTGAGGCACCGAGCGCACCTGAGCGCAGATCAAAGCGCAATCCCTCGTAATTATACCGGGTCGTCGGTTGCAACCAGCCGACGATGAACAGGTTGAGCAGGGTCAGGCCAATGGCAAACATATAGGGCACCCGCAGCAGCCGGTTGTAGGACACCCCGACCGAGCGCAGTGCGTCCAGTTCGCTCGACAGCGCGATATTCCGGAAGCCGAGGAGAATGCCGAGCGTCAGGCCGATGGGAATGCCAAGCCCCAGATATTCGGGCAGCAAATTGCCGAGCATCCGCCACACCACCGACACCGGCCCGCCTTCGGTCACCACGAACCGGAACAGCCGCAACATGCGGTCGAGCAGCAGCAGCATCGCGGATGTGACGAGCGTTGACAGCAGTGGCACGGCGATCAGCCGGGCGAGGTAACGATCAAACCGGGTGAACAGCCGCAAGTTTTGGACGCCTCTTGGACAAATTTCCGCCGCATCCCGCCCCGATACCCGGACCGTGGCGTAATGCGTTGCGGGTGCGTGTATAGCCCGCAGGAGGTTTGAGGTCATGCTGAAACTGGTGCAACATTTCGCGGTTGGGGCTGTGCTTGCTGGCGCGGTTGCCGCCATGCCTGCTGCTGCCCAGACCATATTGGGTCCGGATGCCGCAGCCTGCCAGGCCGGTGCGCCCGGTCCGGCGGTTCTGGTCAGGGTCTACGGTTTCAAGGACCGGGGCGGCCAACTCCGGGTTCAGCTTTATGGCAACAACCCGGATGATTTCCTCGCCAAGGGCAAGAAATTGCAGCGGATCGACCTACCGATGCAGGCGGACGGTGACATGGTTGTCTGCGTTTCCCTGCCGTCGCGCGGTGATTTCGCAGTGGCGGTGCGGCACGACCGGGATGGCAACGGCAAGTCCGGCTGGAACGATGGTGGCGGCTTTTCCGGCAACCCGAAAATTTCGTTCCCCAGCCTCAAGCCCAAGCACGAGGACAGTGCGTTTACCGCCCGTGACGGAATCACGGTTGTTGATGTGGTGATGAACTATCGCTCGGGTCTGTCGATCCGGCCGATTGTCGCCGTCCGGAAATAGGAACGCCATGCCCCTGATCGCGCTGCTGTCCAATCCTCGTTCGACCGGCAATCGGTCGATGCTGCCGCGCGTGCGGGACTTTGTCGCCGCCCACCCCAATATCTTCCACTATGAGGTGGAGAATGTGTCGGAAGTGCCGGTGGCGCTTCGCACCATTGCCCGGGTGAAGCCCGCTGTGCTGGTGATCAACGGCGGCGACGGCACGGTGCAGGCCGCGCTCACTGAACTCTATCAGAGCGGCCATTATGGCGGCGAAGTCGGCGCGGTTCCGCCACCGGTCGCCGTGCTCCCGAACGGCAAGACCAATTTGATTGCGCTCGACCTTGGCGCGGTCGGTCATCCGATTGCGGCGCTGGAGCAGATATTGCAGATCGTCGCGCAGGACGTGCGTCCGCATGTTGTGGCGCGCCAGTTGATTGCGCTGACCAACGGCGGACCGGAACGACCCGTCCTCGGCATGTTCCTCGGTGGGGCCGGACTTGCCGACCACATCCTGTTCTGCCGCAATAAAATCTACCCGCTCGGGCTGCCGAATTGGTTGAGCCATATTCTGGCCGGGGTGGCGATGTTCATCGGCGTGCTGTTCGGTTTGCGCGGTCGCTGGCTGCCGGATCGTCCCGGCGAAATGCGGGTGTCGGTCCACCGCGACGGCCATATGGAAGGTCGGTTCTTCCTGCTGATGGTCACGACGCTGGAGCGGCTTTTGCTAAACGCGCGTGGCGTCGTGGCCGAGAACGGCGGCCCGTTGAAAGTCATGGCGATCGAGCAGCGTCGTGGCGCGGTATTCCGGGCGGCCTATGATGCGATCCGTGGTCGTCTCGGCGACGCGCGGACCCGGGGCATGCACGTCCGGCAGGGCGACGAAATCCGGATTGAGGCGGACAATACCAGCGTCGTGCTCGACGGGGAGACATTCCATTCGACCCGGGGCCGTCCGATCATTCTCACCCCGACCGCGCCAGTCCCCTTCCTCAGTCTCGCGGCGTGACCGAACTTGCTGAACTGGTTGCGGCGGAACTCGCCCAACCGGTTGATCCCAGGGTCAGTGACTTTGCGGCGGTGCTGGCCGCCAGGTATCCGGACGCTGCCGAGGCGGTGCTGTTCTACGGGTCCTGCCTGTGGTCGCGGCAGATCGATGGGCTGATGCTGGATTTCTACCTGATCGTCGATGACTATCGACGGGCCTATCCGGCGCGCTGGTTGCGGATCGCCAACCGGCTGCTGCCCCCCAATGTTTTCTATATCGAACATGCCGGGATGCGGGCGAAATATGCGGTGCTGAGCCGCGCGGATTTTACCCGCCTGTGTTCGGAACGGACCTTCAACGTCTCGGTCTGGGCCCGCTTTGCGCAGCCATCGGCGCTCGTGTGGGCTCGCGACGAAGCGGCCCGCAGTGCAGCGGTGGTGGCCGTCGCGGGAGCAGCCCCGGCGCTGCTGGCTGCGGCCCGTCCGGTCTTGGGCAACACCGCCCCCCTGCGCAGCCTCTGGACTGACGCCTTCGCTGCCACCTACGGCGCGGAATTGCGGGCGGAGAAGGCGACGCGGGGCATGGCGCTCTTTGACACCGCACCTGAACGGTACCGGGCTTTCACCGCACCTGCGCTCGCAGCCGCAACGCTGCCCGCCACGATTGATGGTGATATTGTCGGTTTCACCGAACCCACGCGTGGCAGCGGCCAGTGGTGGCTGCGCCGGGTGCAGGGCAAATTGCTGTCCGTCGCCCGGCTGGTGAAGGCAGCTTTCACTTTTGATGGCGGCATCGATTATCTTGCCTGGAAAATTGAGCGCCACAGCGGTGTCCCCGTGCCGATTTCCGACTGGCAGCGCCGCCACCCCCTGCTGGCATCGATCAGCCTAGTCCCCCGCCTGCTCTGGAAAAGGGCGATTGTTTAGGGCGTCGGTCGACCAGACACGGTGATCTGGATTGGTCGAAAGGCGCTATAGCTGTGAGGTTTCGGGAAGTTGTTCATCCGGCGTGTCCAGACCATACTGAGGTTGCGACACTTCGAGCAGGAGGAACGACCGGATGAAGCATAGCAATGCTCGGGCCGTTCGTGATGGAAAAAAACGGGGAGCCGACTCGCCCTCCCCTCACGAGGAGGGAAGGTGCATCCCTCAGTGGCCGCCGGTCAGCTTTGCCACAATTGCGGCATAGGCCGGGATTGACAGGGGGTCGATGGCGCGGTTCCCGGCAACCGGATGGGAGGCATAGCGGGCGATGACCACTTCTGCTTTGGGGTCAATATAGATCGCCTGCCCGTGGATACCGCGCGCCATGAACGCGCCGTTGGCATTGTGAGAATGCCACCATTGATCATGGTAGCTCCAGCCCGGCAGGGTCGGATAGCCACCGAACTTTGCCGGGTCTCCGCCGCTGCGGATGCCGGCAATCACCTTGGCGGGCACGATCTGCTGGCCATTGTACCGACCGTTCAGCCGGATCATTTCGCCGAACCGCGCCAGATCGCGCAGCCGCGTGTTGAGCCCGCCACCGGCAAAGGGCATGCCGCTCGGGTCAACATGCAGACAGGCATCGCCCTCGGCCCCGAGCTTTGACCAGATGCGCGCACTCAACACCTCATTGAGCCGCCTGCCTTCAATCCGGGACACCAGCCAGCCAAGCACATCGGTATTCGGGGTCCGGTAGACAAAGGCCCGGCCATGCTCCCCGTCCTTCGGGATGGTTGCGGCATAGGTCAGGTTGGAGGTTGGCCCGCGAAACTCCGGCCGCCGGGGTGCGGTGCCGGTCGCCAGCGCAAAGTTCAGGAAATCGCCACCGGTCGCGCCGTACTCCTCGCTGAACTTCAACGCCGTTGTCATGTCCATGACCTGGCCGACGGTTGCATCACCAAAACCGCTCCCGGCGAGTTCCGGCAGGTAGCTGTCCACCCGCGCCGCCCGGTCGAGCTTCCCTTCATCAATCAACATCGCCGCCAGCGTGCCGACAAAGGACTTGGTCACCGAAAAGGCGATATGATCACCGGTTTCCGACAGTGCCCCGGCATAGCGCTCCTGAACGATCCGCCCTTTGTGCAACACGACAAGACCGTCGGTGTAATTGCCGTCGAATGCCGCGCCCCAGGTTGTCGGCGTGGTCGCACCAATCGGCGTGAAGCTCACCGAATCCAGATCGGCTCGCAGCGCCTTTGGCAGGGTACTGACGGCCCCGGTGCCGCGGGAAACGCCCACCGTCGGCCAGATTTCGCGCCAATGGGAATAGGTCCAGCGCAGTTGCGGGAAGCGCCAGACGCTGGAATCGTCAAATCGCAGCATCTTGTCAGGTGGGGGCGGTGTGCCCTGCATCCAGCCCAGTGCCACCGGATCACTCGCCTTCGCATCCAATACTATATTCGTCTGCGCCAAAACCTGTCCCCCCCCTTCAACAGCAGCGCCCCAATTCCCGCCAGACCCCGCAGTGTCGCCTCCCTGATCTTGCGCAGAGGGTGCGGCGGAGCAAGCGTCGCGTCAACCTCCCGCAACGGCCACGCGCGTGATGATGGCGGTGACGCCTGCGTTGAACTCGGCGGGATAATCGCCCGCCCGGAACTGCGGGAGGACATCCTCCTGCAAAATCCGCGCGGCCATGGCATTTGGCAGGGCCTGTTCCAGTCCATAGCCGACGGCGAGACGAACCTTTCGTTCGTTCGGCGCGACGAGCAGGACAATGCCATCATGGTGCGGTTTCCGCCCGATACCGGAACGATTCGCCAGTGCCCTCGTATAGTCGGCAACATCCTGTCCGTCCAAAGTCGGTACAGTCACCACCACCAGTTGATGGCGAGTTCGCCGTTCAAACTCTGTCAACCGCTTGGAGAGCGCTGCTTCCTCGGCCTCAGTCAGCAGGTCCGCCTTGTCGGTCACCCGCTCGACCAGCACCAAGTCATCGACTACCGCTGGATTGGAAACCACCTCTGCGACATCGGGGCTGACATATTTCCAACCAGCAAAGCCGATGCTGCCGACCAGGGCCGCGACGGCAACAAGGGCAAGCGCTTTCCTCATGGCCACGCAAGCCTGTGCCGACTTGTCGGACCTGTCAACGCCTACCAGTAGTTGCGGGGACGACGCGCCCCTATTTCGTCCCGCCAAGGTCAGGATTGGATTCGATCTCTTTCAGCGCTTCATCAAGGCCGGACAGGGCGGCGGCGCGTTGGCTGTCGGTGAGGCCGCGTGATTTGGTGAGCGAATGGCGGGCGCTTTGCAGGGAGGCGCGGATGTTGTCGCGCAGGTTCGGGGCACAATCGGCGAGGGTGCGCGCCTCGCCAGCCTTGTCGCCCGCAACATTGGCGACCTTGCATTTCACGACCAGGCCGGACTGGGCCGAGGCCAGCGCACCGCGCGCCATGCCATCGACATCAAGGTCCGCGATAATCGCCGCCGCCATGTCACCGGCCATTTCGCCCTCATCTCCAGCCAGTTCAGCCATCATCATCGCCTCTTCGATTTCGACGTCCAGATCGGCAAGATCATCTTCGGCCATGTCGGCGGACGGCTTGGCCATTCGTTTGATGATGACGCGCGGCGCATCCGGCCGATCGGCCTGAACATCCCGGTCCATCACGATCACCCGGGTCTTGACCGGATCGGCGGAGGCTTCGCCTACCGCTGGCGCTGCCTTGGGATCTCCAGCCGCAGTCAGCAGTAAGCCGCCGCCGACCACCGTCACAGCGAACAGGCTGCCAATCGCCAGACGTGCCGGTCCGAATTTGCGGTTCTTCATCATGCCAATCCTCTGTTTGAGTTGGGTTTTGTGGTTGAGCGCACACACCGGTGCCGGGGTGCGGGTGAACACGGATTTCAGCACCGCGCTGCCATAATCATGCCGCGCCGTCCCACTGGCTCCGGCCAGTACGGTTGCATCGCAGGCCAGTTCCTGGTCGGTGCGAAAGGCGCGGTAGGCCCAGTGCGCCACCGGGTTCCACCAGTGTAGCGCCACGACGGCCAGTGCAGCGAGATTGGCGGCGATATCGCGGCGATCATGGTGCGCACCTTCGTGCAGCAGCACCAATCGCCGTTCGTCCGCAGTGTAGCGGCGCAGGAAATCGGCGGGCAGAAAGATGCGGCGGCGCAGGATTCCAGCGGCGAGCGGGCCGTCAACACGGCGACTGACCAGCACGTCGATCCCGCCCTGCCGCGTCAGCAGTTCAGCATCGGCCAACGCGCCGCCGACAAAGGTCCGGTAGCGCCACATCTGCCAGCCAAACCAAATCAGCGCACCGGCAATCCACAGGCCCAGCGCCAATAGCGCCCAGTCCATTGCCCAACCCGCGTCGGGCACTGGCATCTCGGGCACGGCTTGCAGTTCCGAGGCCTGCAGGGCCGCCAGTCGCGCCGCCGTGACCGGATCAACGATGCCAACCTGCATCGGTGCCTCAAGGCGGAACACCGGTTCCCAAAAACCGGTCCAGCCCGGCAACGGCGGTAGCACCAGCCGGAGCGCGGGCAGCAGCCACAGTGCATAGGCGACCCGCGCGCCGAACAGTCGCGCGACGGGTGCCCGCAGTGCCAGGACCCCCAGCATGGCAAGCGTCGTGCCGACCAGCGTTTGCACCAGCCACGGGGTCATTTCCGCAGTTCCCTCAACAGGGCTTCAAGCTCGGCGATGTCAGTAGGAGACAGTTCATCGCGCTCGGCCAGGTGCGCGACCAGCGGCGCAGCACGACCACCGAACAGCCGGTCGACAAAGCGCCGCGATTCGCCCGCCACATAGTCGGTGCGTGCCACCACCGGCCGGTACAGATAGCGGCGGCCATCCTCGATATGTGCCAGCACGCCTTTGCCAAGCAGCCGCCCGAGCATGGTCTTGATGGTCCGATCGCTCCAGTCACGGGCCCCCAGCCGCTCCGCAACCTCCATCGCCGTCAGCGGCGACTCGGCCCAAAGGACCTCCATCACCGCTAACTCCGCCTCGCCAATCCGCTCAACCATCACCGACTCCGACTACGCAGGTAATCAACATAGGACTACAAATGTAATCGTCAAGCAATTAGAGTCTGATCCACCTATATTGACGCATATCCTGTAGTTTCTGAGGTAGTTGGCGCATTCACGGGGCGGGAAAGCGTCGAGCAGGGAGTCGATGCGTTTCCAAGTTGCTTCGACGGTTCTCTCGTTGGCTTTGCGGAGCAGGGTTTT
>CALRKY020000022.1:0-51575 GCA_943368345.1 Synechococcus sp. UW140 | reverse complement strand
GTTGGCGCAACCTGGTCGAACGCCTGTTCAGCAAACTCAAAAACTGGCGAAGGGTCGCCACACGCTACGACAAAACCAAAGAATCCTACCTCGGCTTCGTCGCTCTCGCCTCAATCAAACTGTGGATACCCTTTGTCCACGTGGCCTAGGGCTGGCACGGTGGACGACCGGTTTCGGCTCTGATAGCCTCTTCCGATGGAAGAGATATTTGACGAAATCCAAGGCGCGCTGGATGCGGGATTCCCATATGCGGCAATCATGCTCGCGTTAGCTTTGCCGGACGTCTGCGCTAGCTTGGCGCTGCCCAGCGAGGCCAAAGAAAAGAGCGGCGTCACGTCTCGCTACATTAAATGGTACAACGACAACGTGGCTGATCATTTGCAGTTTTTGACCGCCGAAGACTGCTTTAGCCTCCGCTGCGGCGTCGTTCATAGCGGCGTCATGGGAAACAAAGACCGCAAATTCGAGCGCGCTTTTTTTATGGTGAACAGCCCCGTCAAAAACATCGAAATGACGGACAACTCAATAAATGGCGTGACCTATGGACGGACTGTGGGTCTTGACACCTCGTTCTTCATTGCGACCATGATTGAGGCGGCGCGGAAATGGTATGAGACGGCTAAAGACACGCCGAATGTTCAAAAAAACTCGTCGCGCCTTGTCCGAAGGCATCCGGATGGGTTGCCGCCTTTGATGGGAGGTGTGCAATGCATCGCCTAACCTTGTCAGACGCATTGCAGTCTGGACGCCTAGACGATTTCGTCACGCAAGCGGAAACAGACGGAATTGGCCCGGCCCCCGCTGGTGCTTTCGATGCGCTCTTAGGAGTGATGATCAAAGCGCCCCTACCAGAAGGTCAAACATCCCGTTCACACGCTGCCGGTTCGACGCGCGGAAAGTGAATTCCGACAGATAGCGCTGCATATGCTTGCCGCTGATCTGGACGTGAGTTGACCGGATAGACGCCTTAAACAGCCGCCAGAAGCCCTCCACGGTGTTGACATGGAACGTCTCGCCAGTCCGGTAGTCGTAGTGCGCGTATTCCTTCGCGCCGTGCTTCACTGCCCCGTGTGTGAACCCGTCGCCGGTGAGTAAGTTGTAGCTGTAGAGTTCGTCGGTCGAGACAACCGAACCCGGCTCCACGTTGTCGAGAACGACGGCGCGCAGCGTGTCCTTTTTCACGTCGGGGATGACAACTGCCTTCATGGCCCCGTCACGCGATGCCAGCCCCATGACGATAGTCTTGCCCGGCGCGCCACGGCCACGCTTGCCGCCACTACGGCGACCGCCAACATAGGCCTCGTCAAGTTCGACGTGACCGGCAAGCAGGGCGTCAAACGATTGCGCCTTGGCAGTCAGGTCGCGGATTTGCTGCCCGATGCGATAAGCGCACTTGTAGGTGACCCCAAGCTGGCGCTGGAGTTCCTTGCCCGAAACGCCGTGGCGCGTCGTGCAGAACAGATACATGGCGTAAAACCACGAAACGAGCGGCGTCCGCGTGTCGTGCAGGATGGTGTTGGCAGTCGGCGCGATCTGGAAACGGCACTCGGGGCAGGCATACACGCGGCGCTCGCGCAGCTTGTGGAACGTGACGCCAACGGTGCCGCACGACGGGCAGTCCATCGTGGTGCCGCCGAAGCGAACCGACATGATGTGATCTAGGCAAGCCTGCTCGTCGGGGAAGCGCGCAAAGAACTCGCGGACGCTAAACTCGGGGCTGGCGGATGGGCTTTTCTTTGTCATGCCATCTTAATGGCAGAACTCCGAGGGTGGGTCAAGGGGATAAACGGGATATTTATTTGCCTATGGCTGCCTTAGCTCGATTCCATTTCAACATTCTTCATTCATATCTGTATTCAAGGCGTTTTACGAATGTGCGTTCTGTGAGCCATTTACAGAACGCGAGTTTGAAGCAGAGTGCCCGTCCATAGAATTCAGCCAAATTGAGCCTCTGTTGTCACAGCCACCAAAAAGCTTTTTATCCGCTGGCGGGCCGCTCGACATGGGCTCGTCCTTTCGTAGTCGGCCGATGCAGAATGTGACGACCCAGCGGCGATTCTCACTGCCAAATCTTGAGAAAATCGTCGCAAAACTGCGGATCATGGGATTGGAGAGCGCCGAAGGACCGATCGAAACGTTTGTACGCAAGCGCACTTGGACTGAGGAAGCTATTTTAGAAGCTCTGACAGACGCTTCGCCGGATCTTGCTAGGCTACCTAAGCTTTGGGCTGACTGTCAGATGGATTCGTTTTTGCCGACGGCGCTCGGTATCGCAGTCGCACATTCCAACGCGCGTCGAATATTCCCTTCATTCCGAGTGCCTCTGACTACGTGGGTGCAATAGCAGCGGCAGTTTCAATGAGTTCGGGGCGAGTTCATGGCGAGTTCCGGGGACAGTGGGAATTCCGGAGACAGCATAGTTAATCCGATACCTCTTGGCGCAGGCTTGACGTCAGACCGGCCTGCATCGCTTATGGTCCCCAGTCTATCATGGGGGTCACAATGTCTGGTTTGTTCCTACGTTCGGTCGCGGCCATCGGAGTGTTGGCCGCTGGTCAGGTGTCGGCGCAGTCCGCCCCTGTGGTGGTCATCCATGCCGGGGTGCTGATCGACCGGCCGGGCGAGCCGGTGCGGCGGGAGGCGACGGTCATCATTCGTGGCGACCGGATTGAGAGCGTGTCGAACGGTTTTGTCGCGCCGCCGCCGGGGGCCCTCCTGATCGACCTTAAAGACCGGACAGTGCTGCCGGGGCTGATTGACAGCCATGTCCACCTGGAAAGCGACACCGGCGGCGAGGCGGCGCTCGTCGAAGGCGTACGCAGCTCCCCGGCTGACAATGCGTTCCGCGCCGCTGCCAACGGTCGCAAGACGCTGATGGCGGGCTTCACCACTGTCCGGAACCTTGGCGATGGCGACGGCGCGACGCTGGGGCTGCGCGATGCGGTGCAGCGCGGCACCCAATTGGGGCCGCGTATCGTCGACGCCGGGCGCTCGATCTCCACGACCGCCGGGCACATGGACGCGCGCTCCGGCCTCAATGAGGATTTGGCGCAGGCCGTTTCCGACGACAATGTCTGCGACGGGGTTGAAAGCTGCCGCCACGCGGTCCGTGTCCAGATCCGCCGTCAGGCCGACGTCATCAAGATCGCCACCACCGGCGGTGTCAATTCGGGCACCGGCCGCGCCAAGATGGCGTTCGACGACGAGATCGCCGCGCTGATCGACACCGCGCACCTTTATGGCCGCAAGGTTGCGGTCCATGCGCATGGCGTTTCGGGGGTCAATGCCGCGCTCGCCGCCGGGGCGGACTCGATCGAGCACGGCACCGAGATGGATGACGAGACCATCCGGCTGTTCAAGAAAAGTGGCGCCTATTATGTTCCGACGCTGTCGACGGTGAACGGCTATATCGAGCGGCTGGCGGCCAATCCCAACCATTATGAGCCCAAGGTGCTGGCGCAGATCCAATGGCGAATCGGCATCACCGGCCAGTCACTTCGGAAGACCTTTCCGGCAGGGGTCAAGATCGCCTTCGGAACCGACGCCGGGGTCTCCAAACACGGCAAGAATGCCGAGGAGTTCGAGTCGATGATCAAACATGGCATGACCCCGGTGAGCGCGCTTGTCGCAGCAACGAAGAATGCCGCCGACCTGCTCGGCATGAGCAAGGATATAGGCAGCCTTGAGGCGGGCAAATATGCCGACCTGATCGCGGTGTCGGGCGATCCGCTGAGTGATGTGGCCGTGTTGAAAAACGTCAGTTTCGTGATGAAAGGCGGCACGGTGGTGAAGGGCGGGCGGTAAGACCTTGGGGCACCGGCCACATCAGCGGGTGTGGTCGGTGGACGGGCGGGATTGCGGTGCTAGGATGTTCAGGATTTTTCGTTGCTGGGGGTGGCTGTGCGGATAGTGGTGGCGATTGTCGCAGGTTTTTTGAGCTGCGCCGGGCAGGCGCAGATCGGTATCGCAGAGCAGGCTGCGAAACGGGCGGCGCTGGCGGCGGCTGCGGCTGCAACGGGCACGACCGCGCCCGTATCCGCGACCGCGCCACCCCGGCCAGGGATCACCGAGATCGACCCCGCTCGGCTTCCGCCCGACGGGCAGCGCGCGTTCCAGCTTCGGGCGGCGGCCCTGCAGATGACGGCGGTCCTGCCCGACAGCTATCCGCAAATGGAAGTGCGCGCCGACAATAAGGTCAAGCGTCAGCCGAAGGGGTGCCCGCTACAGAAGCACGTTATGGGCATTCGATGGGAGCCGGGTAGCTGGACTGGCATCACAAGCTACATGGGTGAAGCGGTCAACTGTGTACCGCAAGGTGTTGGCACACTGACGTGGAGCGACGGAAAGGTCTGGACGGGCGAGGTCATGGACGTCGTCACCCTGGTTCGACCCCAGCAGCAGGGCAAATTTGTGCTGCCGATGCCCCGAGGATTGGGGGTCATGACGCCACTCGACGGCAAGGTCTCGACGTCAATTTCGCGGGCGCGAGCGCGCCAGGCCGGGGACCCGCCGATCTGCACCAATTGTGTCCTGCTGAATTCTTTCGGGTCGAACGCCACACCGGACGAGGTCTATCCTCATCTGGAGCCATTGGTGATTTTCGATGTCACTGACCCCAGAAATTTTTTCGTGGGGCTTGATGGGCAGGGGAACGGGACGGGAAGTTTCAATCTCGTCGACGGAACGACGTTCACCGGCGATTTCGTGAATGGCCAGCCAAAGCCTGGCGAGATACTCACGCGCACTTCGCCCGACGGCACCAAACTGGTTTCGTCCTTTAAGGATTGGCTACCGGACCTTGGAGAACTCGTCATACTTCGCAAGCCCAATGGCGACAGATTGAGCGGACGCATCTTGCAAGTCCAAGACAAAAGCCCGACCGGCGTTACCTATCTCTCGGGGCGGGTCGAAGAAAATCTCAAGGAACCGGACGCCGAACTCGGTCTCGCGGCCGGAGATTACTGGATAAATCACGGCTTCCGCGACGGTAAAGTGATCCGGACCCTCATAGCACCGATCGGCGAAGCCCTGTTCAAGGGCGGACCGCAACGCGAGGGCTGCCTGAAGCCGACGTTCCTGCCACCCGACTTCACGACCTTTTGGCCGGCCTGCCAGCCGGAGGGACGCGTTGGTGCCAACGGTGAGCCGACAACCGCCGGCACGGTTTCCTTCTCCCGAAACTCGCAAGAGCGCATCTTGGAGCGATTCGACGGCGTTGGATTCCGGTTCGCGTGGATCACCGAGGATGCGAAGGGCAATCTGGTCCGCCGCATATTTGCCGATGGGTTCGTGACCGATCCAGTGCTGGGTCCAGTCGGCAAGGCGCAGATCGATGGCCGGGGGGGCGGCTTCAAGGGCGAGTTTCTGGGGCTTGTCCCCGATGGCCCGGGCACCTGCTATGTCCCCGCCGAGAAGGTCGAGGAGCCCTGTTTCTACGTTAACGGCGCACGCACTGACGAGATACACCTAGCCCGACAGGAGGCCAAGATCGCCGCGCGGGCGGCCAAGCGCGAGGCCGACGCACTGGCGGCCCAGCAGGCGGAGGAGCAGCGACTGCTCCAGCAAGCCGAGTCGCAGGCGCGCGAGGCGCAGCAGGCCGCGCAATATGCTGCCGACGAGGCGCAGCGTGCCGCCCGGCGCGCCGCCTATGATGACGACGACGGTGCGCCGCAGGGCAACCCGATCATGGATGTGATGAACGACCTGAGCGGCAAATTCCGGGCGGCGGCGGTCGAGAACCAGCAGGGCTGGGACCGGGTCAACGAGATCAACGCGGCCCAGCAACGCGCTGCTGACGCACGCGCCGCCGCGAGGCAAGCCGAGAATGCCCGCATCGCGCAGGCCAATGCTGCTGCGGCGGAACAGCGCGCGGCCCAGACCCGCAATGCGCAGGCCATAACTGCCGCCGAAATCCAGCGCCGCCAGGCCGAGGCTCAGCAGCGCGTGGCCGAGGCGCGACAGCGGGCGATTGCCCAGCAGCAGACGCAGGCGCAATCAGCTCAATCGAGGGCAGCCACGGCGACACAGACCACGCCGTCCTCTTCGTCTAACGCGGGCATCAATGGCTCACCGCAAACCTACGCGAACGCCGAGAGTGGCTTTGCGACGGGCTCGACACCGGTGCGCAGCAACCGCCAGTCCTCGCCGGTGTCCAACAGCGGGCCGTCGGGGGGTAGTGTCTGTAGCGGGGATGCCGACATGAATGATTATCGCCGTCTCATGGGTGCATCGGGTATCAAGAGAGTTGCATATGAGCGCTGCGAGGGGCAAAATTATATTAATTTGAAAAAGTCTCGGGCAGAGACAGCTCGCATCTGTGCGCCACAACAAGCTGAATGGGACCGGGCTGTCGCAGCCACGCGCGCGCACCCATGCGATGCCGTCGGCAAGGGACCGCGCCGCGCCAGCTCTCAGTAATACGTCTCGCCATTCATGCTGCCTTGCAACATTTGAACCCCCATGTTAGGGGCCGCTCGCCCGTGGGGTAGGCCGTTTCGCGTGCCGATTCCGGGCGATTTTCCGAACCTGATTTGATTGGGCGCGTCCTTGAATAATACAGGCGGCATCGTGACCGGACTTGGTGGCCGCTATGCGACCGCATTGTTCGAGCTGGCGCGCGATGCAAACAGCATAAATGCCGTCGGGGCGAGTCTTGCGGCCCTGCGCGCGGCACTGGACAGCAATGCCGATTTTTCGGCGCTGACCACCAGCCCGCTGGTTGGACGCGAAGCCGCCGGTCGGGCGATTCTCGCCACCGCGGCGGCGATGAAGCTCGATGCCATAACGACGAAGTTTCTGGGCGTTCTGGCCAGCAATCGCCGACTCGGGGCGCTCGGCACTGTCATCCGTGATTTCAACAAGCTCGCAGCCGATCACCGGGGCGAGATGAGCGCCGACGTCACCTCGGCACATCCACTGTCGGATGAACAGGTGGCCAATCTGAAATCCACTCTCAAGACCCAGCTCGGCAGTGATGTTGCGGTTGATCTGAGGGTTGACCCCGCCATTCTCGGCGGCCTCGTCGTGCGCATCGGGTCGCGCATGGTCGACGGCAGTCTCAAAACGAAAATCGATTCGCTCGCAATGGCGATGAAAGGCTAAAAAATGGACATCCGCGCTGCTGAAATCTCGCAGGTCATCAAGGACCAGATCGCCAACTTCGGCACCGAGGCCCAGGTCTCGGAAGTCGGTCAGGTGCTGTCGGTCGGCGACGGTATCGCCCGTGTCTACGGTCTCGACAATGTCCAGGCCGGTGAAATGGTCGAATTCCCGGGTGGCATCAAGGGCATGGCCCTGAACCTGGAAGCCGACAATGTCGGGATCGTGATCTTCGGGTCGGACGCCGCCATCAAGGAAGGCGACACCGTCAAGCGCACCGGCACCATCGTCGACGTTCCGGTCGGCAAGGGCCTGCTCGGTCGCGTCGTCGATGCACTCGGCAACCCGATTGATGGCAAGGGTCCGATTGTCTCCAGCGAGCGCCGCCGCGTTGAATCAAAGGCGCCGGGCATCATCCCGCGCAAGTCGGTGCATGAGCCGATGCAGACCGGCCTGAAGGCGCTCGACGCGCTGGTGCCGGTTGGTCGTGGTCAGCGCGAGCTGATCATCGGCGACCGTCAGACCGGCAAGACCGCCGTCGCCATCGATACCTTCATCAACCAGAAGGCCGCAAACGCCGGGGATGACGAATCGAAGAAGCTGTATTGCATCTACGTCGCCGTCGGCCAGAAGCGCTCGACCGTGGCGCAGATCGTCCGCGCGCTCGAAGAAAATGGCGCGATGGAATATTCGATCGTCGTTGCCGCGACCGCATCGGAGCCAGCACCGCTGCAGTTCCTCGCGCCTTATACTGGCGTGACGATGGGTGAATTTTTCCGCGACAATGGCATGCACGCCGTCATCGTTTATGACGATCTGTCGAAGCAGGCGGTGGCCTACCGGCAGATGTCGCTGCTGCTGCGCCGCCCGCCGGGCCGCGAAGCCTATCCGGGCGATGTTTTCTATCTCCACTCACGCCTGCTGGAGCGTGCAGCGAAGATGAACGAGGACAATGGCGCCGGGTCGCTGACCGCGCTGCCGATCATCGAGACGCAAGCGGGTGACGTGTCGGCCTATATTCCGACCAACGTGATCTCGATCACCGACGGCCAGATTTTCCTTGAGACCGAACTTTTCTATCAGGGCATCCGCCCGGCCATCAACGTTGGTCTGTCGGTCAGCCGCGTCGGCTCCGCCGCGCAGACCAAGGCGATGAAGAAGGTTGCAGGCTCCATCAAGCTGGAGCTGGCGCAGTACCGCGAAATGGCGGCTTTCGCGCAGTTCGGCTCCGACCTTGATGCTTCGACCCAGCGCTTGCTCAACCGGGGTGCCCGCCTGACTGAATTGCTGAAGCAGGCACAATATGCGCCGATGCCGTTCGAGGATCAGGTGGTGTCAATCTTTGCCGGTGTGAACGGGTTCCTCGACGGGGTGCCGGTCAAGGATGTCACCCGCTTCGAGGCGGCGCTGCTCAGTCACATGAAGGCAAGCCATGCCGATGTGCTGACCGCGATCCGCGACAGCAAGGACATTTCGGACGACACCAAGGGCAAGCTCAACGCCGCCCTCGGCGCGTTCGCAAAGTCGTTCGCGTAAGCGACAGGGCAGATGGCCAGCCTCAAAGCCCTGAAGGTCCGCATCACCTCGGTGAAGTCGACCCAGAAAATCACCAAGGCGATGAAGATGGTCGCCGCGGCGAAACTGCGCCGTGCGCAGGAAGCCGCCGAAGCGGCGCGTCCCTATGCCACCCGGATGGCGGCAGTGCTCGGCAATCTTGGCAGCCGCGTCGTCGTTGGGCCGCAGTCTCCGAAGCTGCTGGCTGGAACCGGCAGTGACCAGGTGCATCTGCTCGTCGTCGCGACGTCGGAGCGCGGTCTGGCGGGGGCGTTCAATACCAATATCGTTCGCGCCGCGCGGAAGGCCGCCGAACGGCTGATCGCCGAGGGCAAGACTGTCAAATTCTACCTGATCGGCAAAAAGGGCCGGGCCCAGCTGGCGCGCACCTATCGTGACCAGTTTGTCGAATATGTCGATCTCAGCCACGTCAAGCGGCTGGCCTTCCCGGATGCGGGGCCGATTGCCGAGGATCTGGTGCGCCGCTATGCCGCCGGTGAATTTGATGTGGCGCATCTGTTTTTTGCCCGGTTCCAGTCGGCATTGGTGCAGGAACCAACCGAGATGCAGATCATCCCGGTGAAACTCCCTGACGCGCCCACGGCGGCGACCGGTGTCAGCGCGGCGGTCGAATATGAACCCGACGAGGAAGCCATTCTCGCTGAGTTGCTGCCCCGCAATGTCGCCGTGCAGATTTTCCGTGCCCTGCTGGAAAATGCCGCGTCGGAGCAGGGATCGCGCATGACCGCGATGGACAATGCGACCCGCAACGCCGGGGACATGATCAACCGCTTGACCATCACCTACAACCGCACCCGTCAGGCGGCGATCACCAAGGAACTCATCGAAATCATCTCGGGCGCGGAGGCGTTGTAGCACGTGCCGACGATCTCCCTCTTCTGGCATATTACCATCATGATGTTCTGGGACGAGCATGCGCCGCCGCATTTTCATGTCCGGACCAAAGATGGTATGAAGGCTTCGATCAACATCCTGACGCAGGATATTGTAGAGGGCGAACTGAAGCGGAAGACCCTCAGGGTCGTGCAGGATTGGGCCGAACTGCACCGCGAAGAATTGATGGCGAACTGGGAATTGTGTCGTCAGAATCTGGCACCCAATCCAGTTGCGCCGTGGGAATGATTATGAACCATCTCGTTGATGTCATTTCGGTAAAACCCGTCGGGCCGCTTACGCTGTTTGTCGAATTCGAAGACGGCGTCAAAGGCGAAGTGCGCTTTGAAGAGTCTCATCTACATGGCGTGTTCACCAAATTGCGCGACCCCGACTTTTTCGAGTCGGTCGCGATTTCGAATGGTACCGTTAGCTGGCCCAACGAGGCCGTCGATCTCGCGCCCGACAATATGCACATTCATCTTCAACGCGATGGTGAGTGGATTCTTCAATAGCGCAACCGCGCTGATCACGATTGAACGCAAGAGGACTGTTTAGAATGGCCAAGAAGCCCACAGCCGCCAGCGGCACCCCGAAGAGCGCCGGACGCGTCACGCAGGTGATCGGTGCCGTCGTTGACGTGTCGTTCGACGGCGTGTTGCCGGCAATTTTGTCGGCGCTGGAAACCAACGTCGAGGATCGACGCCTGGTTCTCGAAGTCGCCCAGCATCTCGGCGAGTCGACCGTCCGGACGATTGCGATGGACTCGACCGATGGTCTGGTGCGTGGTCAGGCCGTGACCGACACCGGCGCGCAGATCCGGGTTCCCGTCGGCCCGGCAACGCTTGGCCGCATTCTGAACGTGATCGGGGAGCCGATTGACGAGCGCGGACCCGTTGGCTCCGACCTCACCGCCCCGATCCATGCCGAGGCACCGCTGTTCGTTGACCAGTCGACCGAAGCCTCCATTCTCGTCACCGGCATCAAGGTCATCGACCTGCTCGCGCCCTATGCCAAGGGCGGCAAGATCGGCCTGTTTGGCGGTGCTGGTGTCGGCAAGACCGTGCTCATTCAGGAGCTGATCAACAACATTGCCAAGGGCCATGGCGGCACCTCGGTGTTCGCAGGCGTCGGGGAGCGGACGCGTGAGGGCAACGACCTGTATCACGAGTTCCTCGAAGCCGGGGTTATCGCCAAGGATGCCGATGGCAATGCCATCTCGGAAGGTTCCAAGGTTGCGCTGGTATTCGGCCAGATGAACGAGCCGCCGGGTGCCCGCGCCCGCGTCGCGCTGTCCGGCCTCGCCAATGCCGAATATTTCCGCGACGTCGAAGGACAGGACGTGCTGTTCTTCATCGACAATATCTTCCGCTTCACCCAGGCCGGTTCGGAAGTGTCGGCTCTGCTCGGCCGCATCCCGTCGGCCGTCGGCTATCAGCCGACACTCGCCACCGACATGGGCGCGCTGCAGGAGCGGATTACCTCGACCAACAAGGGGTCGATCACCTCGGTTCAGGCGATTTACGTGCCTGCCGACGATTTGACCGATCCGGCCCCGGCCACGTCCTTCGCCCATCTGGACGCGACCACCAACCTAAGCCGCCAGATCGCCGAGCTTGGCATCTACCCCGCCGTCGATCCGCTCGATTCGACCAGCCGGATGCTCAGCGCCGCCATCGTCGGTGAGGAACATTATGCAGTTGCCCGTTCGGTGCAGGAAGTGCTCCAGCGCTACAAGTCGCTGCAGGATATCATCGCCATTCTCGGCATGGACGAACTGTCGGAAGAGGATAAGCTGACCGTCAGCCGCGCCCGCAAAATCCAGCGCTTCCTCAGCCAGCCGTTCCACGTCGCCGAAATCTTCACCGGGTCACCGGGCGTGTTTGTGCAGGTCGAAGACACGGTGAAGGGCTTCAAGGCCCTCGTTGCCGGTGAATATGACCATCTGCCCGAAGCCGCCTTCTACATGGTCGGCACCATGGAGCAGGCGGTTGAGAAGGCGCAGCGCATGGCGGCGGAAGCGGCGTAATGGCCGACAAGCTGCACTTTGACCTCGTCTCCCCCGAGCGCTCGCTGCGGTCGGGGCCGGTCACCATGGTCGTCGTTCCAGGCTCCGAAGGCGACTTCGGCGTGCTCGCCGGACACGCGCCGTTCATGTCGACAATCCGCCCCGGCGCACTGCTGGTTCATGCCGACGGCATGACCGGCGGCGTCGAACGGATTTTCGTCGATGGCGGCTTTGCCGAGGTCAATGAGGCGGGCCTGACCATATTGGCGGAAAGCGCCATCCCGGTTGCCAACATCGATCCGGAAGCCGTTGCAAAGGACCTCGGCACCGCCCGGGAGGCGCTGCGCAGCGCCAATTCCGACGCCGACCGGGACATGGCTGCAAAGCGCGTGACCAAACTCGAAGCCATGCAGGCCGCAGCGACCAACTGAACCTAGCGCCGCTGGTAGGTCCAGCTGTGGCTTTTGCTGCCCTCTGGCCCTGAAATTGTGGCGGTGAGGGTGGTGCCGTTGCGGCGGTAGACGATCCGGGTTGGGTAGTCGTGGGTTGGGTTCTCGAAGATGGCTTCGGTTGCGCTGGATGATGTCAGTTTGAACCGGGTTGGGGCACGGCCCTGCGGTTGTGCGAAATAGGCCAGCGTCCCGTCGGCATCGGCAGCAATGCGCAGAAACTCAAAATCCCGCGCCGTGCCACCGCGACCAGACCGGCTGTAGCCCATCATTTCTCCGGCGCGCGGCTGGCTCCAATGTTCCTCCGTCCAGCGCTCCCCGGTCGCCGCGACCCAATCACCGCTGAGCCATGACAGGTCATTCGGCGCTGTCGCAGCCGGAGCTGCTGACATGACAAACATCGCAATCGCTGCCGAAAACCACATATCGTTTCTCCTTCAAACTATGGCGAGTCTAGTCGGTGGCGACGCAAATGACTTGAATGAACGCGACAGTTGGCGATGAATGTTGCGATGGACTATCGGGAACTGCCGCCACCGCCTGGTTACGACGGTCTTGTAAAGGCCGTCTGGACGCTCGACGCTGCCGGATCGGACACGGACTGGATTTCCCGGGCGGCAACGCCGGATGGCTGCCTGGAGATTATCTTCCGCAGTCGGGGACGGTCGCGGTGGAATGGCGAACAACCGGACTGTTTCCTCGGCGGGTTGATCGACCAACCGGCGCGGCTGGAGATGCGCGGTGACGCCCGGTTTACCGGAATCCGGCTTTGGCCCTGGGCAGCCCCGATGTTTGGATTGGTGCCCACCCTGGCCTCGCTCAATCGCTGGCTCGCGCTGGAGACAGCGGATTGGTCATCGTTGGCGGGGTTGGAGGGAGCATTGGCCGCCGTAGCGCAGGCTGTGCCCGATCCCGCGGTTGCGGCTATGGGACGAGCCATCGTCGCCTCGTCCGATGTCCGGACCATGGCGGAGCGACTTGGGATGTCCCACCGTCGTTTGCAACGCTGGTTTTCGCGTCATGTCGGCCTGCCGCCACAGCGCTACATCCGGCTGATGCGGTTTCAGGCCGCGCTCGCCAGTTTGCAAACCGGGACAACTGGGCTTGCCGATCAGGCTGTTGACGGCGGCTATGCCGACCAACCACATATGGCCCGGGAATTCCGCGCGATGGCAGGCGCGCCACCGGTCGCGGTCAGACGGCTCGCGCAAGGTCCGTTTGTCTAGAGAGTCTTCCGGTCAATCCGGATCATCGTGATTGATCGAAAGACGTTCTACGAGTCAGAAATCCGGCGTTCCAGCAGGGCGAACAACTCCGGGATATGGGTCAGATGCGGTCGCTCCTCGTCGAGCACCGCCTTGAACCCGGCGCGCTTGATCCGGGATGCGGTGCCGTCTGCGAGCGAAGAATTGGCGGGCAGTGCGCTGATGACGATATCGGTCAGCCGTTCAACCGCGTGCAAGCGCCCGAGCAGATAGTCATTTTCCCGCCAGGCCCGGGAAAAGAAGCCGCCGAACGCGTTGAACTTGATGCCCTTCAACATTCCGACCCCGAGCGACGGGGCGTCGTCGGGCGAAATACGATCGACCTTGATCTCGTCAAACTCATCGGCGGCATCGCCTTGAAGCAACGGCAGGGTGGCAATGTCGAAGAAGGGAAAGCCGAGATAGGCCAGAACGAGCGCGCGGCGCACCGCTTTGGTCAACCCCGCATCATTGAGCAAAGCGACCAGCGCGGCGTCAGTTCCTGAATCCAGCGCCGTCAGGCCCAGACCGGCATCCACCTGATCCAACACGACCGCGACATCCAGATCGACCGCGAACTGCAGATCGGCGGCCCGGTGCTCCAAGTAGGGAGACAGCATCGCATACAGCCCGGTCTTGGCCCGTTCCAAAGCGGCGCGCGTTTCGTCGTCGGCGTCCGGAATCAACTCGTTGGTCCGGCGGATCAGGAAGCGCAGCCGCCGGATCCGGTATTGGAGATCGAAGCGCTTCAGGAACGTGACATAGGGTGTCGCTGCCCCCTTCTCGGTGACCGCATCGACACGGTTCGCCTTGATCCAATGCCAGAGGCTGCGGCGAAATCCATCAGGCTCGCCAATCCGCGCGATCACCGCTTCAACCACCTGACTGAGTTTCAGATGCGCATAGGCCGGATAGGCAAATCCGGCTTCGGCAACAGCGGCATTGTGAACCTTGTTGCGCCACCCGGTCAGCCGATCCGGCGTGATCTTGAACATGATCAGCGTCCGCCCGAGCGCCCGCTCAATCGCGGCATCCACCGACCCACGCATCGCCGCGACGATATACGCCAGCCGCCGCGCCCGAACCGACAGGTCGTTCAGTGCCTCGACCGAATCCCGGATCGGTTGTTCGCGGGGAATATCGGACAGAGCCCGCAAGATGGTGCGGAAAAACCCCGGTGGTGCGGTTCCGGGTCCTGACCGCACCCCGACCAGATGTCCGCCGGGTTTGGGGTCAATATAAACAAATCGCCGGTCAACTTCGCGGTGGGCCGGTCGCCGCCCCAGCGCTTCGATCGCTGGCCCAAATGGCCGGTTGTTGAGCACCGACCCGTCGATGAGGACGGCTGTCGCGGGATCAAGTCCGGTCGCGATCCGGCGCGGAAAAATCCGGGCAAGAAAGCTGTCGCGACCCGGCCAGTCACTGCCTTCCGATGCCAAGACTGTATCCAATTCCATCGGCTGAAACGGCGGAAAGGCCCCTGGAAAGGACGCGGTTGCCCGTGCCGCAAAGGTCAGGGCGGCGGCACTGGCGAGATTGCGCCTGTCCCCTCCATCATCGCGGAACCCGATGACCAACCGGTGTTCGGTTTCGACAATCTGCGGCGGTGAATGCAGCGGCAGCGTTTCGGCATAACCGTGGAAATCGGTGACGGTGACGAACAGGTCGAGTGGCTGGTCAGGGGGCAGTAGCGGGCCAGTCCCGGTTCCCGTCTCCATCGACCCCAACGCCCGGAACAATATCCGGGTAAATCCGGTGCCGGAAAACGGTGGCTCGAACCATCTCGAGCGCACGAACCGTCGCAGTTTGCCGGTCACTTCGGCGCGCACCGCCGGGTCCCGGATGCCCATCAACTCCGGATCGGCCTTGCGCCGGCTGAGAAACCACACCAGCGGCCCGGCGAACAAATGCGTGATAAACGATCCGCGCACCGCGCGTTCGTCGAGCAGCATTTCAACGTCAGCGTGATTGAGCCACATGTCGCGCAGCGGCTCCATGTCGTGCCCGCCGGAGATGGCGTGCGCCAGTTGGATGCCGTTGATTCCCCCCGCCGATGCCCCGGCGATGATATCGACCATGACCCGAAGGGCGACATGCGGCGACAAGTCCTGCAGCAACTGGTACCAGACCAACTCGCTGCCCTTGAGCCCGTCGCTCGATGGCGTCCCGGCGTGGAAAGCCTTCGACGCCCGGAGCAGCTTCCAGATCTCCTTGGCGATGCCGTGCATGTAGATCGCAAGGCTGACGCCACCATAGCAGACCAGCGCCAGCCGAAGTTCCTTCTCGCGCACGGATCCTCCCTCAGCTGCCTGTCAGGGTAACGACGCGGCCGGCAGCTATTTCAGGCACGGCACCCCTCGGGTTTTACAACGCGTTCGGCAGAGGCCGGGTTACGCAGCAGGCGGTCCCCAACCCGCGTCGGCCTGCTGACCAGGTCACCACCACAATTCGGGCAAATACCGTGCAGCACGTGACCGGCACAGTCCCGGCAAAAGGTACATTCGAACGAACAGATCAGCGCGTCCGGGCTATCGCCGGGTAAATCCCGGTCGCAGCATTCGCAATTGGGTCGCATCGCCAGCATGTTGGACAGGTTGCACTCGCCCCCCGCACCGGTCAACATCGCAGGTGCCAATATTCAGGGGGACCAGGCCATGATCGCAGCACCAATTTCCGCCGACGCCATATCGATGCTCCACGCCGTGCTCGGGATGGCGGTCCTGACCCTCGCGATGTTCGTGTGGATGTACGCCACCCGGCTCCCCGCCTTTCAGCGCGCCGGCATCCAACCGCAGGACGCCGCCCATCCGGGCAGCTACAAATTGCCGAGCGAAGTTGCCCGCGTGGCCGACAATTACAACCACCTGTTCGAAGCCCCGACGCTGTTCTATGCGATGGTCGGCTACGTTGTCCTGATCGGTCACGCCGACGCCCTGCATGTGCAATGCGCCTGGGCCTATCTCATCCTCCGTATCGCCCATTCGCTGGTGCAGGCGACTGTCAACAAAGTGATGGTCCGGTTCAGCATTTTCGTCCTGTCATGGGTCGCGCTGGGTACCATGATCGTCCGGGAGGTTTTGGCAGCGGTCTGATCTACGCCGGGACCTGCGCATCCTCCTCCTCCTCCGCCTGTTGCAGCGCCCACATTTCGGCGTAGCGGCCGGCGGCGGCCAGCAACCCGCTGTGGGTTCCGCGTTCGATGATCCGGCCGTCGTCCATGACCACGATCTCGTCCGCGTCGGTAATCGTCGACAGGCGGTGGGCGATGACGAGGGTGGTGCGGCGGTCGGCGATGGTGCGCAGTGTTGACTGGATTTCGGCTTCGGTGCGGCTGTCGAGCGCGGAGGTCGCTTCATCAAGGATCAGGATTGGCGGATTCTTCAGCAGGGTCCGGGCGATGGCGACCCGCTGCTTCTCCCCGCCGGACAGTTTAAGACCGCGTTCGCCAACCTGCGTTTCGTAGCCATCCGGGAGTCCAGCGATGAAATCATGGATTGCCGCCCCGGCGGCGGCCCCTTCGATGTCGGCCTGGGTTGCACCGTGGCGCCCGTAGCCGATGTTATAGCCGATACTGTCATTGAACAGCACGGTGTCCTGGGGGACGATGCCGATGGCGGCGC
Organism: Synechococcus sp. UW140; assembly: GCA_943368345.1. GTDB lineage: Bacteria > Pseudomonadota > Alphaproteobacteria > Sphingomonadales > Sphingomonadaceae > JADCGM01. The sequence continues at coordinate 34,708 of CALRKY020000022.1, read as the reverse complement.
GCAGAGACGCCTGGGTGATTTGCGCGATATCCTGCCCGTCGATCAAAATCCGGCCACCGGTCACGTCATAGAATCGGAACAGCAGCCGGGCGATGGTCGATTTGCCGGCGCCCGACGACCCAACGATGGCGAGCGTGCCGCCCGGCGGCACCTCAAAGCTCAATCCCCTCAGTATTTCCCGTTCCGGGTCATAGCTGAACCGCACATCTTCGAACCGGATCGCGCCCCCGCGAACCTCCAGCGGCGGCGCATCCAGCACATCGACAATCTCCGCCGGAGTGTCGATCAGTGCGAACATCGCCCCCATGTCGAGCAGACCCTGCCGGATCATGCGGTAGACCATACCGAGCATATCGAGCGGGCGGAACAGCTGCGCCAGCAGCGTGTTGACGAACACCACATCGCCCGGCGTGAATTTACCGACGCTCCACCCCCAGACAGTATAGCCCATCGCCCCGGCCATCATGCCGTTGGTGATCAGCGACTGGCCGATGTTGAGCCACGCCAGCGAATTTTCCGACCGCACGGCAGCGTTGGCATAGCTCCGCGCTGCCCCGGCATAGCGAGCGGTCTCAAGCGCTTCTGCGTTGAAATATTTGACGGTTTCATAGTTCAGCAGCGAATCGACCGCCTTGGCAGCGGCGCCGGTATCCATGTCATTCATCTGCTCCCGGAGCTTGGCGCGCCAGTCGGTGACCATCCGGGTAAAGACGATGTAGATCACCACCATGGCCAGCGTCGCCACGACGAGGCCGGGGCCGAACTTCATCCAGAAAATGATGGAAACAATCAGCAGTTCAATGATCGTCGGCGCGATGTTGAACAGCATGAAGTACAGCATCGCGTCGATGCTCTTGGTGCCGCGTTCGATGACCTTGGCGACAGCCCCGGTGCGCCGTTCAAGATGGAAGCGCAGCGACAGCCGGTGCAAATGGGCAAACACATGTTCCGCCAAATGCCGGGTCGCATCCTGCCCGACCCGTTCAAAAATCGTGTTGCGCAGATTGTTGAACAGGACACCGGCAAAGCGGGCACCGGCATAGGCAACCACCAGCGCGATGGTCAGCGCCGCCTCCGGCGCCATCCCCGGGGCCATCCGGTCGATTGCTGCCTTGTATAGCCAGCTCATCGACAGGGTGAACGCCATCGCGACCAGCAGGAGCAGCAGGGAGGCGACGACCCGCAGTCGCAGCATCATATTGTCGGCAGGCCACAGGAATGGCAGGAAGCGCCGCAGCGTCCGGAAATCGGCGGATTGTTTCATTCCGGCTTTCATAGCGGCGCGATGCCGCAGCTCCAACCGCGCCGCCTGCTGGTGCGTACCTTCGTGGCCTTGGCACCGATGTGCCTAGCGGAAACGGAGCCACGAAATGCCACCTGTCGCGATTGTGATGGCGATCCTTGGATGCGCCGATGACGGCATGCAGTGCCAGTTGGTCCAGCAGCTGCCGACGACCTATGCGTCGGTTGCTGCCTGCAACAAGGCCGCCGAAACCGAACTCGGGCAGTTTGGCAGCCTCGACTATCCGACGATCATGGCGCGGTGTCAGGCGACATCATCGCCGCTGGTGGCCGATGCCAGCCTTACAACCGCGCGCTAGGTAGTAATCTGAAATGCTACACGTCGAAGGACTTTAAGAAATCCTACGGACGCCAAGCATGAAACAGACGTGTTTCAGCACGGACCGGGTGAAAGGCTGCAATCGCGCGGGCATTTGCACGAAGATTGCGCGCCACGGTCTGAATTGCAGGGCGGACGGTGTCGCTGACAGCGACGTTTGACATTGGGGGAGCCATTGCTCTTCTCCATTTCTCTCCGCAACGAACGCCGCTGCGGTGAGCTGGATATAGTTGCTGCATCGCAGCATTAGCATGGGCGTCCGCCGTGTAGGAGCTATGCACTGAACGCATAGCCTATGATCAAGCCTCGGATTATCCGGCCCGTTTGACCAACTCCAACCACGCAGCCTCATCGATCACCGCCACGCCGAGGCTGGCGGCCTTAGTCAGTTTTGACCCCGCACCTGGCCCCGCAATCACCAGATCGGTCTTGGCGGACACTGATCCGGCAACCTTGGCCCCCAATCGTTCAGCCTGCGCCTTCGCCTCGTCGCGGCTGACGGTTTCGAGGGATCCGGTAAAGACCAGCGTTTTGCCGCTGACCTCTGACGCCATGGTTTCGTGGATCAAGTCGGCCGGTTTTACCTGTTCGAGAAGGTCGGCCACGGCTTGTTGATTGTGCGGCTCGGCGAAAAAATCGACGATTGCAAAGGCAACTTCGGGGCCGACCCCTGCTGTTTCCATCACCGCAGCCAGGTCCTTGCTGCAGCGGGCTGCGAATTTTTCAGCATTTTCACCGATGACCGGTGCAAGTTCGGCGCGAAGCGACAGGGCGCGGTCAATCATCTCCCGGAACCCTGCCCAACTTTGGTAGCGGCGCGCCAGGTCCCTCGCGGTCACCTGGCCGACATGCCGGATGCCAAGCGCAAACAGGAACCGATCGAGCGGTGGTGTCCGCCGGGCATCGATGGCCGCCACCAGGTTGGCCGCCCAAACCCGGCCAGCCTTCTTCCGGGCGCGCAGCTGGTCCTCGGTCAGCCTGAAAATATCTGCCGGGGCAGCGACCAACCCTTCGCTGAAAAAATCCTCGATCTGTTGGAGGCCGAGCCCGTCAATGTCGAGCGCCTGCCGCGACACGAAATGCCTGAGCCGTTCAACCCGCTGCGCCGGACAGATCAAGCCACCGGTACAGCGGAAATCAACCTCCCCCGCCTCCCGATCGAGCGCGGAACCACAGGCAGGGCAAGCGGTCCAGAACTGCCAGCCCTCGCGTTCGGTATCCCGGGTCAGATTTTCAACGATCTGGGGGATGACATCGCCCGCCCGCTGCACCACCACCCGGTCACCGGGCCGCACGCCCAGTCGGTCAATCTCGTCGGCATTGTGGAGCGTAGCGTTGGTGACCACCACCCCGCCCACCGTGACCGGTGCCAGCCGGGCGACCGGCGTGATCTTCCCGGTCCGACCGACCTGGGGGTCAATCGCGTTCAAGATCGTCGTGGCCCGTTCGGCTGGAAATTTGTGGGCAATGGCCCAGCGCGGCGCCTTCGCCACTTGTCCCAACCGGGCTTGCCAGTCGAGCCGATCAACCTTGTAAACCACCCCGTCGATATCAAAGGGCAGGTCCGCCCGTGCGCTTTCAATGGCCCGGTAGACCTGCAAGGCGGCGTCGACATCGGTGCAACGCGGGATCGGACGAACCGGCAGGCCCCAGCCTCTGATGGCATCCATCACCGCTTGCTGGGTGTCTCCCGGAAGGATCGAACATTCACCCCAGCCATGTGCGAAAAATCGCAACGGACGGCTGGCGGTCACCGCAGGGTCCTTCTGGCGCAGCGACCCCGCCGCCGCATTACGGGGATTGGCAAACTGACGGGCGATGGCGCCGACGGCAGCGGCCTCCGCCCCTAGCCGCTGGTTGAGGTCGGCAAAATCGGCCTTGGCCATGTAGATTTCGCCGCGAACCTCGAACAGGTCCGGTGCGCCGAGTGGCAGGCTCGACACCACGTCTGCGATTGTCGCGACATTGGCGGTCACGTCCTCCCCCGTTGTCCCATCCCCCCGGGTCAGCGCCCGGACCAGGCGGCCGTTCTCATAGCGGAGCGAACAGGACAGGCCGTCGATCTTTTCCTCCGCCGTCAGAACAATTGGCGCAACATCGTCGAGCGCGAGATACCGGCGGACCCGCCCGACAAACTCGGCCACATCGGCATCGGCAAAGGCATTGTCCAAACTCAGCATTGGCCGGGCATGGGCGACTTTGCCCAAATGCGCTGCCGGGGCCGCGCCGACAGCATCCGACGGTGAATCCGCCCGCTTCAGCAGCGGAAACCGCGCCTCGATGGCCGCATTGCGGCGGACGAGGGCATCATAGTCGGCGTCGGAAATGACCGGGGCGTCGGCCTGATGGTAGGCAAGCGCATGCGACGCGATTTCGGTCGCCAGCCGCGCCAGTTCGGCATCGGCTTCCAGACTGGTCAGTTGTTCAACCGGCTTGTCCATCGCGCACCCTACATCAACCAATAGACCCGGGTCAGCGGCACCAGCGACCGGCCCAGTGTGTCAAATTCCTCGTAATTGTCCATGATCGCCCGCGCCAGATCATCGAGCGTCATCAGCGTCACGGGGATGGAGGCGCGCTCCGCCTCATAATAAGCCTCCCGGGTGAAGCCGCCGGTGGAAACATACAGCCCCCGGTCATCCTTGTGCCGTCCGCCGAGAAAACTGCGCACCTCCGGCGCTCCCATCGTCTGACCCCGCCGGTGTTTCACCTCAACGACGATGCGCGGCAATTCAAACCCAAAGCCATCGGGGGAGGCAAAGATGTCCTTGCCCCGGTCTGCCCCCTGAGGACTGACCTTGGTCCGGTAGCCAAGTGCTCGCAGCAACGCCGCCACCAGCTCCTGCAACTGGTGCCATTCCATATGTACGATCCGGTCTTTCAATCGTTCAAGCGCCCGGTCGTGGATCGCTTCATAGGGGTCGGCCTCGGTCGAGGATGGCGAGACTGACGGCGGGGCTTCCCCGGCGAGGCGACTTTCAATCTCGATGCAGCTGTAATCAGGCAGCAGGAACAGGGTCTGGATCGCTCCCAGCGTATTTCGGCTCTCCTGGCTGAGCGCATCCCGGCTGATGACGGCGCCCCATTTTACCGCCCGGATACAGCTTAACTCTTCAACGTCGTCGGACACATATCTTGCCGGGCCGACGATTGTGCCGGTCTGATAGACCCGTTGCTGGCTGTCATAGGTGATGACGCCGTCGCCGATGCGGAATTCGTGGATGAACCGGAACATTTGCCCTGCCCCAACCGCGACCTGCGTTTCGCTCCAGTCCGGATAGCCTGACCGGAAACGGGCAATCAGGGCAGCCAGCGTCGCGCAACTGGTCGGATCGCCAATCTGGTCCCAGCCGAGCGCGACGATACTGCGTTCGACAAACTCCGGGAACAGCCGCCCGCCCCGACCGGCGCGCACCATCCACATATGCTCAACGCCCATGCACCGTCCTCAAACCGCCTGCTGGATCCCCTATAGAGAAGCAACGGATGCGGCACGAGGGGAGCACATGCGCAGGCGTTCTGCCCGCAACGTGATCATATTCGACTTTGCGAGCCAGTGCGGGGCATAGTCGGCTACCTCCAGTTTGATCTCCCCGGCAGGAAGCTGACATGGCAGACCCGATTTTGCGTTCCCGACTGGCCAGCGGCAAGTTTTTCGTGGTCCCGGGGGTCCAGGACATGATCGCCGCCCTGATGGTCGACCGGGTTGGCTTCGATATCGTTTACGGAACCGGCTATTGGCTGACCGCGTCGGCCTACGGCCTGCCGGATGTCGGCATCGCCAGCTACACCCAGATGGTGGACCGGATGGCAACGGTGGTCCGGACCAGCAAGGCTGCGCTGATTGCCGATGCCGATACCGGCTATGGCGGGTTGCTCAACGTCCACCACACGGTCAGGGGGTATGAGGCGGCGGGCGTGACGGCTGTCCAGATCGAGGATCAGGAATTCCCCAAAAAATGCGGCCACACCCCGTATCGCCGCGTCATCCCCAAAGAGGAGATGGCGGAGAAAATCCGCGTTGCCGTCGCGGCGCGAACCGATGAGAATCTGTTGATCATCGCGCGCACAGATGCCCGTCAGAGCGAGGGGCTGGACGGTGCGCTTCGTCGGCTGGAGGCCTATGCCAAGGCCGGTGCCGATGTGGTATTCCCCGAAGCGCTGGAGAATGAGGAGGAGATGCGCACCGCCTGCGCTGCCTTCGACGTCCCGGTGATGATCAACATGTCGAATGGCGGCTTCACCCCCAATCCCAATGCCAGCGTGCTTGCGGAGATTGGCTATGCCTTTGCCATTTACCCGTCGCTCACCAGCCTCGTTGCAGCCTCGGCAATGGAGAAGGCGCTGATCGCGTTGCGGGATCACGGAGAGGGGAATCCGGACGGCATTTTTGATTTCAATACATTCTGCCAGATGATCGGGTTTGAAGAGGTTTGGGAATTCGAGCGGAAATGGCGATCCGACCTGTGACGGTGCGGCAAGCTGGCGACGATGGGTTTGACGTCACCGTCCCGGTCATCGTCATTGGGGGCGGTGCCTGCGGGTGTGTCGCAGCACTTGCGGCGCACGGGGCCGGGGCCAAGGTGCTGCTGATCGAGCAGGATGACCGGCCGTCCGGGTCCACCGGTATGTCGCAAGGGCTGGTTTGCGCCGCCGGAACGCGGTCGCAGGCGGCACACGGCGTTACCGACAACGGTGACCTGTTTTTCGCCGACATCATGGCCAAGACCCGGGGCTTGACCGACCCGGTCATTGCCCGAACCATCGCGACCCAGTCCGGGCCGTGCCTTGATTGGTTGGTCACCGAACACAACCTGCCGTGGGAACTCGATACCGGCTTTCGCGCCGCCTATGGCAACAGCGTGATGCGGGTGCACGGCTGGCCGGGACATGGCGGGACGGACATGGTCCAGCTGCTCCACCAGCGCCTGGCCGAAGCGGGCATCGACGTGCTGCTACAGGCAAGGCTGATCGACATCATCGCCGATGCTGGTGGCCGGGTGACCGGCATTCTGTGTGAACGCCCCGATGGTTCGCAGGACCGGATCGGCTCTGGCGCACTGATCCTCGCCAGCGGTGGCTTTGCGGCCAACCGGGCGGCGGTCGCCACCCATATGCCAGAGGCAGCCAACGCCCGCTACCACGGCCATGAGGGCAATCGCGGCGACGGCCTGTGGTTGGGCGCGCGTATCGGCGGCGCGCTCGCGGACATGGGCAGCTATCAGGGCTATGCAATGCTCACCGACCCACAGGGCATTACCGTGCCGCCGGGGTTTCTGGTCGAAGGCGGGATCATCATCAATTCGCAGGGGCACCGGTTCGTTAATGAAGTTGAGGATATCGCCGGGATGGTTCTGCCGGTCCTTGCCCAGGCTGACGGCGTCGCCTGGGTGATTTTTGATGCTGGAATTGAAGCCCGCTGCGCCCATATCCCGGAGGCGCAGGCCCTGCGCGATCTTGGCGCGGCCCGCTGCGCTGAAACAACCGCAGACCTTGCCTTTACAATCGGCGTCGATCCTGAAGCTCTGCAATCGGCATTGGCGGAAGCGACGGCGGCGCAATTGGCGGGTCGGCCTGACAGGTTCGGACGCATGTGGGGGACAGACAATCCGCCATCCGGCTCGCTGCGCGCCTTCCGGGTCGTGGGGGCGATCTACCACACCCAGGGCGGACTGCAGATTGACGGGGAGGCGCGGGTGCTGCGGGCGGATGGGACAGCCCTGCCGAACCTGTTCGCGGGTGGCGGCGCAGCGCGCGGTGTATCGGGGCCGGCGCATTGGGGGTATCTGCCCGCCATGGGGCTTTGTGCGGCCATTACATTGGGGCGGGTGGCCGGACTGGCGGCCGCGCGCATCGGAGCTTCGTCATGACCGAAACCTACCGCGCCATCCGGCTTGAACGCTTTGCCGGAAGCTTTCGCGAGGCCACCGAGATTGTCGAGCTACCCGTGATCGAACCCGGCCCCGGCGAAATCCGGGTCCGCAACCACTGGTGCGGCGTCAACGGGATTTTCGACACGCAAATGGCCCGCAACGCGGTCGACTATATCAGCTTCGCCCTGCCGACCCTGACCGGGGTTGAGGCGGTTGGCATCGTGGAGGCGGTGGGGCCGGGTGTCGACCAATTTGCAATCGGGGACGCCGCTGCCAATCTGCGTTTCCGGGGCGGCTACCGGGAGATGAACACCGCCCCTGCTGCCGAATTCGTCCCCGTGCCCGACGCCAGCCCAACCAGCCTTGGTCTCGCCTCCACCGGCGTTGCGGCGTTGCTCGCTCTGGAACATGCCGGGGCGGTGAAGGACGGGGACACCGTTGCGGTATCGGCGGCGGCAGGGGGCTTGGGTCATCTGATCGTCCGACTGGCCAAACTCCGTGGTTGCCGCGTCGTTGCAGTCTGCGGCGGCGGCAAAGCCGAGTTTGTCCGCTCCCTTGGGGCTGACCGGGTCATCGACCACCGGGCGGACTCGGTCGCCGACGTTCTGGCGCGCGAGTTCCCCGACGCACTGAATATTGCGATTGATACCGTTGGAGGCCAGGTGTTCGACGCCTTTCTCGACAATCTCGCCCCGCACGGGCGATTGGTGGTGAGCGGTGCAGCAAGCGACATGGACGGCAAGCCACAGCACCGGCAACGCCCCGGCCTGCCGCTGTCCTTCTATTACAAGGCCGCATCGATCCAGGCCTTTCAGAATGGCCGCAGCACCCATCTCTGGCCAGCGGCGCGGGACCGGCTGTTCGCGCTGCACGCCGCTGGTCGCATCGCGGTTACATTTGATGCCGGGGACAATGTTGGGCTGGAAAGCGCCTATGGTGCGGTTGAACGACTGGTGTCGGGCCAGACGATGGGCAAGGTCGTCGTCAACCTGTCGCGGGCAAACGGGGCGTAATCGAGGGCGTGATGGACAAGGCGAAATGGACGGAATTCCGGCAGCGCATGCCGCAGCTGATGGACAGCGAAGGTGTGTGGGAGGGCTGGTATCGCTATTATGATGCCGACACCGGCCAATTGGTCGATCAGCACCGGTCGCGGCTCATTTGCCGGATCATGGATGAGAATGCGGAATTCCCCTATTATCAGACCAACCAATATTTCTGGGCGGACGGGCGGACCGATATCCGCGAGTTTCCGGCATGGTATGACAATGGCCGGATCTGGTGGGACAATGATCTGATCACCGGCTGGGCCGCCCCGATGCAGCCCGACGATTTCCACCGCACCACCTGCCTGAACTGGACCCGCAAGGGCGAGTCTGATCTCTACCTCTATGAAATGATCCAGCACGCGGCGAACGGCATTGACCGGGCCCGGGTCTGGCAGTGGTTTAAGGGCGACAAATGCCATCAGCGCACCCTGATTGATGAAAAGCGTGTCAGCCGTGACTGGAAGAACTGGACGGACAACAGCGCACCAAAGGATTGACCATGATCAACTCTCCCACTGCGACACGGCGAACCTTTCTCGGCGGCACCGGGGCCATGGCGGCAACCGCACTGATGGCGTCCAGGGCGCATGGGGGACAGCCAACGCTGTGGGATGTCGTCGTGGTCGGTGGCGGATTGGCCGGGTTAAACGCCGCCTATCTGCTCGAATCCCAGGGGCTGAAGGTTCAGGTCGTTGAAGCCTCGGACCGCGTCGGCGGGCGTCTCCGGACCGGTCGGACGTCCGATTATCAGGGGGAATTTGGCGGCAGCGAAGTCGGCACTAACTATGGCCGCATCCGCGATGCCTGCGCGCGCTACAAGGTCGGGCTGCACACCAATGGTCCGAAGTCGGCACCCTTTGTCCTTAGTATCGGCGGGCAGTTGATCCGACCGGAGGATTGGGCCAGCTCTCCAGTTAACAAAACACGGGGTGCCGAACGGGCGATCCTGCCCTATCTGATCGGCAACCGGATGTTCTTCGACCGCATCCCGTTCCAGGATCCGGGTGAATGGCTGGCGCCCGCCAATCTCGCCTATGACGTGTCCGCCGCTGAATATCTGCGCGGGCAGGGCGTGTCCGAGGCGGCGATCCGGCTGGCCGACATCGATGTCAACGCCGCCAGCCTGGCACAGGTGTCCGCGCTCAGTATTTTCCGGGACCTGGTGCGGATCAAGGCGGAAGGGTTCCGCGACCCGACCAGGCCGCAGTACGGCGCCGGTGGCACCACCGACCGGGCCTATATCGTCGGCGGCTCCGATCAGCTGCCGCGTGCGATGGCAGCCAGCCTCAAAGCCTCGGTCCTGCTGAACTCCCCCGTCGTGGCGGTTGAGCAAACCGGTAAGGAAATCGAAACGCGACTGGCCAGCGGCGAACGGCTCCGCAGCCGGTTCATGGTGATGGCGGCCCCGTTCAGTGCAGTGCGCAACATCGTCTTCAATCCTGGCCTGCCGCCGAAACAGGCGGATGCCGTGCAGGGCAGCCTGTACTCCGGCACCGCCCAATTCCATTTCCGGATCAACAAACCGTTCTGGGACGTCGACGGCTTGCCGCCGTCAATGTTCTCCGATGCGAAATTCGAACGGGCGTTTGTCATCACCACCGGCGGCGGCCCCTACGGGTCGCTCAACGTCTGGATGAACGGCGATGGCTCGACCCGGCTCGATGGCATGGGCTTCGAAGCGCAGCGCGACTATGTGTTGGCGGAGCTGGCCCAACTGCGCCCGTCAACACTTGGCGCGCTTGAATTTGTGCTCGGCTATTCATGGAACAGCAACCCGTTCGTCGGCGGCAACAAACATTATTTCGGGGCGGGTCAAATCCGCAGCTTCGCCGCCGATATGGGCAAACCGGCCGGCTTGGTGCATTTTGCGGGTGAGCATCTACGCAAACTCGAACCCGGCATGGAATCCGCCATGGAAACCAGCGAAATCGCCGCCTACGAAATCCTCGACCGGGTTTAGGGCGTCACTTTTTCACGGCGCGGCGAACATATCCCGGCGTTTCGGGTGGCACTTCCTCGGCATAGCGTTCGAGGGTTCCAACGACGCCTTCGTCCGGGCCATCGGTTGGTTCCTCGAACAAATCCGGGCGATCCCGCATAACGCGCTTCAGCACCACCTTCGGCACATCCTCCTCGCCGCCGGTGATCTTGTAGCTGTGCATCCGGCCCATCAGCACACCCGGCACGCCGCTCTGCCCCATCCGCATCCACGGCCACCACGGGGCCTGTCGCATGAACCCTGCATGATAGCGGGCTGACAGGACCGACCGGTCATCAATCTCTGCGGCGGGGGTAAACAGGGTAAAATGTTCGGATGGATTGACCCGCTTGCCAGTCGAAGCTTTCGGCCAGCCTTCCGGCGTCACCGGGTTGGTATATTCATGGGCATAGTCCCAGCCGAGCAGATACTGGTCACCAACGCGCTGCCAGGGCAGCAGGAACGGGTCTCCCTTGCGGGGTTTTGCGCCAATATCATTGTTGACCGTCTCCCCGTCGCCGATCTTGAAGACCTTCCGCTCCAGCCCCAACGTGCCGCGAAACCGGTCGTTGAGGAACGGAAACACCTCAACCCGCTCCCCGGTCCACGGATTGTCCCAATGGTCGATGATTTCGCCGGTGGCGAGATCGGTGAAATAGCCCGCCTCCTTGCCGGTGACCTTCACACTGCCATCGGCCATTATCTGGTTGCGGATATTGCCGAAGCCGCAATAGCCGAACACCGGCTTGGCGCGCTTGTCGCCGACAATCGCATATTGGATGCCCTGATAGCCCGATAGCGTCGCCTTCGGGGCAATGGTGCCCCACATTTTGGCAAAGCCGTACAGATTCTCGCGCGGGTCGGTGATGTCGAGGGGGCGGATGCCGGACGCCGGTGTCGCCAACGCCGGGATGGCAGGCAGTACCGCCGCGCCGAACAGGCTGCCAAGGGCTGCGCGCCGGGACAGACCGTTATGGAAACTCTCGTAGAACATGCGGCTCTCCCCCAAGTCAGATCACGGCGCAAACAGTCTTCCATTCCAGATAGGAGTCCATCGCCAGTCGCCCGCTGTCGCGGCCCCATCCGGACTGTTTCATCCCGCCAATCGGCAAAGCGGCATCGAACATCAGGTGGCAATTGATCCACACGGTCCCGGCCCGCAATTGTCCGGTCAGCCGGTGGGCGTCCGACAGGGACTGGGTCCAGATGCTGGCGGCCAAGCCATAGTCGCTATCGTTGGCAGCGGCGACCACCTCTTCCAGTTCATCATAGGGTTGCACCACCAGCACCGGGCCGAACACCTCCTCCCGGACAATCGGCATGTCGGCGGACACACCCGCGACGACCGCCGGTGACACAAAAGTCTCCGCCGCGCCGTGCCGCTCACCGCCAGTCAGCACGGTGGCACCTGCCGACTTTGCTGCCGCGACATAGGCGGCGACTTTTCCGGCCTGCCTGGCCGATACCAATGGCCCCATCTGTGTTGCAGGGTTGAGGCCATGACCCTGAACCAGACCCTTGGCATAGGCTGCCACCCCCTCCACCACCTGATCATGGCGGGAACGGTGGACATAGAGGCGGGACCCGGCGACACAGACTTGCCCGGCGTTAAAGAAAATCGCGTTGGCGACGCCCGGGATCGCCAGATCAAGATCGGCATCCGGCAGCACAACCGCAGGCGATTTGCCGCCCAGTTCAAGCGTGACGCGTTTGAAGTTGGTTTTGGCTGCATCCAGTATCGTGCGACCGGTCGCGGTCGACCCGGTGAAGGCAATCTTGTCGACGCCGGGATGCGCAGCGAGCGCCGCCCCGGTTTCGCTGCCAAGCCCGGTGACGATATTCAGCACCCCGGCCGGCAACCCGGCCTCCAGCATCAATTCGCCGAGGCGGAGTGCCGACAGCGACGTGTCCTCCGCCGGCTTCAGCACCACCGTGCACCCGGCGGCCAGCGCCGGTGCCAGCTTCATCGCGGTCAGCACCAGCGGTGAGTTCCACGGCACGATGGCGGCGACCACGCCGACCGGTTCGCGCAGCGTCCAGGTCGCCATCTTCTTGCCCGCTGGCTGATAGTCGATCGAGCTTTCAATGGTCTGGCCTTCAATGGCCATCGCCTGTCCGGCAAAGAAGCGGAACTGATTCACCGCACCCGGGATTTCCGCCCAGCGCCCGACGAACAGCGGCTTGCCCTGGTCCAGCGTTTCAATCTCGGATAGCTCATCGATATTGGCTTCGATCAGATCGGCGATGGCCCACAGGATGCGGGCCCGCTTGACCGGAGTTGTCGTCCGCCAGCCCTCGAAAGCTTGCCGCGCCGCACCGACTGCCGCATCGACATCGGGTGCAAGGGCGCTGGCGATCCGCGCCGTCTCCGATCCCGTCGCTGGGTCCAGCGTGGCGAACGTGCCGCCCCGGGCTGCCGCGACCCACTGCCCATCGATCAGCAATCCCGCCCCCTGACCGCGACGCGCCAGAAACGCGGACACACCTGCCGACAGTGCCGGACGTTCGATGGACATACTCACCCTCCCTTGGTCGTCCCGAGACTGCGCGCGTTGGCGACGGTGGTTCCAGCGCATCGGGGTGCGCGGTCGCACAGCGGATAAAGTGCGGCATGGAGGTCGCGGGATGATGCCCCTAAAGTGTCTGCGCAGAGCAGCAGTTTATTTCCGGGAGAGCAGGATGCGCGTTTACGAAATCGGCGACCAAACCGGCCTCGGCTCCCTGACCGCCAGTGAACGGCCAAGCCCGCAGCCCGGGCCGGGCGAGGTCGTGCTCAGCGTCGATGCCATCTGCCTCAATCACCGGGATCTGAACGTGCTAGCGGGCAGCTATGGCGCACGGCGGCCCCATGACCGGATCCCCGGCTCCGATGGCGTTGGCACGGTTGTCGCCGTTGGAGAGGGCGTGACCAGCGTCAAACCCGGCGACCGCGCCACCACCGCCCATTTCATCACCTGGCTCGGCGGAGAATTTTCCATGTCGGCCTTTGCCGCAGACCTTGGTATCACCCGCGACGGCTGGATGGCGGAGCAGATTTTGCTGCCAGCCGCTTCGCTTGTGAAAATCCCTGATGGCCTCAGCGATGCGCAGGCTGCCCCCCTGCCCGCCGCAGGAGTTACCGCCTGGAACGCCGTTGTCGAGGTCGGCAAAGTGCGGGCCGGTGATCTGGTCCTGGTCCTCGGTACCGGTGGCGTCTCAATTTTCGCGCTGCAGATCGCGAAAATGCACGGCGCGCGGGTTGCCGTCACATCATCGAGCGATGCAAAACTTGCGCAAGCGCGCGAGCTTGGGGCCGACATTCTGATCAACTACCAGACCCACCCGGATTGGGCCGCAGAGCTCATGGCCGCAACAGGCGGCGCGGGCGCTGACATCATTGTCGAAACCGGCGGGTTTGCAACGCTCAGCCAGTCCATTTCGGCAGCGGCAGCCAATGGCCGCATCGCCATCATCGGCGCCCTTGCCGGGGCGGCAACGGAAACCCTGCCCAATTTCGGGACGATCATCGGCAAGAATCTGACGCTGCGCGGGATCGCCGAAGGCTCGCGGGCGATGCTGGCGTCGCTGGTCCGGGCGGTCGAGGCCAATGCCATGGAACCGGTGATCAGCCGCACCTTCGCCTTTGACGACGCCCCGGCTGCCTATGCCTGGCTCAAGTCGGGCGCTCATGTCGGCAAGGTCATGATCCTCGGCCCCGGGCGGGCAAGCGCATGAGGTCGGAGCGGGTTACCATCGTCGGTGGCGGCATCGGCGGCATGACCGCCGCCGTCGCACTGGCCCAGGCCGGGTTTCCGGTCACCCTGCTGGAGGCGGCACCGGCCTTTGGGGAAGTCGGGGCGGGCGTCACCCTGTCTCCCAATGCGATGCGCGGGTTCGACCATATCGGCGTGTGCGAGGCGATTGCCGCCGCCGGGGTCGAGCCAACCCGACAGCGCATCCAGCATTGGCAGGATGGCCGGACGCTGGTCCCGATGGAACGGGCGAGCGCGCGGGTCAAATATGGCGCACCCTATGTCACCATCCACCGCGCCGACCTTCATGCCATCCTGGTGGCAGCGGCGACGGCAGCGGGCGTCGCCCTGATAACCGGTGCCAATGTTTTGCGAACCGACGGCGGCACAGCCATCCTCGACGATGGCCGCACGTTCGAAGCCGACGCGCTGATCGGGGCAGACGGATTGAAGTCAGTCGTGCGTCAGGCCTTTGAACCGGTGCAGGCGCATTTCACCGGCCATGTCGCCTGGCGGGCGCTGGCACCCGTCGAAGGCCCCCTGCGCGATTTGGCGGACTATCCGGGCATCCACATCGGCCCGGGCCGGATGATCACCCGCTACCCGGTCCGGGGTGGCGCTTTGCTCAACATGGTCTTCTTCGCGCGGCAGGACGGCTGGACCGATGACGGCTGGGCCATCCGCGCCAACCCAGCGGATCTTGCTGCCACCTACACCGGCTGGTGTGACGGCGTGCAGGCAATGATCGCGGCGGCGGCGACCGGCCCGTTGTTCAAATGGGCGATCAACGCCCGTCGTCCGATCCGGGATTGGACCAAGGATGGTCGCGTCGCGCTGCTGGGGGATGCCGCCCATGCCATGACGCCCTTCCTCGGACACGGGGCGGCCTGTGCCGTGGAGGATGCCATTGTCCTGTCACGGGCGCTGAAGGATTCAGCGACGATGGCAGAGGGTCTGCGACGTTACGTGGCCGCGCGGCATGACCGGGCCACCTTCATTCAGTCCGAGTCGGCGGCCAATGCCGACCGGATGCAGGGGGCGGACAGCGAGTTGTTCGGCCTTGGTAAAATGCGCGACGAGGAAAGCCTTGGCCTGTTCGACTATGATTGCCGGACGGTGGCGGTCTAGCTTTCTACGGCTGGGGAACAGGCAAAATTCGATTACCCGACTGGTGGACATTCTCCAAAACAGTACCACTGCATTGCCCATATGTGGTTTGTCTGGACAAGTCGTGTGGCAAAAGCCGGAATATACCGCCCGCTCCACGGAAAAGACGGATCAACTTTTCAGGGGGACTATCAGATGAAACGCCAGACCTTGCTCCAAACCACCGCACTTTGCCTCGCGGGCGTTCTCGCCATGACCAGCGTTTCCGCTGGTGCACAGACCACGGCCGCCGCCGCCGAGGCAGAAGCTGCCGGCGCGGACGATATCATCGTCACGGCGCGCAAACGCGCCGAAGATATCCAGACGGTGCCAATCGCGATCACCGCCTATACCGCCGCCGATCTGGCGGAACGCAATATCAGCAACCTCGCCGATCTCGGAAATTCGACGCCAGGCGTCTCGATCACCTCGATCACCGGTGGCACTGTTCTCGGCATCTATATCCGCGGTCTGGCCCCGGCCAACACCGCCAATGATCTGAACGTCGATGCCAATGTCGGCATATTCATTGACGGAATTTACCAGACCAGCCGCAACACGCTCGACATCATCTCGGTTCTCGATGTTGGCCAGATCGACATCGCCAAGGGTCCGCAATCGGCGCTCTATGGGCGGTCGACCTTCGCCGGTGCCCTGAGCGTCGCCACCCGCCGCACAGCGAAGGACGAACTCGAAGGGAGCTTGACCGCCACCGTTGGCGAGGACGAGGATTACCGCGTCAAGGGGACGGTGTCTGGCCCGCTGACCGAAACCCTGTCGGCCCGCATTGCCGCCGGTTACCTGACCTATGACGGCTACGGCAAAAACCTTGCCGCCCCGAAGGACAATCTCGGCGGCACGGAGAAGTTTGCGGTCAATGCTTCACTCGAATTTGAACCGACCGAGAATTTCAAGGCGCGGCTGTCAGGTATCGTCACCCATTCCAAGACCGAACTTAGCCCGACGACATTGTTGCCCTTCGCGGCCTTCAACTGCGGCAATGGCAATGTGACCGCAGCCGGGGGTGGAAGCGTTGCTGCACCAAAACCGCAATTATTCTGTGGCACCCTGCCCGTCAGCACCAACAGCAGCATCACCACCAACGCGCCTGACACGGTCGCGAAGACCCGGCAGCTGGCACTCGATCTCAATTGGGATTTTGGACCGGCGACACTGGTCAGCTCAACCGGCCTGACGCGGGCAACCAACCGCACCTACAATGACTATGACGGGACGGCTGCTGGCGTCACGCTGGGTGTTTGCACCCTTGCCAACGTCGCAAGTCCGACCTGCGGTACCGGCTTGCCGTTCACCGCCCCCTACACGCGGCTGGTTCAGGTCAACGCGCTCAGCACCAGTCGGGAGCGGGTTCGCACCTTCAGTCAGGAATTGCGGCTGCAATCCGATGACAGTTCGGCATTCAGCTGGCTGATTGGCGGCAATTATTTCGACTCGCGCGTTCCACTGGCGTCGGGCGGCATCGGGGTCAGCGCCTCCACGGCACTCGCCGCTAACGAGCGGCTGGCGGCGGTGCCGTTGCTGGTTGTGCCACCCGCCGCAACTGGTGTTGGCAGCTACGAATTCACCGCCAACCCGTTCCTCGTGGCTGATTCAGCTGTCAGCCAGTTGTCGAGCAGCTATTCAGCCTCCTTCACCAAGGCGAAGTCGATCTTTGGCTCGCTTGGCTATGACTTCGGCGATTTCCGCGTCAGCGCGGAAGGACGCTACAACATCGACAAAAAGCGGGCGCAAGTGTTCTCCGTGACCAATCCGACCAGCGCGCCGGGGGTCAATCAGCAAATTGTTGGCACCACGGTTCCTGCCACCGGCACCTTTCCCGTCGCCGGTGCTGTCTATGACCGAAAGTTCAAGAGCTTTACGCCGCGTTTTTCCGCCGATTGGCAGGTCACACCAAATCTCTTTCTCTATGCATCAGCAGCCAAGGGAGTCCGGTCGGGCGGTTTCAATACGATCAACCCGGCCAACGGGGCGGCCAACGGAATTCTGCCGTCGGAAGCCGCCTATGACGAAGAAACCAACTGGACCTACGAAGGCGGCTTCAAAAGCAATCTGATCGACGACCGGCTGTTGCTCAACGCATCGGTCTTCCATGTCGATTGGAAGGATGCGCAGGTTTCCGGGTTCACACAGAACCCAGTAGCAACCACGGTCAACCGCATCGTGCTCAACATCGGGACGATCAAGACAACCGGTTTTGAGCTGCAGGCCGACTTCAAGGTCACGGACAACTTTTCCGTCGGCGGCAACTTCGCCTATTCCGATCCCAAGTTCGGGACGGGGGTATATGACGGTGGCGCTGTGACACAGTGCGTTGTCGGGGCAGCAACACCGGCAACGGCGACGGCTGCCAACGGTTGCCCGCCAGTCATCGTGGTAACCCGGGCGAACGGCACCACAGCCGCCGTCCCGTCAATCGCGGGCAACCGTCCGCAGCGCGCTGTCAAAACCCAGTGGAACCTGCACGCCAGCGCCAATGTTCCTATCAATGATGACTGGAAAGCCACGGGCCGGGTTGATGTCAACTACACCGGCGCGGTCGAGAGCAACATCATCAACACGATTGATTTCGGCAAGCGGACGCTGACCAATTTCCGGATCGGCTTTGAAAGTGACCGCTACAGCATCGCGCTGTTCGGCAACAATATTTTCAACCGGAAATATGTGCAGAATTCGATCAACCAGCCACGGCTTGGCATACCATTCGCCTTCGTGGTTCCGGAAATCTACCTCGGCGAAACCCGCCGCATGGGGATCACCGGCACCGTGAAGTTCTGACCAGCACATCCCCCGCTGTCGTCTGACGGCGGGGGGTTCGTCTCAGCCATATTTGCTAAGTTCCGCGCTGATCGTCGCCGCCGTAGCGGTCAGGTCGGCGAGATATTGTTCGATGGCGGTATCAATCTTCATTGCGCGCACGAAGAACACCAGGGTCATCGCCGCTTCGAACTTTCCGTTGAGGAAAATCGGCACGGCGATTGACGAGGTCTTCCCCGGCGTCAGGTTGAAATGGTTGCGGCCCTGCACCGAATAGCCGTGCGCCTGGATGGTCTCGACATCGAGCCCAGCCTCGGCGCTCTTCAGATAGTCCAAATCGATATCCTGGGAGACCCGGATCCATTTGAGAATGGTCGCCCGCTCCTCCGGACTGGCATAGGCCATCGACAATTTGCCCGAGGCGCTATCGAGGATGGGCAGCGTGAAGCCCGGATAATATTGTTCAAAGGTCAGTGGTGAATTGGCATGAGTGCTGTCCCGCAACATCATGTTGCGCCCGACCCGGATCGCAATCGACACCGGCCAGCCAACCCGCTCGGTCAGCGCCACGATATGCGGGCGCGCCACCTCAACCAACCGGTCGTCGTGCTGAAAGCCGTGCGACAGCGTATGGACCAGCGCAGTTGGCCGATAATGTTTCCGGGCCGGTTCCTGTTCGATCAACCCTTCCATCAGCAGGGTTTGCACAATCCGGCACGCCGTCGGATAGGGAACCGCTGCTGCGCGGGAGATCGCCATCATCGACATCGAACCGGACTGGTTGATCGCCTTCAGCACAGCGATTGAACGGCTGATCGACCGGATCGGCACCCCTTTTTCCACTGCACTCCCTCCGGCTAAGGTCAGGCGACATCTGACATCTGTTTAACCGACTGCCGGAACAAACATCCACTTCTAATGTGACCGGTCGTCCCGCTTCGGACAATTTTGGCCGACTGCCGGACAAGTGAATTGGCAAACGGGCTTGCACTGCTATCCATCCTAACATGTCGCCACACTGATACTCGCAGTCGGAGTCCAAAATGGCCGCCTATATCGTCGCCACCGTCACCATCCATGACCCGGTCAAGTTCGCCGAATATGGCAAACGTATCGCCGGACTGTCGGAGCGCCATGGCGGCGAATATCTTGTGCGCGGCGCGGTTGCCGAAGCCCTCGAAGGCCAGGCCACACCCGGCGAGCGTGTCGTGGTCAGCCGCTTTCCAACCGCCGACGCCGCCCGGGCCTATCTGGCATCCCCCGACTATCAGGCAGCGGTTCAGCTCCGCGCCGGGGCAGCCGACGTGGTGATGCGGCTGATCATCGATCCGGCGAGCTAGTCCCGGCCCCAGCGGGCGAGGATAGCCGCGCCGAGCAGGTTGAGCGATGCAGGGGCAAAGCCGAAGGCGATCATGACGCCGGTCAGGGCGAGGTCGGTCTGCGGGAGGCCGGCAACGGCACGGGCCGAATCAAATCCAAAGCCGGACAGAATCAACCCCACGAGCAATGTACCGCCCAGCGCGAAACCGATCTTGTCAGCGGCGACCCACGCAGCGGAATATAGTCCGGCATGGGCCTCATCGTCTCCGGCGATGTCCGACACCATCGAAAAGCCGAGCATCGCCCAGCCCGAATTGCCAATCGCCGCGACAAAGGCCAGCGCGTAGGCGAAATTAACGCCTGCATCGGCACTCAGAGCCCAGATGATGTAGGAGGCGCTGTAGATCAGGCTGCCGACGACATAGGCCTGCCGCTTGCCGATCCGGCTCGAAAGCGCCACCCACATCGGCTGCGCCACGACGATCCCGATGCAGGAGGCGACCACGATCCCGCCGATGACCTGCAAGGCGTCGGCCCGGCCCATATTATAGGCGAGAAAATACAGAAGCGCGGCATAGCCCATACCGGACCCCGCCAGTTGCGCCACATTCACCCCGAACAGCACCGAAAAGCGCGGGACCCGCAGCACCCGTACTGCATCACGAATCGTCAGCTGGGGTCGCGGCTCCAAGCCAACGGTAGCTGGGCGGCCCGAACCGAAATAGGCAATCAGCAGGACGATCGGGCAGAGAACCGCCAGATAGACTGCCATCGTCTCATAGGCCGCCTGCCCGCCCCCGCCACTTTGCACGATGGCCGGGGCCACGGCGCTGGCAAGGAGCACACCAACCGAGGTGAACACCAACCGCCAGGCCATCAACACGCTACGCTGCTGCGGCGTCGACGCCAGATCACCCGACATCGCCAGATAGGGGACCGAGAAACTGGCGAACACCGCCATGTACAGGCTGAACATCGCCGCCACGTAGCCGACCCGCAGCAAGGTCGAGCCTTCGGGCACATGGAACAGCAGCAGCATCGCGACCGGCGCGCCTGCTGCCCCCACGAGCAGCCACCGGCGGCGGGGGAAGCGGTGCTGCCACCGGTCCGACAAAACGCCGGCGGCCATGTCGCACCCCACCCCGAAAATGAGCTTTGGCACGAAAATCGCGGTCCCGGCGACGGCGGGCGCAATGCCCAGCACCGTCGTCATGAAGAACAGCAGCAGCAGCGACGGGACGTCGCGAAACACCTGACCGGCAATCTGGCCGATGCCATAGCCGATCTGGGTCCCGATCCCGAGCGGCGCGGACCCAGAAACGCCTGCCACCCGGTCAGCCGGCCTTCGGCGGCATCGGCGGCAGTTTCATTGGCGGAGGTGGCTGTGGTGGTGTCCACCCGGCCGGAACCGGCGCAGGCGTCTGTTCACGCGCATAATTTTCGAGACTGGACAGCGACGGGCCATAATCCTCAAGCGGGGCGCTGAACCATTTGTCACCGCGCGCCCGGGCCGCAGCGACCAGATCGGCAGGAAGCTGCGAAATGCTCTGCATCGTCGTGAAATTGGTGAAATAGCTGATGTGGCCAGGGGCCTGTCCCATCAGCATCCACGGGAGCCACGGGGTAATCCGCGACCAGGCCCCGACGGCCGGGATGTGCGTCATCGCCGGGTTCTCGGCGTCCTTGCGTTTGATCGTATAGATGAAATGCTCTGAAACCCGATTGAAGGCACCGGACGACTCGCGGACCCATTTGTCGGGCTGCAAAGCGTTCGGATAAATCATGTCGATGCCCGTGCGGCAGATCAGCGTGCCATCCGGCCCATCGGTCCAGTCCAGCAGGAATGGCCGGGGTTCAACCTTGACCTTCTGCAGTCCGCCATAGGACGGCGGCGCGCCAAAGGTATCGGAAAACGTCCCATTGAACGGATCATTGGCGATCGGCACCACACGCACATCTTCGTTGGTGTACGGATTGCGCCAGTTCTCCAGAATCTTGCCGGTCTGCAAGTCACGGTAAAACACGATTTCCCGCAGCATCCGCCGCCAGCTGCCGTCTTCCAGGCGCTTGATCCGCACAAAGCTGAAGCCTTCCACCCCGAACAATGGGCGGACGCGCTCATTGTCCCGAACCCCAAAGGCCTGTCCTTTCAGCCAGCCGAGCTTTTCCTTGGTCGGATCAACATCGCCGTCCATGCGGGCATAGGTGTCCCGGTTCCATTTCGGGTCCTTGAAATCGACCTTGGTGATGAAATCAATCTTCGGTGCAGCGGCGATTGCCGGGGCGGCCGCTGCCGTCGCGGCGACGGCGGCGAGTCCCAATCCTTCGCGCCGGGTGAGAAGCGGTGATGCCATGTGCGTCGGCCTCCTGTGCCTGTCAGACTTGTTCGATATTGGCCCGCAGCAATTGACCACCGGACGCGAGCGGACACAAGCGGCGCGGCGGTTGCAATTCGGAACTGTCCACCTGTCGGGGATGCACCGCAATCGTCGGTTGGATGCGGTGGCAATACGGCACGATGAGCCGTGCGGTTGATGAGGGGAGACTGACGTGGCCCAGTGGCTCGCGGCGATGATGGTTTTGGCGTCCACCGCCACCATTGATGCGTTCTCTGCGCAAACCCCGCCGCTCGCGCCGGATTATACCGTCGATGCATCATGGGCCGCCAAGCCTGGCCGGGACGGGGCAGCAGCGCAGGTCGCCCCCGGTGCAACCGCAATTGCGATGAAACCTAAGGTCGACGTCTTTTACGTGCATCCGACCACCTACCGCAGCACTGAGCGCTGGAATCAGGATGTGGCGGATCAGGAAACCAACGCCTGGACCGACGGCAGCGTCATCGCGCGGCAGGCGGCGATCTTCAACGGTTGCTGCCGAGTCTACGCACCGCGATACCGGCAGGCCTCCAGCCGCGCCTTCCGCAACATGGCCGCCGGTGGAGAGGCAGCCTTTGCCCTCGCCTATGCCGATGTGTTGCGGGCCTTTGATCATTATCTCCGCAAGGAAAACCGGGGTCGTCCGTTCATTCTGGTCGGGCACAGTCAGGGCGCGCGCCATGTCAGCCAATTGCTGGAAGACCGCATCGATGGCACCGCGACGGCCAAGCGGATGGTGGTTGCCTATGTCGTCGGCGTCGATCTGATGGAGGGCGAGTTCGGGGCGCGGTACAAGGCGCTATCGCCCTGCCGGACACCGGCCGCCACAGGCTGCGTCCTCGCCTGGAACGCCATCCTGCCCGACGCCGACCTTGACCGGCTTGCGGGCGTTTCGGCGACCCGCTTCGTTGCCCGCTACGGCGACCGCCCCGGCATAACCCCGGTTTGCATCAATCCACTGACCTTCGATGCAGCACAGCCCACCGCGCCGAAATCAGCTAGCCTAGGCGCGGTGCCGGGGGACCCCGACGCGTCGCCACTTTTGCCACTGCGACCAGGCACGGTATCGGCTAAGTGCGAAAAAGGCTTCCTCGTCGTTGACCCGGCTCCGGACCTCGGCCTGAAAGCCTTGCCGGGCGGCAGCATGCACTATCATGATTTTGGCCTGTTCTACGCCGATGTCCGTGCCAACATCGCAGTGCGGATTGCAGCCCATCGCCGGAAACTGACCGAGCAGTGATCAGGCGCAGCCAAGCCGGTTCCGATTTCCGGCCTCCCGCGCGATATAGTTGCCGCCTGCAATTCGGGAACCGACCATGACCCTACCCGCCCAATCTCGCCTCTCAGTGATCGGCGTCGCGCTGTCATTGGTTATGATTGCAAGCCCGGCAGTCGCCGCACCTGCCGACGACGCCTTGCTCAAACGCGGCCAGATTCTCTCGCTCCGCTGTTCGAGTTGCCATGAATATGCCGCCGGCAAACCGCACAAGGTCGGCCCCAATCTGCACGGCTTTTTCGGTCGAAAGGCAGGCGCCGCACCGGGCTATGATTTCTCACCCGCGATGCATGCCAGCCCCAAAATCTGGACCGACGCGACGGTCGACCAGTGGCTTGAAAAACCAAGCGCCGTCATCCCCGGCACCAAAATGGCATTCGTCGGCCTCGCCAAAGCCGAAGACCGCAAGGCGCTCACCGTCTGGCTCCGGAAAGCCACGCGTTGAAGCGGGTCGCGACAAGCTAGGCCGCCCGCATGCGTTCCTGAATGACCAGTTCCTGGGCAATCAACTCCGGCACGGCGGTCATGTTCGACTGGAATGGCTGGGCGCGCTCCAGCCCATAGTCGCGGCGGAGTTCGGCCAGCGGCCGGTCGATCATCTCTTCAAACACCACGAACTGCAGGTTTTTCGCGCGGCGGCCGAAGGCCCAGCCATCGGTGATCGCATCCATTGCTGGCTTGATCAGCAGCGGATCAACCAGCGTCATATGCCCCATGATTGTCGCCAGGTGCATCGCGGCATAGGGATAATCCATCTGCGCCAACCCAAAGGCTTGCAGCGCCAGTTCATGCGACGGTTCGGTCGTATAGCCGGTCAGCACATGGTGCAGATCATGGGTCTGATAGCCGCGCAGTACCTTGTATTTCATCACCGGCGGCATCCGGTCCAATTTGCCACCCGCTTCAAAATCCCCTGTGAGGGCGCGGTAGCCTTCCGCCAAGCCCTCGGCGAGGCCGTTGTCCACCATATGCCGCCGATAGGCCGCACCGAGCGTTCCCGGCGCACAATGGGCCAATTGAGACAAGGAAAAGGCCGGGGCGAAATAACCAGCGCGGGCGAGCGGACCCTGTTCGGGATGGGTCTCAATCGCCGCTACATATTTGGCGATCACCTCGTCGGGCGCTTTCTCCCACCATTCATTGAACAACAGGTGGACGCCATAGGCATAAAAGTCATCGATCGTGGTCAGGAATTTCTCACCAAAGGCCCTGTCGACTTTCTGGATCATCGCGGCTCTCCGAACTCGGGTCGGACGATGAAACGCCACAGGCGCGCTTGCGTCAATCCATGGCTCGTGGCTGCCGAAAGAAACAGCTGTGCTGCACCCGGTGCTGCAGGCCATATCCTGGTGATGACTGCAACCGACTTCGCCACCGACCTCGCCATCATCGATTTCGACGATGCGCATGCTGCCGCCTTTCATGACATCAACGCCGAATGGATCCGGTCGATGTTCGTGCTGGAAGCGCACGATGTGCATGTCCTGACCCATCCACGGGAGATGATCCTGAATCCTGGCGGGGCCATTCTGCTGGCCGTGTCCCCGGTGCACGGCGTGGTCGGCACCTGCGCGCTGATGAAGGTTGCGGACGGGGTGTTCGAACTGACCAAAATGGGGGTCAGCGAAACCGTGCGCGGCCAAAAGGCGGGAGAATTGCTGCTGCGCGCCACGCTCGACCGCGCCCGCACCATGGAGATGACGACCTTGTTCCTGCTGACCAGTTCAAAATGCGAGGCTGCCATCCACCTGTATGAAAAACACGGCTTCGTTCACGACGCCGACATCATGCAGACCTATGGCGCGACCTATGATCGGTGCAATGTCGCAATGTCCTATGCTCTGTAGGGGAGTGGGGCGATATCAGCTGACGATGAATCCCGGCGCAGAACGAATTGACGCTCCCTGTCTGGCGGCCTACCGCCTCCCGTCATGAACGGGTTGCTGTCGGTCACGGTAAACGGAGAGGTGCGCCAGATGGCGTTTGGGGCGACGGTTGTGTCGTTGCTGGCTGACCTGGGGCTGGACCCCACCAAGGTCGCGGTGGAACGCAATCTTGGCATCGTGCCGAAATCAACCTACGCCACCACCGCGCTCTTGGATGGGGATAGCCTGGAAGTGGTGCATTTTGTCGGTGGCGGAGAGGGTGAGTAGGGTGAGTGACGACGACAGCTGGACCGTGGCCGGTCGCACGTTTCGTTCCCGGCTGATTGTCGGGACTGGCAAGTACAAGGACCTGGCCCAGAATGCCGCAGCCGTTGAGGCGTCGGGGGCGGAAATTGTCACGGTCGCCGTCCGGCGGGTGAATATTTCCGACCGCAATGCCCCGATGCTGACCGATTTCATCGACCCCAAGCGCATCACCTATCTGCCCAACACCGCCGGTTGCTTCACCGCTGAAGATGCGATGCGCACGCTTCGTCTCGCCCGAGAAGCCGGCGGCTGGAGTCTGGTGAAGCTGGAAGTGCTGGCCGAAGCCAAAACCCTCTATCCCGACATGATCGAAACCATTCGCGCCACCGAGGCGCTGGCCAACGACGGGTTCCAGGTCATGGTCTATTGCACCGACGATCCGGTGATGACCAAACGCTGCGAAGATGCGGGGGCGGTGGCGGTGATGCCGCTCGGCGCGCCTATCGGGTCGGGGCTTGGCATCCAGAACCGGGTGACCATCCGGCTGATCAAGGAAGGGTCCAAAGTCCCCGTGCTGGTCGATGCCGGGGTTGGCACCGCGTCCGATGCCGCTGTGGCGATGGAACTCGGCTGCGACGGCGTCCTGATGAACACCGCCATTGCGGAGGCGAAGGACCCGATCCTGATGGCCCGGGCGATGAAAGCCGCGGTCGAGGCCGGGCGGCTAGCCTACCGGGCCGGTCGTATGGGCGTGCGCCGCTATGCCGACCCGTCCAGCCCGCTCGGCGGATTGATCTGACACCACCAGCGTTCAACAACGTGCAACCAAGGAGGACTGAGCGAAATGTATAGTCACATGATGGTCGGCAGCAACGACATCGACAAATCCAAAGCCTTCTACGATGCGACCTTCACCGCAATGGGCGGAAAGGCCGGTATGAAGGACCCCAACAACCGGCTGATCTACATGCACAATGGCGGCCTGTTCATCGTCACCACGCCGATCAACGGCGAACCGGCGACCCATGCCAATGGTGGCACCATCGGTTTCGCCATGGAGCCGGAGCAGGCCGATGCCTGGCATGCCGCCGGTGTCGCCAATGGCGGCACGACCTGCGAAGACCCACCGGGGGTCCGCGAAGGCAGCTTTGGCAAGCTCTACCTCGCCTATCTGCGCGATCCGGACGGCAACAAGCTCTGCGCCCTGAAGCGCCTGTGAGCGATTGACGGACGACGTGATGGAGCGCGGTGAGGCATTTGAGGGCAATCCCCCGATCCGCATCGCCGCGCTCTATCGCTTCACCCGCTTTGCCGACTGCGCCGCCGTGCGCGACGACCTAGCTCGTATTTGCAGCGAGCATGGCATCAAGGGCACACTACTGATCGCGCCGGAGGGGATCAACGGTACCATCGCCGGGGCCAGCGCGGCCATGGACCCTATCCTCGCCCATATCCGGACCCTTCCCGGCTGTGCCGACCTCGAGGTCAAGACATCGTTTGCGGCCAGGATGCCCTTTCACCGCATGAAGGTGCGGATCAAGCGCGAAATCGTCACAATGGGGGAGCCGGACATCAACCCGCTGGTGGACGTTGGCCATTATGTCGATGCCGCCGATTGGAACGCGCTGATCGCCGAGCCCGGGACGATCCTGATCGATACCCGCAATGACTATGAGGTCGCGGTCGGCAGCTTTGCCGGGGCCATCGACCCAAAGACCAAATCCTTCCGCGAATTTCCGGCCTGGTTCCGCGCCCACCGGGAGGCCTTGCTCGGTCAGGGCCCGGTACCCAAGGTCGCGATGTTCTGCACCGGCGGCATCCGCTGCGAGAAAGCCACCGCTTTCCTGAAATCCGAAGGGTTGGACGAAATCTATCATCTGAACGGTGGCATCCTCAAATATCTTGAGACAGTGCCTGCCGATCAAAGCCTGTGGGACGGCGAGTGTTTCGTCTTCGATGAACGCGTCACGGTTGGGCACGGGCTGGCAAAGGGAAACCACGAACTTTGCCGCGCTTGCCGCACCCCGTTGGATGCGAAAAGCCGCGCTTCGAATCTTTACGCGGCAGGGATCAGCTGCCCGGCCTGTTACGCGACCCGCACCGACGCGCAACGCGCCGGTTACGCCGAGCGCGAACGCCAAACCCGACTTGCCGAAGCGCGCGGTACCGCGCATGTCGGCGCTGCCCAAACTTCCGCTACAAAGGCCGTCTGACTCATGCCATTCGAAACCATTTCCTCAGCCCAGTGTTTTGGTGGCACCCAGGGCTTCTATCGCCACACCTCGACCGAGACGGGAACGCCGATGCGCTTTGCGGTGTTCACACCTCCCGGCGATGGCCCGTTCCCGGTCCTGTGGTTCCTCGCCGGTCTGACCTGTACGGAAGAGAATTTCACGGTCAAGGCCGGCGCCCAGCGCGTTGCCGCCGAACTTGGGCTGATGCTCGTCGCGCCCGACACCTCGCCGCGCGGTGACGGTGTCGCCGATGACGAGGCCTATGATCTGGGACAGGGCGCCGGCTTTTATGTCGATGCGACCGAAGCGCCCTGGTCGCCGCATTTCCGGATGCACAGCTATGTCACCCGGGAACTCCCGCAGCTTCTGGCCAATCATTTTCCCGCCGACATGTCCGCCCAAGGCATCACCGGCCATTCTATGGGTGGCCACGGCGCGCTGACAATTGGCCTCTCCGCGCCCGGTCAATATCGTTCAGTCTCCGCCTTCTCCCCCATCGTAGCGCCCTCGCAAGTGCCATGGGGGGAGAAAGCGCTGACGGCCTATCTCGGGGCAGACCGTGCGAAATGGCGGACACATGATGCCGTGGCGTTGATCGAGGACGGTGCACGCGTACCCGCCCTGCTCGTCGATCAGGGCGGCGCCGACCCCTTTCTCGCCAATCAGCTACGACCCGAACTGCTGGCCAAGGCCTGCGACGACGCCGGTATCCCGCTCACCCTTCGGATGCAGCCCGGCTACGACCACAGCTATTATTTCATCGCCAGCTTCATCGAGGACCACCTCCGCTGGCACCGGGAGAGGTTGGGGTAGACATTTGAGCGATCGTTCGGTCGAACCTATGCCTTAAGACCTGCCGAGCAGGGCGAGTTCCACCTGTCGCCAGAGGTCGGCAAAGGCCTTGGCGGGGGCGGCCTTGGGGGCGAGCTCGGCTATTGGCGCACGGTGGACCGCCATCTGTTCGATGCCGGTCGCATAGGGAATCGCGACCTGCGCCGGTGCAGCGGCAATGGCCTGCGCGTGCAGTTTGCGGCGGCGATCCACCATGGAAAATACCGGAATGATCGGCGGTTTGCCCTTGCGGTGCTTGGCAAGATGCGCCCGCAATTGCTCGAGCGCGCGGGCCGACAGCGGCGAGGGCACTTCTGGCGCAACGATCAGGTCAGCGGCTTCGAACACCTGTTCGGCCAATTGGCCAAGGCCCGGCGGGCAATCGAGGACGATCCGGTCATAGTCATCGCCAAGGCCCTTCAGCAGGCGCTTCAGTTGCTTGTCGCCACCCTCTTCCGCCAGCGTCCGCTCCAGCTGTCGCAACGATTTGTCGGCAGGAAGCACGTCGAGGTTGGGATGGTCGGTCGCCAGAATATGATCGGTCAGGTCCGACTTGGCAGCGAACAATTTGCGCGCGCCCCCGGTTTTTGGTGCAACCCGCAGCATGTAGCTGGCCGCCCCTTGCGCATCGAGATCCCACAACAGCGTCTTGCGTCCGGACACCGATGCGGCGGCATGGGCCAGATTGACGGCAATCGCTGTTTTGCCGACGCCGCCCTTGACGCTGAAAACCGCGACGGTTTTCACAAATCAGGCCGCGAGCGCGGTGACAAGACTGTCGCGGATCGCGCGCAGTTCCGCCGTCCGGTCAACCGGCGCGACCACCGCCTCGACCGGCGCGGCGACGGACAGGTCTTTTGCGCCCCGATCCTTCAGGAGTTTCTGCACGCCCTTGATGGTATAGCCGTCGCTGTACAGCAACCGGTTGATCGATTGCAGCAGAGCGACATCTTCCGGGCGATAATAACGGCGGTTGCCGCCGCGCTTCAGCGGCTTGATCGACGGGAATTTTGTTTCCCAGAACCTTAGGACATGCTGCGGCACCCCAAGCCCGTCGGAGACCTCGCTAATGGTGCGAAACGCGTCGGGCGACTTTGGAACCATGATCAGTGCTTGTTGATCTTGTCGCGCATCAGCTGGCTGGGGCGGAATGTCAGTACGGTGCGCGGTTCGATTGGCACTTCAACCCCGGTCTTGGGGTTGCGCCCGATCCGTTGCCCCTTCTTGCGGAGCACAAAGGTCCCGAACGAAGAAATCTTGACATTGCTGCCGTTGAGCAGCGCGTCGCCGACGGTGTCGAGCACCTGCTCCACCAGCAAAGCCGAGTCCGCGCGCGACAGGCCAATCTCGCCGTGCACCGCATCGCTCAGGTCCGCGCGCGTCAATGTTCGTGCAGCCATTCATCCCCCCATCGATTTAACGCAGCACCGACTCGGCCAGAAACGCAACTGTCTGGAAGTTAGCGCAACTTCAGCGCTGCGCCAACTACCAGCGAACGGCCGCAGCCCCCCAGGTGAAGCCGCCGCCCATCGCCTCCAGCAGCAACAGATCGCCGTCCTTGATCCGTCCATCCCGCACTGCCATATCGAGCGCCAGTGGGACGGACGCGGCGGAGGTGTTGGCGTGCTGGTCCACCGTGACGACAACCCGCTCCAGCGGCAGCGCCAGTTTCTTGGCCGTGCCCTCCAGAATCCGCAAATTGGCCTGATGCGGGATCACCCAGGCGACATCGGCGGCGGTCAATCCGGCAGCGTCCAATGTTTCGGTCATGACGTTCGCAAGATTGGTGACGGCGTGGCGGAAAACTTCCTTGCCCTTCATTCGCAGCTTGCCGACGGTTCCGGTCGAACCTGGGCCGCCGTCGACGTAGAGCAGATCGTTGTAGCGACCGTCCGAATGCAGCCGGGCCGCAAGGATGCCCTTGTCTGTGGCCAATCCCTGCCCGGTGTCGGCACGCAGGACAGTGGCACCGGCGCCGTCGCCAAACAGCACGCAGGTCGTCCGGTCTTCCCAGTCCAGCAGGTTGCTGAACCGTTCAGCACCGATCACCAGCGCATGACGTCCCTGACCGGCGCGCAGCATCGCATCGGCGACGGTCAGCGCGTAGAGGTAACCGGAGCAGACTGCGGCAACATCGAAGGCCACGCCGCTGATCATGCCGAGCTTGTGCTGCACCACGGTTGCCACCGCCGGAAAGGTTTGATCAGGCGTCGCGGTGGCAACAATGATCAGGTCAATGTCGTTCGCCGTGCAGCCTGCCGCGGCCAGTGCCTTATGCGCCGCTGCCACCGCCAGATCGGAGGTAAATTCACCGTCGGCGGCAATCGCCCGCTGCCGGATGCCGGTTCTGGCGACGATCCAGTCATCGGAGGTGTCGACTTGGGCCGCCAGTTCGGCATTGGATACGATACGCGAGGGCAGATAACTGCCGGTGCCAATGATGCGGGAGCGGATCACCGCGCTCATGCGTCCGCTACCACTGGAGACGGGACGCTGGCGAGATCGCTGGCGATGCGGCGGGCGATGTCGCCCATAATAAGGTCATGGGCCACACCGATGGCATTGGCCACGCCTTTGGCGGTTGCCGACCCGTGGCTCTTCACCACGATACCGTTCAACCCAAGAAACACCGCGCCATTGTGATTGTTCGGGTCGAGATGCTTGCCGAGTGCCCGCAGCGCAGGACGGGACATCAGGTAGCCGACCTTGGTCAGGGCAGACGACCGGAATGCATCGGCCAGCAGCGAGACCACCAGTTTGGCGGTACCTTCGGCGGTTTTGAGCGCCACATTGCCGGTAAAGCCGTCGGTGACGATCACATCAATCTCGCCGCGCCCGATCTTGTCACCCTCGGTGAACCCGACGAACTCCAGCGGCAGGTCGGCCGCGCGCAACATGGCGGCGGCGGCCTTCAACTCGTGCGTGCCCTTCAGATCTTCTTCGCCGATATTGAGCAGGGCGACAGTCGGGCGCTTCAATCCCAGCATCACCCGGGCAAAGGCCGCGCCCATTACCGCAAATTGCAGCAGGTTATTCTCGTCGCATTCGGCATTGGCACCGAGGTCGAGCATCACCGATTCGGACTTCATCGTCGGCATCAGCGCCACGAGCGCCGGCCGGTGAATCCCCGGCATGGTTTTCAGGCCCATCTTGGCAATGGCCATCAACGCACCGGTATTGCCCGCCGAAACCGCTGCCAGCGCTTCACCGGCTTTCACCGCATCGATCGCCAGCCCCATGGAGGAATGCCGCGCCCGGCGCAGCACCTGGCTGGGCTTGTCGGTGCCCAGAATCTCGTCCTCGGCGTGAATGATCACCGCGTCTTTGGCGATGCGCGGAGCCTTCGCCAATTCGGCGCGGATCAGGTCCTCGCGGCCATAGAGCCGGAACCGCAGCTTGGGATAGCGGCGGTGCGCGATTTCGGCAGCGGCTATGGTGACTGACGGACCGCCGTCACCGCCCATCACGTCCAGTGCAATGACCGGGGTGGCGCTCATGAAGGGTTAGCGGTCAAGACTGCTGGCGTTTGCACAATGCGGCTCGGGACGGAGCCCTAAGCCTTCGCCTCGACAACCTCGCGGTTGTTGTAATGTCCGCAGGATCCGCAAATGTGATGCGGCAGCTTCAGCTCGCCGCAATTGGGGCATTCCTGGAACGATGCGGCAACCAGACCGTGGTGGCTGCGGCGCATGTTGCGCTTGGAGGGGGACGTTTTTCGCTTTGGGACGGCCATTCGGCACCTGTTCTCGTCTAATTGTAGTTGGGAGGCAGCCGCGCGGTTCCAGCAGCGCGACCGATCCAATCGAGCGCGGGCTATTATTCATTTTGCCCCGCATTGCAAGTCCGCGACAGCTGGATCTTCCCATCAAGGCGGCATTGCCGCACAGTTTCATGCTATATTATGCCGAACCCGGGGGAGAAACACCATGAAGCTGGAAGTTACAACATTCACCACGGCGATTCTCGGCCTGCTGCTGTTGGTGTTGAGTTACCGGGTCAGTCAGATTCGCCGGGCGGTGCATATCGGCCTTGGTGACGGGGGCAACGCCGACCTTCTGGTCCGGATCCGCAGCCAGGCAAATTTCACCGAATATGTCCCGGTCCTGCTGATCCTGATGGCGCTGATCGAATATCGGACCGGCTATCATGTCATGCTGGGGGTGACATCGGCATTGATCATCGCAGCGCGCACCTCCCACGCCATCGGCATGGGGCGGCCATCGCCCAACGGCTTCCGGATTTTCGGCACCGCGGCGACCTGGCTCAGCCTGCTGATCCTGAGCGCCTGGGCCTTGATCATCGTCGTTACCAGCCTGGGTTAGGCGAGCGCTGCATCCGAGACATAGGGGTTGGATTTCCGCTCCGCCCCGAACGTCGACATCGGCCCATGGCCCGGCACAAACTGGGTCGCGTCGCCCAGCGGCCAAAGCCGACCGGTGATTGATTTCACCAGAGACTGGAAATCGCCCTTCGGAAAATCCGTGCGCCCGACCGAGCCCTGGAATAGCACGTCGCCAACGATGGCGAGGTTTGATTCGGGATGGTGGAACACCACATGCCCCGGCGTGTGGCCCGGGCAGTGATAGACGTCGAGCGTCAGGTCACCGACCGTCACCTGGTCGCCGTCGGCGAGCCAGCGATCCGGCGTGAAGGCCGCGGCTCCAGCCATTCCATATTGCGCCCCGGCCTGCGGGTTCATGTCGATCCAGAATTTGTCATCCGGGTGGGGACCCTCAATCTTCACCCCCAGCCTTTCGGCCAGAACGCCGGTTTCGCCGCAGTGATCGACATGACCGTGGGTCACCAGCAATTTTTCAATGGTCACGCCGTGCTTGTCCGCCGTCGCCATCAACCGGTCAAGGTCACCGCCCGGATCAACAAACGCCCCCCGCATGGTTTTGGTGCACCAGAGCAAGGTGCAATTCTGCTGAAAGGCCGTCACCGGCACGATGACGGCGTTGAGGGGACGATTGGTCATAGTGTGTAGATGGCACCGGGCAAAAATCTGTCAACCGAGCCAGACATTTTGCCTCGGCTTGCAATTGACCCTTCAGAATGAATGGCAGAACGAGCCCGTGTTGGAAATCACCATCCATCGTAGCGGAGCAGCGTCGGCGGTCCGATGACCGGGGTTGCACATCCTGCTCCGGCGGGACGGCACCACCCAATAGGTTGAAACTAAACCGCAAAATCAATAAAGATGGTGCGGATGAGGGAATCGACTAGATCATCTAAATAACTGATCTAAAGCTATAAAATTTAGATTGGTTTCGGGAAAGCCCCCAAAATGGCCCCCATGCGGGCCTGCTGAGAGGAATTCAGGCTGATTCAAATATAAAATTTGCGCCGACCTGGAGCGTGCACCGATCTGGGTGGCCCGGTTCCAGAGGTGAAGCGGTCGCCCAGATCGGCATTTTTCAGAGCGGCATTGGCATTTTCCTAGGCCGTCAGGGGCTGACCTGCGCTGCCAGGGTCGATAGGAAAAAGCGCGGCTACGCTGTGTTGTCAGTATACAGCGTTATTTCCCATGATCCTAGTCATCCCCGACCCTATTCGAGCATCAAGTTATCGCTATCATCCGATTCATTCGTGTACGATTTCTTGCCCGGCTGTAGGCCCTTTTTGGTTGCCCGAATCCCCATCAGCAACGTGATGTCCTGCAACTTCCAACGGTCGAGCCAAATTAGCAGCTGCGTGTGGAATGGCTCCGGGATGCGGCGACGCTGGCCGCGCTGCGTTTTGATGGAGCCACGCTTGGTCATCGCCTTTGCGGGCCAGAAGGCCTGGACGCAGTACGTCATGGGTTTTGGGAGGTTGGTCAAGGGCCCCCTGCTGACGCGCACACGAGGAAACTTCGCCCGGTCGCCAGGCTTTGACCAGCTTTTCGGGTGATACTTTGGCCGGTGGCGGAGGCTGTCGATGGCAGCAACGAACCGCCCGCACGCCAGCCCGTGCACATGGATATCAAAATAGCCGCCCGTCACACTCTCCACGAATTCACCGTGAAGGCAGGCGAAAAGGTAGCCACCGATCCCCTTTGGGAGGACGCGGTTGATATCAGCGCGCAACCCTTCGAGTAGGGCATTGGGATCAATGAGCGCCAAGTCTTCTGCAGCAATGCGCCATCGATCAGGAAGGATGGTGAAAAAGGCGCACTGAGGTAGGTCCGGATTGCAATGTAGCCACCACAACCATCCTGCCACACGAGCCCGGTGCTTTCGCATGTACCGTTGGGACGCAAGAGAAGCTGGCGGCTGGCGACGGTCTTCAAGCCTACTCGCGAGCATTTTTGCTTCGTGCTTGGCCGACTTAGTGACCAGCTTACCCTTTGCGGTTCTGATGAGGCGCGCGCGCTTGTCATCTTCCC
>CALRKY020000021.1:0-55057 GCA_943368345.1 Synechococcus sp. UW140 | reverse complement strand
GCAGACATCCTATCTTGCCAGCTATGCCGTGCAGGAAGCAGGTGGCCGCGCCCATCTTGAGTATTGGATACCGGCGGAGAACCTCGACGCATTCAATGCTGCAATTGTGGGTAAGATCGAGGTCGTGCGCGAGTTCCGTTGATGGGTGGGGAGCTGACAGGCAGGTTTTGAGTCAGCAATCGCGGTAAGCTGCCGTTGAATCCAATACTGCCTGATTGCAGAATCGATTAGACTGGAACCCTCAACGAAGAACCAGTCTCAAACGGCGACTGAGCTTTCTTGTGTCATGTAAGGCGCAACGACACCCAGAGCATGTTCCACATACCTCGTCTTTTCGCCAACCGGCGCGACATAGTGCATCGCTTCTTCGGCTGCGCGCATGGAGGCTCCGCGTGCGATCATCCAAGTCGCCAGATATTGCGCAGCGAGACATCCTCCAGCTGTTGCTACGTTGCCGTGGGCGACGAATGGGGCATCAATCACGTTTACGCCCGCTTCGATTACCCAAGGCTTGCTTGTCAGGTCAGTGCAGGCTGGCAGGTCTCCCACCAAGCCCAGCTTCGCGAGTAAGAGCGTGCCTGAACATTGCGCAGCAACAAGCTGCCGCGAAGAGTCGAGTTTGATCCGGGCCAGAAGAGCGATGTCAGCGGCGATTTCTCGCGTTTTAATTCCACTGCCAATCAGCACGGCGTCGGCATCGGCTGCAAACTCCAAAGGCTTTTGTCGCAGCACAGTAACGCCATTCATCGACGTAACTTGTTCGGTTGGCGAAGTGATGTGCGCGGCCCAACCGTAAGCTTTCATGCGATTGAGGATTGCCGCCGCGACGAACGAATCCAGTTCATTGAAACCGTCAAACGTCAGAACCGCAATCTGCATGAGTGCCCCTTTGGCGACCGTCGAAAAGTTCGAATAAGTTAGCCCACCACTAAAGGCCAGCCTTCCAGACATAGTAGGTTACTGGGTGACCCGTTCGAGGATGAGTGCCTTGTCGCAAAACTTTCATTCCGGCCTTTTCGTAAAAGCGGCGGGCATTTTCGTTCGAGGAAGCAGTATGCAAGGTAAATCCATCTGGCATCTGCTCTTGGCAATCCTTGAAAAGTGCTCGGCCCAAACCGCCACCAATTAGGCCGGGCCGAACGAATAGCTGATCCAATATTGCGTCATTGAGCTTGATCGCCGCAAATCCAACAATGGTGCCGTTTTGCTCGGCAACCGTCACCTTCCATCCTACGACAATCTCTTCACCAACTCTCCGCCGGAGATCTTCGAAAGTCGGCATACTAGGCGGGCCAACGCCGGGAAGGCTTGCGCTGCTATGCCAAATCTCGGCAATTGCATTATGGTCGCCGCTGGTTGCGGGTCGAAGTTTGTAGTCGGGATCGATCTTGTTCATACTTCTGGTTAGTTGCGCTCCAGTCGTGAAGCAATATTTGAACGACTGCTTTCACGGTCGGTAAAATGCTGAACAAACGACCGAAATGAGGTCGGAAGCGGACTGGCTGCTTTGTGAGTCTACGACCTAAGCCGCCACGCGTTCGATGATCAGGTTTCCAGCCTGCGCCCGGGCCTGCGCCAAGTCATAAGCGGCCTGCATCCGGAGCAGCGTATCTGCCCGCAGTCCGAACGCCTTTTCAAAGCGGATCGCCATTTCCGCCGATAATCCAGCGCCACCGTTCAGCAGATTGCTCATCGCCTGCCGGGTCACCTGCAGCCGTCCCGCCGTCTCGGTGACCGTCAGTCCACGCGGATCAACGATTTCGGTGCGGAGCCAAGGCCCCAGATGCACGGCAAAGCTCGAATGAAGCTTGATGGTCACGCGCATTTCCCTAACTGCTTCAATTCAAAATAATATTCTTCTAACGGCGCTTACTGATCCCGCTCATCCTGAGCGGGGCTGGACAATGCCCATCACTGCATCGCAGGCCTACAACCACCGCACCCGCTTGAACTTCCAGTAGAGCAGCGAACAGATCGTCACGATTGTGGCGATCACCACGAAATAGCCGTCGCGGGATTCCAGTTCGGGCATATTCTTGAAATTCATCCCGTAAATCCCGGCAATCGCCGTCGGCACGGCAAGGATCGCCGCCCAGGCGGCCAATTGGCGGGTAATCATGCCGGTGCGTTGCTGTTCCAGCAGATTGCTGAACTCGAACACCGACGTCAGCACCTGCCGCAGGTCATCCACCATGGTCTGAACGCGGTGCACATGGTCGCTCACATCGCTGAAATAGGGGCGTGATTCCGGGTCGATGCAGGGCAGTTCGGCCCGCACCAGTTTGTTCGCCACCTCCGCCATCGGCGCCAGCACCCGCTGGAAGCGGATCAACTCTCGCCGCAGCGCAAAGATGCGGGTGACTTCGTCGCGGCCGAGGAAATTGTCGACGGCGCGTTCTTCCATCCGAGCCACCTCCTCCTCGATTTGCTCGATGACCGGAAAATAGCCGTCAACGACGAAATCCAGAATGGCGTGCAGGACATAATCAACGCCGTGGTCGAGCAGCGACGGCACCGCCTCCAGGTCGCGGCGCAGCGCACTATGGGCGCGGTCGGACCCGTGCCGAATGCTGATGATATGGCTGTGACCGATGAACAGTGCCGTCTCGCCATAATGGATTTCATCGCCGTCCAGTTGGGCGGTGCGCGCCACCACGAACAACTGATCGCCGTAGACATCGACCTTGGGCAGTTGATCGGCCTTGACCGCATCCTCAATCGCCAGCGGGTGCAGGCGGTAGGTGGTCTTGAGGGTCTGCATCTCCTCGGCGGTCGGGTCGGCAATGCCGATCCACACAAATTCCGATTTGGTCCCGGCGCAATCAATTTTTTCGTCAATCGCAACGGCGCGAACCCGCTCCCCGTGCAGATATTGACAGGCGGCAATGACTGGCATATCGAAATGTTAGCGCGGCTAGGCCGCGCCGACCAGTGCATCGCAAACTTGTCACAAACGCCGCAGGGTCAGAGCAATTCGCTCCCCGTGTAGATGATCAAGCCCACCAAACCGCCGATCAATGTGCCATTGATCCGGATATATTGCAGGTCGCGCCCAACCGCATTCTCAACCCGGTCCGTGACGGTATGCGCGTCCCAGCCCTTCACCGTGTCCGATACCAGCCGGACGATTTCGTCACCATAATCGGTAACGATGCCGACAATGGCGCGGCGAGCATAGAGGTTCAGCGCCCGGCGCAGGCGGGCATCCCGTTGCAAGGTTTCGCCAAGCTGCCGCGCTGCATCACCAAGCTTGCCCGACAGCGCGTCGTCCGGATCATTGGCTGCGGTCAGCAGGCCGCCCTTTATGCTCCCCCACAGGCCCGAAAGATATTTGCCAACCTCCGGATGTTCCAGCAGCTCATTCTTCAGCGTTTCAACCTTGGCCCGCGTTTCCGGCATGTGGCGGAAATCAAAGGCCAGATCCTGCAGGGCCACGGTCACCCGGCGGCGCAGCGGATGAAAGGGATCGCCCGCCACCTCATCCATCAGCGCCCGGATTGCGTCGATGATACGGTTGGCAATCGATTCGTCGAGATTGGCGACCCTGAGCAGCCAGGTGGTCCGCTCCGCCACGGCATCGCGGATCATATGTTCATTGGCATTGAGCGCCCGGCTGGCCCAGACCATCACCGCGTTGATCAGCGGCTCGTGCCGGTTGTCCTCAATCGCCGCGTCCAGTCCAGCCCCCAGCAAGGGCGAGACCTGCAGCGCACGCAACCGCGTTGCCGCCGCCTGTTTCACCAGCCCGCCAATCGCCTCACTATCCAGCGCCTCAACCGTTTGGGAGGCCAGACGGGCTATGCCGTGCCCGGATTGCCCGGCCCGACCCGGGGCAACCAGCCAGCGACCGGCAGCCCCTGCCATATCGAACTGTTTCAGCCGCCGTGTCACGATGCGGGGGGTCAGGAAGTTGGATTTGAGGAAGGTCGCCAGCGCCGCGCCGATCCGGTCCTTGTTGCGCGGAATGATCGCGGTATGCGGGATCGGCAGGCCGAGCGGATGCCGGAACAGCGCCGTCACCGCAAACCAGTCGGCCAGCCCGCCGACCATCGAGGCTTCGGCAAAGGCCCGCACATAGCCAAGCCACGGATAGGCATCGCGCCAGGCGCTCGCCGCCAGAAAGATGCAGGCCATCACGACGAGCATGCTCGTCGCGATGATCTTCATGCCACGCGCCGGGTTGGCCGCCAGATCGAACGCTGGAAACCTCACCCGGTCATCACCTCATTCGGCCGGCTGTGGTGCCGCAGCGGTCCCGTCAGGCTTCGAAGTCATGTACTTGCTGAACTTGGGCGCAAGCCACTTTTCGAAATCGTCGGCGAGGCTGAAGCCGGCGGGAACAATCAGCAGGGTTAGAACGGTCGACAGGATCAGACCGCCGATCACCGTCACGGCCATCGGGGACCGCCATGCGGCGTCACCTGACAGCGACAGCGCGGTCGGTACCATACCAGCTGCCATTGCGACGGTTGTCATCACGATCGGTTGCGCCCGTTTGTGTCCCGCGTCGATGATAGCGGTCACCTTATCGACGCCCTTGTCCATCTCCTCGATGGCAAAGTCGATCAGCAGGATCGAATTTTTGGCGACGATACCGAACAGCATCAGGATGCCGATGTAGACCGGCATGGTAATCGCCATCCCAGCCAGGTGCAGCGCCAGCAATCCGCCCAGCGGAGCGAGTAGCAGCGACCCCATGTTGACGAACGGTGGCAGAATTTTCCGGTACAGCAGCACCAGCACCGCAAACACCAGGAATATCCCCGACACAACGGCGGTGAAGAAGTTGAGGACCAACTCGTTCATCATCTTCTGCTGCCCGAAGGTCACTTTTTCGATGCCCTGTGGCAGTTTCTTGACGGCCGGGAGCGCATCGATGGACTTCATCGCGTCACTGGTCACCAAACCCTGCGCAAGGTCAGCCGAAATCACAATCCGGCGTTTCTGGGCGTAACGACGGATCACCGTCGGCCCAGAGCCGATGCTGACGTCAGCCACCACCTTCAGCGGCACCGACCCACCATTGATCGTCGGCACCGGAAGGTTCTCGAGGGTCTCAAGGCTGGCCCGTGCGGACCGGTCAATGACCACGCGAATCGGAATCTGCCGGTCGGCCAGCGAGAATTTCGCGACATTCTGATCGATATCGCCAATTGTCGCGATCCGGATCGTCTGGCTCAGCGCCTGAGTGGTCACACCCAGATCGGCAGCCAAGTCAAACCGGGGTTTGATGGTGATTTCCGGCTTGCGCAAATCACCTTCGATCCGTGGACCCTGCACCTGCTTCAGCGCGCGCATCTGCGTCACAATGGTCTGGGCATGCGCCTCCAGTGCGACAGGATCGTCACCGGCATACATCAGGATGATGTCGCGGTTGCTCGGACCACCGCCCTGCTGCGAATTGAAATTGATGCGACCGTCGGGAATTTTTGCGAGTTCCGGCGTCATTGCCCGTTCAAACTCAACGCTGGTCCGCGCCCGGTCCTTTTTCAGGTTGGTATAAATCGACACTTGGCCAATGTTCACATCAGCAAAGGAATCCGCGACTTCCGGCTCCTTGGCGAGGCGATCCATCACTTCAAGCGCCATGTCCTGGGTCTGCGCTAGGGTAACGCCCGGTGCCATGTTGATCGACAGGATGCTGGTGTTGGCATCGATTGTCGGCTGAAAAGCTGACGGCAGCGTCCCGGCCGCAACAATCTGCAGCACAAAGGCAAGCAAGCCGATCATCAGGGTCCGGAACCGGTTATCATAGTACCAGCACAATCGCCGGGCCCAACCACCACGCGCCACTGCGGCATCACGTTTGCGGCGATCCAGCGACCAGGCGAGCACCGACTGGTACCAGCTGATCCAACGCGCGCCGCCATGTTCGGCTGCACCATGCGACTTCAGGAAATACGCTGCGATCAAGGGTGTGATCAGTCGCGCAACCAGCAGGCTCATCAAAACCGCAGCAACGACGGTCAACCCGAACTGCTTGAAAAACTGCCCGGAAATTCCTGGCATGAGACCCACGGGAAGGAAAACAGCGACAATTGCAAAGGTCGTCGCAACCACAGCAAGACCGATCTCGTCGGCAGCATCAATCGATGCCTGATAGGCTGATTTGCCCATCCGCATGTGTCGGACGATATTTTCGATTTCCACAATCGCATCGTCGACCAACACGCCCGCCACAAGGCTCAGCGCCAACAAACTGATCTGATTGAGCGTGAACCCCATCAACTGCATGAACCAGAAGGTCGGAATGGCCGCGAGGGGAATGGCGATGGCAGAGATGAGCGTCGCACGGCCATCGCGAAGGAACAGCCATACGACGAAAACAGCGAGGATGGCCCCTTCCAGCATCGCCTCAACGGCCGTCCGGTACTCACTCTTGGTTTGGTCAATGGTCGTGTAAAGTTCCGTGAACTTGATTTTGGGATTTTCCTTCGCCAGGTCGGCAAGAACCTTGCTGGCCTCCTTGTGCACGGTCACATCTGATGCGCCCTTGGACTTGCTGTACTGGAAGGCCAACACTTGCCGCCCGTTCTGCATCGCCAGACTGCGTTGTTCAGCGAAGCCATCGGACACAGTCGCAATATCGTCCAGCCGGACGGTGCGCCCTCCAACCGAAATCTGGGTTTGCCCAAGCGAAAAGGCATCCTTGGAATTGCCGACGACGCGCACTGACTGTTCGGAACCGGCGACCTCCGTCCGTCCACCCGTTGCATTGACGTTGACGAGCCGAAGCTGCTGATTGACCTGTGCCGCCGTCAGCCCCTGTGCCTGCATCCTGGCCGGATCGAGGGTGATATGAATTTCGCGGCTTACCCCACCGGACCGCGCCACCTGCGCCACGCCCGAAACACTGAGGAGCCGCTTCGCGACGGCATTGTCAACGAACCAACTGAGTTCCTCCAGCGTCATGTCGGTTGATTCAACCGATGTGAAGCTCAAGGGACCATCGGCGAAATCGATTCGGCTGACCTGCGGCTCCAGCACGCCGTCGGGTAGGTCGCCGCGAATCTGCGCCACGGCGTTCCGGACGTCATTTGTCGCTCGATCAACCGGCGTTCCGATATCAAACTGTATCTGTGTAAAGCTGACGCCTTCCCGAACCGCAGATGACAGGGAATCGACGCCGTTGATGCCCCGGATGGCGGCTTCAACGCGCTGGGTAATCTGCGTTTCCAATTCCACCGGTGAGGCGCCAGGCTGGGAAACCGACACCTCGATGAACGGTACACTGACATCTGGCTGCGAGTTAATGTCCAACCGGACAAATGCCACAATTCCGGCTAGAGTCAGGAACAGGAACATGACGATCGGTGGGATCGGGTTCCGGATCGCCCAAGCTGACATATTCCGCATGACGTGTCCCTTTTGCTCAGTCCAAATGTTCAGCGCGCACGGCGCAGGATCGGACGGACTTTTTCGCCGGGGTTCAGGAAGGCAGCTGCCGACATGACGACCCGCTCAGTCCCGCTAAGCCCGGCGGCTACGGCAATTCCGAACTCTCCCACTTCACCGATGGTGATGTCGCGTCGTGCAACCTTGTCTCCCGATCCAACGATGAAGACAAAGGCACCCTTGGTATCTGACTGGACGGCAGACTGTGGTAACACCGGCCGAAGAGCCTGACCGGCGGTAATCCGTGCAGCGGCAAAACCACCCGCCCGGAGCGTGTCGTTCCACGGCAGGGCAATCCGGGCCATACCCTGGCGGGTCTGGGCATCGATGGACGGCTCAAGCAGCCAGATTTTCCCCGAAATCGAAGCGCGCGACCCGACCGGAGTAACCTTCGCCGGGATGCCAACCTTCAGCCGGGCAATATCCTGTTCGGCAACTTTGGCTTGCAGCTCAAACTCGCCATCCTTCGCAATCCGGAACAGCGGCATGCTCCCTCCGGACACAATCTGCCCCGGTTCTACTGCCCGGTCGAGAACAAGGCCTGCCGCCGGTGCCCGGATATCGAGCCGCGCCAAACGAGCCGCCATTTCGCTCGCCTGCGCGGCACTGGCGGCTGCCCGCGCCCTTGCCGAATCGCGGGAGGCCGTACGCCGGTCGATATCTGCGGCCGACACAAACCCCTTGCTGACCAGCGTCTGCGCCCGGTCGAGCTCAACCTGTGCCAAACGCGCGTCGGCCTGAGCCGACTGCGCTGCTGCGCGCATCTGTGCGGCCTGCGCGGTCTGGACCGTCCGATCAACCCTTGCCAGCACCTGACCGGCGCGGACATATTGTCCGGCATCCACCAGCACGGCGATAACCATCCCGCCTTCGCCCTGCACGCCGACTGGCATTTCGCGACGAGCGCTGATCGACCCGGTCGCAGTTACATAGTCAGACACCTGAATCCGTCCCGGAACAAGGACCGTCACACTCGGAGCCGAGGGTGGCGCAACAGCGTCATCCTTGCCGCCGCCGCGCATCATCAACGCTGCAAGGACTGCGACCATCGCAATGACGGCAGCTGCGATCCAATAACGATTGCGCCGCACAAAGCCGGGCTCGGCGGCATCAAAAGATGCGGCATCGTCAGCCCGTATGTTGCTGTGCATATTCATGTTCCGTTCGATCCTGTCTGCTCGGCTCATGGTGTATTATCGGAATACATCACTTATTGCAAGAGCGCCGCCGCTCTGGGAGCCAATCGCGGCGGTTCCATGGCAGATAGCGCGCGATTCCTCAATAACTTCCCACTGACGCTGCCAAACAGCTATGCCCTGAACTGCAGATGAACCGGCCGGTTCATGTTCACGACATTCAGAAGCCGCTAAACCGGCCACACCATATCCTGCCGGAGACCCTG
Source organism: Synechococcus sp. UW140 (assembly GCA_943368345.1). Lineage (GTDB taxonomy): Bacteria > Pseudomonadota > Alphaproteobacteria > Sphingomonadales > Sphingomonadaceae > JADCGM01. The sequence continues at coordinate 46,260 of CALRKY020000021.1, read as the reverse complement.
CCAATGTTCCGCGCCTTGCTGCTTGCCGCTGCCCTTCTCACCGCCCCCGTGCTGGCGCAATCCACCCCACCCCCCGTCACCCTGTCGATCAGCGCGGAGGGCAAGGTCGACCGCGCCCCCGATGTTGCGGACATGTCAGCCGGTGTTGTCACCACCGCCCCGACCGCAACCGAGGCGATGCGGTTGAACGCCAACCGGATGGCCGGCGTCATCGGTGCCCTGAAGCGCGCCGGTATTGCCGACCGGGATGTGCAAACCTCCGGCCTCAACCTGCAACCGCAATATCGCTATGTCCAGAATGAGGAGCCAAAGCTCACCGGCTATCAGGCGAACAACATGGTCAATGTCCGGGTCCGCGATCTGGCGAACATGGGCCGGTCCATCGATGCGCTGGTGGCAAGCGGGGCGAATCAGATCAACGGTCCCAATTTCCGGCTCGATGAACCCGGCCCGGCACTGGATGCGGCGCGCGTCGAGGCCGTCGGCAAGGCCCGCCAGCGCGCCGAGCTGTTCGCCAAAGCGGCAGGCCTCCGGGTCAAGCGCATCCTCGCTATGTCAGAAGGCGGCGCGTCGGCACCACCCTATCCCATGCCGATGTTGCGGGCCCAGGCCATGATGAAGGAACAAGCCGACACCGCCATCGCCCCCGGTGAAGTCTCAATGACCGTCAGCGTCAACATGGTGTTCGAGCTGGAATAAGTCCCGCTACCGCACCACCGGCAGTTCGATCAGGCTCTGCTGCCGTCCCCCGGTTTCAACCGAAATCGTCGCAGCCTTATAGTCTCCCGGCTTGGCGTCAAAAATGTTCGGCACGAACGTCTGCGGGTTACGATCATAGAGCGGGAACCAGGTTGACTGGATCTGCACCATGATGCGGTGGCCCGGCAGAAACACATGATCGGCATGCGGCAGGGCAAAGCTGTACAGCAGCGGCTTGTTCGCCTGCACCGGCTTTGGCGTTTCGAACGACTCCCGGAACCGTCCCCGGAAAATCTCCATCGCGATGCCCAGTTGATAACCCGCCATCTCCGGATTCTGCGGATATTGCCCGGGATAGACATCGATCAGCTTGACGACAAAATCACCGTCGGTCCCGGTCGTCGCGGCCACCAGTTTGGCGATGGTTTCGCCCGCGATATGCACCGGCTTGTCGAGCACGGGGGAGGTGAAGCTGACCACATCGGTGCGGTCCCCGACGTGGCGCTGATCGGTGACCAGCCACGGGCTCCAAGCCGCACCGTCACCAAAACTGATCGGCCGTTTCACATAGGGAACCGGGCGCGCCGGGTCGCTGACATAGCTGACGACTGAGCGGGCCGAACTTGGCACCGGCCCAAGCGACCCATCGCCGCCCAGATACCAGTTTTGTGAAGCCTGCTGGCAGCCACTGGCGCAGGATAGCGGCCATTGATCGAGATGCCGCCAGACGTCCGGCCCCGTCGCATAGGTCAAGACACGCGGCTGTTTCGGGTCGGGCGCGCCCTTTAGATGATGATCGAAAAACGGCTTCAGATAGGTGCGGCGAAAGGCCAGCGACGTGTCGTTCGGGAATTTCAGCGCGCCTAGTGTCGATCCATTCCGGATCATCTGGCTGTGGTGCCACGGCCCCATCACCAGAAACAACCGGCCTGCGGCATCCGGCTTGTCCTTCAACGCCTTCCAGACTGCCTGCCCGCCGTAAATATCCTCCTGATCCCACTGGCTGGTGACGATCATCAGCGGCACGCTGATCGGCCGGGCCGCCAGCAGCCGGTCAACCGCCTGCCCCTGCCACCAGGCATCATAATTCGGATGCTCGGCCAGTTTCACCGCGAACGGCAACTGCCCGCCGAACCGGCTTTTCGCATAGGCATTGGCAGATCCTGCCGCCAAAAACTCGGCATAGTCATCGGCCTCCGACCGCAGCGGCACGTCCCCCGATCCCTTGACGCTGTTCTGTTCGCTGACAAAATCATAGCTGTTCTGCCGGAAGGCACCGTTCTGGAACCAGTCGTCGCCAATCCAGCCGTCGACCATCGGAGAGATCGCCACCGCCACCTTCACCGCCGGATGCGGATCAATGGTGCCCATTAGCACGGTGTAACCGACATAGGAGCCACCGGTCAGCCCGACCCGTCCGTTGGTTTCCGGCACATTTTTGACCAGCCAATCGACGCTGTCGCGGCTATCGGTGGCATGGTCGGTCGCGGTGTCGTTGATCGGCCCCCGCAGCGGGCGGGTCATCACATAATCACCCTCCGACCCATATTTGCCGCGCACATCCTGAATCGCACAGATGTATCCATCCAACATCGGATCAATGCCGCACCGATTGGCGATATCACGGCGCAGACTGGTCTTCTCGGCAGCCTCGGCGGCATTGTACGGGGTCCGCACAAAGATGATCGGCGCGTTCTTGACGCCCTTCGGCACGATGATGACGGTGTTGAGCTTCACCCCGTCGCGCATCGGGATCATCACCTCCCGCAGCTCAACATCCTGCCGGTCGGTCGGGGCGGTGTAGCTTTTCGGAATGTCCGGCGTCATCGTCGGCAGCGGACCCGCCGCCGCCAGTCCGATCAAACCGGCAAGGATCAGCGCGCCCCTCATAGCACCGTCGCCCCGCCATCAATGGCGAACGCTTGGCCCGTCGTGAAACCACCAGCCTTTGAGGCGAGAAATACCGCCATCCCGGCGATTTCATCGGGCTGGCCAATGCGCTTGAGGCAGGAATGCGCCGTCGATTGCTTCAGGATGTCCGGATTGTCCCACAGCGCCTTGGCAAAATCGGTTTGCACCAGACCGGGGCAGATCGCGTTCACCGTGATACCCGACGGTCCATATTCGGCGGCATAGTTGCGGACCAGTTGCAGGTCGGCGGCCTTTGATATGCAATAGGCCCCGATCATCGTGGAGGCACGCAGGCCGCCAATCGACGAAATGACGATGATCGACCCTGATTTCCGCTCGCGCATCTGCGGCGCGGCAAACTGCACCAGCCAATGGTTCGACACGATATTGTTCTGCAAAATCTTGTTCAGCTGCTCATCGGCGATATCGGCCATCGGCCCGAAATAGGGGTTGGACGCGGCGTTGCAGACCAGAATGTCGAGCTGACCGAAGGCCTTGGTCGCGCTGTCGATCAGGTTGCGCAGATCATCCTTCGACGAAATATTGGCGGCAACCGCGATCGCCGCCTTGCGCCCGACTGCGGCGTTGATCTCGGCAACGGCGGCTTCGCAGGCATCAAGCTTGCGGCTCGACACCACGACATTGGCACCGTGTTCGGCCAGCCGGTGCGCAATCGCCTTGCCAATCCCGCGCGATGACCCGGTCACCACAGCGGTCTTGCCGGTCAGATCAAAAATCGGTGAAGTCATGCCACTCTCCCTGAATATCAGGGCGCACCATGACGGCGCAGGGCGGCGGCGGAAAGCCTGATGTTTTGGGGGAGGTTATTCGTCCCCGATAATGTCGCGGACCTTGGTCAGCACCGCGCGGATGCGGTCCCGCGCCTCGGTAAAGGTCACGACATCGTTGCGCTGGCCGTTGGCACGGGCATCCTTGATCGAATCATCATAGCTGTCGGCATCGGTTTCGAGCGCATCGGCGATGATCGCCGCTTCATCCTCGGTCAGCTTCAGGTTGATGAGTTTCGACATGGGATCTCCCGGTGCTGGCGGTCGGTGAGGCTCACTTGGCTCGCCATCCCCACAAGCCAGACATTGCCCCCGGCAATGTCTGAGTCTTGTGGTGATCCCAACGGGAATCGAACCCGTGTCTTCGCCGTGAAAGGGCGACGTCCTGGACCGCTAGACGATGGGACCGTTCAAGCGAAGCGGCGGCTTAGCGGCGGGGCGGCGACGGGTCAACCGGCTGCGTATGACTATTCGGCCCAGGCCGCGTCCTCCAGATGCAGTTCGGCCTTGGGTTTGCTGCCCCAATCGTCGCGTTTGACCCGGCCGGCGACATAGAGCTTGCGGCCCCGGCTGTTGGCGAGTGCCTGACCAAGCGGGGTTTCCGCCTGCCGGAACGCCACGGCCTTCAACCGGCCGCCGTCCGCTGATCCGAGGATCAAGCGCAGGTGATCGACCCCGACCCGGTCGCACGACACGACAAAACACGGACCCGCCGCGACCCGGGGCTGCGGCCAACCCATGCCGTACGGCCCCGCCCCCTCCAATGCCTCGGCAAGGTCCACGGTAATGCCGCCGGTCGCCATCGCGGCATCGAGCAGCAGGGCGGTCGAATCGCGCGCTCTGGCCACATCACCCGCCAACCGATCGTTCAGATAATCGGTCAGGGTCGCGATCCGGTCAGCCGCCACCGTCAGCCCGGCCGCCATCGCATGACCACCGCCCGCAATCAGCAGCCCCTGATCCTTCGCCGCGAGGATGGCCCCGCCGAGATCAACCCCCGGCAACGACCGTCCGGACCCTTTGCCGATTCCGTCGGCATCGATGCCAATCACAATCGTCGGCTTGTTCAGCCGCTCCTTCAGGCGTCCTGCGACGATGCCGATCACCCCGGGGTGCCAGCCATGCCCGGCGATCACCGCCACAGCCTCATTGCCGCTGCGCGCCGCTGCCTCGGTCGCCGCCTCCGTCACCAATGTCTCAATGGTCCGGCGTTCAACATTCAACCGGTCCAATTCCCCGGCCAGCGTTCCCGCGTCCTCGCCGTTGTCACTGGTCAGCAGCCGGACTCCAAGGTCGGACTTCCCAACCCGGCCACCAGCATTGATCCGTGGACCCAGCAAAAAACCCAAATCCCCGGCTTGAGGGGCGCGGTCGAGCCGCGACACATCGATCAGCGCCGCCATGCCGACATTCTTGCGCTGCGCCATAACCCTGACGCCCTGCGCCACAAACGCTCGGTTGAGACCGGTCAGCGGCACCACATCCGCCACCGTTCCGAGCGCGACCAGATCAAGCAGGTCGATCAGCCGGGGTTCGGTTCGGCTGGCAAACCAACCGTCGGCCCGGAGTTGCCTGTTGACCGCAACAACGAGCAGAAACGCCATGCCAACGGCGGCCAGATGGCCATAGCCCGCCCCTTCCACACTCTCGTCGAGACGGTTCGGGTTCACCACCGCGATACATTTGGGCAATTCGGTGGAGGCTTTGTGATGATCGACCACCACCACGTCGAGCCCGACCGCCGCCGCCCGCGCCAATGCCTCGAACGCCTGGGTCCCGCAATCGACGGTAATCGCCAGCCGCTTGCCCTTCGCCGCCAGCATCTCCAGCGCGTCGCCGCCCGGGCCATAGCCCTCCATCAACCGGTCCGGGATATAGTGGTCGGCATCGGCACCGGCTTCGCGGAGGTAGCGGATCAACACCGCCGCACTGGTCGCGCCGTCGACGTCATAATCGCCGAACACGACGATCGCCTCCCGCGTCCGGACAGCCTTCACAATGCGCGCGACCGCATCATCCATACCCTGGAAAATAGAGGGATCGGGCAACCAGTCCCGGATCGTCGGCGACCGCAACCGGTCGAGGTCAGCAAGATCAGCGCCGCGCGCCAAGTATAATTGCACCAGCAGGTCATCGAGACCGACCGCGCTCCCCGCACCGACCCCGCGCTCCCCCCCGCCCCGCCACCGCCACGGCTGGCCGAGAAGCGAGCGTTCGATGCCGAAGACGGCGGTCATGGGGCGATGTCCCCTAATCCTTCACGACGTCGCGGCGATGTTCGCCGCTGACCCAGCGTACGGTGCCGCTGGAGGAGCGCATCACCACCGACTGGGTGGTTACCGTCCGGTCGCGCAGCCGCTTGACGCCCTTCAGCAAGGAGCCATCGGTCACCCCGGTCGCGGCGAAAATCACATCGCCCTTGGCCAGATCGGTGAGGTGATAAATCCGGTCGAGGTCATCAATGCCCCAGCGTCTGGCCCGGGCCCGCTCGCCGTCATTGCGGAACAGCAGCCGCCCCTGGAACTGCCCACCGACACAGCGGAGCGCCGCTGCTGCCAACACGCCCTCCGGCGCGCCGCCGGACCCAAGATACAGGTCAACCCCGGTCTCCGGATTGGTGGTGGCAATCACGCCTGCCACGTCGCCATCGGGAATCAACATGATGCCGCAGCCGAGCGCACGCAGTTCGGCGATCAGCTTGTCATGGCGCGGCCGGTCTAGCACGCAGGTGATAATCTCGTGCGGCGCGACGCCCTTGGCCTTGGCAACTGCGATCACATTGTCGGTGACGCTGCGGTTCAGATCGATGACGCCTGCCGGATAGCCCGGTCCGACGGCCATCTTGTCCATGTACACGTCGGGCGCATTGAGCAGGCCGCCCTGCTCGGCAATCGCCAGCACCGCCAGCGCATTGGGACCGGCCTTCGCCGTGATCGTCGTGCCTTCCAGCGGATCAAGCGCGATGTCGATCCGGGGGCCGGTGCCAATGGCGCGTCCAACTTTTTCGCCGATATAGAGCATCGGGGCTTCATCGCGCTCGCCCTCCCCGATGACGATGGTTCCGTCAAAATCGAGTTCGTTGAGCGCACTGCGCATTGCATCGACCGCCGCCGCATCCGCCGCCTTCTCATCGCCGCGTCCGATCAGTTTCGATGCGGCGATTGCGGCGGATTCGGTGACACGCACCATCTCCAGCACAAGAACGCGGTCGAGGGTTTTGCTGGCCTGGATCATTTTCGCTCCTCCCTCTCCCCTTGAGGGAGAGGGCGACTCGTCGTGAGACGAGCAGGGTGAGGGGACACCGGGAGGAGGGACCCCTCACCCCGGCACTACGTGCCACCCCTCTCCCTCAAGGGGAGAGGGGAATCAATCAGAAATCCAGTATGTGCATCATCATCGGGGTTCCGATGACATTGTCGCCCGCCGTCATCCGGGCGAGCGCCGCCCGCACTGCATGTTCGGTGGCTTCGTGCGTCACCATCACGACATAGACCCCGCCATTGGCAGCGATACCGCGCTGGATCAGGCTTTCGATGCTGACCGATTCGTCGCGGAGCGCCGCCGTCAATTCAGCCAGTACGCCCGACCGGTCGGCAACCGTCAGCCGGAGGTAGTAACGCCCGATATGGTCGCCCTGTGATGCAGCCGGCAGCGCCGCCAGTTTCGCTGCTGGCATCGCAAAGGCCGGACCAACCTCCCCGCGCGCCACGTCGATCAGGTCGGCAACCACAGCAGATGCCGTCGGCCCCTCCCCGGCCCCGCGCCCCTGAAAGAACAACCGCCCGACAAAATTCCCCTCCGCCACCACGGCGTTCAGAGAGCCGTCGACATGCGCCAGCGGATGCGCCAGCGGCACCAGACAGGGGTGCACACGCTGGAACAACCCCGCCCCTTCCAGCTTGGCAAGCCCGACCAGCTTGACCCGGAAGCCCAGCGCAGCCGCGTGATTGATATCGGCGATATCAACCTCCCGGATGCCCTGCGTCGCCACCGACGCAAAGTCTGGCCGTGCCCCGAACGACAGGCTGGCCAATATGGCAAGCTTGTGCGCGGCATCGATGCCGTCGATATCAAAACTCGGGTCCGCCTCGGCATAGCCCAGTTTCTGCGCCTCATCGAGCACGTCGGCAAAGCCTCGCCCATCCTTTTCCATCGCGGTCAGGATGAAATTGCAGGTGCCGTTCAGGATGCCGTACACTTGGCTGAGTTCATTGGCCGCGGCCCCCTCCCGCAGCCCCTTGATCACCGGGATGCCGCCTGCAACCGCGGCCTCATATTTCAGCGGCGCGCCCGCCTGTTCCGCCGCCGCAGCCAGCTCCAGTCCGTGATGTGCGAGCATCGCCTTGTTGGCGGTCACAAAGGCTTTCCCCGATGCCAGCGTCCGCCGTGCCAGTGTCAGCGCCGGACCATCTGCCCCGCCGACCAGTTCCACCACCACATCGACATCATCCCGACCGGCCAGCTCAGTCGCGTCATCGACCCAGGCGAACGGCGACAGGTCCACCCCGCGCTCCCGGTGCCGGTCGCGCGCCGAGATCGCGGTCACCACGATCCCTCGGTTGGCCCGCCGCTCCACCAACGCCCGGTTGGTCTCCAACAATTTCACCACGCCCGCACCAACAGTGCCAAGCCCAGCCAGGCCAACGCGAAGCGGCATCATTTCCCCTCGCCCCTTGAGGGAGAGGGGTGGCGCAAAGCGCCGGGGTGAGGGGGTGATATGGCGTCCATGATCGATCTGATGACTGCCTCCGGATTGGTAAGGACCAAATGATTGTCGAAACGGATGACCCGATAACCATGGGCCTCAAGCCAGTGTGTGCGCCGCGCGTCAACCTCTGGCTCGTCAGGATGTTGCGCGCCATCGACTTCAACGATCAATAGCGATGCCGCACAATAGAAATCGGCGATGAACGGACCGATCGGTTGCTGCCGCCGGAACTTTGCCCCGAGACGGCCCCCACGCAATATGGTCCACAGCGCGATTTCCGGACGTGTTGCGGTGCGCCGCAAGGCTTGCGCCCGGGCCAGGCTCAGCTTGTCATAGCCCGGCTGCATGCCCCCTCTCCCGCCATCGCTTCGCTCGGCACCCTCTCCCTCAGGGACCTATATACGTGACTAACCCACTAGCCGAATCGTAGTCATCTCGTCATGATCGGAATGTGATAATTGGGGATCATAATAGCGGGGTGTTTCTCACCGAAGCCGAGTATCAGACTTGGCTCCAGCCTGCGGTCGCGATTGAACGAATGTCTTCGCTGCACGAAAATACTGCCAAAGATGAACTGCTCGCCCGTCTACGCGGCGGAACGCTTAGGTCGGTTACCGAACGTTGCAATTGGATGTCGTCAAGCGGGTTGGTTGTAGACAACTTTGAGCTCCTTACCCCTGCGATTTGGGCGCTAAACCCCGTGCCGACTCACTACGATCGGGTTTGGCAAACAGGCACACGAACAATGATCGGACGCCTTGGCGGGTCTCAGAACAACGTGGAATGTTTCGGAATTCGATTTGAACCTACCGGTATCGCCGCCGTGCTTGTCGCCTGTGGCGTTGTGCCGGTTGAAGCGCCGCCGCCGTCCGTCGAACAATCGTCGATCCCAAATACCGCGTCAGTTGCCGAAATTGCGAGGGACCGAAGGCCGCTCCCCAATGCCAAGTTGGAAAGTTGGGCTGCGATATTCAATGAGTTTAATCCAGGCGCATCGGAAGCGCAGGCGCGGACTGCCTTTGACGCAACATTCTCTCGCCACTCGGTTACGGTCAGAGAGCTGCGTCGAGTTTTGCCACAGCGTAGACCGGGCAGGCCATTGAAAGTTCCGGAGGAATAAACTCGACAAAATCGACGTGTCGAGTTTCCGTCGACATGCGTAAAGTTTAGGCGTCGATTTTCCAGCCTGCGATGCTCCGTTCACAACAGCAGGGAGCAAGCCGATGTGATAACGGAACGGGTTAGGCCACGAGAGCCAGACGCCACTAACAGAAAGAGCCGCCCGAAGGCGGCTCTGACTGGAGTTCAACCGGGCGGCTAACCGCGCGATATCCCTGTCCCGTTGCAAGGTAAGGAATCGCATATTTGGCCGCCCAAAGCAAGGGGACAGGCCATGCGCCGCGTCAGCTCTTACTACCGGATTCGCTTCCGGCGGATTGAGCGGGTTCGCCCGTATTATCGCCGCCGTTAGTTAGCGAAGGCGGCGGCGATTGCTCCGGTGATCGTCGCCGCTTCGCCAGTTCCGCGACTTCGACAGGATCGGTCTGGAGGAATCTGGCAAGCGCCTCATCAAAAGGCATATCCAGCCCAAGGGGCGCTTCGCGTTTGCCCTTCATGCGATCAATTCCTTGTAAGTCAGGCGACCGCTGGTTTCGCCAAGCAAGGCGTTGACCCGCGCGCCTTCGCCGAGTTCGCGCATATTGAAGCGCCACGTTACTTCGGACACGTAAGCGTTCAGATGCTTCGGGGACACGAAATGGTGAATGCCGACAATCTGACGCTTGAGCAAAGCCCAAAAGCCTTCGATCTGATTGGTGCAGTGATCGCCCGAACGATATTCGCCGATGCCGTGGCGCACTGTGCCGTGATTGTAGGTCCGCCCAAGCTGGCGATAGCCGCTGTGTTCGTCGGTCGAAACGAGCGTCGCGTTTGGCGACACAACCGCATGAACGAAGCCGTCCATCGTGCGGGTATCTGTCGTTTCGATCACGGTGGCGACGGCATTACCGCCGCGCTCGATAGCGCCGATCACTATTGTCTTGCCTGATACACCGCGCGCGACCTTGGGAGCACCTTTGCGGCGGTTGTGAGCCTTGCCGCCGACTGCCGTTTCGTCAATCTCGACTTCGCCTTCCAGCGGTTTGTTGAACGATTGCGTGCGAGCGGCATAGCGAAGGCGCATCAACATGAACCAAGCTGTCTTTTGCGTGACGCCAAGGTCGCGGGCAAGGGTCGTGCTGGCGACGCCCTTCTTGTGACTGGTAATCATCCACATTGCCAGCAGCCACTTCCGCAGTTCAATTTTACTGTCTTCAAAAATCGTGCCGATGCGGATGCTGAATGTCCGGCGGCAATCGCCGCACTTGTGAGTGCGCTTGTCGGCGAAGTGATAGACCTTCAACGAGCCGCAGCGCGGGCACGATGCGCCGTTTGCCCAACGGATAGCCGTGAAATGATCGACCGCCGACTGTTCATCGGGGAAAGCTGCCATCATCTGAAACAGCGTATCAAAGGATTTTGGGGTGGCTGCGTTTTCCATGTTCCCTATGTAGAGAATGGAATTGGGTTAGTCAAGTATATAAGGCCCCTCCCTCACGGGGAGATGGAGTCAACCAGACGCCTTCATCGCGGGCGTATTCACGCCCATGCTTTGCAGATACCGCTTCACATTGCGCGCCGCCTGCCGGATGCGGTGTTCATTCTCGACCATGGCGATGCGGACGAAACCTTCGCCTTCCTCACCGTAGCCAACGCCCGGTGCGACTGCGACCTGGGCATGGGTCAGCAACTGCTTGCTGAACTCCAGACTTCCCATATGCGCCAGCGACGGCGGTAGCGGGGCCCAGGCGAACATGCTGGCGCGCGGGCTCGGGATTTCCCAGCCAGACCGGCCGAAGCTTTCGACGAGCACGTCCCGCCGCGCCTTGTACAGCGCCCGGTTCTGCTCGACGATGTCCTGCGGCCCGTTGATCGCGGCGACCGCTGCGGCCTGAAGCGGTGTGAAGGCCCCGTAATCGAGGTAGGATTTCACCCGGGTCAGCGCCGAAATCAACCGCTTGTTGCCGCAGGCAAAGCCAATCCGCCAACCGGCCATCGAATAGGTTTTCGACATGCTGGTGAATTCAACCGCCACGTCCTTCGCCCCCGGCACTTGCAAGATCGATGGCGTCGGGATGCCGTCATAATAGAGTTCGGAATAGGCGAGGTCGGAGATGACCCATAGGCCGTGCTCCTTGGCGAAGGCGACGACCTGCACATAGAAATCATGATCGACGACCTCGGCAGTCGGGTTCGACGGATAGCCCATGACCAGCACGGTTGGCTTCGGCGCGGTGAATTTCATCGCGCGTTCGAGCGATTCGAAAAATCCCGGCCCCGGGGACGCCGGGATCGACCGGATCGTTGCCCCGGCAATGCTGAACCCGAAGGTATGGATCGGGTAGCTGGGGTTCGGCGCGAGCACCACATCGCCTGGCGCAGTGATCGCCTGCGCCAGATTGGCCAGCCCTTCCTTCGAGCCGAGCGTCACCACCACTTCGGTCTCCGGATCGAGATCAACCCCGAACCGGCGACCATAATAGCCGGCTTGTGCCTTCCGGAGGCCGGGAATCCCCTTGGACGCCGAATAGCCGTGCGCATCGGGCTTGGACGCAACCTCGATCAATTTGGCGATGACATGCGGCGGCGGAGGCTGGTCCGGATTGCCCATGCCAAGGTCGATGATATCCTCCCCCCGCGCCCGCGCTGCTGCCCGCATCGCGTTGACTTCGGCGATGACATAGGGTGGCAGGCGGCGGACACGGTAGAAGTCTTCGGGCATCGGTTGAAACTTTCGAGTGTGGCTATGCGCTGGCGCGCACAGGTCGCTATAACCGGCACGCAGGCAGATTGGCGAGGGGAAGATGGCCGAAATCCAAGCAAACGACCCACAGCCGCTCGATCAGTTCCAGCGCTGGTCTGACCTGTTGGGCCGCGCCCAACAGCTGATGATGGAAAAATTGACTGCGTCCAATGGCTCGCTGGGCAACGATCCGTTCGGGATCATGGCGTCCTGGCAAGCAGCGGCCACCGCTGCGATGGCCGACCCATCCCGGCTGTTCGCGGCCCAGACCGCCTTCTGGCAGGACAATCTCAAACTCTGGCAGGCCTTTCTCGGTGGCAAGCCAACCGAAAGCCCCGTGGCCGAAGCCAAAGACCGCCGTTTCGCCAGCCCCGGCTGGACCGAAAATCCGGCGTTCGACTTCCTGCGCCAATCCTATCTGATCGCCTCCCAGCATCTGCTGGAGAATATGGGTACGCTCGACGGCCTTGATCCCCATGAAAAGGGCAAGGCGCTTTTCTATGCCAAGCAATTCGTCGACGCGATGAGCCCGTCGAATTTTGCGTTGACCAACCCCGATGTGATGCAAGCCACGGTCGAGTCGGGCGGGGACAATCTCGCCAAGGGGCTGGAACATCTGCTGGCCGATCTTGAACGCGGCCGGATGACCATGGTCGATGAAGCGGCGTTCGAGGTTGGCCGCAATGTCGCGGCGACCCCCGGCAAGGTAGTGTTTGAAAACCGGTTGTTCCAGCTGATCCAGTACAGCCCGACGACTGAGAAAGTTTATAAAACACCGCTGGTCATCTTCCCGCCGTGGATCAACAAATTCTACATTCTCGACCTGACGGCGGAGAAAAGCTTCATCCGCTGGTCGGTTGAACAGGGCCTGACGGTGTTTGTCGTCTCCTGGGCCAATCCGGACGAGAGTTTCGCCGACGTGGTGCTCGACACCTATGTCGAGGAGGGGTTCCTGACTGCCATCCAGACGGTGCGGCAAATCTGCGACGTGCCGTCCGTGCACACCATCGGCTATTGTGTGGCCGGAACGACGCTGGCGGCAGTGCTGGCGATGATGGCGGCAAAGGGCGACGCCGACAAAGTCGCTACCGCCACCTTCTTCACCGCGCAGGTCGATTTTGAGGACGCGGGTGATCTGAAATTGTTCATCGACGACCCGCAGTTGGAAACCATCGAAACGCTGGCGGTGGAGAAAGGCTATCTCGATGGGCGCAGCATGGCGACGACGTTCAACATGCTCCGCTCAAACGATCTGATCTGGAATTATGTCGTCAACAATTACCTGCTCGGAAAAGACTACGCGCCGTTCGACCTGCTCTACTGGAATTCGGATGCCACCAATGTTCCGGCCAAATGGCACCGGGCCTATCTTGCCGACCTGTACCGCGACAACAAGCTGGCGCAGCCCGGCGGGATTTCGGTGCTCGGAACCCCGATTGACCTGACCCGCGTCAAGACGCCGACCTATATCCAGGCTGGCAAGGAGGATCATATCGCGCCGCTCGCCTCGGTGTTCAAACTGACCCATCATTTCAAGGGACCGATGCGGTTCGTGCTCGCCGGGTCGGGCCATATTGCCGGTGTGGTGAACCCACCGTCGGCTGGCAAATATCAGCATTGGACCAACGACGATCTGCCGGACACACTGGCGGCATTTCAGGCGGGCGCAACCGAGCACAAGGGCAGTTGGTGGCCCGACTGGATCAACTGGCTGGCTCCGCAATCGGGCAAGAAGGTCCCGGCGCGGACCCCGAAAAACGCCATCGAAAATGCGCCGGGGCGCTATGTGAAGGTGCGCATCTAACCATGGCGAAACCAGAGGCGGATTTTGCAGCAGCCGCTGCGGCGTTCCAGCGCGGCGATCTGGCAGCAGCGCGGAACTGGGGGTTGCGCGCCGTCGCGGGCGATCCGGCGATGGGGGCGGCACACCATCTGCTCGCCATCGTTGCCGACCAAAGCGGCGATCTGGTGGAGGCGGTGGACCGTTTTACCGAGGCGGTGGCGCTGCTGCCAGAGGACCCGCATCTGGCCAATAATTTCGGGAATTTCGCCGGCAAGATGCAGCAGACCGACATGGCGATGGATGAATATCGCCGAGCCATCGGACTTGCGCCGGATTTCGTCGATGCGCTGGTCAATCTCGGCCTGACCGCCGGGCTTGCCCATTATGACGAGGGACTGGCGGCGCTGCAGCGCGCGACCCGGCTCGCCCCCAAATCCGCCAAGGCCTGGCAGGCGCTTGGTGCGCATCTGCGCGACGGCGGCAACCTTGATGCCGCGGCCGAAGCGCTGGCGACAGCTGCGACCCTTGCGCCGGGCGATGTCGGCATTGTCCAGGCGCAGGCGGTGGTGGAGGCAGCGCGCGGCGGCAACGCGATCCCCTATCTCGACCGGGCGTCGCAGTTGAAACCCGGCGACCCGGAACTCGCACTGGAACGCGCCGCCTTCCTGTTCCGTCAGGACCCCGCGGCGGCGATCGACTATCTCGCGGGCCTGCTGCGCGGCGCACCGGCCTGGCAGATCGGCCACCTGACCCTGTCGCAGTTGCGCTGGCAGAACGGTGACGGTGCCGCATCGACCCGCAGTTTTGACGAAGCACTGGCAGCCACCCCGGATGATCTCGAACTCCGGCTTGCCTATCTGTCGACCCTGCAGCGCGCCGGTCGCCATGCCGATGCCATTGCCCTTGCCGACCGTGACCGATCCCGGTTTGACGCCCGGCCCGAATCCGCCGCCATCGCGCGGCGGTTTGAGGCGATTTCGGCAGCCGAAAGCGGCAAGCTCGACCGGGCCGCGGCGCTGTTCGCCGGAATAGCGGATACGGACGACGCCAATTTTGAATTGTCCCGGCTGCGGTTCCTGCTGCGCGCCGGCCAATTTGCCGAGGCGGCGCGCCACGGGGAGCAGATGGTGTCCGTCCATGACGACCGCTCGCTCTGGGCGCATCTGGCGACGGCATGGCGCATGGTCGGTGACCGGCGGGCCGACTGGCTGGATGATCCGCGCACCGTCGCGGTGATCGACATCGGCGGACTGGACCTTGCCGCCCTCGCCGACCGGTTGCGGGCACTGCACGTCACCAACACCCACCCCTTCGATCAATCGCTGCGCGGTGGCACCCAGACCGACGGCAATCTGCTGCTGCGAAACGATCCGTTGCTGCAGGCATTGCGCGCCGCCCTCGAAGGCGCGGTCGCCGACTATATCCAGAATCTCCCGCCCATCGACCCGGTCCACCCGACGTTGCGCGAACGCCGCGACGGCTTCCGGATCAAGGGCTCCTGGTCGGTACGGCTGTCGTCACAGGGCTTTCACATCAACCATTTCCACGGCGACGGCTGGATCAGTTCCGCTTTCTATGTCGCCCTGCCCCCAACGCTCGGCGATGCCGCCAACCCGGCGGGCTGGCTGACCCTCGGCCAGCCGTCGGAGGAACTGGGGCTGAACCTGCCGCCGCTGCATGTCATCGAGCCGAAGCCCGCACGGTTGGTGCTGTTCCCGTCCACCCTGTGGCACGGCACATTACCGTTCAGCGCCGGGGAGCGGCTGACCGTTGCGTTCGATATCGTGCCCAAAGGGCGCTGATCAGCGGATGCGCACCCCTGGCGGGCCGGGGAATGGGCGACCGCCACCGGGACGATCCCGGCGCGGCAGCTGCGCCTGATAAGCCTGGGCGCAGTGGTCGAGGCAATAGGGGAAACCCGGGTTCGACGGCTTGCCGCAGAAATGGAAATCGGCTTCGCCCGGATGACCAATCGGCCATTTGCAGACCTTGTCGCTCAATTCGAGCAAGGTGGTCTTGCCGGACTTCGCCGGAACCGCAATCGGGCGGGGGGCGACGCGCGGCCGCACATTTTCCGGCACCGGTTTGGCAGCGACCGGTTCCGGTGCAGCAGCGGGCACAGCCGCCGCAGCCTTGGCCGGCGCCTTGGCGGCCACCGCAGGGGCAGCGCTGGTTGCGGCGTCGTCCCCACCCTTGACCGGCGACGGGCGTGATTTCAGCTCAAGCCGGTGGGCCTTGCCGATCACCGCGTTGCGGCTGATGCCGCCGCCCAGTTTCTCGGCAATCTGGCTGGCGGTCAGCCCGCTCTCCCAAAGGGCCTTCAGGGCATCGATACGTTCGTCGGTCCACGACATTGGGTAGGTCCAGTCAACAAAGGCGGTCGGCACTGCGGCTTGCGGTGTGATCACCGACAGACTATCCGCAGCGCCATGACCGACGGGAAAAATGGCATCGGCCGCGCCGAACCTGGGGTGGTTATCATCCCCTTCGTCAACTGGCGCGGCTTGGCGACGCTCTATGTGAAGGAAGTTCGCCGTTTCTTCAAGGTGCAGCTGCAAACCGTCTGGGCACCGGCCATCACCACCATGTTATTTCTGGCGATTTTCACGCTGGCGCTCGGCGGCAGCGGAAGCCGATTGGTGCTCGGTGTCCCATTCAATGATTTCCTCGCCCCCGGCCTGATCGTCATGGCGATGGTGCAAAATGCCTTTGCCAACAGTTCATCGTCGATCCTGATCGGCAAGCTTCAGGGCACGATCATCGACAATCTGATGCCGCCGCTGTCTTCCGGCGAGCTGCTGTTGTCCTATGCCGCCGGAGCGGTGACCCGGGCTTGGCTGGTTGGCGGTGCGGTCTGGCTCGCCATGCTGGTGTGGCCGGACGTGCATGTCAGCGCGGCCCACCCGTTGGCCGTGATTTATTTCGGCACAATGGGCGCGTTGATGCTTGGCCTGATGGGCATTTTGACCGGCATCTGGGCTGACAAATTTGATCATGCTGCCGCCGTGACGAACTTCCTCGTCCAGCCGCTGTCGCTGCTCAGCGGCACCTTCTACACCATCGACCGGTTGAGCGGCATCTGGCAGGACCTCAGCCGCTTCAACCCCTTCCACGCCGTCATCGCCGGGTTCCGCTACGGCTTCATCGGTGCGACCGACGGCAGCCTGATCGGCGGCGCGCTGTTCCTGCTGGCCATCAACGCAGTCCTCTGGACGCTCTGCTACTGGGTGCTGCGAACCGGGTGGCGATTGAAAGCCTGACTGTGCGATGATCCGCTATCATCGCAGAATCCGCCTGTTGGCCGCATCGCTATCGGCAGTGGCGGGGTTCGTCGATGCCATCGGCTTTATCGAAACGCGCGGCTTTTTCGTCTCGTTCATGAGCGGCAACTCGACCCGGCTAGGCGTGGGTCTGTCTCACGGCACCGCGCCGGCGGTTATCGCCGCTGGCCTGATCGCAACGTTTGTGGCGGGTGTCGTTCTGGGGTCGATGACCGGCCACTTCGCCGGCAGCCATCGACGGACCGCCGTACTCGTGCTCGTCGCCGCGTTGCTTGGCGCTGCTGCAAGTCTGGGCGTGATTGGCATGTTCCCTGCCGCAACAATCTGCATGGCACTGGCGATGGGCAGCGAGAATGCCGTGTTTGAGCGCGACGGCGACGTGCAGATCGGCGTCACCTACATGACCGGCACGCTCGTCAAATTCGGCCAGCGGCTGGCGATGCAGCTACGCGGCGGCGCGCGCCATACGTGGGTGCCCTATTTGCTGCTCTGGCTTGGGCTGGCGTGCGGGGCCTGGGCGGGGGCAGCGGCGCATGCGGTGTTCGGGCCGGGCGCGCTGTGGATTGCGGCGGCAGCGGCTGCAGGGCTGGCGATATTCGCGGCAGCGACACGGCATCATCCGGACGAGCATATGGGGTAGCAGGAAGGGCATGCGCGCGGCACCGCAAGAGCGAAATCGCCGTAGAAGGCCGTGAAGGCACCGTAGAGCGCGGAAATGGGGACGAGCGATACCGGAAACCAGAACATATCATGAATACGCTCAGTGAGCGTCCTAGGCGGTCTGGCGGGCATTCTGCCGTTGCTGACTCCGGCCAAGTCTGTTCCTCCGGCATCCCCTCACTAACCCTGTCATCCCGGACTTGATCCGGGACCCAGCGAAACGAACAGCGCGCGCGGTAGCGCGCTGCACGCTGCCGCGTGCGCTTCCTGATTTGGCTGGGTCCCGGCGCAAGGCCGGGATGACAGTAGGATGCGCCGCGATGACAGTAGAATGAGCCGGGATGACAGGGTATCCCCAATTGACTTTCTCCCCCTTTGGTCGCAATGGCCGCGAAATAGCAAAGGCGGTCCGGCCGGGCCGCCTTTTTCCGTTGGCGATGCGAAAGGCTGATGCGATGACGATCACGCCCCTGATGCCGGTTTACCCCCGCTGCGAAGTTGAGCCGGTGCGCGGCGAAGGCAGTTACCTGTTCGATGCGCAGGGCAAGAAATGGCTGGATTTTGCCAGCGGCATTGCAGTCAACATCCTCGGCCACGGCCACCCGCATCTGACCCAGGCGATCCAGAAGCAAGCCGCGACGCTGATGCACACGTCGAACCTTTATGGCTCGCCGCAGCAGCGCCATCTGGCGGAGCGGCTGGTCTCGCTGACCTTCGCCGACACGGTGTTTTTCGCCAATTCGGGGGCCGAGGCGCTGGAGTGCGCAATCAAGACCTGTTTCCGCCACCACTATGCAGCGGGCTATCCGCAGCGGCACCGCATCCTGACCTTCTCCAACGCCTTCCACGGCCGGACGCTGGCGACCATTGCCGCGACCGATCAGGAGAAATTGCGCTCCGGCTTCGAACCACTGCCGGATTGGTTCACCGTGCTGCCATTCGGCGACCTTGCCGCAGCCGAAGCCGCCATCGGCGAGGATTTCGCCGGGTTCCTGATTGAACCCGTGCAGGGCGAAGGCGGCGTCCGGCCGGCAACGCCCGAATTCCTGCAGGGTCTGCGGAAACTGGCGGACGCGCACGGCGGTTTGCTGATCTTTGACGAAGTTCAATGCGGCGTGGCGCGCACCGGCACGCTGTTCGCGCATGAGCAGATGGGCGTGACGCCGGACATCATGGCGATTGCCAAGGGCATTGGCGGCGGCTTTCCGGTCGGGGCGTGTCTGGCCACCGAACATGCCGCCTCCGGCATGGTTGCGGGTACGCACGGCTCGACCTTTGGCGGTAATCCGCTGGCGATGGCGGCGTGTGAGGCTGTGCTGGATGTGGTCGCTGAACCCGCCTTCCTCGCGCAGGTCTCCCAGACCGCCGAACGACTGCGCGGTGCGCTTGAGCAGATGATCCCGAACCATGACAATCTGTTCGAAGGCGTCGTCGGCATGGGGCTGATGATGGGCATCAAGATGAAGTCCGACAGCCGGGCCTTCGTCAATTTTGCCCGGGGCCACGGCATCCTGACGGTCGCAGCTGGCGGCAATGTCATGCGCATCCTGCCACCGCTGAACATTGGCGAGACCGAAATCCGCGAGTGCGTCGACCGGCTGTCGGCAGCGGCGGCGGCCTATACGCCGCCTGCGGCGGCGTGAGGTGACCCGCCATTTCCTCGACCTCGCGACCGCTGGTCGGGAGGGTCTGCGGGCGATCTTGGATGAAGCCCATGCCCGAAAGACGCGGCGGCGCGGGATGCCCAAGGGAGCCGCCGATGCCGATGCCCCGCTGGCCGGGCATACGCTGGCGTCGATCTTTGAAAAGCCGTCAACCCGGACCCGTGTCTCGTTCGATATGGCGATGCGCCAGCTAGGCGGGTCGAACATGGTGCTGTCCGCCACCGACATGCAGCTTGGACGCGGCGAAACCGTCGCCGACACCGCACGGGTGATGTCGCGCTATGTCGATGCGATGATGCTGCGCTGTGCCACGCATCAGACGGTGCAGGACCTCGCCAATTACGCCAGCGTGCCGGTGATCAACGGCCTCACCGACCTGTCGCACCCCTGCCAGATCGTCGCCGACATGATGACGGTGGAGGAACGGTTGGGCCGCCCTGTTGCTGGTACCCGCTGGGCCTGGCTTGGGGACGGCAACAATGTGCTGCATTCGATCATCGAAGCGGCCAGTCTGATGGGCTTTGAGGTCCGCGTCGCCACCCCGCACGGCTATGATCCCGACCAGGCGATTGTCGCACTGGCCGCAGCGCGCGGCGGTGAAATCGACTTGATGCGCAAGGCCACCGATGCGGTCGCGGGCGCTGATGTCGTCGTCACCGACACCTGGGTTTCGATGGGGCAGACCAGCAGTGCCGCGAAGCTGAAGGCGCTGATGCCCTATCAGGTCACGCCAGCCCTGATGGCCGAAGCCGATCCCTCGGCGGTATTCCTGCACTGCCTGCCCGCCCATCGCGGCGAGGAAGTCGTCGACGGGGTGATGGACGGAGCGCAGTCGGCTGTGTGGGACGAAGCCGAAAACCGGCTGCACGCGCAAAAGGCCATATTGCTCTGGTGCCTGAACAAGATCGGATGAGCAGCGATACCGTCCTTGGCTTCACGGTCCCGGGGCGGCATGCGCGCGGGCGGGTGCTGCGGCTCGGCCCGACGCTCGACACCATCCTGTCGGCGCACGACTATCCGCCGGTGCTCGCCGGACTGCTGGCGGAGGCGCTGGTCTTGACCGCATTGGTTGGCTCGACGCTCCGGCCTGATGAGGGGCAGATGACGCTCCAGGCCCAGGCGAGTGGCGGTCCCGTTGACCTGTTGGTCTGCGATTACAAGGGCGGGGAGCTGCGCGGCTATCTCCGCATCGCCGATCCCGACCGGGCGGCGCTGCTGACCCGCAAGTCGCAGCTGCGCGACATTTTCGGGGAGGGCTATCTGGCAATCACCCTTGACCAGACGCTGGCAGCGGAACGCTATCAGGGCATTGTCCCGCTTGAGGGGGACACACTCTGCCACGCTGCCGAGCAATATTTTGCCAGCTCCGAACAAATCCCGACGCTGATCCGGACCGGCATCGACCTGCGCGGCCCCCATGCCGGCGGCCTGCTTCTCCAGCATTTGCCGGAAGGGGAAATTGGCCGGGAACGGCTGTCGGTGCGGGACAGTGACCCGGACTGGCAGCATGTGCTGGCGCTTGGCGAAACTGTTCAGGCGGCGGAATTGACCGATCCGGCCCTACCGCTCGATGACCTGCTGTGGCGGCTGCTGCATGAGGAGAAGGTGCGCACCCTCACCCCCGTGCCGCTCACCCGGGGTTGCCGCTGCTCCCCCGACTATATCGCCGACGTGCTGGGCCGGATGGCCGAGGAGGACCGCAGCCACATGCGCGGCGACGACGGCCTCGTCTGCGTCGATTGCGCCTTCTGCGCCAGGACCTTCAAGATCACGGTCTGATCACCAGACCCCCGTCAGGATGACAGGCGGGTGTCGAACATGAACGGCGCATAACGACGCATTCAGCATGTGTTCCTTGAATCGGCCATAAATCGGCTTCACATCTGGTCTGAACTCAACACGAAGGATTTCCGCGTGCGAAACCTGCGCCTGCTTTTTGTCCCGCCTGCACTGGGCCTGCTGGTCGCTGCCGGGGCCCCGCAGCTGCAATTGTTCAACACCGGCGGCTTCACACCCGGTCAATGGAAAATCACCCCGCTCGATGAAGACTCAAAGATGCGCAATGCGTCGGGTGAGAACCAATGCCTGATGGCGCCTGATATGATCGTCCATGCCGGCCACAAAGCGGCCAGCGCCGCCTGCGAACATACCGTCATCGAGGACACCCCGGACCGCGCGATCGTCACCTATATCTGCAAGGGCTCCGGCTATGGCCGCACCGACATCCGGCGGGATGCAGCGGGTATATTCGTGGTCGAATCGCAAGGCATCGCCGGCAAGGACGCGTTCGAGATGCGCGGCGAATTCAAACGCACCGGGGATTGCAAGCGCTAGTTGCGGACGAAATGGTCCACCGGGCCGTCGCTGAGCCGCACGATCTTCCGCTCGCTTTCCAGCCAGTGCAGGTGTGCGAGCGCTTCGCCGGTCGCCATCATGATCTCGTCGGGCTTGATCGGGCGGCCAAACACGCTCGGGAAACAGTCGAGCGCGGTGCGTGGTTCGCTGCAAAATGCCTCCAGCGCCTCCAGCTTGCGCATATGGTCCTGCCGCAACTGGTCGAGCCGGACATGCAGCCGGGTGAACGGCTCGTTGTGCGCCGGGAGGACCAGCAGATTTTCATCAAGCCCGCCCAGCTTGGTCAGGCTGTCCAGCCAATCGCGCAACGGGTCGCCCCGGGGCTCGGTTGGGTAGACCGAGACATTGGAGGTGATGCGCGGTAGCACCTGATCCCCCGAGATCATCAGCCCGTCCTCGTCACACACCAGGCAGGCATGTTCCGGCGAATGCCCGCTGCCCACCACAATCCGCCAGGCGCGTCCGCCGATGCAGAGCACCTCCCCATCCCGCAGTCGCTTGAAGCCAATCGGCAGGCGCGACACCACCATGTTAAACCGGCCCCAGCCGGTCGCCCGCATCTTGTCGAGCGGCTCGGTCGGCCAACCGGCCCTGGCATAGAAATCAATAGCAGCCTCGGGCGGCGCGTCGGCGATATCGAGCGTCAGAGTCCGGGCCAGCAGATACTCGCCCCGGCTCATTTCCAGCGGCACGCCCCATTTATGGGTGAGCCAGCCGGCAAGGCCGAGGTGATCCGGGTGATAATGGGTGACGATAACCCGGCTGACGGCGCGGCCCTTCATCGGCCCGTCAAACACGCTGCGCCAGATATCCTTGCAGACCGGCACATTCAGCCCGGTATCGACAATCGCCCAGCCGTCACCGTCATCCAGCACCCACAGGTTGATGTGATTGAGGCTGAACGGCAGCGGCATCCGCAGCCAGAAAACCCCGTCGGCAACAGGATGAAGCTTGCCCGGCTCCGGGGTCCAGCGGCCCAGCGGATAGGCAAGGCCCCGCAGTTCATCGCCATCGGCGGGCGGCAGGGTCATGGCGAGGGAGGCATCAGACATGGCCCTGCGGTACTGTGTGCAGTGCAGCATGTCACCCTGTCGGTAAGGCTAAGCCGTCAATTTGCTTGGCAGAGCGAAACATGTTCCGTACCTGTTCCGGCATGTCCACCCCCGCTGACCTTTCCGAGGACCCACCCTATCTCGCCGGTCTCAACCCGCCGCAGCGGGAGGCCGTGCTGACGTCGGAAGGCCCGGTGCTGATGCTGGCCGGGGCCGGAACCGGCAAAACCAAGGCGTTGACGGCCCGCCTTGCGCATCTGATCTGGACTAGGCGCGCATGGCCATCGGAAATCCTGGCGGTGACCTTCACCAACAAGGCGGCGCGGGAGATGCAGCACCGGATTGGCGCGATCCTTGGCGAGGTGGTGGAGGGAATGCCATTCCTCGGTACCTTCCATGCGGTCGCCGCGCGGATGCTGCGCCGCCACGCCGAACTGGTCGGGCTCAAATCCAATTTCACCATCCTCGACACCGATGATCAGCAACGCTTGCTGAAACAGGTGATCATCGCCGCCGGCATTGACGAGAAACGCTGGCCCGCCCGGGCGTTGGCCGGGGTGATCGACAAATGGAAGAATCGCGGCTGGACCCCGGACCGGGTCGGCAAGGACGATGGATTTGCCTTCGCCGACGGGCGCGGTGGCGAGCTCTACGCCGCCTATCAGGCCCGGCTGATCGCCCTGAACGCTGCCGATTTCGGCGACCTACTGCTCCACATGCTGACGATTTTCGCAAGGCATCCGGACGTGCTGGTCGATTATCAGCGGCGCTTCAAATATGTGCTCGTCGATGAATATCAGGACACCAATGTCAGCCAATATCTATGGCTGCGCCTCTTGGCACAGGACCGCAAGAACATCTGCTGCGTCGGGGATGACGACCAGTCGATATACTCCTGGCGAGGCGCTGAGGTTGCCAATATCCTGCGGTTTGAACAGGATTTCCCGGGCGCGAAGATCATCCGGCTGGAGCAGAATTATCGCTCGACCTCCCATATTCTGGGCGCTGCGGGCGGTCTAATCGCCAGGAATTCCGGGCGGCTGGGCAAAACGCTTTGGACGGACAGCGGCGACGGCGACAAGGTTAGCGTCATCGGGGTCTGGGACGGCCCGGAGGAGGCGCGGCTGGTCGGCGAGCGGCTGGAGGCGGTCCAGCGTCGGCACCAGTCCCTCAACGATTGCGCGATCCTGGTCCGGGCCCAATTCCAGACTCGCGAATTTGAAGACCGGTTCATCACCATCGGCATGCCCTACCGCATCGTCGGCGGCTTTCGATTCTACGAACGGGCCGAAATCCGCGACGCCCTCGCCTATCTGCGCTGCGTCAACCAGCCGTCGGACGATCTGGCGTTTGAACGGATCGTCAACACCCCGAAGCGCGGCCTTGGCGACAAAAGCCTCCAGCGGGTGCACAGCCTCGCCCGCGCCCGCCAGATGCCGCTGATGGCTGCCGCTGCCGCGCTCGTCGAAAGCGATGAGCTGCCAGGGGCCGCCCGGCGGGCGCTCGGCAATCTGCTCGGCGACATCGTCCGCTGGCGCGGCCAGCTGGATCAGCTGCCGCACGCTGAACTCGCCCGGCTGATCCTCGAGGAGTCGGGCTATGCGGCGATGTGGCAGGCCGACCGCTCGGTGGAGGCGGCGGGGCGACTGGAAAACCTCCAGGAGCTGACCCGCGCCATGGAGGAGTTCGAAACGCTCGGCAGCTTCCTCGACCATGTCGCGCTGGTAATGGAGAATGAACAATCGGACGTCAGCGAGAAGGTCACGATCATGACCCTGCACGCGGCGAAGGGGTTGGAGTTTGATACGGTGTTTCTGGTCGGTTGGGAGGAAGGTGTGTTCCCGAGCCAGCGGACGCTCGACGAAACCGGAACCGTCGGGCTGGAGGAGGAGCGCCGCCTGGCCTATGTCGGGCTGACCCGGGCACGGCACCAGGCCATCATCGTGCACGCCGCCAACCGCCGGATCTACGGCCAGTGGACCAGCTCAATCCCCTCCCGCTTCGTCGGCGAACTTCCGCCCGCCCACGTCGACGCGGAGACCACCATGTCGGGCGGTGCCAGCCTGTGGCGCGCGGCGCTGTTCGACAATGACCCGTTTCGCATCGCCGACCGGGGAACGGGCCGCGGCCCGGGCTGGCAGCGCGCTGCGAGCGGCAGCACCCCGAAACCCCGGGGCAGCCTGATCGACACCAGGCCAACCTCAGTGACCGTCGGGCAGCAGGCCCGCAGCGACGTCGTCATCGGCACCCGGGTTTTCCACTCCAAATTCGGCTACGGCGCAGTGACCGCCATCGACGGCAACAAACTGGAAATCGACTTCGAAAAAGCCGGCCACAAACGGGTGCTGGACAGCTTCGTCGAGGTTGTGACCGCTTAAGCCGCCTTCAGGACGCTTTCGATTTTCGCCTGGGCGGCCGGTTCGTCGATATTTTCCATTGCGGCGAGTTCGCGGGCGAGGCGGCTAACGGCGGCTTCGTAGATTTGCCGTTCCGAATAGCTTTGCTCCGGCTGATCCTCGGCCCGGTGCAGGTCGCGGACCACTTCGGCGATGGAAACCAGATCGCCCGAATTGATCTTTGCCTCATATTCCTGGGCCCGGCGCGACCACATGGTACGCTTGATCCGCGGTTTGCCCTTCAGCGTGGTCAGCGCTTCCTGCAGCGTCGCGTTCGACGACAATTTGCGCATCCCGGCGCTCTCGGCCTTGTTGGTCGGCACGCGGAGCGTCATCCGTTCCTTCTCGAAGCGCAGCACATAGAGTTCCAGCGCCATGCCAGCGATTTCGGAACTCTGGACTTCGGTGACACGACCAACGCCGTGCTTGGGATAAACGACATGATCGCCGACGACGAAGGCAAGCGGTTGGGCTGTGGCCATGAAGGTCTCTTTCCTGTTCTTGCGCAGCTGCCCGTGGGACAAAAGCAGCCCGGACCGCGAAAGCGGACTGGACGGAGATTGCGGGCATCCTGCGCGTTTTTTCCCGGTTTGAAGGTCCGGCTCCGGCAGGACAGGAGCAGAACCGAAACACTCGTCAGTCCCCACCTTTCCGGTGGGTTCAAATATCTTCATAACAGAAAAGTGACAGATTCGCCACACGCATCTCAAAGCGGCGCATTGCCCTGTCATCTCCGGTTGCTATCCGCCAATGCGAGGTTTGCCATGAAGCTGTTTCTGATCCCGCTGCTTGCCCTGTCCTCGGCAGTCAGTGCCGCACCGGGCAATCACACCCGCGCGCTCGCGGCAGGTTACAAGGCGGCCTTCCTGTGCAGCGGCATGTTCACCGCTGGCCAGACCGAGGCGCAGGTCACAGCCGACGATTTGACCGGCATCTATGCGGATTATGCCGATATCGTGCCGACGCTGGCCGCCAGCATCGACCCGGTGGCCAAAACCGTGGCGGTGGCGTTCGATCCGGCCCTGCCCCCGCGGATTGCGGCCTGGCGGCCCCGTCTCGGCTGCGCCCAGCTGCCAATCGGCGCACCGATGACGGCGGTTGCCGACCTGCCGAGGCTGGACAGCGTCACCGCGCCCGATCTTGACGCCCAGCCGTGGCCGATGGGCGATATCGGCGCGGTCCAACCCCTGCCAAAATCCAAACGGGCGAAATTGGATGCGGCCGTTGCCAAGGCGTTCGATCGTGCGAGCTTTGGTGCCGGAACCGAAACCACCGCCGTTGTCGTCATCGCTGAAGGTCGCATCGTCGCGGAGCGGTACCGTGACGGCTATGGCCCGCACGTCCCGCAGCGGACCTGGTCGGTCGCCAAAAGCATCACCGGCACGTTGGTCGGCCGGGCGGCAGAACTCAGCTTCCTTGACCCGGCGGCTCCAGCCCCAGTGCCAGACTGGCAGTCGTCAGGTGACCCGCGCGCCACCATCACCCTCAACAACCTGCTGCAGATGAACAGCGGCCTGTGGACCAATGGTCCCGGGAACCGGACCGACGAAGTCTATGTCGGCGGCGCGACGGTTGAGGAAACCGCCGCCACCATGCCGGTCGAGGTCGCAGCGGGCACCCGGTTCAACTATGCCAACAACGATACATTGCTGGCGGCCCGCGCCCTTCGCTGGGCGACCAATGGGGGCCGCCGCGCGCTGGAGTTTCCGTTCACCGAACTTTTCTGGCGGATCGGCATGACCCGGACCACACCGGAAACCGATTGGCGTGGAAATTTTGTCCTCTCCAGCCAAGTCTGGACGACGGCCCGTGATCTTGGCCGTTTGGGATTGCTCTATCTCGCAGATGGCAAATGGGGCAGCGAACAGTTGCTCCCGCCAGGCTGGGCCCGCTTCGTCGCCACGCCAGCCCCTGTACAGCCCGCAGGCCATGCGCCCGGAAAACGCGGCTATGGCGCCAGTTTCTGGACGTTCGACGGGGTCGAGGGCCTGCCGTCCGACACCTATGCGATGCTCGGCAACCGGGGACAGATCGTGATGATCATTCCATCGCGGAACGTCGTCATCGTGCGGCGCGGCTTCGACAAGGCGAGCGGCGGGCAATTTGACGCCGCGCGCTTTGCCAAGGCAGCGCTCGACGCGCTGCCTTAAGGCCTACTGCCCGTCGGTTCCCGCTTCTGCCGAGAAATATTTATCGAACTTGCCGTCGACGCCCTTGTGATCATCGGCGTCAGCAGGGGATTTGCCCTTGACGGTGATGTTCGGCCATTGGCTGGAATAGGTGTTGTTGAGTTCCAGCCATTTTTCCAACCCGCTCTCGGTGTCTGGCAGGATCGCCTCCGCCGGGCATTCCGGTTCGCAGACGCCGCAGTCGATGCACTCATTGGGGTTGATGACGACCATGTTTTCGCCCTCGTAGAAGCAATCCACGGGGCAAACCTCGATGCAGTCCATATATTTGCACTTGATGCAGGCCTCGGTCACCACATAGGTCATCGGCGAAAATCCACTCTCTCAGCTCCGGTTGATTTGCTTGCTAGCGTCAGGTGGCGGATGCCGTCAACGCAAACTGCGGGGCGGACAGGTCGCTGTAGAGATGCCAGGTCTGTTCCGCCGGACCGCGACGGTCCCC
Organism: Synechococcus sp. UW140; assembly: GCA_943368345.1. Lineage (GTDB taxonomy): Bacteria > Pseudomonadota > Alphaproteobacteria > Sphingomonadales > Sphingomonadaceae > JADCGM01. The sequence continues at coordinate 18,491 of CALRKY020000021.1, read as the reverse complement.
AATCGCTTCGACACGGATCACCCTGACACTGTCACCTTGCGGAAAACTGAGTACCGATCCGGGCCGGACCAGCGCCGATGCGCGCTCTATCACCCTCCCGTCCAGTCTCAGATGTCGGCTCTCGGCCAGAGCCTGGGCTTTAGTCCGGCTTTTGGTCAGCCGGGCAAACCACAACCATTTGTCGAGACGAAGTCCGGGACCGTAAACCAAAGGCGTTACCTCCTCATGCTGGCAAGAACCGAAAACGGTGAACTGCTGTTGACCTGGGGCGGCGGGGCCGGTCGGCGCGCACCGTGCCACGCGAACGCAGAGGCCCCGTCAACCAGCCTGGGCTTATAGCCAAGGGCGCGCATCAACCGGGCAAAGCCCTCGCGGCTGAGCCCGGCGCTGGTCTGCCACATCACATCGGGGACGAAGGCCGTCCGCCCCTCCCGCTTGTCGTGCATCGCCCGGGCCAGACGTTCGACAATATCGATGCGCACCGCCTCCGAACCCACCGGCCAATAGCCCGCGACGTCATAGAAATTGGCCGGGGCATCGGCCAGCACCTCAACCGACACCCGGCCGGCCTGTGGCGGCGGCGGTGCGGCGAGGACACCCCGGTGAACCGCCCACAGAGCCAGCCGCCAGCGGGTCGGTTCCGGGCGCAGCAACGAGGCGATGAACACATGGGCGGTGCCGATCCGGACACCATATTGCGACAGGATGCGCCGGTCCGAGCGGTCGAGCGCCTCGATCTGCGCGGCCACACGGTCGCGGACCAGACAGCCGAGATTTTCGACCAGCTGAATGATCAGCCCGCGCGCCGCCTGCGAAAGCTCGCCTGGCACAGGCGGTGTGGCGCACAGCGCCCCGACCCGCACCAACGGCGTCAGATGCCGCCCGCTTTGGCTGGTTAACCATGTCGCCAATCGCGCTGTCACCCGGGCCTTGTCGGCAATTGTCAGCACTTCGAGGCTGCGATCCAGCCGGACCTTGGCGTTGAGGGCATCGCGTCCCTGCGCCAGTGACCCGATCACCGCACCGTTCCAGGTGATGCGCGGCGGCATCGTCCCGTCGAACACCAACGCAAATGCCGCATCCGCCGATGCCGCGAGCAATTTCGCCCGCTGCGCAAATTCGCTGTTCAATCGGCGTTCAGCAGCGGCGAGCAGCATGCGTTTCTCGCCCGCCTTTGCCGCCGGATCGGCGCGGAAGCGGAACCCGGCCAGCGTGCCGATAACCTCCCCTTCGACAGCCACGGACCCGTCGGCGTCGATCTCAACGCCAAGGTCACGGTCCCGCGCCTTCAGCCCACGCAGCAGAACTGCCGTCCGCCGGTCGACAAAGCGCTGGGTCAGCCGCTGGTGGAGCGCGTCGGACAATTTATCCTCCAGCGCGCGGGTGCGTTCAGCCCAGTGCGCCGGTTCCGCCAACCAGTCGGCGCGGTGGGCGGCATAGGTCCAGGTCCGCGCCGCCGCGATCCGGTCGCTCAACGTCGCGATATCGCCGTTCATATTGTCGAGCTGCGTGACCTCGGCATTGATCCATTCGGCCGGGATATTGCCATCCCCTTCCGACAGATGTTTGAAAACCCGGCTGACCAGCCGCGCATGCTGTTCCGGCCCGGTCTTCCGGTAGTCCGGCAGGCTGCACGCCGCCCACAGGCGCTGCAATCGACCCGGCGTGCCGACCCGGTCGGCGATGGCCGGATCCGCCGCCAGTCGCTTCAGCACGACATGGTCGATGGCATCTCCCGCCCGCATCAGATGGGGCGAGTGCGGACGATGCTCCAGCGAGGCGAGCAGGCGCGGCAGCGAGCCATAGTCGAGCCGGGCGTTGCGCCACACCAACTGCTCGAGCGGCGGGAAGCTGTGCCCCTCAATCGCCTCGATTTCCTCTGGCTCGAAGCCGGCGGCGGCCTCCTTGCCGAGCTGGACCACCCCGAAACTGCCGTCGCGTTGATAGCGACCGGCACGGCCTGCAATCTGCGCCATTTCCGCCGTGGTCAGGCGGCGGTGGCGGTGACCGTCAAATTTGCTGAGCGAGGCAAAGGCGACATGGCCGATGTCCATGTTGAGCCCCATGCCGATGGCATCAGTTGCGACCAGATAATCGACCTCGCCGGACTGATAGAGTTCAACCTGCGCATTGCGGGTCCGGGGCGACAGGCCGCCCATCACCACCGCAGCCCCACCCTTGTGACGCCGCAGCATCTCCGCCAGCGCATAAACATCCTGAGCGGTGAACGCGACGATGGCCGAGCGCTTTGGCAGTCGCGACAGCTTTTTCGGCGCGCCGTAGCTTAATGTCGAAAATCGCGGCCGCCCGACAATGTCCGCGTCCGGCAGCAACCGCCGGATGAGCGGGCGCAGCGTCTCCGACCCCAGCAGCATCGTCTCCGAATAGCCGCGCATGTGCAGCAGCCGGTCGGTAAACACATGGCCGCGCTCCAGGTCCGCCCCGGTCTGCGCCTCGTCCAGCGCCAGAAACGACACCTCGCGGTCGGTCGGCATCGATTCCGCCGTGCAGAGGAAATAGCGGGCGGTGGCTGGCAGGATTTTCTCCTCACCGGTGATCAGCGCCACCTGCGCTGCGCCCTTCAACTTCACCACCCGGTCATAGACTTCGCGCGCCAGCAGCCGCAGCGGGAAGCCGATCATGCCGGAGGCATGGCCGCACATCCGTTCCACAGCCAGATGGGTCTTGCCGGTATTGGTCGGCCCGAGCACGGCGGTCAGGGAGGCTGGGGCAAGTCCGGTCATGCGGCAGGCCCGGGGTACGAACCCCAACCCGACAAGCGCTGAACCCGACGCTTCATCCTACCCCCAAACAGTGGGTGACCTGACGAGAACCTGACACGTTTGAATGACAGATTCAAGACTATGTGGTGCTCCTTTCCAAAGGCACAAGATATGGAGCGTTTTCCGGTCCAGTGGGCGGCTTTTTCGCTGTAATCACACCATAGTCTGCAATCCTGCACCCGGACCGGGGTAGCAGGTGACGGGAGACGCGCCGCAAATCCGATTGGCGGTCTGGCGGTGCCGACTCAACTCGGCGGGCTAACCCCTTCGACTCACCGTAATCCTTGCCAATTTCGGTCACGGTTTAGTTGACATTAACCTTAGTGGCAGACAGTTTCGGTTCACGTTGGGGCGGGTCGCACTTCCCTGGGTTTCGGATGGATTTTTGGGCGGGGGCTCGCTTCGTGTTTCAACCAGCGTTGCGCACTTTGGAAGCTGCAGGCGTTGCCGGATCGGGCGTCCGGTTTGTGCCGCCACGCCTCAAGCTGCTGACCATGCCAACGCGCGCCGACCTGGCAGCGCTTGCCGACGTTGAACTGACGGTTGATCTGGGCAATGCCATCGGGTCGCGGACCTGGTGGCGCGGGTTGGCTACACTTGCCGCCCTGACCTACGGGGCGATCACGCTTGGCTTTGATCCGGTGCCGCTGCCAACGGCGATGCAACCGGCGATGCTGCCGTCTCAGGTCGCGCTGGCGACGCCGGACATGATCCAGCCGTTGGCACTCGGCGGTACCTCGGGCGCGGCACCACTGCCGACCAACCGGGTTTCCCGACTGGCGGAGGCCCCCGAACGCCCAAGGATCGAAGTGACGGCCCGGCTACGCAAAGCCGACAGCCTGTCGAGCGCGTTGCGCCGCGCCGGTGTTGGCGCCGAAGAAGTCAGCACCCTGACCAACCTGCTGTCCGGCGCTGTGGCAATGAAGTCGGTTCGCCCCGGCACTAGCCTCAACGTCGTCCTCGGTCGCCGCGACACCAAGTCCGTACCGCGCCCACTGGAAAGCCTCGCCTTCCGGGCAGCATTTGACCTGAAGATTGAGGTCAACCGCGATGAAGCGGGGGCACTTGCCGTCAAGCGCATCCCGATCAAGGTAGACAATACCCCGCTGCGCGTCTCCGGACGGGTCGGCTCCAGTCTGTACCGCGCCGCCCGGGCAGCCGGAATTCCAGCCAATCTGGTGTCGGAGGCGATCAAGGCCCTGTCGCACCGCTTGGACATCAGCCGGGATGTGCGCGGTGCTGACCGGTTCGACATCATCGTGGCGCACCGCCGGGCCGAAACCGGAGAGACCGAAACCGGCAATCTTCTTTATGCCGCGATTGACGGGCGCAAGGACGCAGCCGTCATGCGCTGGCCGCTGGTCGGCAAGTCGCAATTCTATGTGTCGGACGGCAGCAGCGCCCGCAAAGGTCTGATGCGCACCCCGGTTGACGGGGCGGCTCTGACGTCGGGCTTTGGCTTCCGGATGCACCCGATCCTCGGCTATTCCCGCATGCACCGCGGTGTCGATTTTGCGGCCGGAGCCGGCGCACCGGTACTGGCAGCGGCGGGCGGAACCGTCACATTTGCCGGCTGGCACGGTGGCCACGGCAATTATGTCCGGGTCGATCACGGCAAGGGCCTGTCAACCGCCTATGCCCATCTCAGCCGGATCAATGTCCGGTCCGGCGAGCGGGTTGCGCAGGGGGAGCGCGTCGGGCTGGTCGGGTCAACCGGCATGTCGACCGGACCGCACCTCCACTATGAAGTCTGGCAGAATGGCCGGGCCATCGACCCGCGCAGCGCCAAATTTGCCAGCGGTACCCAGCTGACCGGTAGCGAGCTGGGTCGGTTCAAGGCCGAAATGGGCAAGTTGAAGCGCGTCCGCTCCGGCGGTACCCGCGTTGCTGAAGCATCCTCAAATAAAGAAAAGCGGGCTTAGGTCCGCGACCAGCGGGCGAAGATGGCGGTTGGCAGCAAGCGACCGCTTGTCTCTTCACGGATCGTCATCTCGCCGCATTCAATGCTGCCGCCAAGGTCACCGCAATGCTCGATCATCAGGTTGCCGATGGCAATCGCTGACATGCGGATCGCATAGACCGTCAGCACCAGAAAGGATGAGTTGGCGTCGAGCAGCTTGCGGCAATTCCCGAGCAGTCCTGGCAACCCTTCCTCCAGATGCCAGACCTCACCCTCCGGCCCGCGCCCGAACCGGGGCGGATCCAGCATGATCCCGTCATAGCGTTTGCCGCGCCGGACTTCCCGGGCGGTGAATTTGCCGGCGTCATCGACGATCCAGCGGATCGGCTTGTCGGACATCGCGCTGAGTTTTTGATTCTCTGCCGCCGCGCCAATCGACTTCCGCGAGGCATCGACATGGGTGATCCGTGCTCCGGCCGCCGCGCACATCAGGCTGCCAACGCCAGTATAGCCGAACAAGTTGAGCACCTCTGCCCCCGGCGCCGTCCGCTCCCGCATCCAATCCCACTGCGGAGCCATGTCCGGGAAGAATGCCATGTGGCGAAACGGAGTGTTGGAGGCCCAGAAACGCACATCGCCGCGCGACAGCGGCCAGGCCTGCGGCACGCCCTGTTGCAGCGCCCAGCGACCACCGCCATCCTCGTCCGACCCGCCGACAAATTCACCGTCCGCTGTCCAGTCATCCAGGCTCGGCTGCCACAGCGCCTGCGCTTCCGGTCGGATGAACCGGTGCTTGCCATAGCGTTCGAGCTTCCGCCCACCGCCGGAGTCGAGCAGGGCAAAATCCGGCCACGGCTCGGCAATGATAGTCTGAACGTCCATCACGCTGCCTTGAGCTTGGGCGCGCCAACCTGGGCGATGGCCCGTGGTCCGGACAGCACCCGACGGCCGGCAGCGCGGACCTGATCGACAGTGATCGCGTCCAGTTCGGCCACCAGATGCGAGGGCGGCATCAGCTTTCCGTACACAGCCAACCCCCGTGCCCAGAAATCCGCCTGGCCCTGCGCCGATTCGAGCGCCATCAGCAGGCCTGCCTTGGACTGCGCCCGTGCCCGGTCAACCTCCCGTTGCTCGAGGGATTCCACAGTTTCGGCCATCACCCGGTCAACCAATGCCAGCGCGCGCGCCGCATCGCGTCGGGCCGTCGCCAGATAGATGGTGAACAGCCCGGTATCCTCATAATGCACATCAGAGCTGTAGATGCTGTAGGCCAGCCCGCGCTCCTCCCGCAGCTCCTGGAACAGGCGGGATGACATGCCGCCGCCCAGCGCTTCTGAAAATAGCCGCAGCGGCAATTGATCCGGATCGCGGGTCGCAACCCCCTCGAACCCCAGTGTCATATGCGCCTGCTCAAAGCGGCGGCTGTCGAGATGGACACCGCCACCAAATGTAGCGGCAGCCGCCGCCTGACGCCGGCCGGGCACCAGATCACCGAACAAAAGCTCGGCTTGGTGGACCACCGCCGCATGATCGACCTTGCCGGCAACGCTAAGGATCAGGGATTCGGGTCGATACTGGCTGGCAAGCCAGCCGCGCAGCGCGTCCGTCGTCAGCGCCGCGATGCTCGCCTCGTCCCCCAGGATTGACCGACCGAGCGCCTGCCCCGGAAAGGCCGCGCCCTGCAGATTGTCGAACACAATATCATCCGGGGTATCGCGCGCCTCGCCCAGTTCGGACAGCACCACGCCCTTTTCCCGCTCGAGCTCATCGGCATCCAGACGCGGATTGCGGACCAGATCAGCGATCAGCTCAATCCCGAGCGGCAAGTCGCCCGCCAGCAGCCTGGCGTGAAACGTCGTCCCGTCGCGGGAGGTATAGGCGTTGAGCGCCCCGCCGACATCTTCCACCGCCTCCGCAATCCCGCGCGCCGTGCGGGACCTGGTCCCCTTGAACACCATATGCTCGACCATATGGGCAACGCCGTTTTCCGGAGCTGCTTCGTGCCGCGAACCGCTTTCGGCGTGCAGCCCGACGGCGACGGTTTCCAGCCCCGGCATCGCCACGGTCACGATCCGCAGGCCATTGCCGAGTGCGGTGAGCTCGGCGCTCAACGCGCCACCGCCCGTGCAGCGACATAGGCCTCTATCGTCGCGAGATCAGCAGGCAGCGAGTCGTAGCGTTCCGCCCGGTCGTGCAGGCCGGCAATCCGCTGTGGCAGCACCGGGCGAACACCGGTGGCGCGTTCCACCGCATCCCGGAACTTCGCTGGGTGCGCCGTTGCCAGCGTGACAATCGGAATCCCGGCAGGGAGCGCAGCGCGACGCGCTGCCATCAGGCCAATCGCGGTGTGCGGATCAATCACCTCCCCGCAATTGCTGGCGGCCCAGCGCAGCGCCATCGCCATGCCGTCTTCGCCGATCCTGGCACTTTCGAACAGCGAAGCGCCCGCCAGTTGATTGGCCGAAATCGTCATCCGCTTCGTCGCTTCAAATTCCCGCATGGCAGCAGCGTTCGCCAAACCGTCCCGACTGTGGAGTTCAAACAGCAACCGCTCAAAATTGGAACTGACCTGAATGTCCATTGACGGGGCCGCAGTTGCCGTCACCGTCCCGGTCGAATAATCGCCGCTGCTAAGCGCCCGGTGTAGGATATCATTGACGTTGGTCGCCACGATCAATTTGGCCACCGGCAGGCCCATCCGGGATGCAACATAGCCGGCAAACACATCACCGAAATTGCCGGTCGGAACCGAAAAGGCAACCGGCCGCTCCGGCGCACCGAGGCGGACGGCGGCGTAGAAATAATAGACCACCTGCGCCATCAACCTGGCCCAGTTGATTGAATTCACCGCCGACAGGTTGAACCGCGAGGCAAAGCCCGCATCGTTGAACATCGCCTTCACCAACGCCTGCGCGTCGTCAAAATTGCCGTCGATGGCGATATTGTGGACGTTGGGCGCCATCACCGTCGTCATCTGCCGCCGTTGCACCTCCGACACCTTACCCGCCGGGTGCAGCATGAATATATCGACCTTGTCCCGTCCGGCCAGCGCCTGGATGGCGGCAGACCCGGTGTCACCGGAGGTCGCGCCCACCACTGTCAGATGCTCGCTCCGCCGCGACAGGAACCGCTCGAACAACAGGCCGAGCAATTGCAACGCCACATCCTTGAACGCCAGCGTCGGGCCATGGAACAATTCCAGCAGCCAGTGGGTCGCGTCCAGCTGTTTCAGCGGCGTCACCGCCTCATGGGCGAAGCTTCCATAAGCCTCCCGGCACAGGCCGCGCAGCTCATCCTCGCTCAGGGCCGTGCCGATGTAGGGCATCATCACCCGCACTGCTGTCTCGACATAGGACAGGCCAGCCATGGCGGCGATCTCGTCGCGGCTGAACTGCGGCCACTGCTCCGGCAGATACAGGCCACCGTCGGCCGCCAGCCCCGCCAGGGTCACCGCTTCAAAATCAAGGATCGGGGCTGCGCCCCGGGTGCTGACATACCGCATGGGCTGCGGCTTAGCGGCGCGGCGGCGCTGCCGCAACCGTCTGACCCTGCCGCCACCGCCGCACATATAGCAGATAAATGACCGACAGGCTGAGCGCGAACAGCCACCATTGCAGCCCATAGGAGCGGTGGCTGTTGGGAATGGTGGCGATCCCCGGCGGAGTCTCGGCAAGCAACGGCGGCAGCGGGGTCTCGCTGACCAGCAGGTAGGCTGGCATGCCGCTGCGTGGGACCAACCGGCCAATATGCCTGCCCTGCCGGGGCACCTGCACCATCAGCTTGGGGTCCCGGGCCACGCCGAGCGAAACCAGAACGGGCTTTCCGCCCACTGGTTCGCAGAGGGCCAGATGGCGGAATCCGGGTGCACCCGTTGCGCTGGCCGCAGCCCCGCCAATGCCCTGCGATATCAGCGATGCACACCGCACCTCGACGCGCCGGAATGCCAATGCCCCCGACAGACGCTGCGGCAGCGCAATCACCGGCGCGCTGCTGTTAGCGGCAAGCTGGGTCAGCACCGCATCCTTCCACGGTGCCCGCACGAACATCTGCCAATAGCCCAGCGCCAGCATCACCGGCACAGCCAGCAGGACAAAGAGCGTCGGGCCAATGGGCAGCCTGCGGCTCATGCGTCGGGGTCGATCCGGCCTTCGGCAGCGTCATGCCGATATTCGAGGGCCAGCAGAATGCCCTTGCTCACCCGCAGCGCCGCGACCGCGCCGATCACCGTCAGCGGCACCCACAGCAGGACGTGCAGCCACCACGGCGGAGAGGCAGAAAGCTCGAGCCACATGGCAAGGCCGACAATGACCGCGCCGATCAGGAAGATCAGAAAGGCCGCAGCCCCGTCACCGACGTTGAACCGCGCAAGGTTCAGGCCGCAGTGCGAACAGCTCGGGGCGAGTGACAGCAGTCCATCGTAGATATGGCCCCAACCACAGCTCGGGCAGCGACCGCGTGCGCCTGCCCGGACCGGCTCGACCATATCAACCGCCGTGGGCGATAACCGCAGCGCCGAACTGACTGCCCCAGACATAGACGGCGAGGAACAGGAACAGCCAGACGACATCGACGAAATGCCAATACCAGGCCGCTGCTTCAAACCCGAAGTGATGCTGCGGGGTGAAGTCGCCATTATAGGTCCGCTTCAGGCAGACGATCAGGAAGATCGTGCCAACCAGCACATGGAAGCCGTGGAAGCCGGTCGCCATGTAGAAAGTCGAGCCATAGATGTTCCCCGCAAAGCCAAAGGCGGCATGGCTATATTCATAGGCCTGCACCGCCGTGAACAGCATGCCGAGCAGGATGGTCAGCCACAAGCCGCGCTTCAACCCCTCCCGATCGCCGTGGATCAGCGCGTGGTGCGCCCAAGTCACGGTTGTGCCGGACAGCAGCAGGATCAGCGTGTTGAGCAGCGGAAATTCGAACGGATCGAGCACTTCGATCCCCTTCGGTGGCCAGACACCGCCAACCGCTTCAACCGCCGATGGGTAAAGGGACGCGTTGAAATAGGCCCAGAACCAGGCGACGAAGAACATCACCTCGGAGGCGATGAACAGGATCATGCCGTAGCGGTGATGCAACTGCACAACCGGCGTATGGTCCCCGGTGTTCGCCTCGTGAACGACATCGACCCACCAGGCGTAGAAGACATAGAGCAGCGCAACCGCGCCCATGCCGAACACCCAGGGGCCAAAGGCCTGTTCGTGCATCCAGCCGATGCCGCCTGCCGCCGTCGCCAGCGCGGCAAAGGCGCCGATCAGCGGCCAGGGGCTGGCGTTGACGATATGATAGTCATGGGTTCTGGCGGAGGCCATTATGCTTACCCTTGCTTAGCCGGATTTGGATTGGACTTTTGCCCCGTGCCTTGCGGCTTGTCCACGGGGTAGAAGGTATAGCTGAGGGTTATTTCCTCAATGCGCCGGGCATCCGGGTCTTTTTCCAGATCGGGATTGACGAAATAGGTCACCGGCATCTCAACCGTCTGATGCGGTTGCAGCGTCTGCTCGGTGAAGCAGAAACACTGGATTTTGGTGAAATACCCGCCCGCCGTTTCGGGCGAGACATTGTAGGTGGCGGTCCCGGTCATCGGTTGGTCGCTGTTGTTGGTCACCCGGTAGAAGGCGATCCGCTTTTCACCCAGCTTCACCGTCTCCAGCCGCTTGTCGGGGCCGAACGTCCACGGCAGGCCGCTGACATTGCCGTCGAAGCGGACGTCAATAGTCTTGGCTAGCGCGACCTTCGGCGCGGACGCCGCCACGCTGGTGGTGCCACCAAAGCCGGTGACCTGGCAGAATAACTTGTACAGCGGCACTGCCGCATAGGCGGCTCCGAGCATCGACAGCGCAAAGCCGGCAGCCATCAGCCCGACGCGGTTATTGGCGGCGGTCGTCATGCCATGGCCAACTTGGCAATGGTGATTGCGAAGAACAGCAGCGCCAAGCCGCCGAGCACCAGTCCCATCACCGTGTTGCGGGCCCGGTGCCGGGGCGTCAGCGGATCACTGGGCTTCATGCGAAGCTCCGATCGACAACCAACACCGCGAACAGGGCGAACAGGTAAAAGATCGAGAAGGCAAACAACCGCTTTTCGGCGTGCATGTCCGCTGTCTCGGTCGCATGGCTGCGCGCCACCTGAACCGCCAGCCACAGGAACATGGCACCGAGGAGCGCTGCCGCGCCGCCAAAGATCAGGCCGGTCAGGCCCAGCAGGCTCGGGATCAGGCTCACCACTACCAGTGGCACCGAATAGATCAGCACCTGCCGCCGCGTTTCACCCCGGCCGGCCGTCACCGGCAGCATCGGCACGCCGGCGGCGGCATAATCGCTCTTCATGAACAGCGCGAGCGCCCAGAAATGCGGCGGGGTCCACAGAAACACGATTGTGAACAGCAGCACCGGCAGCAGCGTCACATCGCCGGTTGCCGCCGCCCAGCCGATCATAGGGGGGAAGGCCCCGGCAGCGCCGCCGATCACGATATTCTGCGGCGTCCGCCGCTTCAGCCAGACGGTGTAAATGACAACATAGAATAGGATTGATGCCAGCAGCAGCGCCGCCGCCATCCAGTTGACGCCAACCCCCATCACGAACACGCTGAACAGCGACAGGGTAATACCAAAGGCCAGCGCCGACTCGCGGTCGATGCGGCCAGCCGGAATGGGACGATCCTGCGTCCGCTTCATCAGCGCGTCGATGTCGGCTTCGTACCACATGTTGAGCGCACCGGCCGCACCGGCCCCGACCGCGATGCACAGTATTGCGGTCAGCGCGATCACCGGATGGACGGCGACCGGGGCTGCGAACATCCCGCAGGCCCCGGTGAACACCACCAGCGACACGACACGCGGCTTCAGCAGCGCAACAAAGTCGCGCCAATCGGCAACCGGGGTCCCGGCAAAGGTCGTGTCCTGCGCTTGCATCGGCCTATTTGATGATCGGCAACGTCTCGAACTGGTGATGCGGAGGTGGCGACGACAGCGTCCACTCCAGCGTGGTGGCGCCTTCACCCCAGTAATTGTCCTCCGCCTTCCGGCCAAAGGCCAGCGACCAGAAGATGTTGATGAAGAAGAAGATCATCCCGACCCCCATGATCGCATAGCCGTAGCTGGCGATTTCATTCCAATAGGCATAGGCGTCCGGATAGTCCGGAATACGGCGCGGCATGCCATCCTGACCCAGGAAGTGCATCGGGAAGAACAGCACGTTCACGCCGATGAAGAAGATCCAGAAATGCAGCTGCCCCAGGACCTCGTTATAGTGGCGGCCCCACATTTTGGCGAACCAGTAGTAGAAGCCGGCGAACAGCGCGAACACCGCCCCGAGCGACAGCACATAGTGGAAATGCGCGACGACATAATAGGTGTCGTGGAAGATGGTATCGACCCCGGCGCTCGACAGAATGACGCCGGTGACGCCGCCAACCGTGAACATGAAGATGAAGCCGATGGCCCACATCATTGGGGTTTTGAAGCTGATCGAGCCGCCCCACATGGTAGCAATCCACGAGAAAATCTTGATCCCGGTTGGCACCGCGATGACCATCGTCGCCGCCGTGAAATACATCTTCGTGTTCACGTCGAGACCGACCGTGTACATGTGATGCGCCCAGACGACGAAGCCGATGAAGCCAATGGCGACCATCGCATAGGCCATGCCGAGATAGCCGAACACCGGCTTCTTGGAGAAGGTGGAGATGATCTGGCTGACCATGCCGAAGCCCGGCAGGATCATGATGTACACTTCGGGATGGCCGAAGAACCAGAACAGATGCTCGTACAGCAGCGGGTCGCCGCCGCCTTCCGGGTTGAAGAAGGTCGTGCCGAAATTGCGGTCAGTCAGCAACATTGTGATCGCCCCGGCCAGCACCGGCAGTGCCAGCAGCAGCAGGAAGGCGGTGACCAGGATTGACCAGACAAACAGCGGCATCTTGTGCAGCGTCATGCCCGGTGCGCGCATGTTGAAAATCGTGGTGATGAAGTTGATCGCACCAAGGATCGATGACGCACCGGCCAGATGCAGCGACAGGATCGCCATATCAACCGCAGGCCCGGTATGGCCCGACGTCGACAGCGGCGCATAGACCGTCCACCCGGTTCCAGCGCCGTTAAACCCGGCTGGACCTTCGACAAACATCGAACCGAGCAGCAGCAGGAAAGACGGCACAAGCAGCCAGAAGGAGATATTGTTCATGCGGGGGAAGGCCATGTCCGGCGCGCCGATCATGATCGGCACGAACCAGTTGCCAAAGCCGCCGATCATCGCCGGCATGACCATGAAGAACACCATGATCAGGCCGTGGGCAGTGATGAACACGTTCCATAGATGGTAGGAGGCATCAAGATTGCCGCCGGTCATCATGGTCAGATACTGGATGCCCGGCTCTGCCAGCTCCAGCCGCATCGCCCCCGAAACCGCGCCGCCGATCACCCCGGCGATGATCGCGAAGATCAGATAGAGGGTACCGATATCCTTGTGGTTGGTCGACAGGAACCAGCGCGTGAAAAACCCCGGCATATGGTCATGATCGTCATGACCGGCGGATGCGTATGCGTTTGCCATATGTCTATCTCGCTTAGAGAGCGGCCGGAGCAGCGGCTGCCGGGGCAGGCGCTGCAGCTGCGGGGGCGGCTACGATGCGGGTGAGTTTGCCGTCGGCACCGGTCTGGAACCGGGGGCCGGGGGTTTCATTGCCATTCTCGGCTTCCTTGGCCGCGACCCAGGCGTTGAATTTTTCCGGCGGCAGCACCTCAATCGCGATGGGCATGAAGCCGTGCTTGGTGCCGCAGAGTTCGGAGCATTGCCCGAAATACACGCCGGGGCGATCCACCTTGAACCAGGTTTCGTTGATCCGGCCCGGGACCGCATCCATTTTCACCCAGAAGGCGGGGATGGCGAAGGCGTGGATGACATCGGCAGCGGTGGTTAGGATTTTGACGGTGGCCCCGGCCGGCACGACGATGCGGTTGTCGACATCCAGCAGTCGCGGGGAGCCCTGGGCCGCCGATTCGGCATCGGTCAGCATCACCGAATCGAAACTGAACGGACCATAGTCCGGATATTCATATTCCCAATACCATTGGTGACCGATAGCCTTGATGGTCAGGTCGGGCTTGGGCGGATCATATTGGTCGGCAAGCAGCCGGAAGGACGGCACCGCGATCACCACAAGGATCAGCACCGGAACAACCGTCCAGATCACCTCCACCAGCGTGTTGTGTGAGGTTTGCGAGGCAACCGGATTGGCCGATGCCCGGTACCGGAACATCACCCAGCCGAGCAGGCCGAGCACAATCAACACCACCACCGACATGATCGGCAGCATCAGTTCGGTGTTGAGCCAATGGCCATAGTCACCGATCACCGTGACCGACTTTGGCAGGTCATAGCCCTTGTCGATGGGTTGCCCGATGCCCGGGGTCGGCGCGACCCGCTCCATCACAGCGGCTGGCGCAGCAGCAGCCGCCGGTGCAGCAGCAGCCGGGGCCTCAACAGCGGCAACGGTAGCCGCCGGAGCCTCCGCCTGTGCCAGCGCCGCACCAGGAAGCAGCATCATGGCCACTGCAATTGCCCAGGTTTTCGTTCGTGCCATCATGTCCTCAATGGTCAACGCGCCGACTGTTACATCGGCCAAGAGTCGAGCGGCTTATAGGCAGCCGGTTGCAGCGTCACAAGCGTCGAGATGCGGTTCCTGTTCATCCGGCCTTCAGGTTCTGGAATTCCGCCTTTTGCCGGGTCATCTGTGCCCGGATAGCGATCTCGCTGTCCTCACCCGGCAACATCGCGGCGTTCCACAGTGCGACATATTCCAACCCCTCCTCAACGGTCCGTCCCCGGCCATGATTGAGCACCTGTTTCACCCCGGCGATGGCCATTGGTGATTTTCCGGCGATCTCTTTGGCCATGGCCGTTGCAGCCGCCAGTGCGTCTTCCAGGTTTTCGTGAACGCTGTTCAGAAACCCGTGGCGCAAAGCCTCCTCAGCCCCGAACCGCCGACCCGTATAAGACAGTTCGCGGATCAACCCTTGCGGTAACAACGTCGGAATCCGCTGCAACGTGCCAACATCGGCGACGATGCCGACACTGATTTCCTGAATGGTGAAGAAGCAATCGGCGGTGCCGATTCGGATGTCGCAGGCGGTGGTGAGATCGACCCCGCCCCCAATGCAGCCGCCCTGCACAACCGCGATCACCGGCACCCGGCACCGGTCGATGACATTGAAACTTTCTTGCATTTTCAGCACTTTTCGCCGGAAATATTCGCGGTTGCGCGCCGTCTCCCCACCACGGTTCGCCAGCCCATCGGCGGCGGCCCATTGCAGGTCGAGCCCGGCGGTAAAATGTCGTCCGGTCGACGACAGCACCACGGCGCGCACCGACCCGTCGGCGGCAATCGCATCAAACGCCTCGATCATTTCGGTCCAGAAGGCGGCGTTCATGGTGTTGAGCGCCTCACCGCGCGTCAATTTCAGCTGTGCAACATGGTCGGCGATCTCAAGGCTCAATGTCTGCAATTCCATTGCCCGGCTCCTTCGGCTATCTGCAGTGCATGACCCGCTTCACCGTCAACGACAACCCTGTACAATATCAGCTTCCGCCGGAGACTCCGCTGCTCTGGGCGCTGCGCGATGCCTCCAACCTCACCGGCACCAAATTTGGCTGCGGCGCGGGGCTGTGCGGTGCCTGCACGGTGCACATCGACGGCGTTGCCCAGCGCAGCTGCCAGATCACCATCGGCCAGATCGAAGGCAGCTTTGTCACCACGATCGAGGGGCTGTCCGATGACCGCTCCCACCCCCTGCAGCTTGCCTGGATTGCCGAGCAGGTGCCGCAATGCGGCTATTGCCAATCCGGCATGATCATGGCGGCGGCAGCCCTGCTGAAGCAGAATCGCCGCCCGAGCCGGGAGGATATTCAGGAGGCGATCACCAACCTGTGCCGCTGCGGCACCTACCCCCGGATCGAAAAGGCGATCCTGCGCGCCGCGAACGGCGACGCCCCGGTGACGATGCCCGCCCCCGGCACCCCTATCGATCAGGCCGCCGACAGCGTTCCGGCGCTCAGGGACGCCGCACCGGAAAAATAACGCTCAGGCCCTAAATCGCGCGGTGGGCCGGGTAGTCGGTTACCAGGTCGCTCAGCCGGATCGGCAGGCGGCGGAGTGTCTGTTTGGCTTCCAGCATGGTCCGGTCAACAATCTCGCCGCAGGTCAAAATCTCGCGGATGCCGCCACCGCCCTGCCCGGCCGCCAGACACTGAGTTGCGGTATTGACCTCAAGGATGCCGCTGATCGGACCAAGCCGGTTGTGTTTGACCGAATCCATCACCTGCAACGGGAATGGCTGGGCGACCTTGCCTTCCCACTCGCGCGTCGTGTCATTGGCGATGGCCCTGAGCGTCTTGCCCGTGAAGGCCCGGCTGATCACCGTGTCGCTCTCGTTCATCGCGACAATGGCGTCCTTGTAGGGCTGCCCGGCATGCGCCTCGACGCTGGCGATGAAGCGGGTCCCCATCCACACGCCCTGACATCCGAACGCCAGTGCAGCAGCAAGCCCGCGTCCATCGAACAGTCCACCAGCCGCGATGACCGGAATATCGACAGCATCCACCACCTGCGGCCACAGCGCCACGGAGGCGACACTGCCAGTATGGCCGCCACCCTCCGTGCCCTGCGCGATCACCACGTCGCATCCGGCCTCTGCGGCTTTCACCGCATGGCGGACAGATCCGCACATGCTCATCACGATGATACCCGCGCCGTGCAGCTTTTCGATGATGGCGCTCGGCACCCCGAGCCCGGCGATGAACGCGGTTGCGCCCTCCTCGATGATGATATCGACAGCAGCGGTCAGCGATTCGGGCTGGGCAGCGAGCAGATCAACCCCGAACGGTTTGTCGGTCAGTTCTTTCACGCGGCGCATCTGGTCGCGGATGAAGTCCGGTCGGGTCCCGGCCATGCCGAGCGAGCCAAAGCCACCGGCGGCGCTGACAGCGGCGCAGACCTCCGCATAGGATACGCCCCCCATCCCGGCGAGCAGGATCGGATGTTCGATTCCCAGCATCTTGCAGATCGGCGTCGTCAGCGGCATCGAATCACTCCGGAAGATGGATGGCTGCGCGCTTTATGGCGGGTTTGACAGGCTCCGCAAAACTCGCGCTTGTGGTAAGCGTCCGGAGCCACTGTGAAACGGAGCGACACCCGATGACTGATCAACCCTCCAGCCCTGAACGCCGCAGCGTCCTTGTCGGGGCCGGTGCGCTGTCCGCGCTGCTCGCAACGCCCGCCACCCAGGCCCAGACCGGAGCGCCAAATGTCGGCGGCAAATCGATCCTGATCACCGGCAGCAGCTCCGGCTTTGGCCGGTTGGGCGCGCTGCACCTGGCACGCGGCGGCGCGAATGTATTTGCCACGATGCGCAATTTTGACGGCGGCAAACGCAAGGAAGCCGCCGAACTCCGCGACATCGCCAGCGCCGAGAAATTGCGTCTGACCGTTCTGGAACTGGATGTCACCAACGAAGCGCTGGTGATCGCGGCGGTGCGCGCTGCCGAAGCGGCGTCTGGCGGCGCGCTAGATGCCTTGATCAACAATGCCGGCATTGCAGTTGGCGGCCCGGTTGAACTGTCGGATGTCGAGGCGGTTCGCCTGATGTTTGAAACCAATGTCATCGGACAGCAGCGCACCGCCCGTGCCGCGCTTCCAGCGATGCGGGCCCGCAAACAGGGCCTGATCATCAACGTATCGTCGCAGCTCGGGCGCCTGATCGTGCCGAACTATGGCTTCTATTCCGCCACCAAATTTGCGGTGGAGGCGATGTCCGAACAATTGGCCTATGAACTGGCGCCGCACGGGGTGGAGGTCACCGTCGTCCAGCCGGGTGGCTATCCGACCCCGATCTGGCGCAACAGCAGCGCGGCGACCGACAAGTTGCTGCAGCGCGTCGATGCGGAGCGGAAAACCGCCTATGCCCAGCTGGTGGCCACCGCCCGCCGCACCGAAACCGAAATTGGCACCGATCCGCAGGACCTGGCCCGCGCCTTTGCCGAACTGATTGCCATGACCCCCGGCAGTCGTCCGCTGCGCCGCCCGGTCCATCCGGACACCCGGGCGACAACGGCGATCAACACCGTGTCAGCACAGGTGCAGGCCGCCGTGCTCGGCAGCGGCCCGTTCGCTCCCTGGCACAAGGCGGTTACCAGCTGACGAACCGGTGACCGGCTTTCCGATCCTCTACAGCTTCCGGCGTTGCCCTTACGCGATGCGGGCCAGAATGGCGCTGCTGATCGCCGATCAGGTGGTGGAACTGCGCGAGGTCCGGTTGAGCCACAAGCCGGTTGAGATGGTCAGTGCGTCGCCAAAAGCCACCGTTCCCGTGATGCTTCTGCCAAACGGTCAGGTCATCGACGAAAGCGCCGACATCATGCGCTGGGCGCTGCGGCAGCAGGATAGCGCCAACTGGCTTGCTGGTGACGATGCAGGATTGATCGAACAGATCGACGGCCCGTTCAAAAGCCATCTCGACCGCTACAAATATCCGGACCGTTACCCGGACGATCCTCTCGACCACCGGACGGCGGGGCTCGGGATGCTGGTTGACCTGAACCGACGGTTGGGCGGCACGGGCTGGCTGTGCGGCGCGGGACAATCCATGGCGGATGCGGCGGCCATGCCGTTCGTTCGACAATTTGCCGCTGTTGATCAGGACTGGTTTGGAACGCAGGCTATCCCTGCAGTTCAGACTTGGCTGACCCGCCAGATTGGCTCTGAACTTTTTCGGCAGGCGATGCAGCAATATGCGCCGTGGCGCGCTGGC
>CALRKY020000020.1:0-58619 GCA_943368345.1 Synechococcus sp. UW140 | reverse complement strand
GTGCCACAGCCGACATCGTTGTGAGTGACCGTCGCCTGCCGGATTGGTGTACGCCCAAATGGCTGAAACTCGATGCGCCCCGGCTATCTGAAACTGGTGCAGTCGCTATCTGGCTCGATACAGCAGTCATCCGGACCGTTGCCGAAGGGCAGGGCGATCATCCGTGGAAGGCCGAGCCAGCGACGACCAATTCAACGCGCGGCGGGTTCAGCCAGCGCAAATATTTGTCAGCCAAATCCGGTGATCGCGCTGCCCCAAGCTGGGACCGCGAATGATCGCTTGGCTGCACCTCTGCCAACCACGTCTCAATGGTAGCGACGCAGCAGCCCGACCAATTTGCCCTGCACCTTCACACGCGATGGTAGATATACCTGCGGTTCAAACATCGCGTTGGCCGGGTCGAGCTTGATCATGCCGCGTTCCCGCCGCAGATATTTCAGCGTTGCATCATTGTTGTCGACCAAGGCTACGATAATCTCCCCGTCCCGGGCTGTCTCGCAGCGCTGGATAAGGGCATAGTCCCCGCTCAATATCCCGGCATCGATCATCGAATCGCCCGAAACCTCCAGCGCATAATGATCCCCGGAGCCGAGCAATGCGGCGGGAACCGACAGCATTTCATCGCCCTGAAAGGCTTCGATTGGTTGACCAGCCGCGATACGACCGTGCAGCGGCAGATCGATAATCCCGTCATTGGCGGCGCGCGGTAGCGAATTGCGACCGAATTCACCCCGGACGACATTGTCCGGCTTCGCCACCGCCACTTCGGGCATCCGCAGCACTTCCAGCGCTCGGGCACGGTTTGGCAGGCGGCGGATGAACTTCCGTTCCTCCAGCGCCGAAATCAACCGGTGAACACCGGACTTGGATTTCAGGTCGAGCGCATCCTTCATTTCCTCAAATGAAGGCGACACCCCGCCTGCCAACAGCCGGGCCTGAATGAAGGTCAGAAGTTCATGTTGTTTGCGCGTCAGCATCGCCGCCGTCTCCGGTTTGGGAACGTATGGCGAACAATTATGGCTGTTGGTGGCCGGTGTCAAGGGTCAGAACGGGAACATTCTGACCGGCGGTCACCGGCCCATCATATTCGGGGCGGACCAGCAGCGCATTGGAGTCGGCAAGGACGCGCAGCATGCTGCTGTCTTGCCGGTGCGCCGGTGTGACGATCCAGCGGCCCGCTTCGAGCGCCAGGAGGGCACGCAGGTGATCCCGCCGGTTGCCATTGGCGGGAAGATCAACCGTCGTCGCGGCCAGCATGATTTTCGGCAGCGGCGACGGGTCACCAAGCCAGGCACGCACCATCGGCACCACGAACAACAAGGTGCAAACCGTTGCCGATACTGGATTTCCAGGAAGACCGACGACGCGAGTGTTCCTCAGGTGACCGCTCAGCATCGGCTTGCCGGGTTTGATCGCCACCTTCCAGAAATCAATCTGCGCGCCAAGATCGTTCAGGACAGGCAGCACCAGATCATGATCACCGACGCTTGCGCCGCCGACTGTCACTATCAGGTCATAGTCGATCGCGTCTGCAAAGGCTGCTGCCAGGGCGGCGCGGTCATCGGGAATGATACCGCCATCGGTGACATCCGCACCGTGGGACCGAAGCAAGGCGGACAACATCGGGCCATTGGAACTGATGATCTGATCCGGCCCCGGCATTTGCCCGGCCGGAACCAATTCGCTGCCGGTCGACAGCAGCAGCAGACGGGGTCGGCGGTGGGCCGAAACTGTGCCGTGCCCGGACGCTGCCAGCAAGCCGATGCGGGTCGCAGCAAGCCTGTCCCCACACGCGACAACGGGCATTCCTCCTGTAAAATCAAGGCCTTTCCGGCGGATATGTGCGCCCAGATGCGGAGGACCATCGCCGGTCAGCCGGGCGACATCACCGTCCCAGGACATATCCTCCTGCACGACTACGGTGTCGGCGCCACTCGGGACCGGCGCACCGGTAAATATCCGCACCGCCTGCCCGGCCTCGACCTGGCCTGAAAACCGCGCACCGGCGGCAGACTCGCCAACCACCCGCCAGGGACCGGGTCGGTCGACCCAACGGATCGCATAGCCGTCCATTGCCGATGCGGCAAAGGGGGGCTGGGTGAGCTTCGCCGCCACAGGATCCGCCGCAAATCGACCAACCGCGTCGGTCAACGCCAGCGTTTCGGCGGACAGGCCGACAACACCGGTCAGCAGTCGCGCCTGCGCCTCGTCAAGTGTCAGCATGCCAGTCGCCCGACTTGCCGCCGGTTTTGGAGACCAGCCGCACTCCCTCGATCACCATGCCCTTGTCGATGCTCTTTACCATGTCGTAAATTGTCAGCAATGCCACAGAAACCGCTGTCATTGCTTCCATTTCGACGCCAGTTACATGGGTGGTACGGGCTGTTGCCACAGCAACAACGCTATTCTCCTCAACAGTCAGGTCGAGCGCAACACCGGTCAGTGGCAGGGGGTGGCAGAGCGGGATCAGTTCGGCGGTGCGCTTGGCGGCCATGATTCCGGCAATCCGGGCAACCGCCACAACATCCCCCTTGGCGGCGGCTCCGTCACGGATCGCAACTGCGGCTGCGACGCTCATCCGGATGCGGCCTTCCGCGACTGCAACGCGCACAGTCAAAGATTTTGCCGACACATCGACCATACGCGCTGCGCCGCTGTTATCCAGATGCGTCAGGTTCATTCAACCCTCCAGCAAGCGACGGGTCGCCGCTTCGACATCACTTTGCAGCATCAGCGATTCCCCGACCAGAAAGCAACCGATGCCGTGGCTGGCCAGCAGGTCGAGGTCGGCCCGCGACTTCAATCCGCTTTCCCCGACGATCAGATAGTCGTCCGGCAGGCCTCTACACAGTTCGACAGAACGATTGATATCAACCGTCAATGTACTGAGATTGCGGTTATTCACGCCGACCAAACGGGACGTCATCTGACGCGTCTGCAAAAGCTCGGCGGCGTCGTGCACCTCGATCAGCACGTCCATTCCGAGATCATGGGCAACCTGTTCCAGCTCCCTCGCCAGCGGAAGTTCAATTGCCGCCATGATCAGCAATATGCAATCTGCGCCCAACGCCCGGGCTTCGAACACCTGGTAGGGATCGATCATGAAATCCTTGCGCAACACCGGCAAATCGGTGGCGGCCCGGGCTTCACCGAGATAGGCATCCGCCCCCTGAAACCACGGCACATCGGTCAGGACCGACAGGGAGGTTGCGCCGCCCGCTGCATAGGCCTTCGCCAAGGTCGCCGGATCAAAGTCGGCCCGGATCAGGCCCTTTGACGGGCTGGCCTTCTTGATTTCGGCGATCAGTCCAAAGCGGCCGGCGTCGCGTGCCGATTGCAGGGCACGGCGAAACCCCCGCACCGGGCTGGCCAGCCGCGCTGCCGCTTCGATCTCGGCCAGCGGTCGCTGCGCTTTGCAAGCCGCGATATGCTGCCGCTTGTCGTCGAGAATATGGGCGAGCGTATCGCTCATCGGAAGGCTGCCCATCTCGCGAGCAGATCCTTGGCCTCACCGCTATCGATGGCTACGGCCGCCATCGCCGCGCCATCAACCCAATTGGTGGCCCGTTCCGCGACCATCAGTGCTGCCGCCGAATTGATCAGCACAATATCGCGGTAGGCTCCGGCACTCCCGTCGAGCAGGCGTCGCAACGCACCAGCATTGTGCCCAGGATCGCCGCCGATCAACCCGGCTTCATCATGGACAGCAAGACCCGCATCGGCGGGCGTCACCGTTGAAATCTCGGTCAGCCCGTTTTGTAGGCGGGCAATGCTGCTCGGCCCGGTCACGGTGATTTCATCGAGCCCGTCGCTGCCGTGGACCACCATCGCCTGGTCGCCGCCCAACCTCGCCAATGCCTCGGCAATGGGTTTGACCCAGCGTGACGCCGGAACACCGATCAGCTGCCGTTTGACACCCGCCGGATTGGCGAGCGGCCCGAGCAGATTGAAAATCGTCCGCACGCCCAGCCAGCGGCGCACCGCAGCCACCCGCGCCATCGCCCCATGATGTTTCGCCGCAAACAGAAATCCAATGCCAATTTCGTGCAGCGACCGCTCGACGGTTTCGGGGGAGGCCTCGATATCGACACCCAGACGCGCCAGTACATCTGCGGTCCCGGACCGGGACGAGGCGGCCCGGTTGCCATGCTTCGCCACAGGCACGCCGCACGATGCGACAACAATGGCAACGGCGGTTGAAACGTTGAAACTATGCTTGCCGTCGCCGCCTGTTCCGCAGACATCGATGGCCCCGTCCGGTGCTTCGATGGTCAAGGCACGCTGGCGGAGCGCGGCGGCGGCGGCGGCGATCTCGTCGACCGTTTCACCCCGGTCGGCCAGATCAACCAGGAAGCGGGCGAGGTCCTCGTCCTCGGCCTGACCGTCCATGATCGTCTCAAACGCTGCCCGTGCGGCTGCGGCGTCCAGCGGTACCCGGGCATCGGGCAGGTGCGAGGGGCTGGTCACGCCGCTTTGCGCCGCGCAGGCACGCCCGCGATATCGAGGAAATTGGCGAGCAGGGCATGGCCATGCTCAGTCGCGATGCTTTCGGGGTGAAACTGCACACCGTGGATCGGCAAAGTCTCGTGCCGGATGCCCATTATGATACCGTCGGCGGTGCGGGCGTTCACCGCCAACCCCGCCGGCAAATCCGCATCGGCAACGATCAGCGAATGGTAACGCGTTGCCTCGAACGTGGAGGGCAGGCCGGCAAACACGCCGGTCCCGTCATGGTCAACCATCGATGTCTTGCCGTGCATCACGGCGGCGGCACGGGTCACCATGCCACCAAAGGCCTGGCCGATCGCCTGATGACCGAGACATACACCCAGCACCGGGAGCTTTGCCGCCGCCGCCGCCGCGATTAGATCCAGCGAAATCCCTGCCTCGTTCGGCGTGCACGGTCCCGGCGACAGCAGGATCGCCCGCGCACCCATCGACATCGCCTGCCCAACCCCGATCTGGTCATTGCGAACCACCTCAACCGCTGCCCCCAACTCCATCAGATAATGGACCAGGTTCCACGTAAAACTGTCGTAATTGTCGATAACGAGGATCATGCCGAGCGCGTTACCACCGGAACCGGCCTTGCACCAACTTGCGAACCGCAATTCCCCGCTGATTCCGACATTTTACTGCCCGAATCCCGCTTCGCCAGCGCGGCGGATCGCTTCCCGCGCCGCCGCAATCAGTGCACCGGCCTTTGCTTCGCACTCCCGCTGTTCATAGGCAGCGATGCTGTCGGCGACGATGCCGGCACCGGCCTGGACATGCATGGTGCCGTCCTTGACCACCGCGGTCCGCAGCACGATGCAGCTGTCCATATTACCGTCGGGTGAGAAATATCCGACGCCGCCGCCATAGGGGCCGCGCTTTTCGGCCTCCAGTTCGTGGATGATTTCCATGGCGCGGACCTTTGGCGCACCACTCACCGTCCCCGCCGGGAACCCGGCCAGGAGCGCATCGATAGAATCCCTGTCCGGAGATAGATCGCCGCGCACGTTGGAGACGATGTGCATGACATGGCTGTACATTTCGACAAGGTTGCGGTCGGTGACGGTGACACTGCCCGGTGTTGATACCCGCCCGACATCGTTGCGGCCAAGGTCGAGCAGCATCAGATGTTCGGCCAGTTCCTTGGGGTCAGCGAGCAGACTGTCCCGCGCGGCGGCATCCTCAACGGCATTGCCCCCCCGGGGCCGGGTCCCGGCAATTGGCCGGATTGTCACTTCGCCGTTGCGGACCCGCACCAATATCTCCGGACTGGACCCGATCAGTGCAAACCCCGGCATGTCGAGGAAATACAGGAAGGGCGACGGGTTGATCCGCCGGAGTGTGCGGTAAAGATCGAATGGCGGCAGCGGAAAATCGATAGTAAAACGCTGGGCGAGCACGACCTGAAAAATGTCGCCGGCCAGGATATAGGCCTTCGCCCGGTCGACCATATCGGCATAACGCGCCGGGTCGACCACCGGGGTTGGCTGGACCACCGGGAGCGCAGCTGCGTCGTGGCGGCCAACCGGGACGGCCTGCGCCAAGCGCGCCGACGCGGTCTCGATCCGCCCAACGGCTTGCCGATAGGCTGCTGTCGCAGTTTTCTCTGAAGGGAATACCGGTGCAACCAGAAACAGCTCGTCCTTCAAACGGTCGAAGATCAGGATGAGCGTCGGGCGCACGAACAGCATGTCGGGAACGCCAAGCGGATCCTGTTTTGGGTCCGGCAACCGCTCGGCAAGGCGGGCGGTTTCATAGCCCATATACCCGACGAGGCAGGCAAGCGCAGGGGGCATCTCGGGCGGCATGTCCATACGGATTGAGGCCACCAGCGCCCTGAGCTCGGTCAGCGTATCTCCATCGCAGGCCTCGAAGGCGTCGCGGTTCTGTGGCCAGTGCCGGTTGACTTCGCAACGGCTGCCATTGGCCCGCCAGATCAGGTCGGGTGCGAGGCCGAGCAGGGAATAGCGTCCCCGGACTGCACCGCCCTCAACCGATTCGAGCAGGAACCCGCCCGTGCCGTCAAGCCCGAGCTTCAGCATCGCTGATACCGGTGTCTCGGTGTCGGCGACAATCCGCGTCCACACCAGTTGCGGGCGGCCAGTTGCGTAGATCGACGCAAAGGCGTCCGCAGACGGCTGGATCATGGGGTCTCGGTATCGGCAGCGCTGTTGAAACGCTTTTTGACGGCGGCAATGGTCTTGGCATTGCGTTCGACGCCAACGACCTTTTGCAGGGACCGGACAAATTGCGCGGCCATCTCTTCCGGAAGGCTCCGGGTGATTTGGGACTGCATACCACCAAGTGTGTTCAAATCGGCCTCCGCATTGCCGGGGATGACCTCATCGACCCGGACCACGAACCAGCCGGTATTGTCCTCCGCCGCCATCGCCCGGACGGCGCCGGACGGCAGGGTGAACATCATGGCAATCGGCGGCGGAATCTGCTGTCCGCTGCGTGACAGGTCGATGCGACGTCCGCCAACCGATTGTGCCGCCGGAAGCCCGCGAGCTGCCAGTGCTGCAGCCAATGTCTTGCCGGCCTTGACATCGGCGGCAACGGCCTCAGCAGCGGTCTTGGCCTTTGCCACGGCCTGCAAACGTACCCAGTCGGCCGATACTGCCGCTCTGATGGCGGCGAGGGGTATGGCCGACGGCGCGACGGTTTCGCCGACTGTCAGCACTGCATATCGGTCTTCGCCTAGTTCTTCGACCGTCGGCTCATCACCAGCATCGGCGGCAAAGGCCTTGGCAATCAAGGGTGCAAGTTCAGTCGGCAGCGTGAATCTGGCATCCTGCACCCGGCCGTCGCTGGTCATCGGCGGCGTGGTTTGGATGGTCAACTTGTTGGACGTGGCCACATCGGCGATGCTTTGACCCTGCGCCAGTGCATCCTGAATCTCCGCGACTTGCGCCGCCAGAGTATCTTCGGCCTTTTCGGCACGGAGCAGCGCGGAAATCTCGCCTTTGACCGAGGCCAGCGGGCGCGACTTGGTTGGGACCACGGCATCCACCCGCACAACATGCCAGCCAAAATCGGATTTCAGTGCGGCGGTGACCGCTCCGGCCGGCACGGCAAAGGCCGCCTGCGCAACGGCCGGGCTGGTGGAGGACGCAAAGGATTCCTGTGTCACCGTCCCAACCGCCAAATCCCCGGCACCATAACCGGCCAGTTCGGCAGCGAGCTTGGCGAAAGATTCCCCGGCCTTGGCGCGGTCAGCAATTTTGCTGGCAACGGTCTGATCCTGCGCGACCACCTGGCTCAACGTGCGTTTGGCGATACCGGCGTAAAGATCGGGATGCTCGTTGTAATAGGTTTGGACGTCGGCATCGCTGACCTGCGTGGCAGCGGCGATGGCGTCTTTGGAGATGATCGCATAGCGCAGCGACCGGCGCTCCGGAATCGTGTAGCGACTGATTGTGGACCGGTAATAGGCGGTCAATTGCCCTTCGGTCGGCGACAGACCTGCGGCATATTTGGCCGACGGGATCACCGCAATCGAGCCGCGCCGCGCCTCCAGCAGCAAACTGGCATAGGGAGTGGCGAGCCGCCGCGGCGCATTGCTGGCAATCGAGACTGGCCCGAGCAACTGCTGGGTCAGCTTCGCGCCCCGGACTTCGCCGCGCAGATCTTTCTCCGAAATTTGCTGGCTTTGCAGGGCACGTTGATAGGCCGCCTGATCGAATTTGCCGTTGACCTGGAAGGCCGCGATGCTGGCGATATCGCCGTCGACCGCCCGGTCGCTGATTGCCAGGCCTTCGGCGCGGGCGAACTCCTCAATTGCGGCCCGGCTTTCGAGTTGGCCAACCAGGGCTTCCACCGCGCCTTCCTGCACGGCGGCCGCATTGGTCACCGCCGGATTGTCGGCCCGGGCCTGCTTCATGAACCGGTCAAACTGATTGAGGAATTCCGGTTCGGTGATGGTTTTTTCGCCAACCTTGGCGAGCGCGCCGGGCGCCACTCCACCGCCGCCGAACGGGTCGCTGACGCCGGTCACGACAAAGGCCACGGCAATCACCGACAGCAGGGCGATCATTGCCCAGGAGGTCATGATGCGGCGGAAAAAAGTGATCATGGATGAATGGACCCGGTGGAAAAGCTGGAAACTGGCGGCGGACCATAGGGAGAGGGCGGGCAGGGAGCAAGGCGGCTGGCGCGCATCCCGGCCACTTGCTAGAGGCCTTTCTGCTTTTTTGGGGAGACGGATGTGCGACGCAAGCTGATCGCCGGGAACTGGAAAATGAATGGTACGTCGGCGTCGGCGTCGGACCTGGCGGCGATCATCGCCGGGGTCGGAGCGGGTGGTGCCGAGGTGTTGATCTGTCCGCCGTTCACACTGATCGACCGGTTTGCGCAGCAAGCGGACGGAAGCCCGGTGATGATCGGCGCACAGGATTGCCACCCCAATCCGTCAGGCGCCCATACCGGCTGCGTGGCGGCGGCGATGCTGATGGACGTGGGCGCAAGCCATGTGATCGTCGGGCACAGTGAACGGCGTACCGACCAACAGGAAACCGACGCAGATGTCCGTGCCAAGGCGGAGGCGGTTCATGCAGCCGGGATGGTCGCCATTATCTGTGTGGGCGAGAGCGAAGCGGAGCGGGATGCCGGGCAAACCCTGACCATTGTCGAGCGGCAGCTCGCAGGATCGCTGCCAACCGGCGCGACGTCTGCCAACACCGTTGTCGCCTATGAACCGGTCTGGGCCATCGGGACCGGCCGGACCCCGACGGTCGCCGACGTCCGGGCCGTCCACGCCCACCTCCGCGCGCGGCTCGACGTCAACATGGGTGCGGAAGGGCAGGGCGTGCGCATCCTGTACGGCGGTTCCGTCAAGGCAACCAACGCCGCCGAGCTGCTCGCCGTCGATGACGTTGACGGTGCCCTCGTCGGCGGTGCCAGCCTGACCGCCGCGCAATTCCTGCCAATCGTGGCGGCGGCAGGCTAACCGTCCGGTTGCGTTTTGGCGCGGTCGCCCTTACATCCCGCCAACCGAATTTGCCGAGGCGCTGTCTGTGCTCATCACCTTTCTGCTCGTTATCCATACCATCATCGCGCTGGCGCTCGTGGGCGTCATCCTGATCCAGCGGTCTGAAGGCGGCGGGCTTGGCATTGGCGGCGGTGGTGGCGGACCTGCCGGATTGATGACTGCGCGGGGGGCGGCAAATCTGCTGACGCGGGCGACAACCATCCTGGCAACGCTGTTCATCATCACCAGCATCCTGCTGGCGGTGCTGGCCGGGGTCAGCCGGAAGAGCCAGGCCATCGACACGACATTGGCGAAACCGGCGCAGGAAACCCAGGCACCGGTTGCCCCAGGGATGCCGCTTCCGGCAACCGCGCCCGACGACGTTCCGCTCGCCAAATAATCTGTCCACAGTTTTTCGCGGGTAAAATGCGCGTGCCGACTGGCGCGCGGCGGCCCGTTCGTCCTATAGGTCTCCTCCCATGGCGCGGTTCATTTTTGTCACCGGCGGCGTGGTCTCATCACTCGGCAAAGGGTTGATGGCGGCATCGCTGGCCGCTCTCCTGCAGGCGCGTGGCTATTCGGTCCGCATCCGCAAGTTCGATCCCTATCTCAACGTTGATCCGGGCACGATGTCGCCCTATCAGCACGGCGAGGTCTATGTCACCGATGACGGGGCGGAGACGGACCTCGATCTTGGTCACTATGAGCGGTTCACCGGCGTCGCCTCCCGTCAGTCGGACAATGTCACATCCGGGCGTATCTACAGCCAGATCATCGCGCGGGAACGGAAAGGCGATTATCTCGGGGCAACGGTGCAGGTCATTCCGCATGTCACCGATGCCATCAAGGCGTTTGCGCTGAATGCTGTCGATGATGTCGACTTCGTGCTGTGCGAAATCGGCGGCACGGTCGGCGACATCGAATCGCTGCCGTTCATCGAAGCAATCCGCCAATTGCGGAACGATCTGGGGCGCAGCAACAGCGTGTCGATCCACGTCACGCTTGTTCCCTATATTGCCGCGGCTGGTGAGCTGAAGACCAAACCGACCCAGCATAGTGTGCGCGAACTGACCGCGCTCGGGGTTCAGCCCGATGTGCTGGTCTGCCGCGCCGAACATCCGCTGTCGGATACGGACCGGGCCAAGATCGGCCTGTTCTGCAACGTCCGCAAGGAAGCGGTTATCCCGGCGCTCGATGCCCCAAGCATCTATGACGTGCCGCTGCAATATCATGCCGAAGGGCTGGATGATGAAGTGCTGCGGGCGTTCGGCATCGAACCCGACGCCAACCCGGACCTGACCCGCTGGACCGATATCGCGCAGCGGCTGGCCAACCCGGAAGGGGAGGTGACCATCGGGGTCGTCGGCAAATATGTCGGCCTTCAGGACGCCTATAAGTCGCTGAACGAGGCGCTGGTCCACGGCGGCATTGCCAACCGGGTCAAGGTCAATATCCGCTGGATCCAGGCCGAATTGTTCGAATCCCCCGACAGCGATGTTGCCGCCCAGCTTGAACCGCTGCACGCCATTCTGGTGCCGGGTGCCTTTGGCGAGCGCGGCGCTGAGGGCAAGATCGCCGCCATCCGTTTTGCCCGCGAACGGCGGGTTCCCTATTTCGGCATTTGTTTTGGCATGCAGATGGCCTGTGTCGAGGCGGCGCGGAACCAGGCTGGCATCGCCGATGCCTCCTCAACGGAATTCGGACCGACCGATCAACCGCTCGTTGGTCTCATTACCGAGTGGGACTCGGCTGCTGGCCGTCAGACGCGGGAGGAGGGGGGTGACCTCGGCGGCACGATGCGCCTTGGCACCTACCCGGCGATCCTGTCCGGCAACAGCGCCGTCGCGTCGGCCTATGGCGCGACCGCCATCGATGAGCGCCACCGGCAC
Organism: Synechococcus sp. UW140; assembly: GCA_943368345.1. Taxonomy (GTDB): domain Bacteria; phylum Pseudomonadota; class Alphaproteobacteria; order Sphingomonadales; family Sphingomonadaceae; genus JADCGM01. Next base: position 47,267 of record CALRKY020000020.1, on the reverse strand, counting down.
CGCTATGAGGTGAATGTCCACTACCGGTCGGCACTGGAAGCGAACGGGCTGATGTTCAGCGGCATGTCACCGGACGGTGAACTGCCGGAGATCGTTGAGCGCCCGGATCACCCCTGGTTCATCGGGGTGCAGTTCCATCCCGAGCTGAAATCAAAACCCTTCGACCCGCACCCGCTGTTTCGGAGCTTTGTCGAGGCGGCGGTCAAGCAAAGCCGGTTGGTTTAGCAGGCGCGCCTATTCGCTGCTGGCGACCGTCGCAACCGACGCCGGTCCAGCCGCCATCGCCTTGGCAACCGCTTCGGCATTGGCCATCACCCGCAAGACATTTTCGCCAGCGAGTTTGGCGAGATTGGCATCGGTCCAGCCGCGCCTTGCCAGCTCGGCAAACAGCGCTGGAAAGGTGCTGACATTTTCAAGTCCGATCGGCACGTCGGTGATCCCGTCGAAATCGGAACCAATGCCGACATGATCGACACCGGCAACCCGCGCGATATGATCGATATGATCGGCAACGTCCTTCAACCCGACCGTCGGCGGCGGGTTCTTGGCCTGCCATGCCGCCAGCGCGGCTTTGGCGCGGTCTGGCTGTCCAATGTACAGCCCACCATATGGCGGCGCGTCAAAGCGGGCCCGTTCGGCGGCCAGACTGGCATTGTAATTTGCCATCGCTGTCGAGATGTAGCCCGGCACAAAATCGACCATCACCACGCCGCCATTTTTCGCCACCAGCTTCAGGACGTCGTCCGAAACATTTCGCGGGTGATCGACCAGCGCTCTTGCTCCCTGGTGGGAGAATATCACCGGTGCCTTGGTGACGGCCAGCGCATCGGTCATGGCATCGGGCGAAACATGGCTGAGGTCGACCAGCAGACCCAGCCGGTTCATCTCCCGCACCACCGCTTCACCGAATGGCGTCAGGCCATTGTGCCGGGGCACATCCGTGGCTGAATCGGCCCAATCGGTGGTCGATGTATGGGTGAGGGTCATATAGCGGACGCCAAGCGCCTGGAACTGGCGGAGCGCCCCGAGCGAATTACCGATCTGGTGCCCGCCCTCGATGCCCAGCAAGGATGCGATCCGACCGGCTTTGTGGATACGGCGCACATCGGCGGCTGACGTCGCCAATTCGAACGTCCCGGGATAGGTGGTGACCAGCCGCTTGACGGCGTCAATCTGCTCCAGCGTCGCCGTGACCGCTGCATCGCCTTTGAAGCTCACCGGGACCCACACCGACCAGAATTGCCCGCCGACCTTTCCGGCCCGTAGGCGGGGGATGTCAGTGTGCAGCTTCGGTTGGTGGGTGGATAGATCGGGCCAGTTCGCCCCAAAGCCTTCCCGGAGCGCCCAGGGCAGGTCATTATGCCCATCGATCAGCGGTGTTTTGCCAAGAACAGCAGCCACCCGCTTGTCGATCACCGGATCGGCGAGTGCGATGGCTGGCAGTGACAGGGCCGTGACGGCGGCGAAAGCGGCGGGAATGAGTTTGCGCATCCTGCCACGCTAGCAGGTGTTAGCACCCGTTCAACTGACCCTAGGGCCGGATCAGATATTTTTCACCGGTGCGCTTGGCATTATAGGCCAGCAAAACAGCGGGATCGAGCGCTTCGGTCAGCGAAATCTGGTGGCTGTAGTGGCTCTTGAAGGTGGTGGTCAGTTCGTCGACCACCCGGGCGCGCATCCGGGTCACCACCTCCGGCCCCGCCTTGGTCATGAACGGCGTCAACAGGAAGCCGGAAAGCGCCCAGGTCAGCCCAAAGCTGCGGTTCAGTACCGTCGGTCCCATGTCGAGCCCGCCGTAGATGAACACCTGCTTGAACGTGTCAGAGCCGTAGCGGCTATAGGTTTTCATCCGCTTGACGGCCGCCACCTCCATGCAGCCGAGAATCTGCCCGGCGAGTTTGCCGCCGCCGATGGCATCGAAGCCGCAGGTTGCCCCGGTTTCGATCAGCTTTGCCGTCAGGTCGTCAAGGAAGGTCTCGCTGCTCGAATCGACGACATGCTGCGCGCCGATGCCGGTCAGCAGCGCGACCTGCGCCGGGCTGCGGACGATATTGACCAGCGGAATGCCGTCCTTCGCGCAGATTTTGACCAGCATCTGGCCAAGGTTGGAGGCAGCGGCTGTGTGGACCAGCGCGCTGTGGCCGTCGTTTCGCATGACTTCGGTAAAGGCGAGCGCGGTCAGCGGATTGACGAAGCAGGAGGCCCCGTCAACCGGATCGGTGTCGTCGGGCAGCAGCATGCACATGCCAGCGGGCAAACAGCGATACTCTGCATAAATCGCCCCACCGAGCATCGCGACGGTCTTGCCGAGCAAGGCCTGAGCGGCGGGCGATGCACCGGCCTTCACCACGACGCCGCAACCTTCGTTGCCAACCGGCATCGCTTCACCAACCCGGCCGGCCATCGCGCGCATGCCCGCAGCGGGAATATCGGCCGTGATCACCGGCAGGCCGTCCTGCATCGATGACCGGACGGTTGACATGTCGCCGGCCCCGACCAGCAGCCCGAGGTCAGATGGGTTGATCGGTGACGCCAGCACCTTGACCAGCACTTCATGATCCCGGGGTTCGCCCAGCGGCTGATTGACCAGCGAAATCTCCAGCTTCGCATCGGCGGTGACTTTGGAAAGTAGCTGCAGGCCGGTCGCGGGAAGGTCGGTCATGTCGGGGCTCCATCGGAAATGCAGGGATGTCCGCGCCGGTATCGCGCCGCGCAACGTGGACGGCAAGCCTCCCCAAAACGAGCAATGCCCGGATCCTGCGATCCGGGCATTGCTGCGTGACGAAGCGCTCCGGCCCAGTGCCGGTTCCCCGGCAATCCCCCTGAACCCTGACGGCTCTGTCATGTGCAAATCACATCCATGCGCGGCTGTCATGCCCTGGTGGATGCAAAGATGACGGTTCGATGACGGGCGTGTCCCTGCTGCAACAGCCGTTGCTTGTGTGCGCCCGCGTCCTTAAACAGCCGCACCATGCGCATGACCCGATATTTCCTGCCCGTGTCCCGGGAAACCCCGTCCGAGGCCCAGATTGTCAGCCACCAGCTGATGTTGCGGGCCGGCCTCATCCGCCAGACCGCCGCCGGCATTTACGCCTGGTTGCCGATTGGCCTCAGGGCACTGCGCAAGATTGAAGCGATTGTCCGCGCCGAGCAGAACCGGGCTGGTGCAGTCGAGGTGCTGATGCCGACCATCCAGTCTGCCGATCTGTGGCGGGATTCCGGGCGCTATGATGCCTATGGCCCGGAGATGCTGCGGATCAAGGACCGGCATGGCCGTGACATGCTGTACGGCCCGACCAACGAGGAGATGATCACCGTCATTTTCCGCGATGCCGTCCGCAGCTACCGTGATCTGCCGCGCACCCTCTATCACATCCAATGGAAATTCCGGGACGAGACCCGGCCGCGGTTTGGCGTAATGCGCGGGCGCGAATTCCTGATGAAGGACGCCTATAGCTTCGACCTGGACGAGGACGGGGCCCGCGCCTCCTACCGCGCCATGTTCGCTGCCTATCTCAGGACTTTTGCTGCGCTTGGGCTGAAGGCGGTGCCAGTTCGCGCGCCGACCGGGCCGATTGGCGGTGATCTTAGCCATGAATTCCACATTCTGGCTGAAACCGGTGAGAGCGAGATTTTCTATGACAATGCACTGGAGGAAATCGCACTTGATGCGCCGGACGCCGTTGAACGGTTGACCGCCATCTATGCGATGGAAGCCGAGGAGCATGAGAAGATCGTCGATTGCCCAGTCCCGCCCGAACGCCTCGCCAAGCGGCGCGGTATCGAGGTGGGTCATATCTTCTTCTTCGGTGACAAATACACCAGCGCCGAGGCACTCGGCATGTCGGTGCAGGGCGCGGATGGCCAGCCGGTGACCCCGCAGATGGGTAGCTACGGCATTGGTGTGTCGCGGCTGGTTGGTGCAATCATCGAAGCGAGCCATGACGACAAGGGCATCATCTGGCCGGATGCAGTGGCACCGTACAAGGTGGGTCTGATCAATCTGCGCGCCGACGATGCCGCCTGCGCCGCTGCCTGCGATGACCTGTACGCGCGGCTAGAGGCTGCGGGCGTTGAGGTACTGTACGATGACCGGGACGAACGCGGCGGCTCCAAATTCGCAACGATGGATGTCATCGGCCTGCCGTGGCAATTGGTCGTCGGCCCCAAGGGACTGGAGCGCGGCGTGGTCGAGCTGAAACGCCGCGCGGACGGCGAAAAGGAAGAGCTGAGCATCGAGGCGGCCTTCGCGCGGCTGACCGCGTGAGTTTGATCGTGGTCCGATGATCACCCGCTACGAGCGCATGATTGCCACCCGCTACCTGCTGCCGGGGCGGGGCGAGGGGTTTATTTTCCTGGTCGCCTCGATTTCGCTGGTGGCGGTCGCGCTCGGGGTGGCGGCGCTGATCGCCGTTATGTCGGTGATGAATGGATTTCGCGCCGAACTGTTCGACCGAATATTGGGGTTGAACGGCCATGCCGTGGTTCAGGGCTATGGCGGACGCCTGCCGGGCTGGGAGCCGCTCGCTGACAACATTCGCCGCCTTCCCGGGGTCACATCGGCAACGCCGCTGATTGAACAGCCGTTGATGGCCTCCTTCCAGAACAGGGTCGAAGGGATTTTGCTGCGCGGCATGACAGTGCGCGATCTGCGGACAACCTCGGTGATCGCCCGCAACGTCAAGGCGGGCAACCTCGGGGAGGTTATCGAGGGATCGAACAACGTCGCAATCGGCAGCCGCCTGGCCGAGACGCTCGGAGCAACGATTGGCGACACGATCAGCCTGATTTCTCCGCAGGGGCAGGTGACGCCTTTCGGCCTTGCCCCCCGCATCGTCAGCTACCGGATTGCCGCGATCTTCGAGGTCGGGATTTTCGACTATGACAAGGCCTTCGTCATTTTGCCGATGCCGGACGCGCAAATCCTGCTGAAAATGGGGGACAGCGTCGGGATGATCGAGGTCAAGACCGGCGATGCCGACCGCGTGGCGGAAATCCTTGCGCCGATTGCTCCGGAGATCAGCGGGCGGGCGGTCGTGTCGACCTGGCAGCAGATGAATTCGGAACTGTTCGAGGCGCTGGTCGTCGACCGGGTGGTGATGTTCTGGGTCCTGTCGATCATCATCGTCGTCGCGGTGTTCAATATTCTGTCGAGCCTCATCATGCTGGTTCGCGCCAAAACCCGGGATATTGCGATATTGCGGACAATGGGGGCGTCCCGCGCCGCCTTGATGCGGATTTTCGTGACAGTTGGAACCTTGATCGGCGGGGTTGGCATCCTGCTCGGCGTCGGGCTCGGTTTCCTGCTGTTGAACCAGCGGGAGGCGATTGTTGCCGGCGTTGCCCGGTTGACCGGTGCCAATCTTTGGGACCCGTCGATCCGGTATCTGACCGAACTGCCGTCGCGGACGGATCCGCTGGAGGTTGTCGGAATCGCGGTGATGGCGTTGACCTTATCTTTCCTTGCGACGCTCTATCCGGCCTGGAAAGCGGCCAGCACCGATCCGGTCCAGGTGCTGCGCTATGAATGATGTTTTGCGCGTTGCCGGACTGACCCGCAGTTTCAAACAGGGCAGCACTGTCATTGATGTGCTGCGCGGTGTCGACTTGACGGTTGCGCCGGGTGAGATTGTGGCGCTGCTCGGGCCGTCGGGGTCCGGCAAGTCGACGCTGCTACAGGCGGTTGGATTGCTCGAAGGCGGGTTTCAGGGCGAGATCATCATCGCCGGCCAGCACTGCGAGACCTTGTCGGCATCAGAGCGGACCAATGTCCGGCGCGACAAGCTGGGCTTCGTCTACCAGTTCCACCATTTGCTCCCGGATTTCAACGCGGTGGAAAATGTGGTGCTGCCACAGCTGATCGCTGGTCGCAGCCCGGCGGTCGCCCGTGCCCGCGCCGAAACCCTGCTCGGAGACCTTGGCCTCGCCGAACGGCTGGAACACCGGCCCAGCCAATTGTCGGGTGGCGAACAACAGCGCGTTGCGGTGGCGCGGGCGCTCGCCAATGAACCGGTGCTGGTTCTCGCCGATGAACCGACCGGCAATCTTGACGAGGCAACGGCACAGAGGGTGCTGGCTGAATTCCTGCGGGTGGTACGGGCCGGCGGGCGGGCCGCCTTGGTTGCGACCCACAATCAGGCCTTGGCACGCGCCATGGACCGGGTGGTGTCCTTGCACGATGGCCGGATTGTGCCCGCCTGATTTTACAAACCTGTGCAGGAATATCCGTGGCGGATCGTTCGGCGGCGGCGTAGCAATTGCGGACACAAACGGAGCGCAGTAATGCAGATCATTCGGTCCTTAGCCCTGCTCATTGGCCTTGCCTGCGTCAGTCCAGCGTCGGGGCAGACGGCACCAACTCCACCGCCACCAGCCTGCGCGACGCCCGAACACCGGCAGTTTGATTTCTGGGTCGGTCGCTGGGACGTCTATCCGCGCGGCACCAACCAGCTGATTGCCCATAGCCTGATCGAAAATCTCTACGGTGGCTGCGCCATTCGTGAAAACTGGATGCCGCTGACGGGAACCGGTGGCGGTAGCCTCAACAGCTATGACCCGGCCAAGAAGCAATGGCGGCAAACCTGGGTTGATTCCGCCAATGCCCATGTCGACTTTTCCGGCGGGCTGCAGAACGGTGTCATGGTCATCACCGGTCATTGGGGTTCGGGGCCCGCATCCTTGACCCGCATGAGCTACAGCCAGGAAGCCGACGGCGCAGTTCGGCAATTCGGCGAAACCTCGGCGGACGAGGGCAAGACCTGGAAACCGTCCTTCGATTTTCTGTATCGGCCGACAAGGCCTTAAACTTTCTTTGCGTCGAATCGCCGGCATCGCGCATCATGCCGGATGCCTCACGCGCCATTTGTTCACCTGAGAGTCCAATCCGCTTATTCGATCCTTGAAGGCGCGATCACGCCTGAGGAACTGGTCGCTTCCTGTCGGGCGGGCGGCATGCCGGCCGTCGCGATCACCGACCGGTCCAACATGTTCTGCGCGCTGGAATTTTCTGACCTTGCCAAGACTGGCGGGGTGCAGCCGATCATGGGGGCGCTGCTGGCGATTGCGCGTCCCGGTGGGCGCGGTGTCTTTGGCAAGCCGCTGCTCGATTGGCTGGTGCTGTTGGCGCAGGATAAGCAGGGTTATGATAATCTGGTGGCGCTGGTGTCGGCGGCGCATCTTGACGGGGAGTCGGTCGACGCGCCGTACCTGACGCTTGATGCGCTCTCCGGGATGACCGAGGGGTTGATTGCCTTGACCGCCGGCCACGAAGGGGCTCTCGCGCGGCTCTATGCGGAGGGGCAGGATGCCGCCGCCGTCGCCTATCTGAACGCGCTGCTGCCGCTGTTCCCAGACCGGCTCTACATCGAAATCAGCCGCTGCGACAATGCTGTGGAAACCGCCGCCGAACCGAACCTCATACAGTTGGCACACACGCGAGGTCTCCCGCTTGTCGCCACCAACCCGGTGTTTTTCCCCAAGGCGGATTTCCACGCCGCGCATGAAGTCATGCTTTGCATTGCCGACGGCGTTTATGTTGAATCGGCGGACCGCCGCCGCTCCTCCCGCCAGGCCTGGCTGAAGCCTGCCGCCGATATGCAGGTCCTGTTCGCCGACCTGCCGGAGGCGGTTGCCAATACGCTGGTCGTGGCCCGCCGCTGCGCCGTCATGTCGCCGGGCCGGTCGCCGATCCTGCCAAGTCTTGCCGGGGACATTGAGCGGGAGGCGGCGATGCTGGCCGAACAGGGGCGGGCCGGGCTCGATGCCCGACTGGCCAAGCTTGGGATCAGCGGGGCTGACGGCAAGGCCTACCGCGAGCGGCTGGATTTTGAGCTGGGGGTCATCACCCGGATGGGCTTTGCCGGTTACTTCCTGATCGTCGCCGACTTCATTGGCTGGGCCAAAGCGCAGGCGATACCGGTTGGGCCGGGGCGCGGATCAGGGGCAGGCTCGGTCGTTGCCTGGTCGCTGCTGATCACCGATTTGGACCCGTTGCGCCTCGGGCTTCTGTTTGAACGCTTCCTCAATCCTGAACGGGTGTCGATGCCTGACTTCGACATCGATTTCTGCGAAACCCGGCGCGGTGAAGTCATTGACTATGTGCAGCAAAAATATGGCCGCGAGCAGGTGGCCCAGATCATCACCTTCGGTCGGCTGAAAGCGCGTGCCGTCCTGAAGGATGTCGGCCGGGTACTGCAAATGCCCTTTGGCCAGATGGAACGGCTCGCCAAGATGATCCCCAACCACCCGACCGACCCGTGGTCGCTGGAACGGTCAATCAACGGGGTGTCGGAATTGGCGGCGGAGCGGAAAGCCGATCCCGCCGTCCGTCGGTTGCTCGACATGGCCATGCAGTTGGAAGGGCTGCCCCGGCATTCTTCGACCCACGCGGCGGGCGTGGTGATCGGTGACCGGCCGCTGCGGCAGCTGGTGCCGATGACGCGCGATCCGAAGTCCGGCATGGGCGTTACCCAGTTCGACATGAAGATGGTCGAAAAGGCCGGGTTGGTGAAGTTCGATTTTCTCGGCCTGAAGACCCTATCGGTGCTGCGCCGGGCCACCGAACTGCTGGCCGAGCGCGGCGTGCACATCGATCTCGACGATCTCGATTGGACCGATCCCGAAGTATACGCGCTTCTGTCACGGGCCGACACCGTCGGGATTTTCCAATTTGAATCGGAGGGGATGCGCCGCGCGCTGACCTCCGTTCGTCCAACCTGTTTTGACGACATCATCGCGCTCGGCGCGCTCTATCGCCCGGGGCCGATGGACAATATCCCGATGTTCGCGGCGCGAAAGAACGGGCGGGAAACCATCGAATATCCGCATCCACTGCTGAAGCCGGTGCTGCAGGATACCCAAGGCGTCATCGTCTATCAGGAACAGGTGATGGAGGCGGCCAAGGTGCTTGCCGGTTATTCGCTGGGGCAGGCCGATCTGCTGCGTCGTGCGATGGGCAAGAAGATCCAGGCGGAGATGGATGCCCAGCGGGAGGATTTTGTTGCCGGATGTTTTCTCACCCACCGGATTGCCAAGGAAAAAGCCAACGAACTGTTTGACCTGATCGACAAATTTGCAGGCTATGGCTTCAACAAATCGCACGCCGCGGCCTATGCGCTGATCTCGTTTCAGACCGCGTGGCTGAAGGCGCATCACCGTGCCGAATTCTACGCTGCATCAATGACCTATGACATCGCACTCACAGACAAGCTGAGCATATTCGTCGACGATATGCGGCGGTCCGGTGTCGAATGTTTGCCGCCCTGCATCAATTCCAGCCGGGCTGATTTCAGTGTTGAAGCCACTCCCAACGGGCTGGCGGTTCGCTATGCACTCGGGGCGCTGAAGGGCGTCGGGGAAAAGGCGATGGCGGCGCTGGTCGCCGAGCGGAATGCGGGCGGTCCGTTCACCAAGCTTGATGATTTTGCCACGCGGGTTGACCCCCGCCACCTGAATCGGCGGCAGTTGGAATGTCTCGCGTCCGCCGGGGCCTTTGGTTGCTTCAAGGATTGGTCGCGGTCGGCCGCCCATGCGGTTGCAGAAGCGGTGCTGGCGACGGCTGGATCACGTCAGGAGGAGCGGGAGACGGGGCAGGGCGGTTTGTTCGGCGGCGGGCCGGACGCGGCGGTTGCCTCAAACCTGCTGCTGCACCGGCCCCGGACGGTCGACTGGACGGTCGCGCAGACCATGCAGCATGAACAGGACGCATTCGGCTTCTTCTTCTCCGGGCACCCGGTTGATCAGTTCCGCCATGTGGCCGACGGGGCGGGTGCGCGCAGCTATTCGCTGCTTCTAGAGGCGGGTGGTCCGATTGGTGGCGGCAAGACCTCTGCAGTGATGACCGGTCTGGTGGAGGAGGCCAAGTGGCGAACTCCCCAAAACAATGGCTCGGGCCGAAGCAGCAATCGCTTTCTGCAACTCAGCCTGTCCGATGCCAGCGGCGGCTATGTTGCGAGTTGCTTCGATGAGGAGGTGCAACCTCTTGTCGAAGCGGCGGCCCGGTCTGGTGACCCGGTCCTGTTGCAGGTTGAACTGCTGTGGCGCCCCGGTGAAGACACGCCGCGCGTCACGGTACGCGGGCTGATGCCGCTGCGGGCGGCGGCCAAGCAGCAGCGCAGCCGGCTGGTGATCGAACTGTCACCGACCTTGTCAATAGACGCGCTGGCGGCGTGCCTGACCGGCAATGACGGCGGTCGAAGTGAAATCGACGCGCAGGTCCGGCTGGGTCATGACCGGTTCGCCCGGATCAATCTTGGGCGCCGTTATGCGGTCGATGCCGAACTGCGGGACCGATTGGCCTCGCTGGCCGGGGTTGTCAGCGCCACCCTTACCAATGTCGAAAATCCGCGATTTACCGGGTGAATTGGCTGCGTAGCTTGAATTTGCAGGACTTTTGCGGCATGGGTTCGCCCGGCGTGCAACAGGCGGGGCGGCGTGGCCTATTCAATCAAGGACAAGCTCGTCGTCGCGGTATCATCGACCGCGCTGTTCGACTTTTCGCATGAGCATGGGATTTTCCTGACCGAGGGGTTGGAGGCGTTCCGCAAATATCAGCGCGACAATCTGCATGTCGTGCCGAAACCCGGGGCCGCCTTTCCGTTCATCAAGCGGTTGCTGCATCTGAACAAAGTGTTCCACGAACAGCAACCGGTTGAGGTGATCATTCTGTCCCGGAATGATCCGGAGGCGGGCCTGCGGATGATGGACGCCCTGCCGAAGTATGACTTGGACATCACCCGGGCGATCTTCCGGTCGGGGGAGACATCCTATCCCTATATGAAGGCCCTCGGTGCCTGCCTTTACCTCAGCACCCATGAAGAGGAGGTGCGGGAGGCGGTCGATGCGGGCTATGCCGCCGGGCACGTCCTGCCGTGCAGCCAAACCGACGATGACGGTGATACCCAGCTCCGCATCGCCTTCGATTTTGACGGCGTGATTGTTGATGATGAGGCCGAGAACCAGTTTGCCAGTGGGGGCTTGCCGCTGTTCCACCACCATGAGGTCGAGCACCGGAAGCGCCCGCTGAATTCTGGTCCGCTGATGCCGCTGCTGAAGCAGGTATCGAACCTGCAGCGGCTGCAGCGCGAAAACCCCAGTGCGGTAAACGCCCCCGGCAAGGCCATCCGGGTGGCGATCCTGACCGCCCGCAGCATGCCGGCGCACGAACGGGTCATCACCACGCTTGCGGCCTATGACATCGAAATTGACGAGCTGCTGCTGACCGGCGGCCTCGAGAAAAAATCTTTCCTCGACGTCATGCGGCCACATATTTTCTTTGATGATCAGCTGCACCATCTGGAACCGGCGGCCCAGCGCGTGCCCTGTGTCCATATCCCGTTCGGGGTTCGCAACCGCCTGCCACCAATTGCGCTGCCGATCATGGAGAGGCCAAAGCGCCCAAAACGGCGGAAGGCCACCGCGCCAAGCCCCGAGGTGATCGAGTTTCAGCTGGCGTCAATGACGGATAATCCGAACGACGCTTGATTTCCGGTAATGCCCCGGCTAAGTGCCCCGCCATCACACAGGCGAGGGAATGCCTTCCCGGTGCCCTGACGTTCGCGTCAAGGCTAACCTTCGCCGAGGACATAACCGGAAACAGGAGAAAACGTATGACGACTCCCGTCATCACGATGCAGCAGCTATTGGAAGCAGGCGCTCACTTCGGGCACCAGACACACCGCTGGAACCCGCGGATGAAGCCGTATATTTTCGGCGACCGCAACGGCGTCCACATCATCGACCTGTCGCAGACCGTTCCGCTGTTTGCCCGTGCGCTCGACTTCGTGCGGCAGACGGTTGCAGCGGGCGGAAAGGTGCTGTTCGTCGGCACCAAGCGTCAGGCTCAGGAGCCGATTGCCGATGTGGCGCGTCGCTCCGGCCAGCATTTCGTCAATCACCGCTGGCTTGGCGGCATGCTGACCAACTGGAAGACGATTTCCGGTTCGATCCGCAAGTTCAAGCAGCTGGAAGAGCAGCTTTCGGGCGATACGCACGGCCTCACCAAGAAGGAAGTGCTCAAGATGACCCGGGAGCGCGACAAGTTCGAAGCCTCGCTCGGCGGCATCCGCGACATGGGAGGCCTGCCCGATATCCTGTTCGTCATCGACGTGAACAAGGAAGAGCTGGCCATCAAGGAAGCCAATGTTCTTGGCATTCCGGTCATCGCCATCCTGGACACCAACACCGATCCGAGCGGCATCGCGTTTCCGGTTCCGGGCAATGATGACGCCAGCCGCGCCATCCAGCTGTATACCAACGCGATTTTCGACGCGATCATGGCGGGTCGCCAGGGCCACCAGTCGAGCCGCGGTGTCGACATCGGCGCCATGGAAGCGCCGCCAGTTGAAGCCGTGTTGGCAGAACCGGCCGTGGTCGAAGCCGCTGCTGTCGATGTCGCTCCGGTTGAGGCCGAAGTCGCCGCAGCATAGCTGCATATAACGCAACAAATTGCCGTCATCCCCGCAAAGTCGGGGACCCAATGTGGAGCGCATTCGGAACGATCCGGGGGCGCGGAACGATGGGGTCCCGCCTTCGCGGGAATGACGCGGGATCAAAGATAGGAACCGAAGATGGCTGATATTACCGCCAGCATGGTTAAGGACCTGCGCGACCGTACCGGTGCCGGGATGATGGACTGCAAAAAGGCGCTGAACGAAACCGGCGGCGAATTTGAAGCTGCGGTTGATTGGCTGCGCACCAAGGGCTTGGCATCGGCTGCCAAAAAGGCTGGCCGTGTGGCCGCCGAAGGTCTGGTGGGCGTCGCTGTCGCTGGCAAGAAGGGCGCGGTTGTCGAGGTCAATTCCGAGACCGATTTCGTCGCCAAGAACGAACAATTCCAAGGCTTTGTCCGCGCTGTGACCCAGATCGCGCTGGTCGCGGGTTCGGATATCGATGCGATTGCCGCCTCGTCGATGACCACGGGCGGCACGGTTGCGGAAGTGCTGACCAACAATATCGCGACCATTGGCGAAAACCAGTCGCTGCGCCGCGCGGCAACCATCGAAGTCGGCAGCGGCGTCGTCGCTTCCTACGTCCACAATGCCATCGGTACCGGTCTCGGCAAGATCGGCGTTCTGGTCGCGCTGGAATCAACCGCGCCGGCTGATCAACTCGAAGCGCTTGGCAAGCAGTTGGCGATGCACATTGCAGCCGCCAACCCGCTGGCGCTGAGCGAGTCGGAAATTGACCCGGCCGTGGTGGAGCGGGAGCGGGCGATTGCTCGTGAAAAGGCTGCGGCATCCGGCAAGCCAGCCGAAATCATCGAGAAGATGATCGAAGGCGGCATCCGCAAGTTCCAGCAGGAAAATACCCTGCTTGGTCAGGTGTTCGTCATCGACGGCAAGACCAAGGTCGCCGATGTTGTCGCCGGGGCTGCCAAGGCCGCTGGGACCGCCATCGCTCTCAAGGGCTTTGTCCGCTTCCAGTTGGGCGAGGGCATTGAAAAGGCGGCGAGTGATTTTGCTGCCGAGGTTGCGGCGACCGCCAAGGGCAATTAGCCGCGGGAAATTGCCGGGTCTGCGCGGCTTGTCCGCTGCGGGTGCCCTCTTTATGGTGACCGGCGTTCCCATGGGGAGGGACATGGAACTTATGGCCCGAAAACCGTTCAAACGGATATTGCTCAAGCTGTCCGGCGAAGCGCTGATGGGGGACGGTGCTTTTGGCATCGATACCACCACGGTCGCGCGACTGGCCGACGAGATCAAGCGCGCGCGCGACGCCGGGTTTGAACTGTGCCTCGTCATCGGCGGCGGCAATATTTTCCGGGGATTGGCAGCGGCGGCGAAGGGCTTTGACCGGACCAGCGCCGATTATATGGGCATGCTCGCCACGGTGATGAATGCGCTGGCGGTGCAGAATGCGCTGGAGCGGCAAGGGGTCGATACCCGGGTGCAGTCGGCTATTCCGATGGCGACGGTCTGCGAACCCTACATCCGGCGGCGCGCCACCCGGCATATGGAAAAAGGGCGGATCGTCATTTTTGCTGCCGGGACCGGCAATCCGTTTTTCACCACCGATACGGCGGCCGCGCTCCGGGCGGCGGAAATGGGCTGCGACGCCTTGTTCAAGGGCACCTCGGTTGACGGCATCTACGACAGTGACCCGAAGAAGAATCCGGCAGCCAAGCGCTATGATGGTATTGGATTTGGCGATGTGCTGAGCCGCGACCTGAAGGTGATGGATGCGTCGGCGGTGGCGCTGTGCCGCGACAATAATATTCCGATCGTGGTGTTCAACATCCGGGAGCATGGCAATCTGGCCCGCGTGCTCGCCGGAGAGGGTGTATCCACAATCGTCAGCAACGAGGATTGAGAGATGGCCATTTTTGACGCTGCCGCCACCAAAGCCGACCTTGAGCGCCGGATGAAGGGCGCGGTGGAAACCCTGAAGAGCGATCTTGCCGGATTGCGCACCGGACGGGCGAACACCTCGCTGCTCGATCCGATCACGGTGGAGGTCTACGGCTCCAACATGCCGCTCAGCCAGGTGGCGACCGTGACCGCTCCGGATGCTCGGATGTTGGCGGTGCAGGTGTGGGACAAATCCAACGTCCAGATCGTCGACCGCGCCATCCGTTCATCAGGCCTCGGTCTCAATCCGATCATGGACGGGCAGACGCTGCGCCTGCCGATCCCCGACCTGACGGAGGATCGCCGCAAGGAATTGGCCAAACTCTGTCACCAATATTCGGAAAAAGCCAAAATCGCGGCCCGCAATGTCAGACGCGATGGAAACGAAAGCCTGAAAACCGCTGAAAAGAAGGGTGATATCAGTCAGGACGATCAGAAGCGGTTGGAAGCAGATGTGCAGAAACTGACCGACCGTTTCATCGCCGAGATTGATGCGGCCGCCGCCCAGAAGGAAAAGGAAATCCTGGGCAAGTGACGGTCCAGTCCGCCCGGATTGATCAAGACCGCGCTGCCGGTTCGGGGCCGTCGTCGGCCCGTCATGTTGCGATCATCATGGACGGCAATGGTCGCTGGGCGAAGAAGCGCTTCCTGCCCCGGATTGCCGGGCACCGTGCCGGGGCGGAGGCGGTCCGGCGTGCTGTCGAAGCTGCGCCCAAGCTCGGCATCGAAGTTCTGACCCTCTACGCATTCAGCTCGGAAAACTGGAAACGGCCGGAAGATGAGGTCGACGGGCTGATGGGCTTGCTCCGTCACTACCTGCAAAGCGAGATTGATGAACTGGACCGCAGCGGCGTGCGCCTGCATTTCATCGGGGATCTTGGCCGATTGAGCGGTGATCTGCGCGACCTGATTGCCCGGTCGATTGCCCAAACCAGCGCCAACACGACGCTGACGCTGGTCCTCGCCCTCAACTACGGCTCGCAGGATGAGATCAGCCGCGCCGTTAAAAAGCTGGTGGCTGACGGGGTGGAGATCAGCCCGGAAGCGATTGAGGCACGGCTCGACACCGCCGGTCTGCCCTTGCCAGACCTGATCATCCGGACCTCGGGGGAAGTGCGGCTGTCCAATTTCATGATGTGGCAGGCGGCCTATGCCGAACTGCATTTCACCGACGTGCTCTGGCCCGATTTCACCGAGGCGACGCTGCGGTCGGCCCTGGCGGTCTTTGCCGAGCGCGAACGGCGCTACGGCGGCCTGTGACCGACTCCGCACCGTCGACCCCGCCGAAGAGCGATCTGGCGCGACGGATCATTGTCGCCGTACCGCTGATTGTCGTCGCGCTGGCCGCGCTTTGGGCCGGGGGCCTGTGGTTTGGCGCGCTGGCCAGCCTGGCATCGCTGCTGATGTTTGCCGAATGGGCGCAGATGCACCGGATAGGCCGGACGCAGCGCTTTGTCGGGCTGCTGGCGGTTGGGCTGGCCTGCCTCGCCACCACCCGCGATTTGCCAACCTATGCCGCGATCGGCCTGGTTTTGGTTGCCATTGTCTGGAGCGTCATCCGGCTTGCCCGCCGAAAGCCACGCGACGGGTTCGCGGCAGGATTGCTCTATTCCGGACTGCCGGGCGTTGCGCTGATCTGGCTGCGGGAACCGAGTGGGCTGGGCATCGTGCTCTGGGTGCTGCTGATCGTCTGGTCCACCGATATCCTCGCCTATTTTGCCGGACGCGCCATTGGCGGCCCAAAGATTGCGCCGCGGATCAGCCCGAAGAAAACCTGGGCCGGGCTTATCGGCGGCATGACCGGTGCGGCCCTTGCCAGTGCGGGCATGGCGATCTGGTGGTTCCAGGCCGAATTTGAACGGGCGGGTGGGCTTGGTGATCCAACCGGTTTCTGGAATCCCCGCAACGTGGCTGCCATGGCCATCACCGGTGCCGGGCTCGCCATCGTTTCGCAGGCCGGTGATTTCTACGAGTCCTGGCTGAAACGCCGCGCCGGTGTGAAGGATTCCGGAACTTTGCTGCCTGGCCACGGCGGGGTGATGGACCGGCTCGACGGTCTGGTTCCGGTGGCGATTGTCGTTGCGCTGTCGATGGCAGCACCCGGGTGGTTCCGGTGAGGGCGCGCCGCAGCGTCGCCGTGCTGGGATCAACTGGCTCGGTCGGCAAATCGACCCTTGATCTGCTGGAGCGGGAGCCGGAGCGCTGGCATGTCTCGGCGCTGACCGCCAACAGCGACGTGGCAACACTTGCGGCCCAGGCGCGCCGCATCCGGCCCGATATCGCGGTGGTGGCGAACGACCGTTGCTACGGGGACCTGAAGGATGCGCTGGCCGGGACCGGCATTGCGGTTGCCGCCGGGACCGACGCGCTCAATGAGGCGGCGGACCGGCCAAGCGATGTGGTGATGGCCGCCATCGTTGGGGCTGCCGGACTCTTTCCGACACTTCGCGCGGTGGAACGCGGTGCGGTCGTGGCGCTGGCCAACAAGGAATCGCTGGTCTGCGCCGGCGATCTGGTCACCCGGACCGCCGCACGCACCGGCTCACGGCTGTTGCCGGTCGATTCCGAGCATAATGCGATTTTCCAATGTTTCGATTTTGAACGACCCGAACGGATTTCGCGGGTCATTCTGACCGCGAGCGGCGGCCCGTTCCGGCAATTGTCCTACGATGCCATGCGCGGCGTCACGCCGGAGCAGGCGGTCGCGCATCCGGTCTGGTCGATGGGCACCAAGATTTCGGTCGACAGCGCGACCCTGATGAACAAGGGACTGGAGCTGATCGAGGCCTATCACCTGTTCCCGATCGACGCCGAGAAGCTCGACATTATCGTGCATCCGCAATCGGTGGTGCACAGCCTTGTCGAATATGTCGACGGCTCGGTGCTGGCGCAGCTTGGGACGCCCGACATGCGAACCCCGATCAGCTATGCGCTGGCCTGGCCTGACCGGATTGCGACACCCTGCCACCGGCTCGACCTTGTCGAAATCGGGCGGCTGGAGTTTGAAGCACCCGATCCGGTCCGCTTCCCGGCGCTCAACCTTGCCTGGGCGGCGCTCCGGGAGGGTGGGTCGGCGCCCGCCGTGCTCAATGCCGCGAATGAAATCGCGGTGGCAGCTTTCCTCGGGCGGCGGATCGGCTTCCTCGATATCGCCGCAATCGTTGGCGAAACTTTGGAAGGTATGGCAAGCCGTCCGATGTCCAGTCTGGACGACGTGATGGCGGTCGATGCTGCTGCGAGAGACCGGGCCGGGGCTTTGGTGCAAGCGAGGATGAACTGATGGAACTGGCGCAGCCGACGTTTCTCTACACCGTCTTGATGTTTGCCCTGGTCATTGGGGTGTTGGTGACCGTCCATGAGCTTGGTCACTATCTCGCAGGGCGGATGTTCGGCATCCGGGCCGAGACATTTTCGGTTGGCTTTGGCCGGGAACTGATCGGCTGGACCGACAAGCACGGGACGCGCTGGAAACTGGCGCTGCTGCCGCTTGGTGGCTATGTGAAGTTCGTTGGAGACCTGAACGCATCGTCCCAACCATCTCCAGAGGTTGAGAATTTACCGGACAACCAGCGTCAGGGAATTTTTGCCTTTGCCCCGCTGTGGCAGCGCGCCATCATCGTTGCTGGTGGGCCGCTTATTAATTTCCTGTTCGCGATTGTGATCTTTGCCGGCTTCTTCGCCGTCCTCGGCCACCCCTACACCCCGGCAACCGTCGACTATATCGCGGAGAATAGTCCGGCCAAGGCTGCGGGGTTCCGGGTCGGTGACCGGATCGTCTCCTTGGACGGTCAGCAGATCGCGCGCTTTGAGGATGTGGTCCGGATCGTGTCGATCAATCCGGGGCAGGCCGTCGCCGCCGTCGTTGACCGGAGTGGCTCTGCGACCCGTCTGATCGTGACCCCGGCGGTGCTGGTGGAAAAGGACCGGTTCGGCAATGTCTATACCCGGGGCCAGCTCGGCGTCGGCAGCGCGCGGCAGATTGTCGAGAAAGTTGGCCCCGGTCGCGCCATTGTCGTCGCGGTTGAGGAGACCGTGGCGCTGACCCGGGCGATGACCGATACGCTGGTGCAGGTCATCACCGGCCGGCGTTCGGTGAAGGAGCTGGGCGGGCCGCTCAAGATTGCGCAATTTTCCGGGCAGCAGGCGTCGATGGGCTTGCTGAATCTCGTGCAATTCATGGCACTTATCTCAATTAACCTCGGGTTCATTAACTTGCTGCCAGTTCCGATGCTCGACGGCGGACATCTCTTCCTCTATGCGGTCGAGGGCGTTCGTCGGCGGCCCCTCAATCCGAAGGTCCAGGAATGGGCATTCATGTCGGGCTTTGCAGCGTTAGTCTCGCTGATGCTATTCCTGACGTGGAACGACCTTGCGTCGTTCGGGGTGTTCAAGCAATTGGCGGGCCTGCTCGGCTAGGGTCCCACGGGGCCGGTCGGGGTGAGTTGGAGAAGGGCGGGTACGCGTGATCGATGGCGTTGGGACGATTGGGAACCGGGCACGGCGACTGACAGCGGCTTTGCTGGTCGGGACGATGCTTGGCGGGATCGCGGTGGTGCAGCCAGGCGACGCCCTGGCGCAGCAGGTCGCGCCCGGTGCCGCGCCACTGACTAGTGGTATTGTCCGTGAGATCATTGTGCGGGGCAGCGAGCGGCTGGAGCCCGAAACCGTGCGCTCCTATGTCGATCTGCGGGTCGGCGAGGCCTATGACCGCGAACGGCTCGATCTGGCGCTGAAGGCGCTGTTCGCCACTGAATTGTTCGCCGACGCCCGGATCCGCGATGAGGCGGGAACGCTGGTGATTGAGGTCCGGGAAAATCCGGTGATCAACCGGATCATTCTGGAGGGCAACAAGCGCCTCAAGGAAGAAAAAATCCGCGAGGAAATCCGGCTGGCCCCGCGGCAGATTTTCACCCGGTCCAAGGCCCGGGCCGATGTCGGGCGCATCCTGGAACTTTATCGCCGCCAGGGCCGGTTCGCCGCGTCGGTTGAACCCAAGATCGTCCAACTCGACCAGAACCGCGTCGATGTGGTGTTCGAAATGGTCGAAGGGTCAAAGTCCAAGGTCCGCCAGATCAACATCATCGGCAACAAGGCATTTTCCGACGGCGACCTGCGCGACGAAATGGCGACCAAGGCGGCGCGCTGGTACAAATTATTCACCTCCAACGACACCTACGACCCCGACCGCCAGGCCTATGACCAGCAGAAGCTGCGGCAATTCTACCTGCAAAAGGGCTATGCCGATTTCCGGGTGGTGTCGGCGGTTGCCGAACTGACGCCGCAGAAGGATTTCATCGTGACCTTCGTCGTCGACGAGGGAGAGCGGTATAAATTTGCCGAGATCGACCTGCAAAGTCAGATCCGCGACATCAAGGCCGATGCCTTCAAGAGCGTCATCCGCTTGAAAAAGGGTGATTGGTACGACGCCAAGGCGGTGGAGGACACCGTCACCTCCCTGACCGATACCGTTGGTCTGCTGGGTTATGCCTTTGCCGACATCCGTCCGAACTTCGACCGCGACAAGGAAAAGCGGACGATGAGCGTGACCTTCCTGATCAACGAGGCCCCGCGCGTTTATGTCGAACGCATCGACATCAACGGCAACACCCGGACCAAGGACAAGATCATCCGCCGCGAATTCCGGCTGGCGGAAGGTGACGCGTTCAACACCATCAAGGTCAAACGTTCCCGCGACCGCATCCAGTCCCTCGGCTTTTTCCAGGAAAAGCTGGAGGTGGACCAGAAGCCCGGCTCCACTCCCGACAAGATCGTGCTCGGCGTCAATATCGAGGAAAAATCAACCGGTACGCTGCAGATTTCCGCCGGGTTTTCCAGCCTTGAGAAGTTCATCCTCAATCTGTCGGTTGAACAGCGCAATTTCCGTGGCATGGCGCAGCAGTTGCGCACCTCGGTCAATTATTCGAGCTTTTCGAAATCGGTCAATCTGGGCTTCACGGAACCCTATTTGTTCAACCGCAATCTCGCGCTCGGCGCCGATATCTTCCGGCAGGATTCTCAGTCGTTCGGCTTCGGGGTCAACAATGACCGGCAGGATATCTACAGCCAGCTGACCACCGGCTTCCAGCTGCGCACCGGCTTTCCGATCACCGAATATTGGGCCGCTTCGACCCGTTACGGCCTGTCGCAGGAAAAGGTGAAGCTTGCCGATCAATTCTTCAACGACCTGAACAACCCGATGGACGGCATTCAGCCGAGCGAGCGCATCAGCAGCAATTGCAACGCCGGGTTTTTCGTCTGCGAGGCGGTTGGCAATTTCACGATTTCCTCAGTCGGCTACAGTATCGTCTACGACAATCTGAACAACCGGGCCCGGCCGAGTCAGGGCAACCGCTTCGTGTTCAACCAGGATCTTGCCGGGGTCGGCGGCGACGTCAAATATCTGCGGACCCGCGCCAATTTCGACAAATATTGGGGCCTGCCCGCCGGGTTCATCCTGAATGCCGGGGCGGAGGCTGGCTATATTCGCGGGCTTGGCGGCCGCAAAATCCGGCTGACCGACCGCTTCTTCCTTGGTGAGCCGGAATTGCGCGGTTTTGACATTCGCGGCGTCGGTCCTCGCACCATCCAGCGCGGCGTCGATGCGATGACCGGGGCCGTTGTCGGGGATCGCGCCAATGCGCTCGACACCGCCCTTGGCGGCGACGCCTACTACCGGGGCAAGGTCGAGGTTGAAATTCCGCTCGGCGCTGGCGGCCGTGAACTGGGCATTCGCCCATCGGTGTTCGCCGATATCGGGGCTCTGTGGGATACCAAGACACAGAATAATGTCATCACCTGCCGCGGAACGGGGCCCCTGCCGGTGCCGGGAACGAGTGCGGGGTGCCCAATCGGCAGCACGATATTTGAGGAATTCCTGGGCGACAGCCCGAAGCCGCGCATCTCGGTCGGGGCCGGCATTTCCTGGAATTCCCCGTTCGGGCCGTTCCGCATCGATTTTGCCAAGGCGCTGAACAAGGTCGACGGCGACGATATAAAATCCTTCCAGTTCAACGTGGGGACGCAGTTCTGATGATACGGATGTTCCGGACCACCCTGGCCGTCGCGCTCATGTCGGTCTGTGCAGCCCCGGCGCTGGCGCAGGCGGCACCGCAGGCGGTGATCGTGGTCGTCGACATGGACCGGGTGATCAACAATTCCGCCGCCGGGCGCATCGCGCAAGGAGAATTGAAGGTGAAGCTGGATGCCATTCAGGCCCGCGTCGCCTCGCTCCGGACCCAGTTCACCAATGAGGAACAGGCGCTGCGCAATTCCCGTCCGGCAGCGGCAGGACCGGCGGTTGCGGCCTGGGAAGGCAAGGTCCGGGATCTGCAAACCCGCCGCCAGACTGCCGAGGCCGACCTGCAAAAGCGCAGCCAGGAATTTCAGGCCACCCGCGATTCGGTCGCCAAGCAGATCAACGAGGCAGCCCAGCCCATCCTTGCCGCGCTGATGCGGGAGAAGGGGGCAAATCTTGTCCTGCCGCAGGCCGCCACCTTGCAGAGCAGCGGTACCCTCAATATCACCGCCGACGCCATTTCCCGTCTGGACCGGGCACTGCCCCGCGTCTCGACCGCAACCCCAGCCAAGTAACTCGTTTCAAACTCCCTTCATTATTCAGGAAAGACCCGCACCATGATCAAGACCCGCCATCTGCTTCTCGCCGCCGTCGCGCTGACCATGTCCTCAGCACCGGCACTCGCCCAGACTCCGGCGGCGGCAGGCAACGGCATCATCATCATCGACCTTGAACAGATTTTCGTGAAGTCGGCGGCCGGCATCAACGGCGATGCCCAGCTGAAGACCAAGGTCGCTGCCCTGCAGGCCCGCGCCAAGCAGCTTCAGGATGGCCTGACCGCCGATGCCGATGCCCTGCGCAAGCAGCAGGCAGCCAACGCCATCGCACCCGCTGCCCTGCAAGCCAAGGCCAATGAACTGCAGCAGCGCCAGCAGGCCGGACAGGCCGAAGTCCAGAGCCGCGAGCAGGATTTCCAGGTCAGCCAGCGCTATGTCCAGCAGCAGATCCTGCAGGCGGTCGGCCCGATCACCCAGCAGATCATGCGCGAGCGTGGTGCGCAGGTCGCGTTGCGGTCTGATGCGACGCTGGCGATGAACCCGGCGCTGGATGTGACCGCCGAAGTGGTGAAGCGCCTCGATGTGTCGCTGCCACGCGTCAGCGTCACCCCGCCAGCCGCCCCTGCTGCGGCCAAGTGACCGAGGCGGCGTCTCAGCTCGACACCGTCGGCGTCACGGCGGTGATGGCGCTGATTCCGCACCGCTACCCGATGCTGCTCGTCGACCGCGTCCGGGACATTGTCCCCGACGTGTCGGCGGTCGGCATCAAGGCGGTCACGATCAACGAACCGTTTTTCGCCGGCCATTTCCCCGGCCGCCCGATCATGCCCGGTGTGCTGATCGTCGAGGCGCTGGCGCAAACCGCCGGTGTCCTCGCCGTCCAGTCAATGGGTCTGGCCGGGAGCGGCAAGCTGGTCTATTTCATGGCCATCGACGAAGCGAAGTTTCGCGCGCCAGTAGAACCGGGCTGCCTTATGGAATTGCACGTCGCCTTCGTCCAGAAGCGAGCGACAGTGTGCAAATTCGCGGGGAAAGCGGTGGTGGATGGCAAGGTCGTCGCCCAGGCAAATTTCACCGCAATGATCGCTGACCCGCCGAAGTCGTAGCTTCACGGTTATGATTCGAGCGCAACCCAAGCTTCCCTAATGGATCGCCGATCAGACCGCTCACAATTGCGGTTTGTATCCATGTAGCAGGCCAAAGCTTTGAGAGCGGCCCCACCAGTCGATCTCTAATGATCGGAATCCAGCGACTGTCTGACTGATAAACCGGCGTGAAAAAAGCCGTCAGCGCTTGATATAAGCGTATGTGGCTACGCCGTAGAAATACAGCCTTGGCAATCGCTGCATCGATATCGCTTTGCTGTCGGAGACCTAGTGCCAGCGCATAGGCATCAAGCAATGCCATATTCGCGCCCTGACCCAACTGCGGACTTGCCGAATGCCAAGCGTCACCGATGTGGATCAAGCGCGGCTCAGCGGGCCGTTGTAGGGTTCGATGGGAGTAATGCGCAAAGGTGAGTTGATCCGCAGAGTGGATTTGAACAAGCAGTGGGTCGAGGGCAGGCCAGAGGGCCAATACCTCATGCTTCCAAGCGGCGAGCCCCGCAGCCTGCCAGCATTGAAGGTGGTCCGCCCGGAGTGACCAAAAAAAGGCTGCTTTTTTCTGAATATCAGTCGTCGATGTTCCAATTGGTAGTACACCGGCCATTCTGCTAGCGGCGCGATACCGTTGCTCCAAAGCATTCGGCATAAAATCGAGACCATCCGGCCAGTCCAGTGTTGCCCAAAGCGCACCATAGGCCAATTCGCGTCCTTCGACTGGTGCAAGTGTTGTCTTGGTTCCTAGCGCATCGACTATCAGATCGAAGGGGCCAGACCTGCTACCGTCACCAAATATCATCGAACGTTGCTGGCCGACCATGACGCTTCCAGAAATGGCGCGACCGGTCATGACAGGAATCCTGTTGGCCGCGACGGCGCCATAGAGAATGGTGAACAGCGTTGCCCGGTGGATGCCGACGCCGAAATGGGCACCGTGTCCCAGCGACCGATACCGTACGTCGAGCACAGTCCGTCCCGACCCAGTTTTCCCTAGAAGGCGGTCGATCTTCATCCCGTGAGCCAAGATAGCGGTCTCCAGGCCAAGTTGGCGAAGAACCGCAAGTCCTGTCGGTTGGATTATCAGTCCAGAACCGATGGGTTGAGGTGTGTCAAATCGCTCGAATAGCGTTACCGAATGGCCGCCGCCATGGAGCATCAGCGCGGCAGCGAGACCTGCAGGACCGCAGCCTGCCACGGCGATTTTGAGTGATTTCATGGCTATCGACTAAACGGAAATCAGCAACCGGCCAACGTGCGCTGCAAGAATTGCCTTTCGAAAATATTTGAGCGGATGTCCGACCTATTCAAACAGGACTATGTTAAACGTGTATCGATACCGACACCTAGCTAAGGACCCCCATGACCATCACCCTCTCCCAAGCCGCCCTCGGACCGTTGACCCGCCAGCTTGCTGTCCTGTCGAAGCTGCTCGACAAGGGGGCGGCGTTTGTTGCGGCCAAGGGCATTGACGAAGCCGACCTGCTGGGGTCGCGGCTCGCACCCGACATGGCGCCACTGTCGCGGCAGGTGCAGATTGCCTCCGACAGCGCCAAGGGCGGCGTGGCGCGGCTGGCCGGTATGGAGCCGCCGAGCTTTGCCGATGACGAGGTGACGATTGCCGAACTGCAGGCGCGCATTGCGAAAACGCTCGACTATATCCGGAGCGTGCCGGCGAGCGATATCGATGGCAGCGAGGTTCGCGCCATCGTGCTGAAGGCCGGGCCGCGCGAGTTCAACTTCAAGGGGCAGGATTTCCTGTTGAATTTCGTGCTGCCGAATTTCTTCTTCCATGTGACGACGGCCTATGCGCTGCTGCGGCACCGGGGGGTCGAGATCGGCAAGATGGACTATCTCGGCGGGGTGTAAGAGGGCAATGCCCCAAATTCGCCCGTAAACTGCCCTCTGGGCGCGTTAGATGTTCCGGTAATGTTCCAGTCCAGAAATCCCATCAACGCGCTCCAGCCTGCCTCTCCGTGCGAATTTGGGCACATCTATTCCAATTGAAGCGATTGTAGGTCCGCTGGCCTGTTGATGTTCGGCAGGTCAACGCCGGTGACCAGCCGCGCGCTGCTGCGGTTGATCCAGCCGCGCATCGACAGGTCGCTGGTTGTGGCGAGATGGGCGTCGAGCTCTTGGGCGAGCATTGCAGGCCATAGGCCGATCAGCGGCTGGCTGGCGAGGCAGGCGGGGCCGGGGGCGAGCAGGGCGGCAAGGTCATCGGGCAGCACCGGCATGTCACAGGCAGCGGTCAGCACCGTGTCGAAGCCATGCGCGGCAGCATAGGCGAGGGCAGCGCATAGCCCACCGAGCGGCCCCATGTCGGGGGCGGGCCGGTCCGGAATACCGCCATCGCGCCCAACAATGATCAGATGATCGACCTGCTTGCCCAGACGATCCATCACATGATCAATCAGCGTCCGACCGTTCCAGAGCGCCACCGCTTTGTCGCTGCCAAAGCGCCGACTGCCGCCCCCGGCCAGCACAGCGCCGAGCCGCCTCATTTGGTTTCTTCGAACAATTCCCGGCCAATCAGGAAGCGGCGGATTTCGCTGGTGCCCGCCCCGATCTCATAGAGTTTGGCATCGCGCAGCAGCCGTCCGGTCGGATAGTCGCTGGTATAGCCGTTGCCGCCCAGCGCCTGGATCGCCTCCAGCGCCATCCAGGTGGCTTTCTCAGCCGAATAGAGGATGCAACCGGCGGCATCCTTGCGGGCGGTCTCGCCCCGGTCGCAGGCCTCCGCCACCGCATAGACATAGGCCCGGGCGGTCGACAGCGCGACATACATATCGGCGATCTTGCCCTGCATCAGCTGAAAGGTACCGATGGGTTGGCCGAATTGCTGCCGCTCATGGACATAGGGCAGGGTGACATCGAGGCAGGCCTGCATGATGCCCAAGGGGCCGCCGGACAGCACGACGCGCTCATAGTCGAGGCCGGACATCAGGACAGCGGCGCCGCGCCCTTCCTCCCCCAGCACATTTTCATACGGGACCTCGCAATCCTCAAACACCAGTTCGCAGGTGTCGGAGCCGCGCATGCCGAGCTTGTCGAGCTTTTGCGCCGTCGAAAATCCTTTGTAACCCTTCTCGACGAGGAAGGCGGTCATGCCGCGCGACTTCGCCGCCGGGTCGGTCTTGGCATAGACCACCAGCGTGTCGGCATGCGGCCCGTTGGTGATCCACATCTTGTTGCCGTTGAGGACATAGCAGTCGTTCCGCCGGTCGGCCCGGAGCTTCATCGACACGACGTCGGACCCGGCCCCGGATTCAGACATGGCGAGGCTGCCGACATGGTCTCCCGACATCAGTTTCGGCAGATACTTCGCCTTCTGCTCCGCCGTGCCGTGCCGGGCGATCTGGTTGATGCACAGGTTGGAATGCGCACCGTAGCTGAGCGCGACCGAGGCGGAGGCCCGGCTGATCTCCTCCACCGCGATGACATGGGCGAGATAACCAAGTCCCGTCCCGCCATCCGCCTCGCTGACCGTGATGCCGTGCAGGCCGAGTGCCCCGAGTTTGGGCCAGAGATCACGCGGGAAGCTGTTGGTCGCATCAATCTCCGCCGCACGTGGTGCGATTTCGCTTTGCGCAAAGTCGCGAACCATGTCGCGCAACATGTCGATGGTCTCGCCGTGGGCGAAGCGCAGGGTGGGGTAGGTCATAGTCAGGACTCCGCCATTATCTCAACCAAAACGGCACCTTCACTAACCTGGTCACCTTCCGCGACCGATATGGCGCTGATTTTCCCCTTGGCAGGCGCGTTCAGGCGGTGTTCCATTTTCATGGCTTCGAGCACCAGCAGCCGATCGCCGGCTTCGACGCTTTGACCGACGGCAACGCCCAGTGACAGGATGCGGCCGGGCATGGGAGCCCGGATTTTGCCATCAGTGGCGTCTGCAATGGCAGCGGCTGTGGCAGGTCTGGTTCCGATCCGGAAGGCGCGGCCACCGAGTCGGACTTCGATAGCGGATTCACCGATCAGCACGACGGCGCGCACAATCTCCCCGCCAAAATCGGCCTCGAACGTCGTTCCTCCGCGCCAGCGGCCGGTTGCGGTCAACGGGTCGGCGAGGCCAGCAATATGGTTCGCCTGGATCGAAAGCGAATGGACGGTATCCCCGACATAGAGGTCGATGTGCCGCTGGGCCGGGAGATTGACCCGGAAACCCGACAGCCGTTCGAACATCGTGGTCGCTGGTCGGTCGTCGGCCTGAGCGATCAGCGCGAGGGCGGCGATGGCGAGGACACGGTCAGGTATTTCGGCGAGGCTGAACAATTCGTCGTGGTGACGCTGGATGAAGCCCGTGTCGATGTCCCCACTGCGAAATGCCGGGTGATCGGCCAGCCGGGCGAGGAAGGCGCGGTTGGTCTTGACCCCGTCGACGACACAGCCATCGAGTGCGGCCACCAGCCGGTCAATCGCGACATTGCGGTCGGCCCCATAGGCAATGACCTTGGCAATCATCGGGTCATAGTGGATGGAGACTTCGCCGCCCTGCTCCACGCCGCTGTCGATGCGGACGCCGGGGGCGGTATCGGGTAGTTCTAGCCGCAGCAACGGGCCAATGGACGGCAGGAAGCCGCTGTCGGGGTCTTCGGCATAAAGCCGTGCTTCAACCGCATGGCCGGTCTCCCGGATATCATCCTGCAGCGCCGGAAGCCGTTCGCCGCGTGCGACGCGGATTTGCCATTCGACGAGATCATATCCGGTGATCAACTCAGAGACCGGATGTTCAACCTGCAACCGGGTGTTCATTTCCATGAAGTAAAAGGCCGGGTCGCCATTCGCATCAAGCGCATCGGTATCAAGGATGAACTCGATGGTCCCGGCACCCTCGTAGTTTATCGCGGTTGCGGCGGTGATCGCGGCGATGCCCAGCGTATGGCGCAGGCGCGGGCTGAGGCCGGGGGCAGGGGCCTCCTCAATCACTTTTTGATGGCGGCGTTGCAGGGAGCAATCGCGTTCAAACAGATGCACGACATTGCCGTGGCTGTCAGCGAACACCTGAACCTCGACATGGCGGGGACGCTGGATCAGTTTTTCGATCAGCACGCCGTCATTGCCGAATGACCGGGCCGCCTCCCGCTGCGCCGCGATCAGGGCATCGCCAAATTCCGCCGGTGAATCGACCCGGCGCATGCCCTTGCCGCCGCCACCCGCCACCGCCTTGATCAGCAGCGGATAGCCGATGGCCTGCGCCGCCATTTCCAGCCGGGGGAGGGCCTGGTCCTTGCCCTGATAGCCCGGGGTGATCGGCACACCGGCCTTCTTCATCGCCGCCTTGGCCCCGTCCTTCAGGCCCATGACCCGCATCGCGTTGCCGGGTGGCCCGATAAACACCAGCCCCTCGGCCCGCACCGCATCGGCAAAATCGGCATTTTCCGACAGGAAGCCGTAGCCGGGGTGGATGGCATCCGCGCCGGACTTGCGGGCTGCTGCCAGAATTTTGTCGATATCCAGATAGGAATCGACGGCAGGGGGCGGACCGATATGGACGGCCTGTGTCGCCTCCCGGACATGCGGTGCCCCGGCATCGGCATCGGAATAGAGGGCGACCGTCTCCAGCCCCATCCGGTGGGCGGTGCGGATGATCCGGCGGGCAATTTCGGCCCGGTTAGCGATGAGGATTTTACGCATGGGGAACCCAATTTGGTTTGCGCTTGGCAAGAAAGGCGCTGACACCCTCCCGTCCCTCCGCAGAGGCGCGGCGGGCAGCGATCCGCCGGGCGGTTTCGGCCCGGAGGTCGGGGGTGATGGCACGGCCGGCAACATCGGTGACCAGCCGATGGGCATCGGCAACGGCACCGGGGGCGGCCTCCAGGATTGCCGCGATCCAGGCTTCGACCTGGGCGCCGGGATCAGTCGCAACTTCATGGACCAGGCCGATATGGTGGGCAGCCTCCGCACCGAATAATTCGGCGGTCGCGAAATAGCGGCGGGCATGGCGGGCCCCGATGGCTGCAACAACAAATGGTGAGATTGTCGCCGGGGTCAGGCCCAACCGGACTTCGGACAGCCGGAATTTGGCATCAGGTGCCGCAACCACCATGTCGGCACAGGCGATCAGCCCAACCCCGCCGCCATAGACCCCACCATGCGCGACGGCGATAACCGGAACGGCACAGGCCGAAATCGCCGCCAGCATGTCGGACAGTTTCAGCGCATCGGTGATATTCTCCGCTTCGGTCCAGCCAGCGGCGCGCTTCATCCAGTCAAGGTCGGCGCCAGCGCAGAAGGAGGGACCGTTGCCGCGAAGCACAACGGTCCGAAGGCCGGATTGTTCGGCAAGATCGGTGAAGGCCGTGGTCAAGGCCGCGATCAAGGCCTCGTCAAAGGCATTGTGCCGCTCAGGGCGATTGAGCGTGACCTGCGCAATGCCGCGATCGTCAATGTCGAGGAGTAGAGCGGCCACCCCCATCACATCCGGAAGGTGCCGAAGCGGGTTTCCGGGATCGGGGCGTTGAGTGCGGCGGCGAGGGACAAGGCGACGACCTGCCGCGTCGCTGCCGGGTCAATAACACCATCATCCCAAAGCCGCGCCGAGGAATAATAGGGGTGGCCCTGACTTTCATACTGGGCCCGGATTGGCGACTTGAACGCCTCCTCATCCTTCGCTGAGGCAAAGCCGCCGGACTTGACCGTGGCGAGCACTGACGCCGCTTGTTCGCCGCCCATCACGCTGATCCGCGCGTTTGGCCACATCCACAGGAAGCGAGGGGAATAGGCCCTGCCGCACATGCCGTAATTGCCCGCGCCGAAACTGCCGCCGATGACGACGGTGATCTTGGGCACAGCGGCGCAGGCGACGGCGGTCACCATCTTCGCGCCGTGTTTGGCGATGCCTTCGTTCTCGTAGCGCTTGCCGACCATGAAGCCCGAGATGTTCTGAAGGAACAGCAGCGGGATTTTGCGGGCGCAGCACAGCTCGATGAAATGCGCGCCCTTTTGCGCCGCTTCGCCGAACAGGATGCCGTTGTTGGCGATGATGCCGACGGGCAGGCCCTCGACATGCGCAAAGCCCGTGACGAGGGTTTCACCGAAGCGCGCCTTGAATTCATCGAACGCGCTGTCATCGACAATGCGGGCGATGACGGCGCGGACATCATAGGGCTGGCGGACATCGGACGGGATCAGCCCGTAAATCTCGGTCGCGTCAAAGCGCGGTGGCTTTGCCGTGCGCTGGTTGACCATCGACGGTGCCGCCGGTGGCAGCGTCGCCACGATGTTCCGGGCAATCTCCAGCGCATGGGCGTCATTGGAGGCCAGATGATCGGCAACGCCGGACACGCGGGTGTGGACATCGCCACCGCCCAGTTCCTCGGCGGTGACTTCCTCGCCAGTCGCCGCCTTGACCAGTGGGGGTCCAGCCAGAAAGATCGTTCCCTGGTTCTGGACGATCACCGTTTCATCGGACATCGCCGGAACATAGGCTCCGCCCGCGGTGCAACTGCCCATGACAATTGCAATCTGCGCAAGGCTTTGCGCCGACATGTTCGCCTGATTATAGAAGATACGGCCGAAGTGGTCGCGGTCGGGGAAGACCTCATCCTGACGCGGCAGGTTGGCCCCTCCGGAATCGACCAGATACAGGCAGGGCAGTCGATTTTGGGCCGCAATTTCCTGCGCTCGCAGATGCTTTTTGACGGTCAGCGGATAATAGCTGCCGCCCTTCACCGTCGGGTCGTTGCAGACGATGACACAGGTGCGGCCCGAAACCTGACCGACCCCGGCAATCATCCCCGCTGCCGGAACATCCTCGCCGTACACATCGTGCGCGGCAATCTGGGCGATTTCCAGAAAGGCGCTGCCCGGGTCAAGCAGCCGTTCGACCCGCTCCCTTGGCAACAGCTTGCCGCGCGCTACATGGCGGTCGCGCGATGCGGCGGGTCCGCCACGGGCAATTTTGGCGGTTAGGGTGCGCAGGTCTTCGACCAGTCCGCGCATGGCGGCGTCGTTTCGCTTGAAATCCGGGTCTGACGCGGGGGCGGGTGTGCCGATGACGGGTGACATGGCGCAAGCTATAGACCTGCACTCGCCCGCGCTCAACCGCGCTCCCAGCCGTCGGGGCCGCGCTGGATTCCAAACACGTCCCGCAGCCGCGCAACCGTCAGCACCTCAGGCGGCGTTCCCGCAGTGATGACCCGGCCTGCCGCCATCAGGATGATCCGGTCGCAAGCGCGCGCCGCCAGCGTCAGGTCGTGCAGGGCGATGAGGACAGTCGCGCCCGCCGCAGCCTCAATCCGGCACATGTCGAGGATTTGCAGCTGATGCCGGATATCGAGATTGGCGACCGGTTCGTCGAGCAACAGCACATCTGCGCTCCCGACAATCGCCCGGGCCAGCAGGACACGGGCCCGCTCCCCGGTCGACAGAGTATCGACCCGCCGGTCGGCGAAGGCCGCACTGTCGGTGGCAACAAGGGCCTGGGCGATGGCGGTCGGATCATCGCGGCGCAGACCGAGCGCGACCACATCCCGGGCGAGAAGTGGCCAGCCGACCGTGCGCTCTGCCGGGAGATAGGCGATGCGATCGGCCCGGTCGGGGAGGGACAGGGACTGGAGATCGCGTCCGTCGAGCAGCACGGTGCCGGGCCCGACCGTCAGCCCGGCCAGCGCCCGGATCAAGGTGGTTTTGCCAGCGCCATTCGGCCCGACCACCCCGACGACTTCGCCACCGCTGAGGTTCAGCGAGGCGTCGACCAACCCCGGCGGGCGGGCGAGGGCGGTTGCGACAAGCTCGGTCATGACGCTGCCTTGCCGCGCAGGATCAGGTGTAGAAAGAACGGCGCCCCGATCATCGCGGTCAGCACACCGAGCTTCAGCTCTTGCCCGTTGATCGGAACCCGGACGGCCAAATCGGCGGCGGTCAGCAGGGCCGCCCCGGCTAGCGCGCTCGAGATCAGCGCCGCACCGGGCCGGTGACGAACCAGGGGCCGAACCAGATGCGGCACGATCAGGCCAACGAACCCGATTGCCCCCGCAGCGGCGACACCTGCCCCTACCGCCAGGCCGGTGCCGATCACGATATCGCGGCGCAACCGGCGGACATCGACACCGAGTGTGGTTGCCACATCCTCATCAAGGGCGAGCGCATCCAATCCCGCCCGCCCGCGCCATGCCAGCCAGCACCCCAGCAGCATCGGCGGCAGGGCAAAGGCGACATGGTCAAGGCTGCGGTCTGCCAATGACCCGAGCAGCCAGAACAGAATATCGTAAAGCGCGTAAGGGGAGGGGGCGAGGCTCAGCGCCAGATTGGTCAGCGCACCGGCCAGCGCTGAAACAGCGACCCCGGCCAGAACCAGCGTTGCGGTTGAGGCACCGCGTCCGGCGAGTAGAATCAGGAGGAGCAGTGCGATAACCGCCCCGGCCATGCCACCAATGGCAATCCCGAAGGTTCCGCCGACCCCGATGTAGTAACTGGCGACCACCGCACCGAGGGCCGCGCCTGTGCTGGTGCCGAGAACATCGGGTGAGGCGAGGGGGTTGCGAAGCAGACCCTGCAACGCCGCCCCGGTCAGACCAAGCGTCGCCCCAACCGCTAGGCCAAGCAGTGTCCGGGGCACACGCAGTTCCAGCAAGATGGTTTGGGCAACATCGGGCGGCAATGCCAGCAACGCCGTCGGCCCCCACAGCAGCGACGCAGCCGCTAGCAGGAGACACAGGGTGGCGAGGCAGAGATTGAGCCGGGTCATCCGCGCACCCGCGCCCGCAGGCGGGCAATTTCAGCCCCGATGGGCGGCCCGAGACAAGTCCAGGCCCGGCCGTCGACATGCAGGATGCGGGTCGATTTGGGCAGCTTCCGCAGGGCCGGATGGGCCAGCCAGCTCTGGTAGCGCGACGATTGCGTCGCGCGGTAGTGGGTGATGACGATCACCTTGGGCGGATTAGCGATCAGCTGCTCGATACTGGCCCGGTCACCGGGGAAGGACATTTGCTCCAGCCCGGCATGGCGCAGCAAGGTCGCGGACAGGCCGCTGGCGCGCACGGTATAGCCGCCGCCGGACAGCAGCACCGCCGATTGCCGTTTGACGGGAACCTTGTCGAGATCAGCATCCAATGCGGCGATAATCCTGTCACCTAACTCTGTGTTGTAAACAGCTTGTGCAACATTTCGAATGTTGCTTCTAAGTTCACCCAGCGTATTGGCAGGCCGGACATCAACCACCTTGCTGCCCAATCGCGCCGCCAACTCGGTTGCGTAACGATTGGAGAAACCGCCGGTTAGCACCAGGTCGGGGCGGAGCGCCGCAACCGAGTCCATCCGGCCATTGTTGGTGGGAATGCCGACCGCGCGTCCGACCAGCATGGTTTCTTGGCGGTCTGCCGCCAGGATCGTCACAGAGGCGAGCTTTCCCTTCGGCGTCAGAAGCAGAGCCAATTCGTCGGTGCACAGATTCAGCGATACCACCCGCTGCGGGGCGGCAGCGGTCAGGCCCAGCAGCAACGTGCCAAGCCAAAGCCCCCGCCGCAGCGGCGACGGGGGACTGGCAGCCCTATTTTCCAAGGCGGACGCGCAACCCGGCATAACCGGCGATCCCGGCGGTCGCATAGCCGACGACATCGCGGTAGTTGGCGTCACCGGCATTCTCCACCCGGGCGGTCAGATCAAGCGCATCGCTCAACCGGTAGCGGGCGGCGAGCGTGACCAAAGTATAGGGCTTCTGGCTGACGACCAGAAAGGTGGAGAAATCGGTGTCCCGCTGGCGACCGACATAGGCGGCACTGGCCGTCAGCTGGAGCCCGTCCCAATCAGCAATTCCGGTCAGCGTACCGGCATGTTTCGGACGTCGCAGCTCCCGCGCGGCAAGGGTGGCAGCAAGGCGCTGTTCGCTGGCTTTGAGATAGGTGTAGCTCGCATCGATCCGCAGCCAATCGGTCACCCGGACCTCACCCTGCACCTCGATGCCGCTGCGCCGGCTTTTGCCGGTGGCATTCGCGACGCCGGACAGGAAGGTTGTCGAATCGAAGGTTGAAATAATCTCATCGGTCAGATTGGTGCGGAACCAGGTGATGTCCGCCCACAGCCGCGCGTTCTTCCACGCTGCACCGACATCAAATCCGCGGGCCTGTTCCGGCCTCAGATTGGGGTTGCCCCGGAAGGACCCGGGGAAGAAGCCGAATTGTTCGGTGAAGGTGGGATCGGTCACCCCCTCCCCGAAGCTAGCGTGCAGGTGGAAGCCACGGGACAGGTCGGCAGCAGCTGTGGCGCGCCAGTTGATGCTGTCGGCGAATCGGTCATTCCAGTCGCGGCGGACGCTGGCCCCGGCCGAAAACCGGTCACCAAGCGTCGCCCGGTATTCACCGATCAAGGATTCGCGGTCGCGGCTCTGGCGCTGATCGCTGAAGCCGCCGAAGTTGCTGTCGTCGGCGCGGAACGTCTGGGTTTCATGCTCCGCCGCGCCCGTTACGCTGTGGGACAGGCCGCCAGCGTCGAAGCTGATCGTCGTCTGGTAACCGGCGCGGAACCGAGTGCCGTCGCTGCGGTTCAGGAACGCCCCGGCATTGCGGTTGATATTGGCGCTGTCGACATATTGCCCCTCCAGCTTGTGACGCCAATCCCCCAGTGCCAGCTCGCCATAGCCGCGAACGGCAGTCCCGCGAATCCGGGTCGAATCGAGCGTATTGGTCCGGGCGAAGGTCACTGGGCTGAAGCCGTCGAACTGGCTGTCGGCATCGGAGTGACGAACGATCAGACCAAGTTCCCCATTCGCTGTTGGCCGTACTATGCCCTTCAACGACAGCGTTGTGTTCCGGTAGCCGTCCCGTTCGCCCCCGGCTCCAAAGGCGTCAATGCCGTCGCTGCTGCTGTGGCTCATCTGCGCGACCAGTCCGGTGTCGCCCTTGCCGATGTTGATGCCGCCGCTCGCCCGGTAGGTTCCGAACGATCCAGCCTCGGCCTGACCGAACGCGGCAGGCCCGGTGCCGGGCAGGCGGGTTGTAACGCTGACAACGCCGCCAATCGCCTCTGATCCCCACAGTGCCGATTGCGGCCCGCGCAAAAGTTCGATGCGCTCAATCCCGTCCGATTGCAGCGTTTCGAACCGGAACTCACCCGATGCTGCCGGGTCATTTGCCGCGATGCCGTCGATGAACACCAATGTGTGATTGGCCTCTGCCCCGCGCAACCGGATCTGGGTTTGGCTGCCGAGCGGCCCAGCCTGCGACACCGCAGCACCTGGGGACAGGCGCAGCAGATCGGACGCCTGGGGCAGGGCGACCGCGTCAATGGTGGCACGGTCGATGACGGTAATCGCAGCGCCCGACAGCGCCGCCGATACCGGCGTGCGGGCGGCGGTGACGACGATTTCGGCGTCGGTGCTGGCAGCCGCAGCTGCGAGAAAAATAAGATACATTTCGAGTCTCCGTTTGCAAAAACACCTCAGCGTGTCGTCGCAACGGAGCAGCTGGTGTTGTCACACTCAGCGCTCGCCGCACTTCCATTGGCTGGTCCCGGCCGGAAGCGGACGACGTGACGGCAGGTTTCCTGACTTCGCGGATCAACGCCTTGCGTCGGCCTTCCCGGTTGCCCAGTGGCTTTGGTGACGCGCAGCTAACCGCTTACAGTTGCGGGCACAGCGCCGGATTTCCACCGGCTTCCCTTTGACCCCGGTCTCCCGGGCACCGTCGGGGATTCGTGTAGCCCGCAATGCTGCGGTTGCACAAGCGCTGCGGGTTCGCTATGGGCCGCGCTCGCTTCATTCAGGCTGGTCGGAACCAGCCGCTTCTCGGAAACGGACGACGATCATGGCCAAGCAGGGCATTCACCCGGACTATCACACCATCAAGGTCCTGATGACCGATGGCACTTCCTATGAGACCCGCACCACCTGGGGCAAGGAAGGCGATACCATGACGCTTGAAATCGATCCGACGTCGCACCCGGCCTGGACCGGCGGCACCCAGAAGCTGCAGGAAGGCGGCCGTGTCGCCCAGTTCAACAAGCGCTTCGGTGGCCTGTCTCTCAAGAAATAGATCGCGCTAGAACAGCCGACCTTGATCGCCCGCTGGCGGTCGGAACAGGTCGGTTCTGAGCGGCGGGTGAGGGCGGTCCAGCCCGTGCTTCCGCTTGGCCGCAACAAAGCGGGCGCGGAGCATGGCGGCATAGGCCCCCTGCGGGCGGAACCGGTCGAAGAAATCGGCGCTATTGTCTTTGC
The DNA here is from genome assembly GCA_943368345.1 of Synechococcus sp. UW140. Lineage (GTDB taxonomy): Bacteria > Pseudomonadota > Alphaproteobacteria > Sphingomonadales > Sphingomonadaceae > JADCGM01. The sequence goes on along the minus strand of CALRKY020000020.1, from coordinate 11,094 downwards.
CGCCGCGCATCTCCTGGATCAGCGCCATGACCTTTGCTGCCCGGTCCGGGTAATGGGCGGCCAGCCAATCCCGGAAGATCGGGGCGACTTCGTGCGGCAGCCGGACGACGATGGAATAGGCTCCCGCTGCTCCCGCATCAGCAACGGCTGCGCAGATATCCTCAATCTCATGATCGTTGATCGCCGGCACAATCGGCGACAGGCTGGCATAGGCCGGGACGCCCGCGTCGGTCAGCTTGCGGATCGCCTGGACGCGCTGGGCGGGGGCGGAGGCCCGGGGTTCCATCAACCGGGCGGTTTGCGGGTTGAGGCTGGTCACTGACATCACCACCGACACCAGCCCCTTGGCGGCCATATCGCGCAGGATATCGAGATCGCGCAGGACCCGGGCGGATTTGGTCGTGATGGCAACCGGATGCCCGCAGTCGGCCAGCACCTCCAGGATGCCCCGTGTTATCCGGTAGCGCGCCTCGATTGGCTGATAAGGGTCGGTGTTGGTGCCAAGCGCCATCACCTCTGGCTGATAGCCGCGCTTGCCGAGTTCCAATTTGAGCAGACGCGCCGCATCGGGCTTGGCGAACAACTGGCTTTCGAAGTCGAGGCCGGGGGACAGGTTCAGATAGGCGTGGGTCGGTCGGGCAAAGCAGTAGACGCAGCCATGTTCGCAGCCCCGATAGGCGTTGATGGACTGGTTGAACGGAATATCGGGAGAGCGGTTGCGGGTGATGATGGTGCGCGGATGCTCGATTGTCACATGGGTCCGCAGCGGCATCGCCTCGCCGTCGATATCCTCCCGCGCATCCAGCCAATCGCCATCTGCCAACCGCGCCGCATCATCAAAACGCGCGCTGACAGCGTTGGCGGTGGCACCACGGCCTTTGCGTGGGGGGAGGGGCAGCATGACCCGAAGGTAACGCCACCCCGGAACAAATCAAGAACTATGCGCTCATCGCCCCAAGGGCACTGCGGCCGCGTTTCACTTCCAGTTTGTTGAGCGCGTTCACATAGGCGCGTGCCGATGCGACCAGCGTGTCATTGTGCGCTCCGGTGCCACGGGTGGTCCGGCCATTCTCGCTGAGCAGGACCGACACTTCGGCTTGCGCATCGGTGCCTGCGGTGACTGCATGGACCTGATAAAGTTGCAGGGCTGCTTCGTCATGCGGTGCCAGTTTGCGGATGGCATTGAACAGCGCATCAACCGGGCCGTTGCCCCGGGTGGCGGCGGTTGATTCCACCCCGTCGATGTTGAGGGTCAGGATCGCGCGCTGCGGGCCGTTGGAACCGCAATAGACTTCGACTTCAACAACCTGAATGCGGTCATGGCCGCGCAACACTTCGTCATCAACCAGCGCGACGATATCTTCGTCAAAGATCACCTTCTTGGCGTCGGCGAGGTCCTTGAAGCGTTTAAACGCATCCTGAAATTCATTATCACCAAGCACATAACCGAGATCGTTCAACTTGTCTTTGAACGCCGCCCGCCCGGAATGCTTGCCGAGAACCAGGTTAGAATTGGCGACCCCAACCGATTCCGGAGTCATGATTTCATAGGTTGAGGAATCCTTCAGCATCCCGTCCTGATGGATTCCGCTTTCATGGGCAAAGGCATTGGCCCCGACGATGGCCTTGTTGGGCTGCACCGCCATGCCGGTGATACCGGACACCATCCTGCTGGCCCGGGTTATCTCGGTCGACACGACATTGGTCCGGTAGGGCATGACGTCGCCGCGTACCTTCAGGGCCATGGCGATTTCCTCGACCGCCGCGTTTCCTGCTCGCTCGCCAATGCCGTTGATCGTCGATTCGACCTGCCGGGCCCCGGCCATCACCGCCGCGAGCGTGTTGGCGACGGCCAAGCCCAGATCATTGTGGCAATGGGTGGAAAAGGCCGCTTTGTCGGCATTTGGCACCCGGTTGATCATGTTGCGGAACATCGCACCATAGGTCTCCGGGGTGGCATAGCCGACGGTATCGGGCAGGTTGATCGTGCTCGCGCCGGAATGGATGGCGATCTCTATGGCACGGGCCAGAAAGTCCGGATCGGATCGGGTGGCGTCCTCCGCCGACCATTCGACGTCCGGGCAGAGGTTGCGGGCATGGCTGACCGATTGCCGGATCGATTCCAGCACCTGTTCGGGTGCCATGTTGAGCTTGACCCGCATATGGAGCGGCGACGTGGCGATGAACGTATGGATGCGCGGACGCTGGGCATGGCGGACCGCAGCCCAGGCACGGTCAATGTCGCCGAGCGCGGCGCGAGCGAGGCTCGCAACGGTGGCGCGTTTGCACTGCTTTGCCACCTCGGTCACCGCTTCGAAATCGCCTTCGGAGGCGATGGCAAAGCCGGCTTCGATGATATCGACGCCGAGCGATTCCAGCTGGGCGGCAACCCGCAGCTTTTCCTCGAGATTCATCGAGCAGCCGGGGGATTGTTCGCCGTCTCGCAGGGTTGTGTCAAAAATCAGGATCGTATCGGTCATGTTGAAAACGCCTTCATCCGGTAAATTTTCTGGTGCGGATGACCCCTAGACGGCGACGCTCAAGACCGGGTGGTCGAGCGGAAGCGCGCGCCTAAGGGCGCGTAAGTCGAAGCAGCGAAAGCTGCAAAGCAAAGGGGCGGGTGGTCGCCGACATGATGTCCGTTTAGCGAACACCGCGAACATATGCTAGTGGCTGCCGTCACGGCGATTATTTCCGGGCAAGCGTAGTGGGCACCTTCATCCCTGGCGGAGAAAAGCCTGCATAGAACCGCTTGCTGCTTCCACGACGAGAACGTAGCCTCACCGATGGTTCACGCATCATACCGTCCCCAGAGCCAGGACATCAGCACAGGAAGAGTGGCGGTTGGATCAAATTCGCGCCGGCACCATTGCGGAAACAATGCCGAACGGCGGCGCAGTCACCAAAGAGTCAGTGCCCCGCACTAGGGTTCCGGCCTTGGTGCGGTTTGGCTACGGATTTGGCACGGCGGCCACCGGCGTTCGCAACAACGGCCTCAACTGGTTTTTGCTGTTATTCTATAGTCAGGTGGTCGGGCTGGATGCGCGGCTGGTCGGCCTAGCCATCACCATCAGCCTGGTCATCGATGCTTTTACCGATACCGGCATTGGCTATTGGTCAGACAATCTGCGCTCGCGCTGGGGGCGTCGCCACCCGTTGATGTATTTTGCCGTGTTGCCGACCGGGCTGTGCTTCATGCTGCTCTGGATGCCGCCGGACGGCTGGTCGCAAACCGCGCTATTCTGGTATTTGTTACTGCTCACCCTGACCTTGCGGTTTACCTCTTCATTGTTCGAAGTTCCCAACGACGCGTTGGCTGCCGAATTGACGGAGGATTATGTTGAGCGCAGCTCGCTGATATCGCTGCAAAAGTTTTTCGCTTGGGCCGTGGGTGCCATAATGCCCGCTGTCGCATTCGGGCTGATTTTTCCGGCCTTTGTCACCGCCGATATCCCCGATGGGCGGTACAACCGTGACGCCTATGCCATTTATGGCATCATTGGCTCGACATTGATCGCTCTGGCGATGCTGACCGGGGCAATGGCGACCCACAACCAGATCAAAAATCTAAAGCTGCCACCACCACAACGACAGATGACACTACGACGTGTCTTCACCGAAATTTTTGAAACCCTGAATGATCGAGCATTTTTCGCCCTGTTCACGGTATCCGCGCTGGGACTGCTCGCCACCGGCGTGTCGTCGGCCCTTGCTTTTTACCTCAATGGTTTTTTCTGGGGTTTCTCATCGGAGCAGCAATCCCTGCTGGCCCTGTCGGTGATGATCTCGGCCGTACTCGGCGGCCTGCTTGCGCCGCTTGCCAGCCGCACCATCGGCAAACGTCGCGGTGCCATGATTATCGGTCTGCTGGCCTATCTGGGAGCGCCGATGCCGATCGTTTTGCGGCTGACCGGCGTGCTGCCGAGTGGGAGTGATGGCTTTGTCTTCTGGTTCTACCTTGTCGTCAACGTCCTGGACTATGCGCTGATCATCGCCTTCCAGATCCTTTCTGCCTCGATGATCGCCGACCTTGTCGAACCCTCCGAATTGAAGACCGGTCGGCGCTCAGAAGGCGTGTTCGCGGCCTCGACAAGTTTCGTCGGCAAACTGGTGCAGGGCTTTGGTGTGGTGATCGCATCGTTCGTGCTGACCTTCGCCGGGATCAAGGCCGGCGCGAGCCCGAGCGAAGTATCGCCCGATGCCATCTGGCGACTGGGTGCCTATTATGTGCCGACTGTCCTGACGTTGTGGATGACGATGCTGGCCGCTCTGACCTTCTACAAACGCAATCGCAGCGACCACGAAGCCTCGCTGTCTGCACTTGAAGCAAAACGGGTCGTGCCAAACGCTGCTGTTTGAGGGGGAGCCGTTTCGTTTTGGATGGGGTGTCAGCCTCGATATGTCGGAAAATTTTACACTTTGTAATTTCGGGCCTGCGGTGAATCGACACAAGTGATTGGATAAACCAGCAAAGCGGTATAAAGTGGTATATGGCATAAGCCATGCATCGCTGATGCGGATGTCCGACGTGGGTCTGGCAGTGATTGAGGATTTGGACGTGATGAAGACGTTTCGCACCGCATGTTTGGCTGCAGCATTGATCGCCAGCCTGCCATCGATGGCAGCCACGATCAATTATGGCGGCGTTCCGGCCAACGGTGGCGGCTTTACCACCGCGCTTACGGGACCGGGCGTCACGACAGAAACCTTCAATGGCACGACCGGCAATTGCGGTGTCACTACCGGTATCACGGTGACCGGCAATTACCATCTCGTGACGGGCAGCCAGGTTGGCTATTATGCAGCACCGGCTGGTGATACGACATGCTATCTGAGCATCCCGCAGAATGGCAGCAACGGCACGGCTACGGTCGCGCCATTGTCGCTGATCACCCCGAACAAGAAGCTGACCTATTTTGGTCTCTACTGGGGGTCGATCGACAATTATAATTTGATCGAATTCTACAACAACAACACGTTGGTCACGACCGTGACCGGAGCGCAGGCGCTGGCAGCCAACGCCGTGCCGGGCAATCAAGCGTCCGGTGGGTCAAACCGCTATGTAAATATCTATTTCTCCCCGAACGAGATTGTGAACAAAATCAAGTTTGTCAGCAACGGCGTCGCGTTTGAGCTCGATAACGTCGCGTTCCAGACGGTGGCAACGCCCGAGCCAGCTTCGCTGGCACTGTTTGGTGGGGCTTTGCTGGCAGGTGCTGCAATGCGCCGCCGTCGCCGCAAGTTGACCTGACGATCTCGCATTCGTCAGACCAAAAAAGGCCCGCTTTGCGCGGGCCTTTTTCGTTTCGGCGCCTTGCAGATCGGACCTCAGTTTTTCGCCTTGTCGACCAACTGGTTTTTACCGATCCAGGGCATCATCGCCCGCAGTTCGGCCCCGACTTTTTCAATCGGATGCTCGGCCTGAAGCTTCCGCGCGGCCTTCATCTCCGGATTGCCCATCCGGTTGTCCATGATGAAGCGCTGAACGAACTTGCCTTTCTGGATATCGTCCAGAACCCGCTTCATCTCTTTCTTGGTCTCGTCGGTGATGATGCGGGGGCCGGTGTGATAATCGCCATATTCGGCGGTGTTGGAGATCGAATAGCGCATGTTGGCAATGCCGCCTTCATACATCAGATCCACGATCAGCTTCACCTCGTGCAGGCACTCGAAATAGGCCATTTCTGGCGCATAGCCAGCCTCGGTCAGCGTCTCGAACCCGGCCATAACCAGGCTGGTCAAACCGCCGCAGAGCACCGCTTGTTCACCGAACAGGTCGGTTTCGCATTCTTCCCGGAAATTGGTCTCGATGATACCCGACCGGCCGCCGCCGACCGCTGAGGCATAGCTGAGGGCCAAGTCGTGGGCATTGCCGCTCGCATCCTGCGCCACCGCGATCAGGCAGGGCACGCCGCCGCCGCGCTGATATTCCGACCGGACGGTGTGGCCGGGTCCTTTTGGCGCGATCATGATGACATCAAGGTCGGCGCGGGGTTCGATCAGGCCGAAATGGACGTTGAGGCCGTGGGCGAAGGCGAGGGCTGCCCCTTGCTTCATGTGCGGTGCGAGGTCCTCTGCATAAATGGCGGCCTGATGCTCGTCGGGGGCCAGGATCATGATGATATCGGCCCATTTTGCGGCCTCGACGTTGGACAGAACCTTGAAACTGGCACCTTCGGCCTTCTGGGCGGTCGCCGATCCGCCGCGCAGCGCAACCGCAACCTCGGCAACGCCGCTGTCCCGCAGATTCTGGGCATGGGCATGGCCCTGACTGCCATAGCCAAGGATGGCGACTTTCTTGCCCTTGATCAGTCCGATATCGGCATCGGCATCATAGTAGACGCGCATGTGGTCTGTTCCTCTTTGCAATATGTTGGGGGTCTAAAGGGCTTCGCGGCCGCGGGAAATGGCGACGACGCCCGTGCGGGCGACCTCGACGAGGCCGACTTCGCGCATCAGTTCGGTGAAGCTGTCGATTTTCTCCGGGGTGCCGGACACTTCGAAGATGAAGCTGCCAGTGGTGGTGTCCACAACGCGGGCGCGGAACACATCGGCGAGCCGCAGCGCCTCGACCCGTTTTTCGCCAGCCCCTGCCACCTTCACCAGCGCCATCTCCCGTTCGACATGGGGGCCAAGCGCGGTCAGGTCCATGACCCGGTGCACCGGCACCAATCGATCGAGCTGGGCGATAATCTGTTCGATCACATGCGCGGTGCCGCTGGTGACGACGGTGACGCGGGAGACCTGATGATTCTGGCTGACGTCGGCGACAGTCAGGCTTTCGATATTATACCCACGCGAGGAGAACAGGCCGACGATACGCGCCAAGACACCGGCTTCATTGTCGACCACGACGGCGAGGGTATGCCGTTCGACGGGATCCTTACGACCGAGCATCAGACCAGTGCCCTTGCTTCATCGCTGGCGTCGGCCTTGGATTGCGGGGCCTCCAGGATCATTTCGATATGGGAGGCACCCGACGGGATCATCGGGAAGCAATTGGCGAGCTTTGCCACCCGGCAATCAACGATGACAGGACCGGGCGTTGCCAGCATCGCTGCAATGCCGTCATCCAGTTGATCGACAGCATCGATGCGCAGGCCGGTCCAGCCGTAAGCTTCGGCAAGTTTCACAAAATCGGGCAGGGCGTCCGAATAGCTTTCGGCATAGCGGGAGCCGTGGTTCAGCTCCTGCCACTGCCGGACCATCCCCATATATTCATTGTTGAGGATGAAAATCTTCACCGGCAGCCGATATTGCACCGCCGTCGACATTTCCTGAATGTTCATCAGGATCGATGCCTCGCCGGCGATATCGATGACCAGCGCATCCGGATTGGCTATCTGCGCGCCGATGGCCGCCGGCAGGCCGTAACCCATGGTGCCAAGACCACCCGACGTCAGCCATTTGTTCGGGGCGCTGAAGCCGAAATGCTGGGCCGCCCACATCTGGTGTTGGCCGACTTCGGTGGTGATGATCGGGGACTTGGTGTGAGTCGCCTCCCACAGCCGTCGGATGGCATGCTGGGGAAGAATTGCGTCGCCAGACTGTTCGAAGGCGAGGCTGCGCACCGCCCGCCAGCCCTCAATCCGCCGCCACCAGTCGCCCTGATCAGCGGCCTGATGGTTCCGCTCCTTCCACAGGGCCAGCATGTCGGCGAGCACCGAACCGACATCGCCCACGACGGCCAGATCAACCCGGACATTCTTGTTGATCGACGACCGGTCGATATCGACATGGATTTTCCGGCTGCCCGGTGAGAAGGCGTCGATCCGGCCGGTCACCCGGTCATCGAACCGTGCGCCAAGGCACAGCATCAGGTCGCACCCGTGCATGGCGAGATTCGCCTCATAGGTGCCGTGCATCCCGAGCATGCCGAGGAATTGCGGATGATCATGCGGCACCGCGCCCAATCCCATCAGGGTCGAGGTTACCGGGGCGCCGGTCAGTTCGGCCAGTTCGCGCAGCAAGGCGGTCGCTTCGGGGCCGGAATTGATGATGCCGCCACCGGTGTAGAGGATCGGCCGCTCTGCCGCCGCCAGCATTTCGACCGCCGCCTCGATGGCGTCACGATCCCCGCTGATCTGCGGTTTGTAGGTTTTGTGAACCGTTGTGGTCGGTTTGGCGTAGGCTGCCCGGGTGACCTGCACATCCTTCGGGATATCGATGACGACAGGTCCAGGTCGGCCCGATGTGGCGATGTAGAAAGCCTCATGCACCACCGCGCCGAGTTTGGCGGTGTCGCGGACAAGATAATTATGTTTCGAACAATGGCGAGTGATGCCGACGGTGTCGCATTCCTGGAAGGCGTCGGTGCCGATCAAATGCTGCGGAACCTGACCGGTCAACACAATGAGCGGGATCGAATCCGCCATCGCATCCATGATGCCAGTGACCGCATTGGTCGCCCCTGGCCCTGAGGTGACGAGCACAACCCCCGGCTTTCCCGACGAACGGGCATAACCCTCGGCAGCATGCACAGCGGCCTGTTCGTGGCGCACGAGGATGTGGCGGATTTTGTCCTGCTGGAACAGCGCATCATAGATCGGCAGCACCGCGCCGCCGGGATAGCCGAATACCACCTCCACCCCAAGATCGGTGAGGGACTGAATGATGATTTCCGCGCCGCTGAGCAAAGGGGCAGGCATGACAGGCTTCCAAATGTTGCAGTGCAGCGCTGATAAGGATGGCTGATTGCGCTGTCAACCATTGTTTAGCAACATAATTGCTCTAAACATAATTATTTCGCAATTTTAGGATATAATTGGCCAATCTGCCGTCTGGTTCCGAAACCAGGTCACCTGACGCTTGGCATATTGGCGGGTCGCCGCTTTGGCTTGCTCCACCGCGACGGCGAGGTCGGCCTCGCCCCGCACCACCGACAGCAGCTGCGGTACCCCCAGAGCTTTCATCACAGGGAGAGCAGGGGACAGGTTCCGTTCTCCAAGCAGCGCAACTTCCGACAGCGCACCGTCGGCGATCATCGCATCAAACCGCAGATTGCAACGTTGGTAGAGCGTATTGCGATCAACCGCGACCACGTTGGGACGCAGACTGATGTGGTCGGCAATCCCGCCCTCTAGCCGCTGTTGCCACTCGCCAAGCGAACGACCGCTCGACCGCATAACCTCCAGCGCCCGGGACAGGCGCTGGCGATCGGCGGGGTTCAACCTTGCCGCCATCGCCGGATCTTCACGGGTCAGCGCCAGATGCAGGTCGGGCAGGGCAAGGCCGCGCACCTCGGCCCGAATGCCGGGGTCAATCACCGGAACCGGGGCGATCCCGTCGAGGAGCGTCCGCAGATAGAGGCCGGTACCGCCAACCAATATCGGCAATTGCCCCGCTGCATGTACGTCAGCGACTGCGGCCTTGGTCTGCGTAGCCCAATCGGCGGCGGACCATGCGGTGGCCCCATCGACAATCCCGTAAAGCCGGTGCGGGACATCGGCTTCGTCGGCCTCAGACGGTCGGGCCGAGATGATGCGCAGGTCGGCATACACCTGGCTGGCATCGGCATTGATGATCACGCCATTTTCGCGTCGAGCGAGTTCCAGCGCCCGTGCTGACTTGCCGCTGGCGGTTGGGCCTGCAATGACGGCGACGGGCGGCTTTTCTGGAGACTGCATGTACGTCGCGACCCTTGTCCGCGCTGATGGCTTGACCGCCGGTGACATCGCTGCCGCATCGGACGCGCTTGTGCAAGCGGGCTGTGTTCCCGGTGCGGTTCAGTGGATCGAACCGGGCGCTGCCGCCGACTTGCCGTTCACAGGTGGCGACCTGCGCATGGTCAGGTCAGTTCTGGAAGCGGCGTTGCCGACGGTCGATGTCATCGCGCAGGTCGCCGCCGATCGCCGACGGAAACTGATCATCGCCGACATGGATTCAACCATGATCACCGTCGAATGCATCGACGAGCTTGCCGATTATGCCGGGATCAAGGCGCAGGTCGCCGAGGTCACCGAGGCGGCGATGCGCGGAGAATTGGATTTTGAAGCAGCGCTGGATGCGCGGGTTGCTTTGCTCGGCGGGCTGGATTCGTCGGTCATCGCCCGTTGCCTTGCCGAGCGGGTCCACCTGATGCCGGGGGCACGGGCGTTGGTCCGGACCATGCGCGCCGACGGGGCATCCGCTATCCTCGTGTCCGGCGGATTCACTGATTTTGCCGATCCGGTCGCCGCTCAGATTGGCTTCGAGCGGGCGGTAGCGAATCGCTTGGCTATGGCGGGTGGACGACTGACCGGCACGGTCGTCAAACCAATTGTCGACAGCGCGACCAAGCGCGAACAGCTGCTGACGGAGGTTGCAAGGATCGGTTGTGCTCTATCGGGCGCGCTGGCGGTTGGTGACGGAGCCAATGACATTCCGATGATCGAAGCAGCGGGGCTTGGCGTCGCCTATCATGCCAAGCCAAAGACCGCTGCCGCTGCCGACGCAGCAATCCGGCATGGCGACTTAACCGTGTTGCTGTACGCCCAAGGCTATGCGCGCCGGGACTGGGTCAGTTAGCCGGCGACGACGAAACAGGCGGTTCCAGCGGCGGCGAGCTTGCTGCAGGTCGATTTCGCGGCATCGCGGCTGGGGTAGGGGCCGATCTGCAGACGAACAAAATCACCGGCAGGCTGAAACACCGCGTCGGCGTCCGCCAGCACCGACGGGGCGGCGCGTTTCAGCTTCGTCCAAGCGTCATTTGCCAGTTCACGGTGCTTGAAGGCACCAAGTTGCACGCGCCAACCCTGGGTCGAGACTGCCACTTGCGCGGGCGAAGCTCTTGGCCGGTCCGGCACGCTGATCGTTGCGGCGGATCGTTCGGGAGAGGTAACCGGGACGGACGGGAATTCCACCTTGGCAAGCGCCGCCGCCACCTGTTCGCCTTTGACCCGGTCGGACATCGGAATGCTGGCCGCCATAGTCTGCAGCGCGGTCGATGCCTGCGCCACGCCCTTGGCGGAGGCGCGGGTCATATAGCCATAGGCCCGCGGCCAATCCCGGGTCATGCCTTCCCCATTGAACAGCGCAACCGCCACCACATACAGCGCCCTCGGTTGATCGGCCCGCGCCGCTTGGTCGAGCAGCTTCAGCGCTTCCGCACGGGTG
>CALRKY020000019.1:0-62600 GCA_943368345.1 Synechococcus sp. UW140 | reverse complement strand
TTGCGTCGCTTGCACGGGCCACCAGCCCCTGCCGCGCGCCGCGCCTTGCCAGCAGACCTCCTGACGCAATCACGGTGATCCGGATTGGTCGAAAGACGCTCTAGCGGCGGGTCGTTTCACGCAACGGCATATCCGCACCCGACAATTTCACCGCCACCGCCCGGAAGGCCGGTGGGGCCGGATCATTGGGGGCGAGCGCGGCCGCACGGGCGTAGGCCAGCTCCGCCGCCGGGGTCAGCAGTCCTTCGGCATGCAGCAGCAGGGCATTGCCAAGCGCGGTCCACAGCGCTGCATTACGCGGCTGCCGTCGGATGGCTTCCTTCAGCGCGTCAATTCCATCCTGCGCATGGCCTTGCCGTGCCCTGGCGTCGGCGAAGGTAATCCAGGCCCCGGCCTCCCCATTGAACGGCAGCAGCTTTTGCCGCGCCGCCAGCAATTCGGGGAAGGCCGTCGAATCGTTGAACGCGGGTTTCGCCGATTGCGCCGGACGGGTTGGTGACCCGGTCAGGGCATAGCCGCCCAGCCCGAACAGCAGAGCCACCACCACCGCAGGCCATTGCGCCCGCCCACCCCGCAGCAACAACCGGGCAAAAATGGCGGCAACCGCCGAAAGCAGAATTGCAATCATGACAGCAGCGGGTGCCAGACAAGGGTGAGCGCGGCAGACTTGGTATCCGTCCCCACCACCCGCACCGAAAGGCCGTTCGCCTTTATCAGCGCCACAGCCCGCGGCGATGAGTTGGTTCTTGGGTAAATTCCGGTCCGGTGTTCGGGGTAAATCGAACTCACGGCCTCTCCATCCCGCAAGACGACCAAATGCGCCCGGACTGCGGTATGCCCCGGTCCAGCCACCGGTTCCAGCGCCGCCAACCGCACCTGCACAGGACCAACATCAACCGTTTGCCCAACCGCCAAGGTCGCAGCATTCTCAACTCGCCGGACCGAGTCCATCGCAACGACTGCGCCTCCCAGCAGTACCGCAGCGGCGATGCTCCCACGGATCACGCGCGACCGGGTGATGAGCAGGACAAAGGCCAAAACCGCAAGGCAAAGCGCCGTCACCGGTACCCCGTCGGCGAAGGACCGGCCCTGGGCAGGCACCGTATCAATCCGGGCGAACGGATCGGCAAACAGCGCCGCCGTTGTCATCACCAGACTTGCCAATCCGTGGACCCCAAGGTCGCTGCGGCCCTGAAAGGCCGACACGCCGCCTGCAATTGCCACAATGACGGCAAACACAAACAACTGCCCCCGGTCCAGCCGCAGGATGTCGGCCAACCTGTGGAGCAAAGGTTTCAAGCTATGGCTGCTGTCATTGACCAGCGCCACCGACAGATCGGTGATCGCAAAGCACCAGAGCAGGGCGAGCAAAGCGGCTGTCAGGAACCAGGCCTGTGCCATCGCCGCTGGGACCGCGAGTTCGACCCAACCCGGCCGTCCCGACACAGAACCCGCCACTTGCAACAGCATCATCCCGGCGGCCAGCCACAAGGCGGCATGGCCGAGTTCGGCGATCAACTGACCTTGCCCTGCGCCTTGTGCAATGCGCCGGCCACTTCGGGCGGCATATATTTCTCGTCATGTTTGGCGAGCAATGTGTCGGCGACAAACACGCCCTGCGCGTTGAACTTGCCTTCCGCGATCACCCCGCTGTTCTCCCGGAACAGGTCGGGCATCAGCCCGGTGTAGGTCACCGTGCGGGTGTGGGCGGTGTCGGTGACCCGGAATGTTGCCGTTGCGCCCGCCTTCACCAGCGACCCTGCTTCCACCATGCCGCCAAAGCGGATTGCTTCGCCGACCGGCAGGCCCTTGGTTTCGACATCGCTCGGCGAATAGAAATAGGTCGCATTGCTGCCCAGTGCCGGGATGGCAATCGCCCCCGCCACCGCCATCGCGCCGATGCCAAGCCCGACGAACAACAGGCGTTGCTGCTTTGGTTTCATGACCGGCCTTTCCCGCGCAGTGCCTCGGCCCGACGTTCGGCCTTGCGCATCGCAAGATAGGAATGACCAAGCAATCCGAACAGGCCCAGGCTGCCGACAACATAGGATCCGATGATGAACGGCCAATGCGGCATCAGGCGTCTCCCCCGGCAATTCGTGCAGCCCGTGCGGCGATAACCTGTTCCGCCAGCGCCGTCCGCATCCGCATCAGGGTAATGGCCCCGAACAGCAGGGCAAAGCCGCCCCAGGAAAAGCCCAGCGGCCACAGCATCGACGGGTCGATTGTCGTGCCGGTCAGGGTGATGCTGTCCCCCTGATGCAGCGTGTTCCACCACACCACCGAATATTGGATGATCGGCAGGTTGATCAGGCCGATGAGCGCCAGGATCGCGGCCGCCCGGCTGCCGCGCACCTTGTCTTCAAATGCATCGGACAGCGCAATATAGCCGAGATACAGGAAGAACAGCACCAGCATCGACGTCAGCCGCGCATCCCACACCCAATAGGTGCCCCAGGTCGGCCGCCCCCACAACGAGCCCGAGATCAGGCAGATGGCCGCATAGACCGCCCCGACCGGGGCCATCGCCTGCGCCGCCAGATCGGCGAGCGGATGCCGCCAGATATAGCCGACACCAGCCGCAATCGCGACCGACAGATAGCCGCCCATCGCAAACATCGCGGCGGGGACGTGGATGTACATAATCCGAACGGTGTCGCCCTGAAGATAGTCCTTCGGCGCAACGAACAGCCCCCAACCCCAGCCGGTCAGCAGGGACGCGAGGCCAAGGATGGCACACAGCGGCGTCGCGACACGGGCGATCCGCAGAAATCGGGCAGGGTTGGCAAAGCGGTGCATCGGATTCGCGGGCTCCTATAGCATCAGTCTTGCGCGGTGCGCAGCCCTGCACCGGCGGCAAAGGGTCCGAGTGCCGATAGCACCAGACTCGATGCTGCGAGCAGGCGCAGTGCCCCCTCGCCGCCGGGTCCCGGCAGCAGCAGTCCGCTACCAAAGATCAGCACTGGCAGCGCCAGCGGCAGCACCAGCAACCCGGCCAGCGCTCCACCGCTGCGCAGTCCAGCGGTCAGGCAGGCTGCCACCACCGCCAGGCTGGCCAGCGCCGGGGTGCCGAGCGCGAGGCCCGCCAACAGGATCGGGAATTGTTCAGGCGCAAGATTGAGCAAAGCCGCCGCAACAACCACCGTGATCAGCAAGGGCGGGGCAAAGGTCAGCCAATGCGCCACAATCCGCGCCGCTGCGATGGTTTCCGGGGCCAGCCCGCGCGCCAGATATTGGTCCAGCGTGCCGTCGGCACGGTCGGGTTCGATGAGCGTATCAATTGGCAGCAATGCCGCCAGCAGCGCCGCCACCCACAGCACCCCGCCCGCCACCCGGCCTAACAATTTGGGGTCCGGCCCGATGGCAAAGGGAAACAGGCTGACGACCAGCATGAAGAACACGAGCGGCAGCAGAATGCCGCCGAGGCGTGCGAACCCCAGCGTCAGATCACGCCGGACCAGGGCGATGAACAGCGTCACAGCAGCAACTCCGCCGCGTCGTCGAGGCCGATGGGCACATGGCTGGTGGCAATCACCAATCCGCCACCGGCCCGGTGGTCCCGCATTGCCCCGGCCAGCCGCTCGACATTGGCGGTATCTAGGCCAACACTCGGCTCGTCGAGCAGCCACAGCCGCGCGCCCGACGCCCAGGTCCGCGCCAGGGCCGCCCGGCGCTTCTGCCCGCTCGACAGGATTCGCACCGGAAAATCAGCGAGCGCCGCCAGGTCAAACCGCTCAAGCGCAGCCGCGACCCGGTCCGCTCTGCCGTCGAGCCGCGCCCAAAAATTCAGTTCCGATGCGAGAGTCCGGTCGGACTTCAGCCCATTGTCATGGCCCAGAAACGCCGTATCGAACGGATTGGTGATCACCCCGCCGTCCAGCCGCAACAGTCCCGCAACCAGCCGCAGCAGCGTCGATTTGCCCGCGCCATTCGGTCCCTTGACCAACAGCGCACCGCCCGCCGCAACCTGAAACGACACATCCGCCACCACCCGCCGCCCGCCCCGGTCGCAGGTCAGCTTGTCGGCAATCAGGATCGGCGCGGCATCGGGCATCGTTGCTGCTGTTAGCAGGCAGGCCGCTTGGACTGCAAAGCCTCTCGGGCTATGAGCCGCCAATGGATATCCGCCTCTACAACACCATGACCCGCCGCAAGGAGGTGTTCAGTCCTGCCGACCCGAACCGGGTGACGATGTATGTCTGCGGCCCAACGGTCTATAACCGGTCGCATATCGGCAATGCGCGGCCCGCCGTGGTGTTCGATGTGCTCGCCCGGCTGCTGCGTCACAAATACGGCGCGGATCACGTGGTCTACGCCCGCAACATCACCGATATCGAGGACAAGATCATCGCCTCGGCAGCGGCGGAAGGCGTGCCGATTGACGTCATCACCAACCGCTTTGCCGATCATTACCGCGACGACATGCGGGCGCTCGGGGTCATCGATCCGGACATCGAGCCGCTGGCGACGCAGCATGTGCCGCAAATGGTCGACATGATCGCGCGGCTGATCGAACGCGGCCACGCCTATGCCGCAGAAGGGCATGTGCTGTTCGACGTGCCGAGCTGGCCCGATTACGGGAAACTGTCGCGCCGCCCGATGGACGAGATGATTGCCGGTGCCCGTGTCGAGGTCGCGCCGTACAAGCGCTCCCCCGCCGATTTCGTGCTGTGGAAACCAAGCTCCGACGATCAACCGGGCTGGGACTCCCCGTGGGGCCGGGGCCGCCCCGGCTGGCACATCGAATGCTCGGCGATGATCCGGGCACAACTGGGCGAGACCATCGACATCCACGGCGGCGGCATCGACCTGCAATTTCCGCATCACGAGAATGAGATTGCCCAGAGCCAGTGCGCCCATAACGGCACGCCGCTGGCCCGCGTCTGGATGCACAACGGCTTCCTCGACATGGGCGGCGAGAAAATGTCGAAGTCTCTCGGCAATGTGACACTGATCGAGGATTTGCTGAAGGCAGGACACCGGGGCGAGGTGCTGCGGCTGGCGCTGCTCATGGGCCACTACCGGCAACCGCTGGATTGGACGGATGACCTGATCGCGCAGGCCAAAGCACGGCTCGACCGCTGGTGGCGCAAGGCTGACGGGGTCGCGCCCGGCGCCTATCCGCAAGCCTTCCTGACCGCCCTCGCCGACGATCTCAACACCCCGGAAGCCCTTGCCAGCCTGAGTGCAGCCGATGTCGACGCTCCCCAACTCGCGGCGGCATTGGCGCTTCTGGGAATTACTCAACCCGAAGCCTCGGGCGGGGATACCGACATCGACGCGCTCGTCGCCGCCCGCACCGCCGCACGCGCAACCCGCGACTGGGCAGAGTCCGACCGCATCCGCGATAGCTTGGCAGCGTCAGGGATCGTGCTTGAAGACGGCGCCACCGGCACAACCTGGCGGCGGGCGTAGCGGAAAGTACCCCACCCTGACCCTCCCCTGCCGAGCAGGGGAGGGGACGCTGTGTCGCGGCTTCAACTAAGCCCCCCTGCTTGCAGGGGAGGGTTGGGTGGGGTGGCGACAAAGGGCATCGGCAGTCTATATTGACCCACAATGACCAGCCCCCTCTACAACACCGCCATCCTCCGCCTGGCTGCCGCTGTCCCGTATCAGGAGCGGCTGGTGGGGCCGCAGGCCACCGTCCAGCGGGTGTCGCCGGTGTGCGGGAGCCGGGTGACGGTTGACCTTGATCTGGACGCGGATGGGCGGGTCAGCCGGTTCGGGCAGGAGGTGCGGGCCTGTGCGCTGGGGCAGGCGTCGGCGGCGCTTCTCGGGGAGAATGTCCTCGGCAAATCCACGGCGGAACTGATCGCAGCGCGGGATGCGCTCGCCGCCTTCCTGAAAGGTGACGCCGATACGCCCGGCGACTGGCCGGGGCTGGAGCTGTTCGCCCCGGCGCGGCCGCACAAGGGACGACATGGCTCGATCCGGCTGGCGTTTGAGGCAGCGGCGGAGGCGGTGTTACAGGCCGCCGCCCACCACGCGCGGGCTGCCTGACCCGTGACGGCCGGAGGTGCCGAATCGACCCTGCTGCGCGACGCGGTGGTCTATCTCGCCGCCGCCGTGGTCATCGTGCCGCTGTTCGCGCGGATGAAATTGGGCGCGGTGCTCGGCTATCTGGCGGCGGGCATCTTGATCGGCCCATCGGTGCTCCGGCTGGTCGATGATCCGGCCTCGACGCTCAGCTTTGCCGAATTCGGCATCGTCATGCTGCTGTTCGTCATCGGGCTGGAACTGCGGCCGAGCCGACTCTGGCAACTCCGACGCGACATTTTCGGGCTTGGGCTGTTGCAGGTCACGCTGTGCGGCGCGGCGATCACCGGCATCTTGCTGGCGATCACTGGTCTCACCTGGCAGGCAGCGCTGGTCGTCGGGCTGCCGCTGGCGCTCTCCTCCACAGCACTGGTCGTGCAGCTGCTGGAGGAGCGCGAAGAACTCAACACCCCGATGGGGGAGCGCAGTTTCTCGATCCTGCTGTTTCAGGATCTCGCCATCGTCCCCCTGCTGACCATTGTCGCGGCGCTGTCCCGGATGCCTGATCCGAACGCAGTCGCGGGCTGGATGCAGGCGCTGCTGACCGCTGTGGCGATCCTCAGCCTGGCGCTCGCCGGACGCTATCTGATGAACCCGCTGTTCCGGGTGATCGGCGAACTCGGCGCACGGGAAGCGTTTGTGGTCGCGGCGCTGTTCACCGTGCTCGGCGCGGCGTTCATCATGCAAAGCCTTGGCCTGTCGATGGCGCTCGGGGCCTTTGTTGCGGGCGTGATGCTCGCCGAATCGCCCTACCGCCACGAACTTGAGGCCGATATCGAGCCGTTTCGCGGCCTGCTGCTCGGGCTGTTCTTCGTGTCGGTCGGCATGAGCCTCGACCTCACCGTGCTGCGTGAACAGGCAGGGCTGGTGTTCCTGATCGTGCTGGCAGTGATGGCGGCAAAGACCGGGATCATTGCCCTCCTCGCCCGGCTGTTCGGCACGCCGCTCGCCAGCGCGCTGCCGATGGGGTTGCTGCTCGCCCAGGGCGGCGAATTCGGCTTTGTGCTGTTTGGCGCGGCACAGCGCGGGTTGTTGCTCAGCCCAGAGGCAGCGAGTCTGTTCGGCGCGGTCGTCACCGTGTCGATGGCGCTGACCCCGATCATCATCCGGCTGGCGAGCGTGCTGCAGGTGGAGGACCGGCAAGCCCTCCCCGACGGCCCGGAGACCAGCGACGATAGCCACAAGGTCATCGTCGTCGGCTATGGCCGGTTCGGGCAGACGGTCAGCCAGATGCTGGCAGCGCGCGGCATATCGGTGACGCTGATCGATACCAAACCGGCGCAGATTGAGGCGACCGGGCGCTTTGGCGTCAAAGTCTATTACGGGGACGGCGGGCGGATCGACGTGCTGCGGGCGGCGGGGGCGGAAACTGCCAGCATGATCATCTATGCCGCCGACGGGCTATGGCTCAACCGCGCCAGCATCGCGCCCGTCCGCGCCGCATTCCCGCACCTGAAGCTGCTCGCCCGGGCCTTCGACCGGCGGCACTGGTTGGAGCTGAAACAGGCCGACATCGAAACCGTGGTCCGCGAAGTTTTCGACAGCGCCGTGACGCTCGGCCGGGTGGCGCTCGCCGACCTCGGCACCCCGGACCCGGTGATTGACGCCATCGAAAGCGAATTCCGCCGCCGCGACGCCGAACGCCTGTCAGCCCAACTGACCAGCGGCGACATCATGGCCGGCCGCGAAAGCTTCTTCCGCCCCGACAAGCCGATGGATATGTCCGGCCTCGGCGAAATCCCGTTCGTCGACGGCCCCGACGCGGCGCGAGGTTAGGGCGCCATTCGATCAAGACGGACTATCGGCACGCCTCCGGCTTGGGCTTCCGGGGCAGCGGGCGGCCGGCGGCGACCCCGGTGGGCGCGCCATTCGCTATCGCGACCTGGCCGTTGACGACCACCGTCCGCATCCCCGTCGCCAACAAAAACGGGTTGGCATAGTCGGCGCGCGCCGCGAACCTTTGGGGGTCGAAGGCAATCACGTCAGCAAACGCCCCGACCTTCAGCTGCCCGCGCCCTTCCAGCCCGAACATCTGTGCCGTGACCGCCGTTGAACGGTCGATGAAGGAACGAAGGTCGATCACCTTCTTGTCCTTCACATAGGTCGCATATTTCCGCGCGAACGAGCCATAATAGCGCGGATGCCCCAGCGATGCGTCGGAGCTGGTCACCACCCACGGCCGCTGCATGAATGCGGCTATGTCGCCCTCGCTCTGGTTGAAGGAGGCGATGTCCGCCTCGCTCTGCTTGAGGACCGCAATCGCGGCCTCGACCGGGTCGATACCTTGCGCCTTGGCAATGGCTTCCAGGGTCTTGCCGATCATGCCAGCGGAGCCAGAGGTGATCAGCAGCGATGCCGCACCACCGCGACGGCGCAGATTCTCGGCGATCTCCGGACGCATCCTCGCCATCGTCGGGGCGTCGTCAAACCGCTTGAGCAGCGCCGCGCGCCCACCGTCCTGTGCCCAGCGCGGGATCAGCGCAGCCGCCAGCGACGTGTGCGACGCGGACCATGGATATTGGTCGGCGTGGACGACCTGACCCGCGCGCTGCGCCGCCTCGATCATCGCAATGACCGCCGGGGCCTGCCCCTGCACATCGACGCCGAGCGCCTTGATATGGGCGATATGGACCGGAATGCCCGCCTCACGCCCGATCGTCAGCGCCTCCTCGATCGCGCCTTTCAGGCCGATGGTGTAGGTCGATTCATCGCGGGGGTGGGTGTCATAGACGCCACCCTTCGCCGCCGCCGCCCTTGCCAGCGCGACAACTTCGCCAGTCTTGGCGAAACTCTGCGGCGCGTAGAACAGCCCGGTCGACAACCCAAGCGCGCCCTGACACATCGCATCCGAGACAAGGTCGGTCATCTGCGCCAGTTCGGCGGCGGTCGGCACTCTATCGGCTTCACCGATCACCTGGCGGCGCACCCCGCCCAGCCCGACATAAGCCGCGTAGTTGATCCCAACCCCTTCAGCGGCAGAACGCCCAAGGGCGCGGGCAATGTCGGGGCCGCCAAAACCGTCCACGCCGATGAAGGCCGTCGTCACGCCTTGCATCAGGAATGGCAACACCAGCCGTGCGGTTGGGTCACTCGACGCCAGTGCTTCATCGCTATGGGTGTGGGGGTCGATGAACCCCGGCGCGACGATCAGGCCGCTCGCATCGACCACCGTCTTCGCGCCGCTCGGAGCCTTGGGGCCGACATAGCTGATGCGATCACCACGGATCGCGACATCGCCACGAAATGGTGCCGCGTTGCCGGGATAGATGGTGCCGCCCCGGATCAGCACATCCGCTACCGGTTCCTGTGCGGTGCCGCGCACTGCGGCCAATCCAGCCATCATCACCACCACGACGCTGACCAGGACGGATTTGAACTTCGTCGGTGACGTCATGTGGCAGCTCCCGCGGTTGGGTCTGTAAGACAGGCTCGATGATTGCCGCCGAGATGCGTCCCGCGTTGTGAGCGCTGAGTCAACTGATCAACCCCCCGCTGCCCCCACCCCCGGCTAGTGGCGCGGGGTGACCGTCGCTATACTCCCCGCCCATGACCCAATTCGATCTTACCGATGACCAGCGCGCGATCCAGGAAATGGCGCAGCGGTTCACCGCCGATGCCATCACCCCTTTTGCTGCCGGGTGGGACGAGCGGCATGAATTTCCGCGTGACACCATCCGGCAGGCCGCCGAGCTTGGCTTTGCGGCGATCTATGTCAGCGAGGCGTCCGGTGGCATCGGGCTCGGGCGGCTCGAATCGGCGCTGATCATGGAGGCGATGGCTTATGGCTGCCCGTCGACGTCGGCCTTCATTTCGATCCACAATATGGCATCGTGGATGATCGACTGTTTCGGGTCGGCGGCGGTGAAGGCGAAGTATCTGCCGGGGCTGGTCACCATGGACCAGATCGCCAGTTACTGCCTGACCGAACCGGGGTCCGGGTCCGATGCGGCGGCACTCAAGACCCGTGCTGTCAGGGAAGGCGATGACTGGCTGGTGACCGGTTCAAAGGCCTTCATATCGGGCGCAGGCTCCAACGAAGTCTATGTCACGATGGTGCGGACCGGGGAGCCGGGGCCGAAGGGCATCAGCTGCCTCGTCATCGAAAAGGACATGCCCGGCGTGTCGTTCGGCGCGAACGAGCGCAAGATGGGCTGGCGCAACCAGCCGACCGCCATCGTCAATCTGGACGGGGTGCGGGTGCCAGCCGAAAATATGATCGGCGCGGAGGGCGACGGCTTCAAGATCGCGATGGCCGGGCTTGATGGCGGACGGCTCAACATCGGGGCCTGCTCACTCGGCGGGGCGCAGCGGGCGCTGGATGAGGCGCTGGCCTACACACGGCAGCGCAGCCAGTTCGGCAAGGCCATCGCCGATTTCCAGAACACGCAGTTCAAGCTCGCTGACATGGAAACCGAACTCCAGGCCGCCCGGATGCTGCTCTACGCCGCCGCCGCCAAGGTCAGCGCGGGGGCCCCCGACAAAACCAAATTCTCGGCCATGGCCAAACGCTTTGCCACCGACACCGGCATGAGCGTCGTTGACCGGGCGCTGCAAATGTTCGGCGGCTATGGCTATCTGCAGGATTACCCCATCGAAAAACTCTACCGCGACCTCCGCGTCCACCAGATATTGGAGGGCACGAACGAGATCATGCGGGTGGTGATTTCCCGGGAGTTGATGCGCGGGGCGAATTAGGTGGTGGGCTTGTGAAGCTGCCATTCCGCTAGCGACTCCATTGCGGACATTCACTCAGGCCTTAAACTGCTCAGCATGACCCTGCGCTTGCCCGGTTCGAAAATTGTCGTGGCGGCGCTGTCTGTCGCGGCATCAATTGTCTTAGGTGCGCTTCCGTACACGTCGCCGACTACATCATTTGGGCCGCTCGCATTCTTAAACTGGGTGCTGTTTATGACTGTTTCCCAATTGATATTCCGGCCCTTTGGACGGTTGCGGTCCTCGGCAATTTCCGGACCGCACGACCATAAAATATTCTGGATTGTCTTCGTCTCATTTGCCGTTGCCGGATGGAGCAATATCCTCAATCAAGCGACCTTGAGGTGAACGCGGCCAATCCGCTGCCGCCTGCTGACGTTCCGCTAACCACCCAGCAAGCGACATGGGCAGCGGTCAAACGCTCGACTGATTGCTGACATTTGGAAGCAAGCCTGACGTGCTGCCGACCGGCAGATTGCAGCCGCCACCTACCTGAGGTTAGACTGGTGTCATGCAGCGCGGATCGTCCTACATCCGATGGTGGCGACCTTTGCCCGCGTGGTTGAAGGGTGCGACGTTTTTTGTCGCCTATCCAGCATGGGGGATCATCATGCTCTGCGTCGTTATGGGAAAGTCGGAAAGCCCGCTGGCCATCGCGGCGTTTGTCTCGTTTGCAATCGTTGCGCTTCTTCACGTCGTATTCGACGAACGCAATCGGCGCGGCGGTCCTAACCGTGATCGAGGCGTGGACATATCAGACGGAGGCGAATGACCGCTTCCCACCCAATTCTTGCCGCTCATGTCGTGAATGGACGACGGCGCATTTTATGGGTCCGCAGCCTGAGCCGTGGCCAACCGGGCGCGTCCCCCGACTTCGCTCGGGATAAACAGAACTGGTGGACAATCCCTGCCTCGGCTTGGCATCATCGGGCACCGCTCATCCCGAGCCCATCGACTTCACTATGGATAAGCCCAATCGAAGGACTCAACCGCTATGAGCCAGCCCCGCCTTCTCCTCGCCCTCGCCGCGCTCAGCGGCCTGCTCGCGGTCGCCATCGGGGCGTTCGGGGCGCATGCGATCAGCGATCCGCAGGCGAAGGACTGGATCCGCACCGGCACGATCTACGGCCTTGGCCATGCCGTGGCGGCCTATGCGGTAATGGAGCGGTCGCGCGGTGCCGCGTGGGCGATGACAATTGGTGCGCTGATATTTTCAGGGTCGCTGTATCTGATCGCGCTGACCGGCCAGCGCTGGCTCGGCATGACCGCGCCAGTCGGCGGGTTGCTGATGATGGGCGGCTGGGCTTGGCTGATCGTGGTGGAACTCCGCCGGAGCTGACGGTCGAAGCCTGCGAACCCGCAATGCCCCAAATTCGCCCGTAAACGGCTGCTGGAGCGCGAGTCCGGAATTTCCGGCACGGAACATAGAAAGAACATTGTTCGCGCTCCACGGCCCCTTTGCGGCGGTTTCCGGGGACACGGCTGACAGACGACTGCGGATCGTGTATCCGCAAAGCGCAATGAAACCGGGGGAGACTGGACATGGCGGATTTCAACGAACAGGGACCACTGGGTGGCCTGACACCGCATATCACCACAGCCAATGCGCCCGCTGCCATTGATTTTTACAAGGCGGCGTTCGGGGCAACCGAGATGTCACGCATGGTGGCCGAGGATGGCAAGCGCCTGATGCACGCCCATCTGCTGATCAACGGCGCATCCTTGATGATGCATGACGACTTCCCCGAATATCGCGGTGGCACCGCCCTGCCCGACCCGACCGGCGTGACGCTGCACCTGCAGGTCGATGACGCCGATGCCTGGTTCACCCGCGCCGTCGCCGCCGGGGCGGTGGTGGTGATGCCGCTGGAAAACATGTTCTGGGGCGACCGCTTCGGTCAGGTGAAGGACCCGTCCGGGCATATCTGGTCAATTGCTCATTCGGTAAGCCGGTAGGGCACATTATATCCCCTTGAGTGACCGGCGCTCCACGTCCCCTCTCCCTTGAGGGGAGAGGTGAACGGGGTTTTCCCTAGTCCCGGAACCCCGGATTGACCCGGTCGAGCTTCCTCAGCAGCGCCGGCCAGGCGAGCAGTTCGCTGACGACTTTCATTCCCGGACCGCTGGACTGGCTTTCGACTTTTTCCGGGGTCCCCTGCGGCGGGTTGTACAGGCGGTCGTAGCCGGCTGACAGCATCTTGACCTGGGCTTCGCAGGCCCGTTCGAGGAAATACAGGCGCAGAAAGCAATCGGCGACGCTTTCCCCCACCGCCAGCGTGCCGTGATTGCGCAGGATCATCGCATGCTTGTCGCCCATGTCCTGGACGAGGCGCTCCCGCTCCTCAAGGTCGGTCGCGATGCCTTCATATTCGTGATAGGCGACGTTGTGGCGCGCGATCATCGCGGTCTGGGTGTGCGGCAGCAGGCCGAATTCCATGGCGCTGACGGCCTGTCCATTGGGCGTGTGCAGATGCATCACTGCATGGGCATCCTCCCGCGCCATATGGATCGCCGAGTGGATGGTGAACCCAGCGGCATTCACCATATAGGGGGTGTCCATCACCTTGTTGCCGTCGCAGTCGATCTTGATCAGCGACGAAGCGGTGATCTCCTCGAACATCAGCTGATAGGGATTGATCAGGAAATGATGCTCCGGCCCCGGCACCCGTGCTGACAAATGGGTGAAGATCAGATCGTCCCAACCGTACATCGCGACCAGCCGGTAGGCGGCGGCGAGATCGACGCGGACTGCCCATTCCTCGGCTGACACGGATTCACGGACGGTTGGGGTGGCTTTGATCTGGGTGGCCATGCGCAAGACTCCTTTGATCCTCAGCCTGCCCGAAACCGGCACGGCAGGAAACTCTTCATTCCTTGAGCGCCTTGGGCGTCACCCCCGCTCCTTGCGGTAAAAGGCCGCCAGCCGGTCGATGGGCACCCCCAACCGGTAGCCGAGCAGCACCAGCTGGTTGATCGCCGTGGTCCGCACCACCCCGAGCTTGCGCCAGCGGCGCGGGCTGGTGATGGCGAAGGCATCGGCGATGACAATCCGACCGAGCATCCGCGCCCGGCGCGCCAGATCCCGGTCCTCCATGATCGGCATATCGGCAAACCCGGCCAATTGTTCAAAGGTCGCACGCCGCAGGAACAGCCCCTGATCGCCGTAGGGATAGCCCCAGGTACGGCTGCGCTGGTTGGCGAGGGCGGCGATGATCCGCTCCGGCTTGGTCGCGCCTTTGATCGCGAGCTGGAACCCACCCAGCGCGACACGCGGATCGGCCAAAATCCGGTCCACGACCGACAGCCAGCCGCGCGGCAACCGGGTATCGGCATGGACGAACACCAGCAGCCGCGCATCGCTTGCCTCCACCGCCGCGTTCATCTGCGCCGACCGCCCGCCTTTGACGGTGATCACCCGGGCCCCGTGTGCGACGGCGATGCTGGTGGTGGCATCGGTGCTGCCGCCATCCGCCACAATGACCTCGACCCGATTGGACGGGCCGATGCTGGCCAGCGTCCCGGCCAGCGACTGGGCTTCGTTGAGCGTGGGGATGATGACCGCGAACGTCATAGCTCCGTCCATTCCCCCAGGTCTTCTGGCCGGTCAAGGTCGGCGAGTGGCGGCAGCAGCCCCGGCACCACACCGCGCGCGGCGCAGCGTTGCAGCGTGGTTGCAAACACCTGATCGCCGCCCCAGGCCATCGGCGCGAACAGCCAGGGCGCGGGTGTCGCAACACCAATCAGATAATAGCCGCCATCAAACGCCGGGCCGATCACCACCGGATGGTCGGCCAGCAGCGCCGCCGCCTCGTGGACATACGCCGCCGTCAGGCCCGGAATATCGGCCCCGACCAGGATCGCCGGGGGGCTCGCAGCGCGGGCCATCCGCGCGCCGAGATGCCCCCGCCCCTGCGGCACCACCGCAAGCGCACCGAGCCAATTGTGAAACGCCGCCGCCGATGCGCCGGTGCTGCGCAACTCCACCGGCAACCCCGTGTCCGACAATGTCGTCAATGTTCGCTCAGTCAGGCGGCGGTGGAGGTTCGCCGCCCCGTCCGCACCAAGGGCAGGGATCAGCCGCGTCTTCGCCCGCCCCGGCGTTGGATAACGGGCAAACAGCACCAGGCGCGGCCGGATTGTCATATTTGCAGGATAGCCGGAATTGCCAGCTTGCCGCCAGCGCGGGCCGCCGCATAATGCTGAAAATGTTGAAGGAGCCGACCCGGATGATCTCGCTTCGCAGACGTGCCTTGTTGCAGGGATTGATGCTGGGCAGCCTTGCCGCCCCCGGGTTGGCGATGTCGGTCCGCCGGGGCTTTACCCACAGCGTCGGCAGCTTTGATCCGGTCGGCGGTGCCATCACCTTGTGGACGCGCTACGTCGGCGCCGACGAATCCCGGCTCGGTTGGGAAATTGCCGAGGATGCGGAGTTTGGCCGGGTGGTGAAACGCGGCGAGACGCTGGCGTCGGTCGAAAACGACTGGTGCGCCCGTGTCACCATCCCCGATCTCGATCCGGGACGCTGGTATTTCTACCGCTTTACCGCCCCTGACCTGACGCGCTCCGACATTGGCCGGACCAAAACCCTGCCTGTCGGGAAACTGGACCGGTACAAGATCGCGGTGTTTTCCTGCTCCAATCTGCCAGCTGGCTGGTTCAATGCCTATGCCCATGCGGCGGCCCGCAATGACATCGACCTGGTCCTCCACCTCGGCGATTACATCTATGAATATCCGCAAGGGGGGTATCCCGAACCCAAGGACGAGTTGCCGGGGCGACTGCTCGATCCGGCCGGCGAAATCTACCGCCTCGAAGATTACCGCCGCCGCTATGCGACCTACCGGCGTGATCCCGACCTGCAGCGGCTGCATCAATTGTTCCCGGCGATAACCATCTGGGACGATCATGAATTCGCCAACGACGCCTGGACCGGTGGTGCGCAGAACCATCAAGCGGCGACCGAAGGCAATTGGGATGCCCGAAAGGCGATGGCCAAGCGCGCCTACCATGAATGGCTGCCCATCGGGGACACGGCCTTTGCCAGTTATGATATCGGCGACCTGCTGACGCTCATGCGGCTCGACACCCGGATCGAAGGCCGGATGCAGGCCGTCGATCTCGGTTTTGCCAAAGCGGATACGGTGGCGCTCGCGGCCTTCCGGGACGGCCCGTGGCGTGACCCTCAGCGCACCCTGCTCGGCTTCCCGCAGGAACGCTGGCTGGCCGATGCCTTGAAGGCATCGGTCAAAGCGAAGACGCGCTGGCAAGTGGTGGCCCAACAGGTGATCATGGGCAACCTCAGCACACCGGCATCACTGACCCCGGACTCGCTTGGCCCCAATCCACCGGAATACCGCAAGCGCCGGTTCACCAATGCTGTGGCTGCTGCCAAAGTGGGATTGCCATTCAATATGGACTCCTGGGGCGGATATATCACCGCGCGCGACCGCCTGCTGACTGCCGCCCAATCGGTGGACTCCAATATGATCGTGCTAGCCGGGGACAGTCACAATGCCTGGGCCTTCGATCTTGCTACCAAGGGACGGCCCGCCGGGGTCGAATTCGCGGTGCAGGGGGTGACATCGCCGGGGTTTGAAGGCTCGGTCAATGTCCGCCCCGACGTGCTGGCCTCGGCGTTGGTGGCACAGAACCGGGAACTGAAATGGTGCGACACCGCCAAGCGCGGGTATATGACGGTCACGCTGACCCGCGACGAGGCGCGCTGTGATTGGCACCTGCTCGACACCATCCGCGAACGCTCGGTGGCGACAACCACCCGCAGCGCGACAGTTGCGCGGGGGCGGAAAAAACTGGCCCTACTCTGACACCACGCGGGCCAGAAACGCTTCGATGTCGGCCAGAGCCACATCTTTGGTCACAAAGGCCTGTCCGATGCCGCGCGCTAGGATCAGCGCCAGCCGGTCGCCGGACATTTTCTTGTCCTGCCGCATATGGGTGACCAGCCGGTCGGCACCCCCGGTAATCCCGACATCGCGGGGATGGGTTGGCAGGCCAGCCGCCCCGACATGCGCCGCCACCCGATCGGTATCGGCGCGGCTGCAATGGCCGAGTTGGGCGGACAGGCGGTAGGCAAGGATGCAACCAATCGCCACCGCCTCCCCGTGCAGCAGCCGGTCCGAAAATCCCACCTCGGTCTCCAGCGCATGCCCGAAGGTGTGGCCAAGGTTCAGCAGTGCCCGCTGCCCCGTGGTTTCAAATTCATCGGCGACAACCGTTGCCACCTTGGCCCGCACGGCGGTTTCGATGGCATGGGCAATCGCCGCCGGGTCCCGGCCAAGGACGGCCCCAACATTGGCTTCCAGCCAGCCGAAGAAACCCGCGTCCCCGATGAGCGCGATCTTCGCGATTTCGGCATAGCCAGCGCGCAGTTCCCGGTCGGGCAGCGTTGCCAGCACAGCCGGGTCGATCAGCACCAGCGACGGCTGATGAAAGGCCCCGACCAGGTTTTTGCCCGCCGCGCTGTCAATCGCGGTTTTGCCACCGACCGAGGAATCGACCTGCGCCAACAAGGTGGTCGGCACCTGGACGAAGCGGCAGCCGCGCCGCAGGATCGCACAGGCAAAACCCGTCAGGTCGCCAATCACCCCGCCACCGAGCGCCACGACAAAATCGCTGCGTTCCACCCCGAGCGCCAGCAACCGGTCGGTTAGCTGCGCCAGATATTCCCAACTCTTGGTGGCCTCTCCGGCGGGCAGGATCACCGGCTCGACCGTCCGGCCCGCAGCGGTCAGCGATGCGGTGACCGCCGCGAGATGGTGCGGGGCCACACCGGTATCCGTGACGACCGCCACCACCCGCCGCCCGCCGAGCGGCCCGACCAGCGCCCCAAGTCCGGACAACCCGCCGTGATCGATGTGGATCGGATAGGCGCGCGCCGACAGCGGAACGTCGATCTGGGTCATAGCGGCACGGCTTCCTTCAGCAGCGCGAGAATGGCGTCGACCGTCGCGTCATGCGGTGCGCTCTGGCTGACGATGCGATGATGCGCCTCCGCATAGAGCGGATTGCGGCGCTCGGCCAGTTCCCGCAGCACCGCGCCCGCATCCTTGCCCTTCAGCAGCGGGCGATTGCCACGGCGGCGGACCCGGTCAACCAGCGTCGGAATATCGGCATCAAGCCAGATGGCCGTTGCCTGATCGAGGATCAGGGCGCGGGTCGCCTCATGCACAAACGCCCCGCCACCGGTTGCGATGACCTTGGGCGCGCCGTCCATCAACCGGGCGATGACCCGCCGTTCACCGTCCCGGAAATGCGCTTCGCCGTAGCGGGCGAATATCTCCGAAACGGATAATCCGGCGGCGCGTTCAATCTCCTCGTCAGCATCGACGAACGGCAGGTTGAGCCGCTGCGCCAGCCGCCGCCCGACGGTGGATTTGCCAACCCCCATCAACCCGACCAGCACGATTGTGCGGCCGGCTGGCTTCATCCCCCGATCTTTGCCGTCGCGTGACATGATGGTGCCCGCTATACACCGACCCGGCAGTATCGGAAGGGCATGCAAGCGTATGGGACGGACATTGATGTGGGTGCTGGTGCTCGCGCTGGTCGCGGTGGTTGGCGGCGCGGTCTATCTGATGTTCTCCGAACCAACCTATGAAGCAAAGCTGGTGGAAAAGGTCATCCCCGATGCGAAGCTGGGTCGCTAGGGCAGGCATTTCCGGCCTGCTGGCGGCCGCCGGTCTGGCCTTTGCCCAGGACGCGCCCAAGTCGATTCTACCGCCCGGATTTGACGAGCCGGCCCCGCCCAAACGGGTCGAGCCGCAACCGGAACCGGTTGCAGAGGTCAAGGCCGCCGACCCTGCCACAACGGCGACTGCACCCCCGGTGACTGCACCAACATTGCCAACCGGCCCGGACCCGATGGCGACGGTTGCGGTTCGGGCGGACCCGAATGCCATTGGCCTGCTGTCGCCTGCGGCCGGTGGCTATGGCCCCGCGACCTTTGCCCCATCGAACGGGCGGTTCCTGACCGGGCTGATGAACCGCATTGATGCGCCGATTGCCTCTCGCTGGGCCCATATCGTCCTGCGCCGGGCGCTGTTGTCCCAGGTTGCGACGCCCACCGGACTGCGGCCCGCCGATTGGGTCGCCGACCGCGCCTGGCTGCTGATCAGAATGGGAGAGGCGGACGGGGCCAAGGCGCTGGTCGAGGCGGTGCCGGTCGACCGCTATACGGTGCGGATGTATGCGGTCGCGGCGCAAACCAGCCTCGCCAGCAGTGATCTGTCGGCGCTCTGCCCGCTAACCTCGACCGCTCGCTCCGTCAGCAAGGAACCCTTCTGGCCGATGATGGATGCGGTTTGTGCGGGCATGAATGGCGATGACCTGACCGCTGCGTCGATTTTCGATGGTCTGCGCGCCCGGGAAGCGGCCGATCCCTTCGATCTGAAACTGGCGGAGCGGGTCACGACGGCGGTCAACGGCGGCGGGCGGGCGGCCAATATTGAATGGCAGGACGTCGACCGGCTCAGCATCTTCCGGTTCGGACTGGCGGTGGCTGGCGGGGTGATGCCGTCGCCGGAACTGCTCGCCAAGGCCCCGTCCCAGGTCCGGGCCTGGCTGTTCCGCGCCCCGACAGCGCCGGTCGACACCCGGGTTGCCATGGCCGCGAGCGCAGCAGCGCTCGGCGTCGCCTCATCCGATGAAATGGTCCGAACCTATTCCGCGATGGCCGCCGAGCTTGATCCGGTCGCGTTCGAAGCCTCTCCGGCCAGCCAGCTGCGGACCGCCTTTGCCGGACGGACGCCGGAAGCACGGGTCGCGGCGATGCGGACCTTGTGGAATCGCGGCACCGATCCGGGCTCCCGCTATGCCATGAAGATTCTGACGGCGCGCGCCGCCGCCGGGGTTCGCCCAACCGCCGACCAGGTTGAACTCGCACCGCAACTGATTGAATCGATGTTGTCGGCGGGTCTGGTCAGGCCCGCGCTCCGCTGGTGGCCGGTGCTGGACGACGCCGGTGGTACCCCGCGCGATCTGGCCTGGGCGGCGCTGGCCGTTGCCGACGACCGGGTTCCGGCAACCGGCGGCGCTTTCGATGACTGGTTTGATGCCGAGAAACAGCGGATCGGAGCCGCCCCGGCAACGCGGCGAGCCCGGCTGCTGGCAGCGGCACTCGCTGGCCTTGGAACGCGTGGCAGCAACTGGACCGGGCGGCTTGATGATCTGGATGTGGCGCCGCTGGACAATGTCTGGACCCGGCAGATTGATGCCGCCGCCGCCGCCGGACGGGTTGGGGAGGTTGCCCTGCTCGCCGCCACCGGTCTCCAGACCAACTGGGCCGGGGTTCCGCCGCGCCATTTGTTCCATATCATCGCGGCCTACAAGCGGGTCGGGCGGATCCACGAAGCCCGGATGCTGGCGGTAGAGGCCGTGACGCGCGGATGACCGCGCCGTCCGACGGTCAGGCCATCGCGCTGTTTCTCGACATGCTCGCGGCTGAACGCGGCGCCGCCAAAAATACACTCCTCGCCTACCAGCGCGATCTGGCAGGAGCGAGTGCCGCACTCCACGGGCGGTTGGGTGTTGCAGAGGCCGCTGATCTGTCCCGCCTGGTCGAAAGCTGGTCGGGACTGGCACGCGCCACGCTGGCCCGCAAAGGCTCGGCAATCCGGGGGTTTTTCGCCTTTCTGGTTGATGAGGGGCACCGGGCTGCCGATCCGGCGCGGGACCTGCCGAAACCGGTTGCTGCCCGACCACTGCCCAAATCCCTGACCAGCGGCGACATCGACCGCCTGTTCGAGGTCATCGACGCCCGCTGCGCCGCCAGTCCCGGTGTCGGCAATCTGCGGCTGCGCGCCCTGTTTGAACTGCTCTACGGGTCGGGATTGCGCGCCACCGAACTGCTGTCCCTACCCCGCAACGCCATTCAGGCCGGTCGGCCCTATGCGGTCTTGCGCGGCAAGGGCGGCAAGGAACGGATGGTCCCGGTCAGCAGTCGCGCCCTTACCGCCGTGGCGGCATATGGCGCGCATCTGCCGGCCGGTACGAAGCTGCTGTTCCCCAGCGGCAAGTCCCATCTGTCCCGCATCCGCCTGTATCAGATCGTCAAGGAGCTGGCCGCCGAGGCTGGCATTCCGCCGGACCGGATCAGCCCGCATGTGCTCCGTCACGCCTTTGCCACGCACCTGCTCGAAGGCGGAGCGGACCTCCGAACGCTGCAAACGATGCTCGGGCACGCCGATATCGCGACGACGCAGATCTACACCCATGTCGGGACCAGACATCTGGTCGAAATGGTCAACGCCCGGCACCCGCTGGGTGACAGCCGCGTTGACCCCGCCGACAAGCCCGCTTAATCCGCCCCCATGACCACCTACCTCGATTTCGAGAAACCCGTTGCCGAGCTGGAGGCGCGGATCGCGGCGCTGAAGGCCGCTGATGGCGGGGCTGACATCGCGCCCGAAGTCAAAAAGCTCGAGGCCAAGGCCGAAGGCCTGCTGCGTCAGACCTATGCCAAGCTGACGCCGTGGCAGAAGACCCAGGTCGCCCGTCACCCGGCGCGACCGCATTTCGTCGATATCGTCGAGCGCCTGTTTGAGGATTTTGTGCCCCTGGCCGGGGACCGCAAATTCGGAGAGGACGCCGCGATCATCGGCGGCCTTGCCCGGTTTCGGGGTGCGTCGGTTCTGGTGATGGGGCATGAAAAGGGCAATGATACCGCCTCCCGCCTCAAGCATAATTTCGGGATGGCGAAGCCGGAAGGCTACCGGAAGGCGGTGCGGTTGATGGAAATGGCCGACCGGTTCGGCCTCCCGATCCTGAGCTTTGTTGATACCGCCGGGGCCTTTCCGGGCGTCCAGGCCGAGGAGCGAGGGCAAGCAGAGGCGGTGGCCCGGTCCACCCAGGCCTGCCTCAATGTCCGGGTGCCCTTTGTCGCGTCGATCGTCGGCGAGGGTGGATCGGGTGGTGCGCTGGCGATTGCGACTGGCAACCGGGTCATCATGTACGAACATTCGACCTACTCGGTCATCTCCCCCGAATCGGGATCGTCAATCCTGTTCCGCACCGCCGACAAGGCGCAGGACATGGCGGAGGCGATGAAGTTGACCGCGCAGGACCTGAAGCGCTTTGGGGTGATCGACACCATTGTCCCGGAACCGCTTGGCGGTGCCCACCGCGATCCGGCCGCTGCCATCGACCGGCTTGGAGATGCAGTAGACAAGGAATTGCGCGGCCTCGCCGCCATGTCGGGGGATGCACTGCTCGCGGACCGGCGGCGCAAATTCCTCGCAATGGGACGCGCCGCCTAGACAGTAAGATCGGAGGGTCTGATGCGCCGTCGCTTTCCCTATCTCGCCACCGCCGCCATCCTGTCCGTTGGCCTTTCCGCTGCGACCGCCGCGCAGGGGATCAGCGCCCGTGACAAACAGATCGGCGCGCAGCAGCATCCCGAAATCCTGTCGCAGTTCGGCGGCCCCTATGCCGGACCCGGCGTTGCGATGGTTGACCGGGTCGGCAAGGCGGTCGCGGTCCAGTCCGGCCTGGCCAAGACCGGCAAGGAATGTACGGTCACCACGCTTAACACCAATGTTGTCAATGCCTTCGCTGTCCCCGGTTGCTATATCTATGTGACGCGCGGCCTGCTCGCCATCATGGACGACGAGGCGGAACTGGCCAGCGTATTGGGCCATGAAGTCGGCCATGTCGCCGCCCGCCACTCCCAGAAGCGCCAGCGCCGCGCCACGTTTTCCGGCCTCGGCTCCATTCTCGCCAATGTTGTCCTCGGCGACACCGCCGGGCAGATTGCCAATTTCCTCGGCCAGAATCTGGTGCAATCCTATTCGCGCAGTCAGGAGTTTGAGGCGGATGACCTCGGCGTCCGATTCGCCAATGGCGCGGGCTATGATCCCTATGCCGCCGCCGACATGCTGCAATCGCTGAGTCGGGATGAAGCGCTGCAGACCAAGCTGCTCGGCACCGAAAAGGCGGCATCGGTCCCGGCCTTTGCCCGCAGCCACCCGTTGACGCAGGACCGGGTGGTGCGCGCCACCGCTCAGGCAAAGGCCACCGGGATTACCCCCGGCGCAAAGGCCCGCAACCGGGCGCAATATCTTGCGGCGGTGAACGGCATGCTGTTCGGCGACGATCCGGCGCAGGGCTTTGTCGATGATCGGACCTTTGCCCACCCGCAACTGCAGCTGCAGTTCACAGCACCGCCCGGCTTTTCGGTGCAGAACGGCCCCAACGCGGTCGCGATTGTTCGAAACGATGGCTTGAAGGCGCAGTTTTCCGGCGGGCGACTCGGGTCTGGTGGGCTGGAGGATTATGCCAGTGCGGTTGCGCGGCAGCTGCTGGGGCAGGCCCAGGGGGTGCAGACCGGGCGCTCCGCCCGTACCACGATCAACGGTCTTGAGGCCTTTGTCCTGCCGCTCCGGGTCGACACGCAGCGCGGGACAACCGATGTGACGGTCACCGCTTACCGATTCGCGGCGGATCAGGCGTATAGTTTCACGACCTTGGCTCCGGCGGGCCAATCAGCGGCGTTCGAGTCGCTGACCAATTCCTTCCGGCGCCTGAGCGCCACCGAAGCCGGTGCACTCCGGCAAAAGCGGATCGAGGTGGTGACGGCGGGCCCCAAGGACACAATCGAAACCCTCGCCGCCCGCATGGCCTTTGCCAATTTTCGGGTAGAACGCTTCCTGGCCCTGAACGACCGCGATGCGACCCGTCCAATCAAGGCTGGCGAACTGGTCAAAATCATTTCTTACACGCAGCGTTGACAAGAAAAGGGCGGTGGGTTGCCCCACCGCCCTTTCCATTGAGGTGATTACCTACGCTTAAGCAGCGGCGGTATCGAGCTCGGTAGCAGCCTTCTCGAAAGAACCCGAGATCGAGGTGCTGAGCGTGCTCATGGCACCGATGGCGGCAACTGCGACCAGAGCGGCGATCAGGCCGTATTCGATGGCGGTTGCACCCTTGCTGTTCTTGATGAGCTTGCGAAACATAATCTGTCTCCTTGTTGAATTCTGTTTTCCCAGTCCCGGCCCCGTCTTCTCCCGGACCAGTGATTACAGATTTAGCCCGCTGGTCTTTAAGAAAGATTAATGTGGAAACTGAAAACGCGTTTACCATCATTTTTATTTGAGTGCCTCGTCCAGACCAGCGTTCATGGCATCCCAGCTGCGGACATTGGCGGCGGCCAGGGATTGGAACGCACCAATGGCAGCGACCGCGACCAAGGCCGCGATCAAGCCATATTCAATCGCAGCCGCACCGCGGGTGCCGACCGCCAATCGTTTGGAAATCCGTCGCATGTCTCGTCACCCTGCCATAATCGATCCGCTTCCAACCTGCGCAGGAGGGATTAAAATAGGCCGATGAATCATAGTGATCAGGAATTTTACCATTGTCCGGGGGCGCATCCGGTGGACGGATTGCCGATCCTCCTGGTTGCGGCCGCCGCTCTGGTGGACAGCGATGGCCGTGTCCTCGTCGCCCAGCGGGAGGCAGGCAAGCATCTGGCCGGCCAGTGGGAATTCCCCGGCGGCAAGGTGGAACCGGGGGAAGCGCCGGAGACGGCCTTGGTCCGTGAACTGCGCGAAGAACTGGGCGTCGATACGGCTGCGTCCTGCCTCGCTCCCTGCGGATTTGCCAGCCACGACTATGCCGAATTTCACCTGGTGCTGCTGTTGTTCGCCTGCCGCAAATGGGCCGGCATCCCCGTCGGGCGGCAGGGCCAGGCGATCAAATGGGCGCGCGTGCCCGACCTGTTCGCGCTCGACATGCCCCCGGCCGACCGACCGCTGATCGGGCAATTGAGTGCGCTGATCTAGGTCGTAGGCCGATAGAGTCGCCATTCCGCTCACGACTCCGTTCACGTCGTAGAAGGCGCCTTCGGCCAATCTCGAAAGCCGCCCTCCATTTTGCACCCGTCGCGCGTTGCCGAATCGCAACCGTTGGGACCTAGCGGCGATTTACGGCGGGTAGCGACACGTCAGCTTGTACGGGAAGTCGGCGTCCGGGCTAATGCTTGAGTACTGTCGTCGAATCTCAATCGTTCGTCCGTCCGCTGTCTTGCAGCCTATTGGTCGCAAACTTAGGCGACTATCATCCCTGACAACCACCATGGAAGCAATCTCCGTCATTTCTGGCGTGACATTTTCTGGCACCCTACCGGGTCTTTAGCCAATTCAGCCGATGCAGGTCGGTCTTGGGTGTTGAAGCGATTGATCCGGGCGAATTGAATGCCGACCGCCAGCGAGTGAGGGACGCGCCGGCGGTTGGACATCTTCAGTGGCGGCGGGAAATCAGAAGCGGTAGGACGCGCCCAGCAGCACCTGCTGGCGTTCGAACGTGGTACCTTGGCTGCCAGCGTCGGTATAGCGATATTCCAGCCGGGCGTTGATGTTCTTCGTGACCGCGTATTCGATGCCGCCGCCAGCGATCCAGGCATCAATATTATTGCTCGAAACAGCCGCAGCGATGCTGGTGCGGACGCGGATATTGGCATAGCCGCCGCGAACATAAAGTAACGCTTTCTCCGTCACCAGGTAACCGGCACGAGCCGTGATGTCGAAGGCGTGTTTCGGATCGATGGTCACCGCGGTGGTACCGCGTTTGCCGGCCAGCGTGTCATCTGTGCCGATGGTGAAGGCGGCTTCGGCACCAAGCACGAAGCGGCGGGCGATCAGCTTGTCATAACCGGCGTTGATACCGAACACGGCGGCATCCTGATCGGCTTTGCGGTTAAGCGGTGCGGCACCTTCGAGGCCAGGGCCCACTTCGTCGTGATTATAGCCGGCGGTGATACCGACGAAGGGGCCATTGAAGCTTTCGGCAGCGGCGGGCGACGCGATGGCAGTGGTAGCAACGGCGAGCGCCAGCAGTGCGGAGCGGACGGTGATTTTCATGTTGCAATTCCTTTGGTTGGTTCCGGGGGATCCGGATGCCGTCCAAATGAACCCATCGGAATATTACGATAATCCGACATTTGGGGAAGATACTATTCCGGATGACGCAACAATGGCGGTGGCGTTTCATTCCACATGCTGGAACAATCCATTTCGAATTATGGCCATTAATCCGGCAGGCATCCAGGCCTAGTTGTTGGGGGTGCC
Source organism: Synechococcus sp. UW140 (assembly GCA_943368345.1). Taxonomy (GTDB): domain Bacteria; phylum Pseudomonadota; class Alphaproteobacteria; order Sphingomonadales; family Sphingomonadaceae; genus JADCGM01. The sequence continues at coordinate 36,771 of CALRKY020000019.1, read as the reverse complement.
GGACGACCTGGCACTCACAGACCACCCACGGCTCGCCACCTTTTCTGTTCCCCGCTCGGCAGCCCCATAGGAGACAATGTCATGAACACCCGGACCATCTTGACCGCACTCGCCGCCATCGGCCTCAGCGTCGGCGCTATGCAGGCCGCCACTTCGCCGGCCTTCGCTTTGGTGCTCACCTCCCCGGCGGCGGTGAACACCGATACCGCCGGCATCGCCATCCACGGTTATGATGCGGTGGCCTATTTCACCGAAGGCAAGCCGCGCATTGGCAGCGCCAGCCACACCACCACATATGAAGGCGCGCGTTACCAGTTTGCCAGCGCTGCCAACCTGAAGACCTTCCAGGCCAATCCGGCCGCCTATGCGCCGGGCTTCGGCGGCTTCTGCGCCATGGGCGTCGCGCTGGAAAAGAAGCTCGATGGCGACCCGAAGGTTTGGAAAATCGTCGACGGGAAGCTGTACCTCAACGTCAACAAGGACGTCGCAGTGGCTTGGCAGCGCGACATCCCCGGCAACCTGAGCAAGGCCAACGAAAATTGGCCGACGATCAAGGAAAAAACTCCGGAGTCGCTGAACTGATAGCGGCCTGATCTCTCCTCCCGGCGGCCGACATAGCCCGGCCGCCGGTCCCTCCGGCAAAGGAATAACCCATGGATATCTCCCGTTCCGCCTTCCTGGCCGGCGCACTGGCGACTGCGCTGACTGGCCTGGCCACGACCGCCGCCGCCGCTGAAAAGCCCGCCCGCGAAAAATGCTTCGGCGTTTCGCTCGCCGGTTACAATGATTGCGCCGCCGGGCCGGGCACCTCCTGCTCCGGCACGTCCAAAGTCGATTACCAGGGCAATGCCTGGAAACTGGTGCCGGCCGGCACCTGCACCACCATGGTGTCGAAAACCTCCCCCACAGGTCACGGCCAGTTGGCGGCCTTTACCCACGCCAAGCGCCGCTGATCCAATGACGGCCGCCGCCTCTCCCCCGGGCCTGCCGCCGTCAGCGGGGCTCGGCCTGCACCGCGAACATCTCGATGAGGTGCTCGCCGGTGCAGGTCGGCTCGGCTTCATCGAAATCCACGCCGAAAATTTCATGAACGAGGGTGGCCCGACATTGGCCTTGCTTGATCGGCTGGCGAGCCAATATCCCATCTCCCTACACGGTGTCGCGCTATCGCTGGGCGGCGAGGGACGGCTTGACCTGACCCATCTGAAGCGGCTGCGCCGCATCATTGATCGTATCGCCCCCGCCAGCTTTTCCGAGCATCTGGCATGGGCCAGCCACGACGGCATCTACTTCAACGATCTGCTGCCCATCGCCTATGACGCACCGACGCTGGGACGGGTGGCCGATCATGTGGACGAAGCGCAATCGGCGCTCGGTATGCGGCTTTTGCTGGAGAACCCGTCGACCTATGTCAGTCATGCCGCAAACGACTGGGATGAGATCGATTTTCTAGCTGAAATCGCGCGCCGAACCGGCTGTGGATTGCTGCTCGACGTCAACAATGCCGTTGTTTCATCGGTCAATCATGGCTGGGACCCGCAGGCCTATCTGCAGCGTTTCCCATTGGCACTGGTGGGCGAGATCCATCTCGCCGGTCACAGCGAAACCCGCGACGACGCCGGGCAACGACTGCTGATCGACAGCCATGGCGAAGCCATCGCCGCGCCGGTGTGGACACAATATGCCGATGTCATCGCCCGCGCCGGCCCGCTGCCAACCCTGATCGAGCGCGACAACGACATTCCAGCCTTTGCCGTGGTCGCCGCCGAAGTGGCACAAGCCGCCGACATCCTGGCCCGCCATACCCGGAAGGCCGCATGATGACGCCGCTGAAATCCTTTTCCATCGCCGTGCGCACCCCAGATGGCGAGCAGCCGATGTTCATCAGCGCTGCCGGCGGCCGTTTCACCATCTATCAGCGCAATCATGTCACCGGCCTCACCGCCGCGCTCGCCAAGACCTTCCCGGTGGTTCAGCGCTTGGTGGGGGAGGCGTTTTTTGCCTCGATGGCGGCGCGCTTCATCTTTCAGTCGCCGCCACGATCGCCAGTGCTCGCCGAATATGGCGCCGATCTGGCCGGTTTCATTGCTGCCTTCGAACCGGCTGCAAGCCTTCCCTTCCTCGCCGATGTCGCGCGGTTGGAATTTGCCCGCGTGCGGGCCTGGCACGCGGCCGATCGCGACCTGCCGCCACTGGACGATGCCGACGCGGTCGCGGCGCTGCTGCCCCACCGCGTTGTGCTGCATCCGTCCGCCAGCCTGATCCTGTCCAATCATCCTGTACTGGCGATCTGGGCGGCCAACCAGCTCGAAACGGCGGTGCCGGTGGAAGACTGGCAGCCCGAAGCGGCACTGGTTCACCGGTCCGGCGATGTCGTAGTGCACACACCAGTCGATGCCGATACGCAGTCGTTGCTGGCCATGCTGCTAACGGCGGACAGCCTCGAATCCGCGTTGCTGGCCGTGCCGAACCCAGACGCCGCTGGTGCCGCTCTGCTGCGCTGTCTCCAGCTCATTCAGGCCGGCGCCTTGATCACAACTAGCCCCGAAGGAACCTCGTCATGACCCCCGCCCAAGCTTTCCAACGCACGTTGCCGACACTGCTGAACCGCATTCCGTCCAGTTTGGTGAAGTTGGTGCTGCGCCTTGGCCTTGCCGGCATCTTCTGGTCATCGGGCCGGAGCAAGGTTGAAGGGTTGATGACCATCTCCGAAAACACCTATTTCCTGTTCGAGGAAGAGTATCGCCTGCCGTTTCTTTCGCCCCAACTGGCGGCGCAGCTTGGCACCTATGCCGAACATCTGTTCCCGATCCTGTTGGTGGTCGGCCTCGCTACCCGACTATCGGCGTTGGCGCTGTTCGGCATGACAATGGTCATCCAGGTGCTTGTTTATCCTGATGCGCTCGTCTCCACCCATCTTGGCTGGTTCGCGCTGGCGCTGGCGGTGGCGACGGGCGGGCCGGGCACACTGTCGCTGGATCACCTATTGTTTCGCAAGCGGGCCTAGTTGATGTGCCGGTCGGCGCGGAGCCGTTCGACCACCAGATCGACGAAGGCCCGCACCTTGGCCGATGCTCGTCGGCCTTCCGGGTGGACGATGTGGACCGGCAACGGCTCGATTTCATAATCCGACAGCACAGTCTGCAAGGCGCCCGATTCAAGCTGTGCGGCAATCTGGTAGGACAGCGGCCGCGCCAGCCCCCAGCCTTCGGCGGCGGCCGCCACGATCGCTTCATAGGTACTGCACGACAGCCGCGGCGTGACGGTCACGCCGATCTTCTCGTCCTTGCCGAACCGCCAGTCCAGCGACGACCAAGAGCCGGTTGAGGCGATAATGCGGTGGCCCGCCAGATCGGATGGGTGCTGCGGTACGCCGTGGCGATCGAAATAGGCCGGCGATCCGCACACCACCCGGCGCACGGTGCCAACCCTGACGGCGCTGTAGCTGGAATCGGGCAGGTGGCCGATGCGGATGGCCACATCGATGCCTTCATCGACGATGTTGACGACGCGATCGACGAAAATGGCGCGGCCGCTCACCTGCGGATTGGCATCCAGAAATTCGCGCAGGATCGGCATGATGTAGTTGTTGCCGAACAACACCGACGCGGTAACGCTGAGCGTGCCGGTCGGGGTGGTGTAGGAACCCGATGCCGCCGCTTCGGCTTCGGCGATGTCCGAAAGGATGCGGCGGCAATCCTCGAAATAACGCGCGCCCGGCTCGGTCAGCTTCACGGTGCGGGTGGTGCGTGTCAGCAGCCGACTGCCGATCAGGTCTTCCAGGCTGGCCACCGCGCGGGTGACGGCCGGCGGGCTCATGTTCAGCTGGCGTGCGGCTTCAGCAAAGCCGCCGGATTCGGCGACGCGCACAAACACCTGCATGGCGTGCAATCGCGACATTGTTCATTCCTTCCAGTGGAATAATCCATTTCCAACTATCGTAATTCTGCTGCCTCGCAAATGAAATTAGCGGAAGGGCCATGAACGACGCTCCCCGCCACCAGTTACAACTCGATGGCGCCACCGCGTCCCCCCGCAGGGTCTGGCAACTGGCCACCGACGTTCCGGCCATCATCGTAGCGGCGGCGCGCAACCATTCCATTATGCGTAATAGTCACTTGTTGTGTTCGAGACTTCTGCCTGCCGGACTTTCACCCCACTCTTCTCCCTGTTCGGTATGCCCCACTGCCGCTGAACCAACCAACCGCAAAGGACCAAACCCATGAAGCTCCACTATCACCCGCTCTCCGGTCACGCCCATCGCGCCCGGCTGTTCCTGTCCCTCATCGGCGCCGATTTCGAACTGGTCGAAGTCGATCTGGCCAAAGGTGCCCACAAGGCCCCGGCCTTCCTCGCGCTCAACCGTTTCGGCCAGGTGCCTGTGCTGGAAGATGATGGCGTGATCATCGCCGATGCCAATGCCATCCTGATCTATCTCGCCAAGAAGTTCGGCAAGACCGATTGGCTGCCGGCCGATCCCGTTGGCGGCGCTGCCGTGCAACGCTGGCTTTCGGTTGCGGCCGGCCAGATCGCGTTTGGCCCGGCCGCGGCCCGCCTGATCACCGTGTTCGGCGCCGGTTTCAACGCTGATGAGGTGATCGCCCGCGCTCATGGCATCCTGGCTATCCTCGAAGCCGAACTGGCGAGCCGCGACTGGATCGCCGCCCGCCACCCGACCATCGCCGATGTCGCGCTCTACAGTTACATCGCGCGCGCGCCGGAAGGTAATGTCAGCCTCGATGCCTATCCGTCGGTGCAGGGCTGGCTGAAGCGCATCGAAGCGCTTCCGGGCTTCGTGCCCTTCGTCAGCACGCCGGTTGGCCTGTCGGCAGCCGCTTGAACCCCCAAACCCCGGGGCTGGCCTTGCCGGCCCCGGGGTACTGCTGAAAGGCGCGTGCGATGACCGGCCAAGTTTCGACGGAAATATCCTCTCCCTGGCACGCTGGCGAAATCACGCTGCAACGCGGCCTGGGCGTCGCCGAACGTATGGCGATCGCCGGGCAAAAGGTCATCCGCGACCACATGCCCGATCAGCACCGCATATTCTTCGCGCAGCTGCCGTTCCTCGTCGCCGGCGCTGTCGATTCGGCCGGTGATGCCTGGGCCACGCTGCTGACCGGCGCGCCGGGTTTTGCTCATTCGCCCGATCCGCGCACCCTGGCCTTTGCACTGGCGCGTGTTGCCACCGACCCGGCCAACGCCGGCCTCAATGATGGCGATGCCATCGGCCTGCTCGGCATCGAGTTGCACAGCCGCCGCCGCAACCGCATGAACGGCCACGTGCGCCGCAGCAGCGATGCAGGATTTGCCGTCCATGTCGAACACAGCTTCGGCAACTGCCCGCAGTACATCCAGTTGCGCGACTGGCAGATGGTTGACAAGCCGGCCGCAGCGCCGGGCAAGATGGTGCGGCAGGATCATCTCGACGCCGCAGCGTGCGCCATGATCGCGGCTGCCGATACATTCTTCGTCGCCTCCTATCTGGATGGCGACGCCGGCCGTCAGGTCGATGCCTCGCATCGCGGCGGCAAGCCCGGTTTCGTGCGCATCGAAGCCGATGGCGCGCTGACCATTCCCGATTTCGCCGGCAACCTGCATTTCAACACGCTGGGCAATTTCCTGCTCAATCCGCGCGCCGGGCTGACCTTTGTCGATTTCGCCAGCGGCGACCTGTTGCAGATGACCGGCGAGGCCGAGGTGATCCTTGAAGCCCCCGAAATCGCTGCCTTCCAGGGCGCTGAACGGCTCTGGCGGTTCCGGCCCCGCATCGTCGTGCGCCGCCCGGCGGCGCTGCCGCTGCGCTGGACGTTCCGCGACTGGTCGGCCAATTCGCTGATGACCGGTTCGTGGGAAGACACGGCGTCGCGGCTGCAGGCGCAGGCGCTGGCAACGCAGTGGCGGCCGTTCCGCGTTGCGCGCATCGTCGATGAAAGCGCGGTCATCCGCTCCTTCCACCTCGAACCCGCCGATGGCGCCGGGATCACCCCACACCGCGCCGGCCAGCATCTGCCCATCCGCCTTGCCATTCCGGGCGAAGCCAAGCCCGTCATACGCACATACACGCTGTCAACCGCGCCGTCGGACGGCGCCTATCGCATCAGCGTGCGGCGGCAGGGCCTGGCTTCGGCGTTTCTTCACGACCAGATTGGCGTTGGCGACATCATCGAGGCCCGCGCGCCTGCGGGTGATTTCACCATTGATGCAGCCGAACGCCGGCCCGCCGTGCTGATCGGTGCCGGGGTCGGGGTGACGCCGATGCTCGCGATGCTGCGTCACGTGGTTTATGAAGGGCTGCGCACGCGGCGGGTGCGGCCCACGATCTTCATTCAGGCGGCCCGCACCCGCAGCGAACGCGGCTTCGATGCCGAAATCGCCGAACTGGTGGCGCGCGCCGATGGCAAGGTGCAGCTGGTCCGCACGCTTGATGATGCAGAAGGCGCGGTTGCCGGGGTGGATTTCGACGCTGACGGCCGGGTCGACATCGCCTTGTTGCGCCAGGTGCTCGGCTTTGACGATCACGACTTCTACCTGTGCGGCCCGCCACCCTTCATGCAGTCGCTTTATGACGGCCTGCGCGACCTCAACATCGCCGACAGTCGCATCCACGCCGAAGCCTTTGGCCCTGCCTCCATGCGCCGCCGTGTCGATGCCGCCGCCGCGCCAGCTGCCAAACCATCGGCAGCCCCCGTGCCAGTGGCGTTCGCCGCTTCGACCAAGGAAGCGCGCTGGGCCCCGGGCAGTGGCAGCCTGCTCGATTTGGCCGAAGCCCGCGGGCTCTCGCCGGAATTCAGCTGCCGTGGCGGTAGTTGCGGCACCTGCCGCACCCGCATCATTGCCGGCGCCGTCGCCTATGAAACCCCGCCGTCGGCCAGCGTGGGCGCTGATGAAGCCCTGATCTGCTGCGCCATGCCGGCCGACACTGCCAGCGGCGGCGGCGACCGCCTGATCCTCGATCTTTAAGGACAATCTGCATGACCAAACGTGTATTGCTTCTGCTCGCAGACGGGTTCGAGCCGATGGAGGCCGCCGGCTTCACCGATGTGCTGGGTTGGGCCAACATCGATGGCGACGAGCCGATCGAGCTGGTTTCGGCCGGGCTGCGATCACCGCTAAAGGCCACCTTCGGCTTTTCGGTCATCCCGGATGCGCTGGTCACCGATCTCGATCTTGACGGTTTCGATGCGCTGGCGGTGCCCGGCGGCTTCGGCAAGGCCGGTTTCTACAATGACGCCCTGTCCGAACCGTTCCTCGCCGTCATCCGCCATTTCGCCGGTCGGCAGCAGTCAGTAGCATCGGTGTGCGTCGCTTCTCTGGCGCTTGGGGCAGCCGGTGTGCTGGCAGGCCGCTTCGCCACCACCTATCACCAGGCCGGCGGCAGGCGCCGCGCCCAGCTCGAATCCTATGGCGCGAATTTTATCGATGAGGCCGTGGTGGTGGACGGCAATCTGATCAGTTCCACCGGGCCGGGCACCGCAGTCGAAGTCGCGTTCACCCTCCTCGCCGATCTCACATCGGAACGCACCAGCGCCCGCATCCGCGACCTGATGCGCGTGCCCTTGCCGGCACAGTCATGGTGGACCAGTCCGCAGGTGCCGCCAGCATGAAACCGACCGACATCGCCTTCACGCCCGCGGTCAAGGCCGTGCAGGCACGCAAGGGTTCGCGCACCATCTATGCCGGCATGGAAATGGCGGCAGCCATCGACGAAGATCTGGCCGCCTTCATCGCCGAGCGCGACAGTTTCTACCTCGCCAGCGCCAGCGCCGATGGCCAACCCTATATCCAGCATCGCGGCGGTCCAAGGGGCTTTCTGCGGGTGATCGACGAGCACACGCTGGGCTTTGCCGATCTGCGCGGTAACCGCCAATATGTATCCACCGGCAATTTTGCCGAAAACCCCAAAGCCTTCATTTTCCTGATGGATTATGCGCGTCGCCACCGCGTCAAGATGTGGGGGACTCTGCGCGTGGTGGAGGATGATCCGGCCCTGATCGCGTCGCTGTTGCCGCCCGGTAGCCGCATGCGGGCGGAATCGGCGATGCTGTTCAGCGTCACCGCCTGGGATCCGAACTGCCCGGCGCATATCCCGCAGTTGTTCCCTGCAGCCGACGTGGCCGCCGCATTGGCGGCGAAGGACGCCCGCATCGCGGCGCTGGAAGCAGAACTGGCCGCCCACCGCTGAATTCCGGAAAATGGAACAATGTATTCCGTTCTTCCGCCATTCTGCTTTGGCAGGTCCCCGTGCATACCCAATTCAACAAGCGCACCAACCGAAAGGCGGGGGCGTCCCACATACAGCTCCCTCCGCCGCTTCGTTTCACTGCCTATCCGCTGGAGACACATGATGACGCGTCCACCTCTGCCCCCCTTCACCCTGGCCAGCGCCGCCGAAAAGGTCCGCCTGGCCGAAGACGGCTGGAACAGCCGCGATCCCGCGCGCGTCGCCTTGGCCTACACCCCGGATTGCGTGTGGCGCAATCGAGCCGAGTTTGTGACCGGCCGCGCCGAAATCGTGGCCCTGCTGACCCGTAAATGGGCGCGCGAGCTCGACTACCGTCTGATCAAGGAAGTCTGGGCGCATGATGGCAACCGCATCGCAGTGCGCTTTGCCTATGAATATCACGACGACAGCGGGCAGTGGTTCCGCGCCTATGGCAACGAGAATTGGGAGTTCGACGCCGATGGCCTGATGCGCCGCCGCATCGCCAGCATCAACGAACATCCGATCAACGCCGCTGATCGCAAATTCCACTGGCCGCTGGGTCGCCGCCCCAATGATCATCCGGGCCTCAGCGACTTTGGCTTCTGACCCCCAACCATAGCCGGAGAAACCCCATGTCGATGCGTTCAACCTGCTTAGCCGATGACAAGACCCGGCTGCTGCGCTATGCTCTCACCTTTGCCGCCATCATCGGCTTCGGCGCGTTCGCCTTCAACCTCGGCCACGGCGTCGTGGCCTTTGGGATTCAGGCCGTCTTCTTTGTCCTGCTGTTCAGCGCCCTCCTGCTGCCGCTGTTCGAAATCTGGTGGCGGGATTGCCTGAGCCGACCGCACGGGTGACTGGAAATGCACAAACCTGCGCGTCTGGATGACCGCATCCGTATACAGGTCGAACTGGCGCTGACCGGCGCGGTCGATTGCGCCCGGGTGCGGGCGATGAAGGAATGCGCGGCTCGCGCCGCCGGACTCTCGGGTGCCGAGATCGATGCCGCGCGGGACCGCCGCTGCTTCGACCGGCGAGCCCAGGCCGCCGTGGCGCTGGCCTGCACCCCGGGCTCGGCAATCACGCCGACCGCAGAACTGCTCGCGTCCCCGTTTGCCGCCAAGGCACGCCGGGATGGCCTTGGTGACGATGAGATTGAAGCTATCCATGCCATGGCCGTCCTGGCCCGGACCGCAAAGGAGACTCCATGATGACGATCGTTCCGCTCACGACCCTTGCGTCCCGCCTGTTGGCCGTGAGGCGGTCCACGGCGCCGGCAGCGCCCTGCCCCCCGCAGGACACAGGCCCGACCCACGATTGGGGTGCATCAGTTCTGCAGTCCATCCGCTGCGAACTGCCGCTGGTGGAATCGATCATGCGGGTGATGTGACCCCACCCTGCCAAAGGAGCCTCCCATGATCGAAGTCTACACCGCCAACACCCCCAACGGCATCAAGGTGCCGATCGCGCTGGAGGAGCTTGGCGTTCCCCACGCGATCCGGAAAATGGCGCTGGGCTCGCCCGATTTGCGTTCGGCCGAATATCTGCAGATCAATCCCAATGCGAGGATCCCGGCCATCCGGCACCACGACGGCGGGGACACGCCTGTCACCGTCTTCGAATCCGGTGCGATCCTGCTCTACCTCGCCCAGACATTCGGCGGTCTGATGGGCACCACGCCGATCGCGCGCGGACAAACGCTAAGCTGGCTGGTCCTGCAAGTGGCAGGGCTTGGGCCGATGATGGGGAACGCCGCGCATTTCCGGTCGCTGAACTCGCCAGACCCCTACGCGCTCGGTCGCTTCGCAGGAGAGGCTGACCGCTATCTCCGGCTCGTCGAAGCGCGCCTGCGCGACGTCGACTGGCTTAATGGCGAATGCTACTCGATCGCCGATATCGCCCATTTCTCATGGGTCCGCAGTGCCAACTATGCCGGCTTTGATCTTATGGATTTTCCCATCCTCCGCGCTTGGGCTGAAAGGATCGAAACGCGCCCCGCGACAGTGCGAGCGCTGAAAGCGCTAGCCTGATCCAGCTCCCAGGTGTTGGCGGACCGGCCGTTCACACCTGCGCGCCACGATACCATGCTGGATCAGGAGTCGGTACGCGCATGCGCATGCGGATCTCCTGCGAAAACGCTGGTGTGGACAAGCATTCCAGAAGCTTCAAGGCCAGTTCGATGCCGGTGCCGGGCCCGGTTGATGTCATCAGGTGACCGTCGATAGCCAGCGGCTGGTCAACGAATATGACACCACGGCTTTCCAGTTCGGCTTTCCTTGCACCGCCGATCTGATGATAGACCGTCGCCCGCTTGCCGGTGAGCACTCCTGCCGCAGCAAGCGACAACGCACTTACGCAAACCGCTGCAATCGGTGCCTTCCGCCTGTCGAAATTCCGGATGATCTCAAGAAATGGTTCACAAAGCGCGTCTTCATAGAAGCCGGCATCACCAAAGCCGCCCGGAATGACCAGAGCATCGAAATCATCGGCCTTGATGTCGCTCAACAGCGCTTCGGGGATCACGTCGAACCCGAATGTCGACCTGATTGGGCTGCGCAGCCCAACCGAAAGCTGGTCAAAGCGAGTATCGCCGTAAATCGATGCCCAGCCAAAAACCTCGGTAAAACAGCCCGCCTCCATGACTTCAAAGCCATTCGACAACAGGATCAACACCCGCTTCTGCATCTACTCCCCCAGCTGACCGGACCGAGAAAACACGATCCTACCAGGAGATTACCTACCCCCGAATCGTTACAGGAGACCAGCGGCATGTGGCAGCGCGCTGCAAAACCCGCCGTTGCGTACACGCCAATGTCTGCGCATTCTTATCCTCCCCATCACATCAATTGAGGGGGAGGAACCTGTACGGACCAACTATTTGCAAACGGCGGCCAACCTACCGATGTTCAAGTACATCCGGCCCCTTTCGGGAAACCACGGCGACAGGATCGATGGCCAAGTTGGGGGCGCAATGCCGACTGATCGGTTACTCCAACGGCGGCTCGGTGCCTTTGGGGCCGAAAGCCGCCATGTCGGTTGGTTGCAATTTACGGCAGCTCTGTCGTTCGGCTTGCCCCCCAAAGCGGTCGGGCAGCTCCCCACCCAATTCTCGCCGCTCAGGTCGTGCGTAGGCGACCCGAAATTAGCGGGTGAGAGCCTAAATCGCCTCGCCCTTCAGCAGGCGTTCCATGGCGCCGCCGAATGGCACGACGGGGCCGATCTTGAAGATACCGTTGGCGCGCAGACATGGCTCGCCGTCGGCGGTTGCCAGCATCTGGGCAAACAGGGTCTTGTGGGTCTTGCGCAGCACCTGGGTCTGCCCCTCCACCCAGCAGCCGAGCGGCGCGGTTGCCAGAAAGTCGGTGGTCAGGCTCATCGTCGGCATGAACCGGTCGGCAAGCCCGGCCTGCATCCGCGCGGCAAAGGGCAACTGCATGTCGGCGAACAAGGCCATCATGCCGCCGTGGCAGATGCCCATCGGGTTGCAATGCCGCTCCTCGACCCGAAACCCGAGCCACAGTTCCCCGTCCACCACCCGGCAATAGAGCGGGCCGTTGACCCCGACAAAGCCGGTCTTGAACGGCAGTTCGATGAATCCGTCCGGAATTTGCGTAGTCATATGCAACCCATAGCGGATGGGGTCGCCTGCGGCACTGTCATTTAGTTCAGCCGACCCCGCCCCATCGGGCTGTCGAGGCTGAACGGCGGGATGGCGGCATCGAACTGTTCACCGTCGCACACCATCTTGTAACTGCCCCGCATCGTCCCCGACGCGGTTGGCAGCGGGCAGCCGGACACATAGTCAAAGGACCGGCCCGGCTCGATCAGCGGCTGTTCCCCGACAACGCCGGGCCCCTCGACCTCATCAACCCGCCCGCGTGCATCGGTGATGATCCAATGCCGCCGGATCAGTTGCACCGCCTCATGCCCGTCATTCTCCAGCCGGATATGGTAGGACCACACCCAGCGCCCGCTCGCCGGATCGGACTGATCGGGCAGGTAGCTCGGGTTGACGCGGACCGTCACGCCGCGCGTCGTCGCAAAATAGGGAAACAGGATTTTCACAACCCAATGCTCGTCAACGCCGCGTCCAGATCGTCAATGACATCGGCGGCATCTTCCAGCCCGACCGATAGCCGCAACATCCCCTCGGTAATCCCCATCTCCTCCCGCGCCTCGGCGGACACGCTGGCATGGGTGGTGGAGGCGGGATGGGTCATCAGGCTGCGCGAATCCCCGACATTGTTGGAGATGTCGACCAGTTCAAGCGCATCCAGCAAGGCGTGAGCCTGCGGACGGCCACCCTCCAGAAACAGCGCCATGATCGTCCCGCCCGCATCCATCTGGCGCATGGCCAGCGCATGCTGCGGATGGCTGGCGAGCGCCGGGTATAAAATGCGCGGCACCCGCGTTTCCAGAAACGCCGCCACCGCGAGCGCATTCTCGCTGGCCTTCCGGACCCTCAGATCAAGCGTTTCCAGACTTTTCAGGATCACCCAGGCGTTGAAAGGTGACAGGTTCGGCCCGGTATGCCGGGTGAACGCAAGCAGGGTATCCTGCACCCATTTCTCGGTGCCGAGCACGGCGCCCGCAAGGACCCGGCCCTGCCCGTCCATATGCTTGGTCGCGGAATAGGCAACGATATCGGCGCCGAATTCCATCGGCCGTTGCAGGGCTGGTGAGGCAAAGGCATTGTCGACAATCGCCAGCGCGCCTGCGTCATGGGCGAGATCACAGACCGCCCGGATGTCGATCACATCCAGCGTTGGATTGGCCGGTGTCTCAAAGAAAAACGCCTTGGTGTTGGGGCGTCGCGCCTTGGCCCAGGCATCGACATCGGCACCGTCAACCGTTGTGGTCTCGACCCCGAAGCGCGGCAGGATGCTGTCGATCAGTACCCGGCAGGAGCCAAAGGCCGCCTTTGCCGCCACCACGTGATCCCCGGCGGAAACGGTGGACATCAGCGCCGCCGTCATTGCCGCCATGCCAGTCGTCTGCGCCCGGCAAGCCTCCGCCCCTTCCAGCAGGCAGAGCCGCTCCTCCAGCATTTGCACCGTCGGGTTCTGCAGCCGCGAATAGGTCATGCCCGGACGTTCGCCCCGGAACCGCGCCGCCGCTTCCTCGGCATCATCATAGCAAAAGCCCGACGTCAGGAAGATCGCCTCCGACGTTTCGCCGTAGTCTGAGCGGGCCGTCCCGCCGCGCACCGCGCGGGTGGCTGGCCGCCAGGTTTTGGTGATTTCGCGATTCTGTCCGCTGGTCCGTTTCATGCTCGCTGCTTTGCCGTGGCGGGCCGGGGCCGTCAACGCAGAGCGCTATTCGTCTTCGGGAAGCTCTCGGATTTCAACCGTACCGCCCGCTTCAAACACGGGGTTGCCCGACACCAATGCGCGTGCCCCCTCGATATTTTCAGCGCAGACCCGAATGAAGCCGATCAAATGTCCGGCAACCGCCGGCACGGGGCCATATTTCCGGACGCAGACACCTGCTCCGATTGAACTGCCGCCCCGGAACCGCCCGGATTGGCCGAGATGGCTGAAATAGGCCTCCCAGGCCGCGTCGCTAACGTTTGACCCGGAGTCCGGCACATCATCGTGCATCAACAACAAATAATCCGGCATCAAAACGCGCCCGGCACTTCCCGCTGCATCGTCGTTGGTTGTCGAGGCGACAACAGCTCGCGGGGTCCGTCAGTGCGCGCGGCAAGGCTGCCCTGTTCGCCGACGCTGATCCGGGTGCAGCTGCGCCCGGCCAGAAAATCCAGCGCGGCCCGGGTGGAGGCTTCCTGCGGGTTCCCCAACGGTCGGGTGATGTCGTCGGTCGCCTGGCAACTGGCCTCGACCACCGCCCCCAGGCCGGTGAAGTAGGACCCTTGCCGCGCGCTGTTCTGCGTTGCGAACGCCACCACCCGCAGCCGGTCATCACAGGCGGGCCGGTCGAGCGCGATTTGTCCAACCGGTTTGCCGAAGGTGTTGGTGCCAATCAGCGCCATGTTGCTGCGCAGATAGGGGATGAACGCGTTGATCACCAATTCGCTGGCGGATGCGGTGCCACCAGTCCCGATAAACGCGATCCGGGTCGGGGCTATGGATTGCGCCTGCGGGCGAAACAACCGGGTCTCATTCTCGGCGGATTTGCTGGCGCGGAAAGTGGTGAAGCTCAGCACGTCGGAGGTGGCCCGGTCCCGGCCGAGCAAATCTCCCATCAACTCGGCGGTGGAGACCAGCCCGCCGCCATTGTAGCGAAAATCGACGATGACGTCGGTGATCCCCATCGTGCGAAACTGGGCAAAGGCGGTGCGCAACGCCGGGTCAGCGGTCGAAATGAAGGTCCGCAGATTGACATAGCCGACCTGGCGGCCGCCATCATTGATCACCTGCGCACCGTAACGGGATGAAACCGGCGGCAGATCGAACTCCGCCTTGGTGACGCTTAAGTCACGGACGCCGCGCGTGTCCGTCACCCGCAGCAGCCGGTTGGTCCCGGCGGTGCTGGGGCCAAGCGCGGCAGTGACTCCCGCCGTCCCCTCGGCTGCAATGATCGAACTGACCGTCCGAAGGTCCCCGGCGCTGGTCCCGACCGCCAGAATCTCGGTGCCCCTGTCGATCCCGGCGGCAAGTGCCGGCGCACCTTCAAACGCCTCCGACACAAATACCCGCTGTTGCGCCGCGCTGGCCGACAGCCGGATGCCGAAGCCGGCGCTGGAGCCGGACGCGAAAAAGGCGCTTTCCTCCGCAATCGATGTCAGGTGGGTGAAGAACCGGTCGCGCCCCTGCCCGCGCGCCACCGAGGTCAGCGCATCGACATAGTCCGACACCGTCGCAAACCCGGCCGGGTTGAACACGGCGGGCAGGGTTTCGGGGAACAGATACCATTCGTTCAATTGGTCGGCCGCCCAGTCCTGACGGCTGCGGAGCGAACAGGTGGTGTTGACGGGCGGCGTGGTCGAGGCCCCGGTGTTGGTCCCGGCGGTGGGCGCGCTGCCTGCCCCGCCGCCGCCGCAGGCTGACAGCATTGCGCAGATGGCAACCACAGCACCGAGTTTGTGGGACTTCATTGCCGCTCCATTCCACCACCGCCTGCACGATATACGCCCGAAACCACCCGAGCGGCGCAATGCTGTTTCCAAACCGGTAGGCCCAATCGCTATTCCTCCATATCGACAACTTCAATCGGGTCCATCGTCCGTCCGGCTTTCGCCCGCTCAATCATCTGCTGCGCGGCAGACGCCGCCCCGCCGCCGTGTGGACTGTTGGCAACCGGCGCGAGCAGACTGATCGCTTCATCAGGAAGTTTGGCGCGCAGTAACACTGAGGCAGCCGACATGCTGACGGACGGAGCTTGCGGAGCAAGGCTCGCGGCGAGCCGCAGAACATTCAGCGTGTTGGCGCTGGGTTTGGCTTCATTTGCGGCAAAGCTCATGCCGTAGTGGAAGAGCGGTGTGGCATCGACCGGGTTCAGCTTGTGGGCGCGGGCGAGAAGGCGGCGTCCCATCGCCGTGTCATTGTTGCGGAGGGCAGCAACCCCGCGCAGCGACAGCAATTCGGCATTGCCGGGTTCGACCGCCAGCAACGCATCGAGCATGGCCATGCCGGTTTTCGCATCGCCAAGTTCGGTCTCAGTATGGGCCGAAACCAACCGGGCGAAACTGTCATCCGGATACTTGGCGACTCCGCGTCGAATTTTGTCCAGAAACGCGGCCTTGTCAGCCTGCCGCACCCCAAGCCGGAGCCGCGCCTGCGGCAGCAAAAGATCATCGGCGGACGGCGGGAGCGTTCGGATGGCAACCTGCGCTGCCGTCCCACCACCGCGCCGATTGTACCGCGACATGGTGATGTTGGAGCTGGAGAGATATTTGCGCAATTCCTGTTTGAACCCGGCATAGTCGGTACCGAACGCGGCCTGAAAAGCGGCGGCATCGCCCTTGCCCTGATTGGCCTTTTCCAGAAAGGCGCGGATGCCGGCCGCCTTGGTCGGGTTCCGGAACATATAATGCACCGTCAGCCAGCTTTGCGCGTAGAAAATCCCGAAATCACTGTCCTTTGAATTGATGGTCTTGCGGGTGAAAAACGAGGTTGCATCGACCCAGGGCTGGGAGTTCAGCGTATAGGCGATTCCGGGGTTGACGTTGCCGACCGTGATCCGCGCATCGCTGATCGTGGCCGTCTCCATATATTCAGCAAACCCTTCGACATACCAGGTCGGGTAGGCGGCCATCCGGTTCTGGAACATGAAGTGATGCGCGACTTCGTGAAACAACGGCTGGATACTCAGTGTGTCCGAATAACCCGATGTTTCCATCGCGATCGCCAGACTTTTGGTCCCGGCCGTCGCATAGGCACCGCCGATGTTGGTGACCCCCGGCAAAATCTCACGCATCGCACGGATATCTGGCAGAAGGTAAATATCCAGACGGGGTTGCGCCTCTGTCTCGGTGACGCCGGTCAAATCCCTGAGCAGAGCCCAATACCCCTCCAGCGCATCGCCAACCTTGCGCAGGCCTTTCTCGCTGCCCTCGCTATACACCCGAAAATGTTCTGTCTCCGCCACCAGCCATCGCGCCTGGGCCGGAACCGCGAGGGCCAAGGTCATCAGGACGAACAGCCTCAATCCCGCGAATCTCATCAATCCTGCCCCCGCAAAAAAGTCGCCCGGTCCACAGTATCGCATTGCCCCGGACGCCCCGCAATCCGGCCAACTGGACGGGTTGCAGGCCCCGGCATCTTCGGCCGGCCGACCGAAATATGGACCAAAAGGCGGCGTTGACACCCCGAGCCGCCGCCGCTCATAACTCCCGGCGAACTCATTCAGCGGAGGACAATATGCGGGGACGTCGGGCAGTTCAGGTGGCAATCGGCCTTGGCATTTCGGCGCTGGCCGTCGCCGCCCTGGCGCAGAACCATGACCATCACGCCGCGCCCGCGCCGCAGATGGATGAAGCCGCGGTCAAGGCCCGGCTGGCGTCCTTCCCGAAGCCACCGTCCCCGAACTATGGCCCGGCACCCGGCTCAATCGTCTTTGAAGATACTGATCCTGCTGAGACCATCGGTGGCACCATCACCATGCGGGCGGCGATCGGACCCGACGGCAAACCCCTCGACGGCGCGGCGGCGGGGATCACGATGTATATGATCCATTGGGGCCTTGAAGTCGGCGCACCCGGCACCGCTGACGATGCGGGCGCAGGTGACCTTGGCGGCGATTGCCGGGGGTTCCGTGATACCGGCCATGTCGTGATGGAACCGGTCGGCGCGCCCGGAAAACTGATGAGCTGGACCATCCCGCAGGGCACGAAAATCCCGGCCAATGCGGTCTATTTCGTTGGCCACAGCCTCTACGGCCCGATCCATAATCTCAACAAATGCACCCAGACGCCGATCAAAAACTGGGTCAAGGGATAGGCCGTCTCCCCCCCTCCCGCAGCTTCGATAGTGGTGGATTGGGTCCAGCCGCGCTAGCAGCGCGCCATGTCCCCTCCCTCGATCATCTGGTTCCGCCAGGACCTCCGCCTGACCGACCAGCAGGCCGTTGCTGCCGCCTGCGCTGCGGGACCGGTTTTGCCGGTGTTTGTCCTCGACGACGAGACGCCAGCACGGTGGCGAACCGGCGCGGCGCAGCGTTGGTGGCTACATCACAGTCTGCTGGCGCTCGATGCCGACCTGCGCAAGCTCGGGGCCAGACTGATCCTGCTGCGTGGGCGCGCCGGGTCGGTGATTGCCGATCTTGCCCAACAAACCGGAGCAACCCACGTCCACGCGCTGGAACATTATGAACCCTGGGCCAAGGTGCAGCAGGCGGAGGTGGCGGCGGCCGGCCCGCTGACGCTGCACGATGGTGTCCTTCTCGCGCCGCCGTCCCTCGTCCGCTCCGGCGACGGCGGGCGCTACCGGATTTTCACGCCGTGGTGGCGGACGCTGCAACGGATGATGCCCCCGCCACCACCGATCCCGGCCCCGACCCGGATGACGCTGGCCACCAACGCGCCGGCAGGCAACACGCTTGCGGATTGGCAGCTGCTCCCCACCAATCCGGACTGGGCCGCCGGCTTTGCCGATTGGTGGACACCGGGGGAGCGCGGGGCCGGGGCGCAGCTTGGCCGGTTCCTCGACGTGGCAGCCGACTATGACACCGACCGCAATCTGCCCGGTAAACTCGGATCATCTCACCTGTCCGCGCACCTCCACTATGGGGAACTCTCGCCCGCGCAGGTCTGGCATGCGGTGGAGGGTGCCGTTGGCACACAGGCCGAGCCCTATTTGCGGGAAATTGGCTGGCGCGACTTCGCCACCGGCCTGATCGATCAGTTCCCGGACTATCACGAGCGGCCATCGCGCGCCCAGTTCGATCATTTCCCGCACCGCCGCGACGACCTCGGCATCTGGCAGCGCGGCCAGACCGGCTACCCGATTGTCGATGCCGGGATGCGGGAGTTGTGGGCGACGGGCTGGATGCACAACCGGGTGCGGATGATCGCCGCCTCGTTTCTGGTCAAACATCTGCTCGGCGATTGGCGCGACGGCTTTGCCTGGTTCTGGGACACGCTGGTCGATGCCGACCTCGGCAACAATGCGCTCGGCTGGCAGTGGATCATGGGGTCGGGCGTCGATTCATCGCCCTATAACCGGATTTTTGCACCAGTGACCCAGGGCGAGAAATTCGACCCCGACGGCAGCTATGTTCGCAAGTGGATCCCCGAACTCGCCGCCATGCCCGCCGACCTCATCCACCGCCCGTGGGAGGCCGACTCGATGACCCTGCTTGCAGCCGGCGTCAAACTAGGCGAAACCTACCCCCACCCCATCATCGACCACACCGCAGCAAGGGCAAGGGCGCTGGCGGTGTATGAAATGGCGAAGGCTGTGGCGAGGTAGGGGGATTCCGACGAAGTTAATTGTGTATACTGTCACGGTAATCCCCGGAACTTCCGCCTATGAGCCAATGGATCAACTTTGGAGGGCAGATGATCCCATAAAAGATCGAAATGCCAATCTTTTCGGCTCATAGAGCGATCCTTAGCCGTCCAATTTTAGGGTCAACGCGCTTCCTAAAGGCGCAAATGAGGCGCAGATGATCGTTGTCTTTGCTTCTGAATGGCTCATTATTGGGGCAGGAGGACGTTATGAGCACCATCAACCCAGAAAAATTGAAGTTCCTGCGCAACGAAGCTGGACTGACAGCCGAAGCGTTGGCCGATGCAGCTCGCGTTGGCCGCGCTACGATCACCCGCATTGAAAACGGAAAACCCGGCGCCACCCGCGCCGAAACGGTCAAGAGGCTGGCGAGAGCCCTGAAGTGCCAGCACGAGCACCTTTTCACACCTCCCGAGCCTGACCAGGGCCGTAGCTGGTTCGACGATCGCGCGCCCCTTGACCTCAGCATCTCAAGCGCAGCGCAGAACGCTCTGGAGCTCGTGGCCATGCGCTACAACGAAACTCGCGAAACCATCCTCGAATTAGCACCGCTCCTGTTTGACCTCGTGGCGCGGGAAAGTCTGCTTGAACGCAGTCGCCGGATTGCTGAACTCGGCGCCAGGCGCGCTGCGCTGGCCGAAATGGGTCGTGATTTTTCGCACCTAGGCGGCAGGTTTCTGCACGACTGGCCAGCAGAAGATGTGGAGACCCACGAAGAAGCCTCGATCAGGAAGAGGGATCTTCGCGCCTCCTATATACTCGAGAGCGAAAGCATCGAAGATGCCTTCTTGCCTCGGGATTACGACGGAGAATGCGACAACCCCTTCGTGGGCCATCTCAAGCGACGCATGGATGCGGTGAAACGCGAGGACGATGATGCGCCTTCACTCGACGCGTGGCCGGTGTGGCGAAGCCCCAGCTACGACATTGGCAATGAGGAGGCGTTGGTCATCGCGCAGGACCACGAGGAACTGGCTAGGGCGATCCTGTCAGGTGCCGTTCCGCTCGCACGGCTTCCGAAAAACTTGCGCGCTCCCGATTCCGAAGAGGCCCGACTGGCCTGGATGCTCGAGGAAAAAGCGCAGCACGACAAAAGGGTCGATGAGCTGCTGGGCGATCTCCTTATTGATGTGACCGAGTAGGGGGGAGCGCCATGAACAACAATCCATTCTGCGCAAGTGCTCTCACAGGCCGCGGCACCGCTCATTCCACCCGGCATGGACAACGACGGCAGGCTGACCGATGTGTCCCGCAGTTCATCATCGATGCTTTGATCGACTTTGGCGAGGAGCGGCATTTGGGAGGCGAGTGCAGATCATACAGCTTCACCAAAGCGACCTGGAAAAGATACGCCCGATACATGGGTCCCGCAATCGCGGGGCAGGAGCGCTACCGCAACGTCTATCTCGTCGTTGCGGGCGAGAATTTGATTGTTACGGTGGCTTGGCGGCATTGAGTAATATCGAGCGACCAAAAACGGCCAACATATCAGTAATTCTGGGGACAGAGCGAGTTCCAGGCGCAGCCCACGCTATTCAATAATGATATCGACAGGAGAGGATTTCGAGGGCCTGCTCGTTGCCACTACCGCGCACCCGGTAGATCAGGCGATGCTCACGGGTGATCCGGCGCGACCACCAGCCCCGCAAGTCCTGTTTGAGCGGCTCCGGCTTGCCCGTCCCGGTGAACGGGTGGCGGGAACATTCTTCGATCAGGTCGTTGAGCCGTTCGAGGATTTTCAGATCGTGGCGCTGCCAGTCGACATATTGCCGCCATGCTTCTTCATCGAAAACAAGCCTCACGGCTTGATAAGCTCATGCGCCTCTCCGAGTCCGGCGTTCATGCGTTCGATGCCGTCAAGCAGACGTTTGCGATTGGCAGGCGAGGCCAGCAGGTAGTTGGTCTCGTCCATCGCGCTCCACTCGCTGGCGGAGATCATCACGACATTCTCGCCGTTCTGGCGGGTGATCATCACCGGCGCGCGGTCGGCCACGACCTTGTCGAGCACCGATTTGAGATTCTCGCGGGTTTCAGAATAGGTGACTGTCTGCATATTCCGACATTGGACAATTTATTGACCAATGTCAAATGGTCACCCGCAGCAAAATTGCCGAAGCCATGGGTCCCAATCCCCCCTACTCCCCAGTAAACACCGCAGGCCGCTTCTCCAGGAACGCGTCCACTGCCTCCCGGTGATCCGACGTCTCATGCGCAATCGCCTGAAACGCTGCGGACAATTCCAGCACGTCATTCATCCGCAGATTCTGCGCCTCCCGCAGCAGGCGCTTGGTCAGGCGCAGCGCACGGGGCGGGTTGGCGGCGATGCGGGCGGCGAGGGCGAGGGCGGCGGGCATCAAATCCTCCGACGGAACCACCTTCGAAACCAGCCCCATCGCCAGCGCCGCCTGCGCGTCGAACGGGTCGCCGGTCAGGAACAATTCCGCCGCCTTGGAATAGCCGAGCACCCGTGACAGCGCCCAGGCCCCGCCGTCGCCCGGCACAATGCCGACCTTGATGAAACTCGCGGCAAATTTCGCGGCGTCGGACGCGATCCGCACATCGCACAGGCAGGCCAGATCATTGCCAAGGCCGATGGCATGGCCGTTGACCGCCGCGATCATCGGCACCTCGGTCTCCATCAGGGCGCGGGTGATGCGCTGCACCCCGCGCCGATAATTGGTGCGGGTGGAATCGGGCTGCTCCATCGGGCCAATGCCGGTGCGCGTCTTCATGCCCTTCAGGTTGCCGCCCGAACAGAATGCCCGGCCATTGCCGGTCAGGATCGCGACGCTGACCCCGGTATCATCACCAATCGCCTCAATCGCGGCGACAAAATCGTCGCAGTCCTGCCGCTCTCCGATGGCGTTCAACGTGTCGGGCTTGTTCATCCGCAGAATTGCGATGCGGCCCTGCCGTTCGGTTTCGATGAAGTTGGTCATGCCGTTCGCACCCCCGGAAGAAAATCTCCGCACAGGAATAGGCAACCCGGCGCGACGCGCCAACCCGTTGTTATTTCCGGACCCGTGATGGGCGGGCAGACCCCGGCGTGCTTGCGCCGTCACGGCCACGTCACATAAGGGACGTTATGTGTTTCAGTCATCGCCGCATTCACCGGGCGACGTCATGAAGGGACGGCCATGACTGCGCTTTCGATCTCCCTCCCCAAGGCCGACCCGCAGGCCTATCTGCTGGCTGCCATCCGGCTGATCTGGATCGGCATTCCGCTGGCGGTACTGCTGCCGCTGCACCTGCTCTGGCATGTGCTGAAACTGCCGTCGCCCTGGGCGATGTTGTTCCTCCGGATCGCGGCGCGGGCGTTGGGGGCCAAGGTTCAGGTCCACGGCATTCCGCTGCGCCATGATGTGTTCTTTGTCGCCAACCATCTGTCCTGGCACGATATTCCGATCCTCGGCGGGATTACCGGCACCGCCTTTGTCGCGCAGGACGGGGTGCGGGCCTGGCCGGTGATCGGCTGGCTCGCAACCCTCAACCGCACCATCTTTGTCAGCCGCACCGACAAGCAGAATGTCGCGGCGCAAGTCACCGAACTCCGCGAGGCCATTGCCGAGAATTGGTCGGTGACGCTGTTTCCGGAAGGGACGACCTCGGACGGTCGCGGGCTGCTACCGTTCAAACAGTCCTTGTTTGCAACCTTGGCCCCGCCGCCCAAGCCGATGCTGATCCAGCCGGTGTTGCTGGACTTCGGCGCGGCCGGTCCGGATATCGCCTGGTTGGGGGAGGAAACCGGTTGGGAAAGCGCCTGGCGCGCCTTCACCCGGCCCGGCAGCTATGACGTCCATGTGCATTTCCTCGATCCGTTTGACCCGGCGGCCCTCGCCGACCGCAAGCAAGTCTGCGCCCTCGCCCGCAGCCGCATGACCGAAGTGCTGTCGCAGTCGCTCGGCTATCCGGTTTCTTGAGAACAGAAACGCTCCCCCCTCAATTTCTGCGGGGGTGACGCACGGGCCGGGTTGATCCACAGTCCCGCCGATGTCCGTGTTCAACGCCCGTGAATTTGTGCCGCCGCCCGGCGTGGCGGACCTGCGCCGTGAGGTCCGGGCGTTTCTGCTGGCCAATCCGCCATCCGCCGACCCGGTGTTGCGCGCCAATTGCTGGTCGGTGTCGGACCCGGCGTTTTCACGGGCGTTGGGACAGGCCGGCTTTGTCGGGATGATCTGGCCCAAGCGCTACGGCGGCCATGACCGCCACCCGCTCGAACGCTATGTGGTGCTGGAGGAATTGCTGGCCGCCGGTGCACCGGTTGGGGCGCACTGGATCGCAGATCGTCAGACCGGCCCGCTGCTGCTGCGCTATGGGACGGAGGCGCAGCGCCAGCGCTACCTCCCCGGCATGGCGGTGGGCGCGCTCTACGCCTGTATCGGCCTCAGCGAACCGGGGGCAGGGTCCGATCTGGCCAGCGTCCGCACAGCGGCGCGGCGGACACCCGAAGGCTGGCGGGTTAATGGCCAGAAAGTCTGGACCTCTGGCGCCCACAATGCGCATGTCATGCTGGCCCTCGTCCGCACTGAACCGGGTTCGGAGCGGCAGGCGGGACTCAGCCAATTGCTGATCCCGATGGACAGCGCCGGCGTCACCGTCCGCCCGATTGTCGACCTGGCGGGAAACCATGACTTCAATGAGGTGTTTTTTGACGATGTGCTGCTGCCCCCGGACGCGCTGGTCGGCACCGAAGGGGACGGCTGGCGGCAGGTGACGGCGGAACTGGCGCTCGAACGCTCCGGGCCGGAGCGCTATCTATCCAGCCATGCGCTGGTCGTCGAGTTGCTGCGGGCGGCAGGGCCAAACCCGGCCCCGGCCCTCGCGGCACTGATCGGCCGGTTCACGGCAGAGCTTTGGACCTTGCGCCAGATGTCGATGTCGACCGCCGCCAAACTCGCCGCCGGAGAGGACCCGGGAACCGAAGCTGCGGTGGTCAAGGACCTTGGCAACAGCTTTGAACAGGCATTGCCGGTCGCCGTGCAGGCGTTGCTTGGCGACAGCGATGACCCCGCCCCCTTGCAGCGGGTGTTGCGCCATCTGCTGCTGGTGTCCCCCAGTTTCTCGCTGCGTGGGGGCACCCGCGAAGTGCTGCGCGGCATTATTGCGCGCGGGATGGGCCTCCGGTGAGCGATGTGCTTGCCACAGCGGAACGGCTGTTCGCCAGCGGAGCGGACGCGGCGGCGATGCGCGCTGCCGGTCTCGATCTGTTGATGGTTCCGGAAAGCGCCGGTGGCTTCGGGGGCAGCTGGCGGGACGCCTATGCCGTGCTGCGGCTTGCGGGCGCGCACTGTGCCGAAGCGTCGTTCCTCCTGCCGGAGCCGACCCCGGATCACCGCGCCTTCGCCATCGTCGCCCAGATCGCCGGGGCGCTGGATGCAGCGCTGGCGCTATCGGTTGACCATGCCAACACCCGCGTTCAGTTCGGCAAGCCGCTGGCCAAGCTGCAGGCGGTGCAGCAATCGCTCGCCGTGTTCGCCTCCGAAGCCGCCGCCGCCAATGCCGCAGGGCAAGCCGCCGCTCAGGCTCTCGACACCGGTGAGGCAGGGTTCGAAATCGCCGCCGCAAAGCTGCGCGCCAACCTCGCCGCAGTTGCGGGGGTCGCCATTGCCCACCAGGTCCATGGCGCCATCGGGTTCACCCGCGACCACCCGCTGCACAGGTTCACCGTCAGACTGAGCGATTGGACCTCAACCTGCGGAAACACGCGCTACTGGTCCGAACGCCTCGGTCGGTCGGTATGCGGTGCCGGCGTCGATCAATTCTGGCCCGCCCTGACCAGCCGATCCGATGCCGCCCAATCACGCTGACCCTCCCCCTCGCTGCCAAAGCATAAACGCAAAGAAGATCAGCGTGGCTGCGAACATCACGAAGGTCGCTGCCCACCCGAGTAGAGTTGACCCCAACGGCAAGGTCAACCGGCCCATCGCCCGAGGATTGCGTACAATCAGCATCATCACGGCCATCAGCGGCACAGCCAATATGCCGTTGATCACCGCTGCCCAATAAAGTGCCCGCACCGGATCAATCCCAACCGCGCTGAGCGAGGCTCCTGCCAGTGTCGTCACGCCGATCGTGCCATAAAACAGGCGCGCGTCCAGCGGCTTGGCGTCAAGGCTTCCGGCGACGCCGACCATTTCGGTAACAGCATAGGCCGCCGATCCCGCGAGCACCGGCACGGCCAACAGGCCCGTGCCGATGATGCCGAGTGCGAACATCGCAAAGGCGAACTGGCCAGCAATCGGCCGAAGCGCCTCGGCGGCCTGTGCCGAGGTCGTGATATCAAAGACCCCATGCGCGTTCAGCGTCGCCGCTGTCGCAAACACAATTGCAAGGGATACCAGCGTGCTGAAACCCATGCCCACAAGTGTGTCCATCCGAATGCGTGCCAGCTCGGGACCGGCATCTTTGGGCGTGATGCACAGCGGTTTCGCATGGTGCCGGTGTTGCTCTTCGATTTCCTGACCGGCCTGCCAGAAAAACAGATACGGGCTGATCGTTGTCCCAAGGATTGCAACCAGCGCGGTGGCGTAGGCCGCTGTCCATTGTATTTCGGGCACAACCAGCGAACGAAGTGCACGCTCCCAAGGCACCTTGGCCACCATGACAACGGCGACATAGGTGAACAGTGACAACGTCGTCCATTTGAGCATTGAGGAATAGCGGGGATAGCTGAGCGCAACCTCAATCACGATGCACAGGATACCAAATAACAGGGTATAAAGACCGGCATTGCCGCCGGCGAGCAACGCCAGCGCTGCGCCCATCGCGCTGAGGTCGGCCCCGAGGTTGACGATGTTGGCAACGAGCAACAACGTCACCATGAACCACAAGACTGGGCGCGGATAATGTCGACGCAGGTTGCGGGCAATTCCCGCCCCCGTTACCCGGCCGATCTCCGCAGCGATTTGCTGGATCGCCACCATCAGCGGGAAACTCAGGACAAAGGTCCAGGCCAGCCCGTAACCGAATTGTGCCCCAACCTGGCTATGGGTGCCGATACCGCTGGGATCGTCGTCGGCTGCGCCGGTGACAAGTCCCGGACCCAGAGTCTTCAGAATACGCGCGATGCGTCCCTGCCGCGATATTTTGGCAGTGCCCGCATCGTCGGGAAGTTCATCCATCCACCTTCGTCGCACGTCGCCGCTGGACCTGCAATGCCAGCAGGCTGCCCGGTCAGGCAATCAAACTCCTGAGCGGCATCTCCGCATCCGCCAACCGGACCGGGTCAATCCGCAATCCGCCGGCCACCAGCGCCTTGCCCTGCACATAGTCCCGGGTGGCATTGACGCAATCGAGCGCAATCACCCGCCCGGCCTTCAGATAAATGAGCGAAAAACTCCGCGCCGACATGTCGCCGCGCAGCACAGTCTGGTCAAATCCACCGGACAGCCCAACAGTCTGCAGGCGCAGATCATATTGGTTCGACCAGAACCACGGCACCGCATCATAGGGCTGCGGCTGCCCGCAAATCGCCCGCGCTGCGGTCGTCGCCTGATCATTGGCATTTTGCACCGACTCCAGCCGGATATGCGTCCCGTCAGCATAGCGGTTGTGGTGTGCGGCGCAGTCACCAATCGCATAAATGTCGGGCAGGCTGGTCCGGCAGTGGTCATCGACGTTGACGCCGTTGCCCCCCGCTGCACCGGCGGCCAGCAACGGCTCCACCGCCGCAATGATGCCAATACCCACGATGACCATATCCGCCGGAAGTAGCGCCCCGTCCGCCAGTCGAACGCCGGTCACCCGGCCATCCTGCCCTTCCAGCGCCGTCACCCCGACACCAAGCTCCACTGCCACGCCGTGCGCCCGGTGCTCGGCCTCGAAAAACCGGGACAGCGGTTCGCCCGCCACCCGCGCCAGCACCCGGTCCAGCGCCTCCAGCACCGTCACCTGCTTGCCGAGTTTCGACAGCGACGCCGCCGCCTCCAGCCCGATATAGCCGCCACCGATCACCACGACGCGGGTCACGCCGGGAAGTTCGCCGACCAGTGCGTCAACATCGGCCCGGGTTCTTATGGCATGGACCCCTGCAAGATCATGCCCCGGACAGGTCAAGCAGCGCGGCGCCCCGCCGGTGGCCCAGATCAGCGTGCCGTAGCTGATCCGGCCCTCTCCGTCGGTCGTCACCCGGCGCGTCGCCGCATCGACACCGACCACCCGTGCCCCGGTCAGCATCGTCACCTCGCGCTCCGCCCAGAACGCCGCCGGGCGGATCAACATCCGGTCGAACGCCTTCTCGCCAACCAGATAGTCCTTGGACAGCGGCGGACGCTCATAGGGCAGGTCCGGCTCGTCGCCGACCATAGCGACCGATCCGGCAAAGCCCTGCTGGCGCAGCGCCACCGCCGCCTGCGCCCCGCCGTGGCCCGCGCCCACGATCAAAACATCATAACTGCCCATTCGCCGCTGCCCCCGTTGACCCACTGCCCGCGCCTATGGCATCTGCCACACCATGCGGGCGTAGCTCAATGGCAGAGCAGAAGCTTCCCAAGCTTACGACGAGGGTTCGATTCCCTTCGCCCGCTCCAATGAGCGTTCACTTGTGCCAACCGCACAAAAGCGGTTCTAAACCGCCTCCGGCACCTTCTTCTTCGGCCCGCGCTTGGGCTTCGGGGCGGCTGCGGTGACTTCGAAGGCGAGGTTGCCGTCTTTCAGGTGGACCCGCACTTCGCCGCCGTGGATGAGCTTGCCGAACAGCAATTCCTCGGCAAGCGGCTGTTTGATCTTTTCCTGGATCAGCCGCGCCATCGGGCGGGCACCGTACATCTTGTCGTAGCCGCGCTCGATCAGCCAAGCCTTTGACTCGTCGTCGAGGGCAATATGCACCTCCCGGTCGGCCAGTTGCAGTTCGAGTTGCAGCACGAACTTGTCGATCACCATCGCAACCACCGACGGCGGCAGATAATCGAACGCGACAATGGCATCGAGCCGGTTGCGGAATTCCGGGGTGAACATCCGCTTGATAGCTTCCTCGTCCTCGCCCTCCCGGCCGCTCGCGCCAAAGCCGATGCCTTCCCGCGCCATATCGGCCGCCCCGGCATTGGTGGTCATGATGAGGATGGTGTTGCGGAAATCGACGGTCTTGCCGTGGTGATCGGTCAATTTGCCATTGTCCATCACCTGCAACAGGATGTTGAACAGATCGGGGTGGGCTTTCTCGATCTCGTCGAGCAGCAGCACCGAATGCGGCTGTTGATCAACTGCATCGGTCAGCAGCCCGCCCTGATCAAAGCCAACATAGCCGGGCGGCGCGCCGATCAACCGGCTGACCGAATGCCGCTCCATATACTCCGACATGTCGAAGCGCTGCAGCGGAATGCCGAGGATGGAGGCCAACTGCCGCGCCACTTCGGTTTTGCCGACACCGGTCGGGCCGGAAAACAAGTAGGAGCCGATTGGCTTGTCCGGCTCACGCAGTCCGGCGCGGCTGAGCTTGATGGCCGAAGCCAACCGGTCAATCGCCGCATCCTGGCCGAACACCACGCGTTTCAGGTCGGCGTTCAACGTCGCCAGCACCTGCTTGTCATCGGTTGAAACCGACTTCGCCGGGATACGGGCCATGGTCGCGATGACGGTTTCCACCTCCTTGACGGTGATCACCTTCTTGCGCTTGTTCAGCGGGACAAGCATCTGCGAGGCCCCGACTTCATCGATCACATCGATGGCCTTGTCCGGCAGTTTCCGGTCATTGATGTAGCGGGCCGACAGGTCCACTGCCGCCTTGATCGCCTCCGGCGTATAGCGGACCTTGTGATGCTCCTCGAAATAGGGCTTGAGGCCGGTCATGATCTTGACCGTATCCTCCAGGCTCGGCTCGTTGACATCGATCTTCTGGAACCGCCGCAGCAGCGCCCGATCCTTTTCAAAATGATTGCGGAATTCCTTGTAGGTCGTCGACCCGATGCAGCGGATCGCCCCGGAACTGAGCGCCGGTTTCAGCAGGTTTGACGCGTCCATCGCGCCGCCGGACGTTGCCCCGGCCCCGATCACCGTGTGGATTTCATCGATGAACAGCACCGCGTCGGGCAGCTTCTCAAGCTCGTTGACGACCGCCTTCAGCCGCTCCTCAAAGTCGCCACGATAGCGGGTGCCGGCCAGCAATGCCCCCATGTCGAGCGAGTAGATGACAGCGGGCAGCAACACCTCCGGCACGTCACCCTCGACGATCTTGCGCGCCAGCCCCTCGGCAATCGCGGTTTTCCCGACGCCGGGTTCTCCGACATAAAGCGGGTTGTTCTTGGAGCGGCGGCAGAGGATCTGCACCGTCCGGTCAACCTCCGCCATCCGGCCGATCAGCGGGTCGACTTTGCCCTGTTTTGACTTTTCGTTGAGGTTGACCGTGAACTGCTTCAGCGCGCTTTCGCCGGTTTTCACATTTTCCTTCTTGGCGTCCTTCACCTCCGGCTCTTCGGGCTTGTCGGCGCCGCGAACTGCCTTGGTCTCGCCAAGGCCCGGGGTCTTGGCGATGCCGTGGCTGATGTAGGACACGGCATCCAAGCGGGTCATGTCCTGCTGCTGCAGGAAGAACACCGCATGGCTTTCCCGCTCCGAGAACAGCGCGACCAGCACATTGGCGCCGGTCACATCCTCCCGGCCGGAGGATTGCACATGCAGGATGGCGCGCTGCACCACTCGCTGGAACCCGGCGGTGGGGGACGGATCAACCGAGGCATCGGCCTTCAGCGTATCGAGTTCGGTATCGAGATAGAGCGCGACTTGCTTGCCCAGCTCCTCCAGATCAACACCGCTGGCCCGCATCACGGCGGAGGCATGGCTGTCACTGATCAAGGCGAGCAGCAAATGTTCAAGCGTCGCATATTCATGATGGCGGCGGCTCGCCTCGGCCAGCGCATTGTGGAGGCTATGTTCGAGTTCGCGGGCAAATGACGGCATGAAACGCCTGCTCTTTCGTCAAACTGACCTTCAGGGGGCGAAGGAACTTCAAGGAAAGATCATCGCTCCGGGTCGAAACATCAAGGGCCGAATGCAACTTACCTGGCGGCTGGCCACAGGGAGTGCGCAAAAGTCGATTGCGCCCACCCCGGTCTGCCGTGCATCGATGCTAGCGAAAACGGGGAGAGTCGCAATGGATTTGAAAACCGGATTGATCGCCGCTGCAGCAGTGATTGGCGCAACGGCCATCGGCGCGCAGCAGGCCGCCCCCCTGCCGGGTTATGTCGGTGCTGCCGGGGTCATCGACGCAGCCCGTTACCTGCCACAACCTCCCGCCCCTGGCTCGCTCGCCGAAAAGGCCGACCGCGAAGTGCTGGCAGCGGCCCGGGCCAAGAACGACCCGGTTGCCTGGAAAAATGCGCTGGCGGAGCGGAACCTGCGGTCCAGCGAAACCCGGGCCCGGATGATGTGCGCCATCGACACCAAATTGGCCCCCGAAACCGCGCCGAGCTTCTTCAAACTGCTGGCCCGGTCCGGTGCCGACCTGTCGGCGGCCAGCGACCAATCGAAACTGGTCTGGCAGCGCGCCCGCCCCTTCGTCGCCGACTCCAGCATGACCACATGCTACCCTGCCGAAGTGATCCAGAAGGGCATTGGCCATTCCTACCCCAGCGGCCATTCTGGCGTCGGCTGGCTGTGGGGCATGATCCTGGCCGAAATCGCCCCCGACCGGGCGGCGGAGGCGTTGGCATGGGGCACTTCGGTCGGCGACAACCGCATCGCCTGTCAGGTGCATTTCCCGAGCGACGTGATGGCGGGGCGGATGCTCGGCAGCGCGGTTTTCGCCCGCATCGCCGGGACGCCGGACTTCCGCGCCGACATCGATGCGGCGAAGGCCGAAGTAGCAGCGGCGCGGGCGCGGGGTGAGCGGGCGACCGGCTGCAACAGCTGATCCGGACATGCCGCCACCCGTCCGGTTGGCCGGGTAGCGGGCCGGAGATTCATCGGCGACACTGCGTGCGTCAGGGTTCGGCGTCCGGACCCGCAAGGGGGCAGATATGCACGCACAATCGGCGACAGACGGTGAGAACCAGGCCCGGCACAACGCATCCGTCATGGACACAAACCCGGCCTATTGGCGGACCGGTCAGCGCAGAAAAATGTTCCGCCCGCTCAAGCAATCCACCACCATCCGCCTCGACGCCGACGTGCTCGACTGGCTGAAAGCCGGCGGCAAAGGCTACCAAACCCGCATGAACGCCATCCTGCGGGAGGCAATGCGCAACGATTTGAGCTGAGGGAGGGGCGGTGCATTCCACAGGCCAAATCTGTTGATGCCAATCCGCGGGAAATAGGTCGCTATTTTCGCGCCCCGCCCCCGACAATCATCAGGTCGTCGGGGGATGCTGCTTGTGGCAATTGAGTGGCAATCAGGATATTGCGGATTGGGTGGCGCTATGGCGGTCGAGCATTTCGACGTGGTGATCGTGGGGGCCGGGCTTTCGGGGATTGGTGCGGCGGTCCACCTGCAGACCAATTGTCCGGGGCGGACCTATGCCATCTTGGAAGGGCGGGATGCCATCGGCGGGACCTGGGACCTGTTCCGCTATCCCGGCATCCGGTCCGATTCGGACATGTACACGCTTGGCTATTCGTTCAAGCCTTGGACCGACGCCAAAGCGCTTGCTGATGGACCATCGATCCGCACCTATGTCCGGGAGACCGCGCGCGACCACGGAATCGTCCCGAAAATCCGGTTTGGACACCATGTGAAGAGCGCCGATTGGTCGACCGCCGATGCCTGCTGGACCGTGACCGCCGACCATCAGGGCGAGGCGCGGAAATTTACCTGCAATTTCCTGTTCATGTGCAGCGGCTATTATGACTATGCGGCGGGCTATGCCCCCGAATTCCCCGGGTCTGAGCAGTTTCAGGGCGACATCATCCATCCGCAATTCTGGCCGGAGGGGTTCGATCATGGCGGCAAGCGGATCGTGGTGATCGGCAGTGGTGCGACAGCGGTGACCCTGGTCCCGGAAATGGCCAAGACCGCCGCGCATGTGACGATGCTGCAGCGGTCGCCAACCTATGTCGTGTCCCGCCCGGCGGAAGATGCAATGGCCAACCGGTTGCGGCGCTGGTTGCCGCCGATGCTGGCTTATGGACTGACCCGCTGGAAAAATGTGCTGCTCGGCATGTGGTTCTACGGCCTTACCCGCCGCAAACCGGCACTGGTCAAGGAACGGGTGATTGCCATGGTGCAGGAGGCGCTCGGCCCGGACTATGACGTCGGTACGCATTTTACCCCGCGCTACAATGTCTGGGATCAGCGGCTGTGCCTGGTTCCGGATGCCGACCTGTTCGAGGCGATCAAGTCCGGTCGCGCCTCGGTCGTCACCGATACCATCAAGAATTTCACGCCGACCGGGATTGCGCTCAACTCCGGAGCCACAATCGAGGCCGACACCATCGTCACGGCGACCGGCCTGAAGCTGCAATTGCTGAGCGGGCTTGCCGTTTCGGTTGACGGCGTGACGACGGACCTCAGCAAGACACTGGCCTATAAGGGCATGATGTATTCCAACGTGCCCAATCTGGCGGTATCGTTCGGTTACACCAATGCGTCATGGACGCTGAAGTGCGATCTGACCTGCGGTTACGTCTGCCGGTTGCTCAATCATATGGAGCGGACCGGCCAGCGCCAGGTGACACCCCGGCGGAATGATCCGACGATTACCGAGGAACCCTGGCTCGATTTTTCGTCCGGCTATGTCCAGCGTGCCATCGACGCCTTCCCGAAGCAGGGCAACAAGGCGCCGTGGAAGCTGCACCAGAATTATGCACGGGACATCATCACGCTTCGGCTCGGGCGGCTTGACGACGGCGTATTGGAGTTTTCCAATCCGGTGTCGGCGCAACCCCGCATTGCGGCATAGCGCCGCCGCCGGACCCCGGTTATGCTGCCCCGGTGAGCGAGGCCAACTGGGATCAATGGATGGGAATGGCGCAGGCTGGCGACGCCGCCGCCTATCGCCGCCTGCTCGGTGAGATTCAGCCCTGGCTGCTGCGCTATTATGCGCGCCGCCTGCCGCCGTCCTTTGTCGATGATGCCGTGCAGGACGCGCTGGTCGCGATTCACACCAAACGCCACACCTATGACCCGGCCCGGCCGTTCGGCCCGTGGCTGTCCGCGGTGGCCCGCCATAAATGGATCGACAGATTGCGGGCGATGGGGCGTAACCAAAGCGAACCCTTGGACGAAGATATCTCCGTGCCTGACCATGAAACCGCTGTCACCTCGGCCAATGTGCTGACCCGCCTGCTTGGCGGATTGAAACCTGCGCAGGCGGAGGTGATCCGGCTCGTCAAGCTGCAGGGACTTAGCATTGAGGAGGCATCGTCGGTCACAGGTCAGTCGGCAAGCCTCGTCAAGGTCAATATTCACCGCGGCCTGTCCCGCCTGTCGCGCGATGTGCAGGAGGGTGACGATGCAATCTGACGGACTGGTAGATCGTCTTGTTGCCGACCTGACCCCGGTCGGGCGACCCCGGGTGTGGCGCGATGTCGGCCTGCTGGTGCTGCTCGCCGTCGCTGAACTCGGTATCTATTTGGGCATCGGCCACATGCGGCCGGATATCGATGCGGCGATGACGCAGCCGATCTGGTGGTGGAAGCTCGCTTCGGCGGTGGTGGTGGCGATGCTCGCCACGGTCATCGCGGTTCGGTCTTTTGCGCCGGGACAAAATGCGCCGTTCGCCCGCAAATCACTCGGCCCGCTGATCCTGTTGGTGATCATCGCCGGTTGGGGGATCAATGCCATGATGGACATGATGGGCCCGCTGATGGAGCGGTTGCACTGGCAGGCCGGACTTTATTGCGTCAGCGGGGTTCTCAGCCTGTCGGTCGTCCCGATGCTGGCCTTCGGGTTGATGATGCGTCGCGGCGCTTCGACCGATCCGGTCCTGTCGGCAAACGCCGCCGGACTAGCGGCGGCGGGCTGGGGCACCGCGGTGTTTGTTTTCCACTGCCCGCACGATGACGTGTTCTATATTGAGGTTTGGTACACCGTGTCGATGCTGCTCGTCATCGGTGCAGCGCGCCTTATCTTGCCGCGCCTGACGCGCTGGTAGAAATTTTGTCGGCTGATTGTAACCGGCCCGTACCACCGGGCGAATAGGATGATGATATCCTGATCGGAGACTGATCGATGCGCCGCCTGTCTGTCCTTGCTGCCCTTGCGATTTCCGCGACATTGGCACCAGCGGGCCAGGCAGCGGATGCCCGGCATCCGACCGTCGTTGAACTCTATCAAAGCCAGGGTTGCTCCTCCTGCCCGCCGGCCGCTGCCAACCTCAACGCTTTGGCCGGACGCCCGGACATTCTCGCCCTGTCATTCGGCGTGACCTATTGGGACTATCTCGGGTGGAAAGACATTTATGCCTCCCCCAAATTCACGGCGCGGCAGTGGGACTATGCCCGTGGCCTCCGGCGCGGAAATGTCGCCACGCCGCAGGTCGTCATCAACGGTCGCACCGACGTCATTGGCAATGATCGCCGCAGCCTTGATGCCGCCATCGCCCGGGCCGATCGCGGTACCGGCGGGCCAAGCCTGGAGCTTGCCAGTACCAAGGTGAGCGTAGCTGGCAGCGGCACCGGCGATGTCTGGCTGGTGCGGTTCGATCCTAGGACCGTCAATGTGCCGGTCAACCGGGGCGAAAATGGTGGTCGCACACTGCCGCACCGTAATGTGGTGAAACAGTTGGTGAAGCTTGGCCCGTGGGCCGGGAAACCGATGTCATTTGCGCTCCCGGCTGCGACCGAAACCGGGCTCGGCACGGCCGTTTTCATTCAGGCGGGCACCGGCGGCCCAATCATTGCGGCCGTCCGGGGATGACGTCCGGCACTCTTGTTTCGCGGGGGACCCATGGTCAGTAGCAGCGATGTGATGGCACCGGGGACGGCTCCCCGGCGCGAGTATTTTTACCGCCACCGGTTGCCGACCCGCATAACCCATTGGGTGACCGCGCTCGCCGTCTTCGGATTATTGATGAGCGGCTTCGGAATTTTCAACGCCCATCCGCGCCTCTACTGGGGTCACGCCGGGTCAAACAGCGACCCCGCTGCCTTCGAAATGACCACCCAGAACGGCAAAGGCGTGGTCCGGATCGGCTCCCTGACCCTTGAGACAGATGGCGTCTTCGGCCGCTCCGAGGTCGATGGCCAAAACTATGCGCGCGGCTTTCCGGCTGCGGTTACGCTGCCCGGACCGCAAAATCTTGCCGTAGCCCGCCGCTGGCACTTCTTCTTCGCCTGGGTGTTTGGCCTCAGCCTCGCGACCTATTTCGTCTTCTCAATCGCCAACGGCCATTTGAGACGCGATCTGGCACCCAAGAAGGGCGAACTCAGTCCCCGCCACATCCTTCATGACATTGTTGAGCATGCCAAGCTGAACTTCCCCAAAGGCGAGGCGGCGAAACGCTATAATATCCTCCAGAAAATCGCCTATCTCGGGACGCTGATCGGCTTG
The DNA here is from genome assembly GCA_943368345.1 of Synechococcus sp. UW140. GTDB lineage: Bacteria > Pseudomonadota > Alphaproteobacteria > Sphingomonadales > Sphingomonadaceae > JADCGM01. The sequence goes on along the minus strand of CALRKY020000019.1, from coordinate 1,238 downwards.
CTGCCGGTGATGATCCTGACCGGCCTGACCATGTCACCGGGGTTCAACGCTATCGCGCCCTGGCTGGTGACGCTGTTCGGTGGTCGCCAGTCGGCGCGGACCATCCACTTCATCGCCGCCGCCGGGATTGTGGCGTTCATCCTCGTGCACCTGATCATGGTGGTCCTGGCCGGGCCGATCAACGAAATACGGTCGATGATCACCGGTCGCTTTGCCATTCCGCCGGAGAAAAACTGATGGAAAACCGGAATTTTTCCCGCCGCCGTTTGCTGTCTGCCAGCGGACTGAGCCTCGGTGGTCTGGCGCTGACCGGCTGCGATAGCCTGACCGATCATCGGGGGGTGCAGAATTTCATCGGTGGGGCCGAAGGCCTCAACTTCAGCACCCAGCGCTTTCTGCAGGGCCGCGACGCGCTCGCGACCGAATTCAGCGAGGCCGATATTTCGCCGATCTTCAAGGCCAATGGCACCCGCCATCCCGATACCGATATCTACAAGGAACTGGTCGATACCGATTTCGCCAGCTGGCGACTGGTTGTCGATGGCTTGGTGACCCGCCCGCTGTCGCTGTCGATGGCGGACCTCAACCGGCTGCCGTCCCGCACCCAGATTACCCGGCATGACTGTGTTGAGGGCTGGAGCGCCATCGGCAAATGGACCGGTACCCCGCTCGGGCTGGTGCTGAAAGCCGCCGGACTGAAGCCCAATGCCCGCTATGTGGTGTTCCACTGCGCCGATGAACTTGAGAAAACCCTGGATGGCAGCGGGCAATATTATGAAAGCGTCGATTTGATCGATGCCTTCCACCCGCAAACGATTTTGGCCCACAGCCTGAACGGCAAACCACTCACCATCGGCAATGGCGCGCCGCTGCGGCTGCGGGTCGAACGACAGCTGGGGTATAAGCAGGCGAAATATCTTATGCGGATCGAAGTGGTCGACAGCTTCCGCAACATGGCCGGTGGCAAGGGCGGTTTCTGGGAAGATCGCGGCTATGAATGGTATGCGGGCATCTGACCCGATACCGGACGTTAGAGCGTCTTTCGACCAATCCGGATCACCGTGATTGCGTCAGGAGGTCTGCTGGCGTGGCGCGGCGTGCGGCAGGGGCTGGTGCCCCCTGCAAGGGACGCAACGCTGTCCAGCGGGCGTCCTGACGCAACCGCAAGTGCGGCGGGCCAAATCCGGCCCATTGCGGCGTTGCTCGTTGGTCACGATGCCAATGCATCGCTCCCGTCT
>CALRKY020000018.1:0-63704 GCA_943368345.1 Synechococcus sp. UW140 | reverse complement strand
AAAACGTCATATCTTGGCTCCTACTGGATCGCTCCTGATATGACGTTGCATCACGGCCCGGTCCAGCGGTCAAACCAGATCACGATCCCGGGCAAGATCGATTCCCGGTCTCGTTTGATGTCCGCTTTTAGGGCAAGGGCGGCGGAGCCCTAACGACCGAGATGAAGGCGCGTTGCCGTCAGAAGGCCAATCATTTGAACGACCGGTTTCGGGATATCACCAATCGTCGCTGAACGTCCGCAATGGAGTCGGAAGCGGAATGGCAGCTTTATGAGTCTGCGGCCTGGCTCACCTGTCGAAGTTTTCAGGCGGCAGGTTGTGTGTGGCGCGCTATGGTCACGCTTCATTTAGGCCGGACAGGATCACCCATGAAGACGCGCATCACCGAAATGTTCGGCATTGAGCACCCAATCATTCAGGGCGGCATGCATTTCGTCGGCTTTGCGGAGTTGGCCGCCGCTGTGTCGAATGCGGGGGGGCTTGGGATTATTACCGGGCTCACCCAGCGGACGCCTGACGATCTGGCGAAGGAAATCGCCAAATGTCGCGACATGACCGACAAGCCGTTCGGGGTGAATTTGACCTTTTTGCCCGTCGTCACCGCGCCCGATTATCCTGGTTATGTGAAGGCGATCATCGATGGCGGGGTGAAGGCGGTCGAGACCGCTGGCAACAATCCGGTGAAATGGCTGCCTGCGCTGAAGGAGGCCGGGATCAAGGTCATCCACAAATGCACCTCGGTCCGCCATTCCCTGAAGGCTGAGGCGATTGGCTGCGATGCGGTCAGTGTCGATGGCTTTGAATGCGGCGGGCATCCGGGGGAGGATGATATCCCGAATTTCATCCTGCTTCCTCGCGCCGCCGATGAGTTGAAAATTCCGTTCGTGGCCTCAGGCGGCATGGCCGACGGCCGGTCGCTGGTCGCGGCGCTGGCACTCGGCGCAGACGGCATGAACATGGGCACCCGCTTCATCGCCACCAAGGAAGCGCCGGTGCATGAAAATGTGAAGCAGGCGATTGTGGCGGCGTCGGAACTTGATACCCGACTGGTGATGCGGTCGCTGCGCAATACCGAACGGGTGCTGACCAATCCGGCGGTGGAACGATTGATCGAGAAGGAAAAGGCGCTCGGGGCCAATCTGACCTTCCAGGATATCATCGCCGAGGTGGCGGGCGTTTATCCCCGGATCATGATGGAGGGCGATATGGACGCCGGGGCCTGGTCCTGCGGGATGGTTGCCGGTCTGATCCATGACATTCCGACCTGCAAGGAGTTGATCGACCGGATCATGGCGGAGGCTGATGGCCTGATCCGGCAGCGGCTGGCCGGATTCGCCGCTGCGTGAGCGGTCGCTGGCTGATCAAGTCGGAGCCGGGAACCTATTCCTGGGATGATCTTGTCCGGGAGGGCGAAGCGGTTTGGGACGGCGTCCGCAACGCGCAGGCAGCGAATTTCCTGCGGGCAATGCGGATGGGGGACGCGCTGCTTTTCTATCATTCCGGGCCCGGTGCCGAGGCCGTCGGGATTGCCGAGGTGTGCGGGGAGGCGTTTCCGGACCCCAAGGATGCGACTGGTCGGTTTGTGGCGGTGTCGGTGAAAGCCGTGCGTGCACTGGCGCGACCGGTATCGCTGGCGGCGATGAGGGCGGATGCACGCCTGTCCGGCATGATGATGCTGCGCCAGTCGCGCCTGTCGGTGTCCCCGGTCAGTGACGCCGAATGGGACGTGATCACCGGCCTCTGACGCTCCGGCGGCTTCACCATGCTGCGCAGTCAGGATGATTGCCAAAATCCGGGATCAGGCGCAGCATGGCTCTCTTCTCGGGGGAGGTGACAATGACGGACAACATGAATCGGGTGCCGGGCTGGTATTGGGCCGTGGCGGGCGTCGCCCTGATTTGGGGCGCTATTGCCTGCTGGGGCTATGTCGCGGGCGTGATGATGACTGAGGCCGATTTGGCGAAATTGCCGCCGGTGCAGGCGGAGGCCTGGGCTTCCTATCCGGCCTGGTTGGTCGGTACCTATGCCATTGCCGTGTGGACCTGCCTTGGTGGGGCCATCGGCTTGCTGTTGCGACGGGCCTGGGCGCGGCCTTTATATGTGGTTTCGCTGATCGCGGCGGTCATTCAGTTCAGCTATTCGCTGGCGACGACCCGGATTCTGGAGGTTGATGGACCGTCGGCGCTGGTGTTGCCGGTGATGATCTGGGGGTTCGGGGCGCTGCTCATCTGGTTCAGCGGATTGGCGGGCCACCGGGGGTGGACCCGTTGACTTGATCGCTTGGCCAACCTAGCTTGGCCAAGCGATGGCCATCCAGATGAACATAGGGGAGGCAAAAACCCGCCTCAGCGAACTCGTCGCCGCAACCGAACGCGGCGAGGAGGTGATATTGGCCCGGGCCGGAAGGCCGGTTGTGAAATTGCAGCCGGTTGAAATGCCTTTGCGCACGTCACGACGCGAGAAGCGCTTTGCAGCACTTGGTATGTGCCAAGGGTCTGTGACGCCAGAAATGATCGAAGCCGGACTGGCACCGCTCGACGAAGCGGATCTGGCGCTCTGGTATAACGCACCAATCCTGTCAGCAGGGACCGATGCTGCTCCTTGATACTCATGCGCTGGTCTGGTTTGTGCATGAGCCATGGCGGATATCCGAGCGTTTGCGCAACCGAATGGGGGACGCAGATGTCTATGTCAGTGAGGTGTCCGGCATCGAATTGGCGATCAAGGCCAACGCGCGAAATATTCCAATGTTGATCAGTGTCGCTGATGTTGTCGAGGCGGCAGACTTTACACCGTTGCCGGTTGCCATTGGCGTTCACCTCCGGCTGCTTGGCCTGCCGATGATTCACCGCGACCCTTTCGACCGATTGCTGGTGGCGCAGGCACTCCATGAGGGAATGACGCTGGTTACGAACGACCGCTATCTTCGGAATTACCCGGTCCCGACATTCTGGTAAGTGAAATTCATGTCCACCACCTTCACACTCGATACCGCAACCTCCCGCGCTCATCCGGTGCCGGAGCCGGTTCGCCGCCTGACGGTCCCGGCGATTGCCAGCCGCAAGGGCGGGGAGCCGGTCGTGATGCTGACCGCCTATACCGCGCGAATGGCGCAACTGCTTGATCCGCACTGCGATATCCTGCTGGTCGGCGATTCGCTGGGCCAGGTGATTTACGGGTTGGATACCACGGTCCGGGTGTCGCTCGACATGATGTGCGCACACGGCGCGGCGGTTGTGCGCGGATCGTACCGGTCAGTGGTCATCGTCGACATGCCATTTGGCAGTTATGAGGAAAGCCCGGAAGTGGCATTTCGGGCCGCGTCTCGGGTGATGCAGGAAACTGGCGCCGCCGGGGTGAAACTCGAAGGTGGTGCGGTGATGGCACCAACCGTGCGGTTTCTGGTTGAACGCGGCATTCCGGTTATCGGTCATGTCGGCCTGACCCCGCAGGCGGTGAACATGCTCGGCGGCTATGCAGCGCGCGGCAAGACCAATGCGGAGTTTACCAAAATCGTCGATGATGCCACGGCAATCGGTGAGGCGGGCGCCTTTGCCATCGTTGTCGAAGGGGTGGTGGAGCCGCTGGCCAAAGCCATCAACGCAGCGGTCGGGTGCCTGACCATCGGTATCGGGGCTTCGGCGGAATGTGACGGGCAGGTGCTGGTGATTGACGACATGCTCGGCATGTTTGACCGGACCCCGCGGTTTGTGAAAAAATTTGATGATCTTGCTGCCCGTATCGATATCGCCGCCAAGGCTTATGCCGATGAGGTGCGGGCGAGGGCGTTTCCAACGGCGGATCAGCTTTATGGTGTAAAGCCCTAGTTCATCATCGGTGTCACAACAGGCTTTGCGCGTGCGCGGGTGCATCGCTAAGGTCCGCGCCGTTCGAATTTCCTCAGGAGACTGACTTGGCCCTGCCGCCTGTTACCGACGATGCCTTTATCCGCGAGGTTGATGAGGAAGTTCGCCGCGATCAGCTATCGCAACTCTGGCGGCGTTATGGACGCTGGACTCTGATAGCCGTGGGTCTGTTTCTGGTCGCGCTGGCCGGAACCCTGTACTGGCGCGAAAGTCAGGGCGAGGCGGCGGGTTTGGCCGGTGAAAAACTGGTGGCCGCGCTCGGTCATGTCGATGCCGGAAACCCGGATGCGGCGAAGGCTGACCTGCTCGCGCTCGCTGACTCGTCCAACGATGGCTATGCGACGGTCGCGCAACTGGCACAGGCAGCGATTGCGGCGAAGAACGCCGATACCGAAACGGCGGTTAAACTCTATGGCGTAATTGCTGACGACTCCGGCGTTGCGCAACCCTTCCGCGATCTGGCGACGATCCGGAAGGCGATCCTGCAATTTGACACCGTGCCGCCGACGCAGATGGCGGCAACCCTGCGTCCACTCGCCGCCCCGGGCAGTGCCTGGTACGGCACTGCCGGTGAACTGCTGGCGATTTCCTATCTCCGCGACGGCAAGCCGACACTGGCCGGGCCGTTGTTCGCCGCCATTGCGAAGGAGGAAACGGTGCCTCCGTCAATCCGGGCCCGGACGGCGCAGATGGCATCGTCACTTGGATATGATCCCCTGAACAAGCCGGCTGCCAAGGCCGTCGCAAAGGTCACACCGTAATGAAGTCTTCCCTTTCTTTGGCAGTTGTTGCATCGCTGGCGCTCGCCGGATGCGGCGTCTTTGGTGGCGACAAGAAACCCCGGACTCCGACGGTCGGGGAACGGTTGCCGGTGTTGAGTTTCGACGCGGTGATCGCCGCTGACCCGGCGTTGGCCAATGTCGCGGTGGTGTTGCCGCCGCCCGCTGCCAATGCCGAGTGGGGACAGCCGGGGGGCAATGCCGCCAAGTCGCTCAGCCATCTTGAGGTTGGCACCGGCATGGTGAAGGTCTGGTCGATTTCGATCGGATCGGGCAGCACCGGCATCGGCAAGCTGAATGCCGGACCCGTGGTGTCGGATGGCCGCCTGTTTACGCTCGACACCCAGGCGACGGTTCGGGCCTTTGATGCCAAATCTGGTGCATCGCTCTGGCAGTCCCGCATCGACGCAAGTGGTGAGAAACGCGCCTTGGCATTTGGCGGTGGCGTCAGCGTCGCGGATGGCCGGGTCTATGTGACCACCGGCTATGGCATCGCCGTTGCCCTCGATGCCCAAAGTGGGCGGCAGATTTGGAAAATGGACGGCACCACACCGCTCCGCGGTGCCCCGACCGTGGACGGCAACCGCCTGTTCGTAATGACCCAAGACAACCAGATGTTTGCCTTGTCGTCGGATAAGGGGGAGCGGCTGTGGGAATCAACCGGGACCGTCGAAGTCGCGGGCCTGCTCGGCATCGGCTCCCCGGCGGTTGGACAGGATACCGTCGTGGTCGGATTTTCCAGCGGTGAACTCAGCGCGCTCCGTGTCGAAAATGGCCGCCCGGTCTGGCAGGATGCCCTGGCCCGCACCGGTCGTTCAACCGCTTTGGCAGCGCTCGCCGATATTGACGCGTCGCCGGTGATCGACCGGGGACGGGTGTTCGCGGTGGGCCACGGCGGACGCATGGCCGCGCTCGATCTGGCAACTGGGCAGCGGGTCTGGGAGCAGACGGTTGCCGGGATTTCGACGCCCTGGGTGGCAGGTGACTATGTCTATGTCGTCACCCTGAACGGTGAGTTGATGTGCCTGAACCGGACCGATGGCAAAATCCGCTGGCTGACCCAGATGGCGCGGTGGGAAAATCCCAAGAAGAAGAAAAATGCCATCACCTGGAACGGCCCGATCCTCGCCTCCGACCGGCTGATCATGGTCGGCTCCAACGGCCAGATGGTGGCGATGTCCCCCTATACCGGTGCGTTGCTGGCGCAGGTGACGCTGGCAACCCGGGCCTATGTCGCTCCGGCGGTTGCGGGAGGGACGCTGTATGTGCTGACTGATGATGGCAAGCTGACGGCCTACCGCTAGCGGGCTTTCGCTGGCAGGACGGCCAGACCAAGTTGGGGAAGACGACCATGGGCGAGAGAAAAGTCGACGTCGTCGAATATACCGATTGCGTTTGCTCGACTGCCTGGGGAGCTGAACCGTTGCTGCGGCGGCTGGAGTGGCGGCACGGGCATCAGCTGAACTGGCGCAAGGTGATGGGCGGCCTCGTCGGCAATGCGGCAACCGGCAAGGACAATTGGGACCGGATCAGTGCCGCCGAGCCGATGCGCGCCTATTGGAAGCGGGTCTGGCACCTGACAGGCATGCCCTATCCCAACCCGATGCACATCATGCTGCAATCAACCGATCCGGCGGGACTGGCGGTCAAGGCGGCGGAGCGGCAGGGTCAAAGGATCGCCGATGCCGTGCTTCGCCGGTTCCGGGAGCAGATTTTCGTCTCCGGCATTGGCCCGCAAACGCCTGACGAGTTTGAAGCGGCGACAATGGGTGTCGACGGGTTGGATCAGGCGCAGTGGCGCCGTGATCAGGACCTACCCGACGTGGCGGCGGCCTACCGTGCGGACTGGCACGAAACCCGGGAACCAAATGACCATGTTCGCAACCTGAAACACGACAGCCCGATGAACGGTGAACTCAAGCATAGCGAGGGGCATGACCGCTATGCGTTGCCGACGTTGATTTTCCGCGGGCCCGGCGGCGAGCACACCGTTGCGGGTTGGGTGTCCTACGATGAATATGTCGCCGGACTGGAGGCGGCGTCTCCCGGTATCACCGCCGATGCACGCCCCGATCCGACGCCGGACCAGGCATTCGCCCGTTGGGGGATGTTGACCGATTTCGAGCTGGGCTACCTCTGTGGTCCTGACGCCGCGCTGCCGGTCGGCACGGTGACCCACGACTGGGGGGATGGGCTGGTCTATTATTCCGCTACAGAGGCAGCAGCGCGCGGTTTGGGTCTGGCTGCCTGACGCGGTTGGCCCGCGGATTGAGAAGGTGACAATGGAACTCGATGCCTTTGATGCAGACGCGTTCCTGCGCGACCATTGGCAGAAGAAGCCACTGCTAATCCGGAACCCATGGAGCGGTTGGCGAAATCCGCTCGACCCGGATGAACTGGCGGGCCTAGCCTGCGAAGACGGGGTGGAGTCGCGGCTCGTCCGGCACAAGCGCAGCGGTTTGAAAGTTGAACAGGGGCCGTTTGGGGCCGCGCGTTTCGCCAAGCTCGGCAAGGTGCCGTGGACATTGCTGGTCCAGGCGGTTGACCAGTCGGTGCCAGAGGTTGCCGCGTTGATCGATCCGTTCCGGTTCATACCAAATTGGCGGATTGACGACGTGATGGTCAGCTATGCGACCGACGGCGGCGGCGTCGGGGCGCATTTTGACCAATATGATGTGTTTTTAGTCCAGGGGCTAGGGCAGCGGCACTGGCAGATTGGGGCGCTCTGCGATGCCCAAACCAAACTGCTGCCGCATGATGATCTGCGTCTGCTCGCCAAATTCGAGCCAAGCGACGAATGGGTGTTGAACCCCGGTGACATTCTCTATCTACCGCCACGCGTGGCGCACAACGGTGTCGCGGTTGGCGATGACTGCATGACCTATTCAATCGGGTTTCGCGCCCCGGCTCGCAGTGAGTTGATTGCCCATTATTGCGATCATCTGCTGGCGAACCTGCAGGAGGATGATCGTTACATTGACCCGGATCTGGTGCCGCAAGCCAATTCGGGGGAGATAACAGTGTCGGCTCTGCACCGGTTGCGCGGCATGATCACCGATAGTCTGACCGATGATGCGGCCTTTGCCCGCTGGTTCGGAAGTTATAGCAGCATCCCCAAATATCCGGATGTCGATTGGCAGCCTGACGACCCGCTGACTGCGGATGATCTCCGAACGCGGCTGACAACCGGTGCCAAATTGCATCGTAACCCAGCGAGCCGCTTCGCATTCGTGCGCGAGGACAGCGAGGCTGTGACAATGTTCGTCGATGGCGAGGCATACGACTGTACCGGGGCGGCGGCGAGCTTGGTGGAGATGTTATGTGGGCGGGCGGGGATCCAAATTCCCGGAGATCTGGCCTCAGATGATCTAAGCGTTGCTCTGATCTTGAACCTCTATGGTCGAGGAAATCTCAACTTCGGTTGACGTCGGCTCCGCTGCGCAATGGGCGGATCAGTCTGCTTTGGCTATCGATGAGGGGCACAAAACCCAGATGCGTATAGAATTGCGCCGCTTGTTCGTCTTTGGCGTCAACGACCATTGCATAGGCCATCACCTCCGTGCGGGATGCCCTCTGCAGGGCATCTGCGACCAAGGCCGCACCCAATCTTTTGCCTTGGTGACCAATTGCGACCGCCAACCGTCCTAGCAGCACAGCTGGAACAACCGGATAGCGTGGCAGGCGCTTCGACTGCTCGTGTGGCAACAAGTCCAGGACCAATGATGACGCGGCAATCGTGTAATATCCGGCGATCTCATCGCGGGAATCCAGCGCTATGAAACAGGATGCGACCCGTCGGCGCATGTCCTGCCCCGCATGTTCGCGGAGATAGCGATCAAGGGGTTCTGACCGGCTGTCGAATGTCGAACGGTCGTGTCGGCCAAGCAGTTCGATGCGGTACGGCTGTGTCACACGCCTGCTTGGATCAACAAGCGGTGCGCTTCCATGGCGCTGTCCAGCCCCGGCGATGCGGTAGATGGAGCCGCAAGCAGATCGGCAACACGTTGCTGATCTGTCAGCGACAAGCGGATGATCTGGGTTTCCTCTATCGTTCGCTCGGCAGCCCGACGTGCAGCGGCGACCACAAAATCGCTGACGCTTCGGCCCTCAATCTCGGCCGCGCGCTTGACCGACTCCAATATCTCGGGTGCGATGCGAGCTTCTATCCTCGCCGTGCGGTTGGCAAGTTGCGGCATGGTGTGTCTCCTGTTCGCCCATGTACGGCGAAACACCGGACATATCAACATGCCTCCTGCCACGTCCCTGTCTCCATCCCCTCGACGGTCCATTCCCCGATTCTCCAGCGGACGAGGCGGAGGGTTGGGTGGCCGACGGCGGCGGTCATGCGGCGGACTTGGCGGTTTCGGCCTTCGCGGATGGTCAGTTTGATCCAGCAATCCGGGATGCTCTGCCGCACGCGGATTGGTGGGTCGCGGGGCCAAAGGGCAGGGACGGGGATGCGCGATGCGTCCGCCGGGAGGGTCACTCCGTCCTTCAGGCGCACGCCCTGCCGAAGTTGGTCGAGGGCCGCGTCGGCGACGTCTCCTTCGACCTGCACGAGATAGGTTTTCGGCTGCTTGTAGCGGGGATCAGCAATCCGCGCCTGCAGCCTGCCGTCATCGGTCAGCAGCATCAGCCCCTCGCTGTCGAGGTCGAGGCGCCCGGCAGGGTAGACACCGGGCAGATCGATATAGTCCGACAACGTCGGGCGCACTGACCCGGCGGTACCACGATCCGTGAATTGACTGAGCACGCCATAAGGTTTGTTGAACAGGATCAGGCGGGGCATTGTGTTGCCGTCAGATCAACCGCTTCCGGATGGCTTGGCTGATATTGTCGATGATGATGACGGCGATGACCATCAGGATGACGATCGCGGCGGTGCGGTCATAGTGGAAGCCGCGGATATTCTGCAGCAGCAGGGCGCCGATGCCCCCCGCCCCGATGATGCCGAGCACGGTTGATGACCGGGAATTGGATTCAAGCCGGTACAGCGCAAAACTGGTCCAGAGCGGCAGGACCTGCGGGATGACGCCCCAGACGATTTCCTGAATGCGCGAGGCACCGGTGACGCGGATGCCCTCGACAGGACCGGGTTCGATGGCTTCCACAGCTTCGGAGAACAGTTTGCCGAGCACACCTGTGGTTGCAACCGTGAGCGCGAGTACCCCGGCAAAGGGGCCAGGACCGACCGCGACGAGGAACAGGGTGGCGATCACCAGTTCATTGATGGCGCGGAAAACGTCGAGGACGCGGCGGGCCGGCTGCACGATCCACGGCGGCGACAGGTTGCGCGCGGCCAGAAGCGAGAAGGGAATGGCAAACAGGACGGCGAGGACCGTTCCCCAGACCGCGATCTGGACGGTGACGATGATCTGTTCAACATACAGGTCCCACTGGCCAAAATTCGGCCGCAGGAAGCCGGACAGATATTCACCCATCGCCGCGCCGTTGGAGAATAACTCCCCGGCCTTGAACATTTCCGCGCCCTGGAAGGACAACGCCAGCACGATGAACAGGATGATCATGAACACGAGGTTCAAATAGCGGGCAAAGAAGGCCCGGGAGCGCGGCCAGGCGTTCAATCCCCAGATCCCGGCGATCAACAGCCCGGCGATAACGGCCCAGGCGGTCCAGTTGGTGCCGTCCTTTGGTCCGGTTGACTTGGCGTCATTGGGATCAATCGAAAAGGGTTGGCCGGTCAGGGTTTCGATTTCCTGCGCCAGTTTTTCGCGTTCGGCGGCAGCAGCGGCACTGGTATTGCCGCGCAGGTCAAACATCGCCTTGCGCAGATCAATTTCCCGCACCTGGATCAGGACTTCATTCCCGGCGAGGCGGAACGGGCCCCATTCCAGGGAGGCGAGTACGGCGCGTTCCCGCGCGATTTTCTCCGGACTGCCTTTGACGCCATAGTCTGAAAAGAAATTGCGCAGCGCCGCCTTTGCCGCCGGGTCAAGGTCCTTGCGGAAAATCACCGGGTCCAGCCCGAGCAGTGGCGAGCGCCAGACTTCACGGAGGTCGTTCACCACATCCATCCGGCTGCGGCCCATGGTTTTCATGTTGGTGGTATTGTTGGCAGCAGCATCCAGTCGGCCATTGAAAACCGACAGGGCATTGCCCTCATGGTTCTGGTTGACGACGGTTTTGAAGCAGGTTTCGGGATCAATGCCGCGCGGCGCGAACAGATAGACAATCGGCACCAGAAAACCTGAACCGCTGTTCGCATCGCCCATGCCGATATTGAGGCTCTTGTCGCATTTCAGCAGATCGTCGAGCGTCTTGATCGGGCTCGCCTGTTTCACCTGGATGATCGAATAATAGCCGGGTTGCCCGTCGGCATAGCTGGCCTGGGCAAACACCTCGGCATTGCCGCGATTGACCGCTTCCAGCCCCGACTTCTGCGAAAACCAACCGACTTGCACCTTGTTGAAGCGCATCGCCTCGATCAGGCCGGCATAGTCATCGGCGAAAAAAGGTGTGATTCTCAGCCCGGTCTGGCGGGACATGTCGTCCAGAAACGGTTTCCATTTCGGCATCAGATTCTCCGAACTCTCGGTCGAGAGGATGGAGAAACGCACCTCGGTCGGTGGTGAAGTCTGAGCCGCGACCGGTGTGACGACGAACAGAGTTGCGAGCAGCGCTACGAGAAGGGACAGCCGGTTCATGCCGCAACCTCCGGCGTGGTGACCAGTTCCTCATATTCCGGCCCGTAGATGTCCCGGAGCCGCTCCTGCGATAGATTGGCCGGGGAGCCGTCATAGACCATGCTGCCATCCCGCATTGCGATGACCCGCTTGCACCATTTGGTGGCGGCATCGACCTGATGCAGGGAGACAACCACGGTCAGGCCTTCCTTGGCGTTGAGGTCGGCGAGCAAATCCATCACCCGGCGCGCCGACACTGGGTCGAGCGAGGCAATTGGTTCGTCGGCGAGGACGATGTTCGCGCCCTGCACCAGCGCACGGGCGATGGCCCCGCGCTGCTGCTGCCCACCAGACAGGGTGGAGGTACGGCGGTCGGCATATTCACCGAGCCCAACCCGGTCGAGCGCGGCGATGGCCCGGGCGCGCTCGTCGCGCGGGAAAAAACCGGTCAGGCCGCGCCAGCCCGACACCCGGCCAAGGCAGCCAACCAGCACGTTCGACATCAAGGACAAGCGGCCAACGAGATTGAACTGCTGAAAGATGAAGCCGAGCGAGCGGCGGACATCACGGATTTCCCCGGACAGCTTGCCACCCGATTGGACATTCCGGCCGCCGACATCGACGCTGCCGCTGTCACCGAGATTGAGCCCGGCGAGACTGCGCAACAGCGTTGATTTGCCCGACCCGGACGGGCCGATCAACGCCAGCATTTCGCCAGGCGCGACCGACAGGTTGATGGCTTTCAACGCCTGTCGTGTGCCGAATTGCTTGGAAAGCTGCGATACCCCGATGGCCTGCGCCACATGACCCCCTGCCAGACACGTCGATGACATTTACGATATTAATGCGACAGTCCCGCGACATCCAATAGCGAGCCGGATGCGGCGATGCCAGATGCTGCATAGCGCAGATATGTGTGCGGAGATGTGTGCACAGGGGCTTGAAACGCACGGCGATCCGGGAGAGACGGCGGCGATGATGACGGAATTTGCGACCCCCACGACCTTGTTGCTGACGGCAGCAATTGGCGGTTTGATCCTTGGCCTGCTGATCGGGCGAATGGCATTCGGCGGTGCGAAGCGGCTGAGCGCGGCGCTGGCCGAACTCGGCCAGGTTCGTGCCGACCGCGATGCGCGTGATGTGCGGATCGGCACATTGGAACGGGAGCTGGTGCAGGCGCGCGATGCGGTGCGGCCACTATCCGACGAGGTTGACCGGTTCCGGCGCGAAGCAGCGCAGCGCAAGGCCGCGCGGACCGGGACGCCGATGCCTGCCGAGGTAGACGCTCCGGTCACCCCCGACACGTTGACCCAGTTGAAGGGGGTGGGCGATAAATTCGCCGCCAAGCTGGCGGAAATTGGCGTCAGTTCGATCAGACAGATTGCCGCCTGGACGGCAGACGATGCCGCCGCCGCCGATGCCCAACTCGGGGCGTTTGCTGGCCGGGTGGCGCGCGACCAACTGGTCGAGCAGGCCGTGCTCCTCGTCGCCGGACGGAACACCGAATATGAGGCACGATTCGGAATGATCGGGAGCTAGGCCGTGAACCCATAGAATGCGCCGACGGCTCCAGAGGATCCGAAGCGTAGCAATGTTGGGGAGTCAGGTACGTCTGCAACTGTCTGATGAACAATGATTCCCGGCATCCTCAAGAACATCGTTTGCGGGCTAGCGCGAACTGACGTCGGTGCGGTCCGCCGCAGACGTAGCCAGAACGGCACCTGCCGCGAACATCCCGATTAGCTCTTCGACAATCGGATCTGGCGGTTGGCGGGCCAGCGTGATGGCGCTAACCCCATAGCGCGCGCCATCGTCAAACGGCATTGCGATTATCTCCAGACCGAGCGCCGGTGCCTCCCGCCGCGCAAAATTTTCGGGCAATAGTGCAATCAGGTCGCTGTCCGCCGCCAGCGCAAGACAGGTGCCAAGGCTGAGGATGCGGTAATGCGGGAAGCCCGCACGGCGATATTTCCTTTCGATCTCCGCAGGAATCGCAGACCGATAAAGCCGGTCATAGCCAGGGATCGCCCATTGGAAACTGAGCATTGCATCAAGCGAGCGATCGCCATCGAACAGCGGATGCCCTGTGCGGACCACCGCAACATAGGCTTCGTCGATGATCGGGCTGATCCGGAAGGCGCGCCTGTCTGGCAGCGCGCGGATTGTGGTAGAATGATAGAGCAGCAGATGAACTTCGCGCCTTTGCAGTCGGGCGATTGCGATGTCAGGCGGCATCGTCTCTGCTGTCACGCGGATTTCCGGATGTGCCTTGTGCAAGGCCGCGAGGACCGGAGCAAGCGATGCCTCGATCACCGCAGGCCCTGCGATCAACTGGATGTGCTGCTGACCCGATACCGCTTCCTCCCCCACTTGCGCGGCAAAGGCGAGCAGTTCTTCCGCGCGCGCCGCCAGCCTGTGCCCCGCCTTGGTCGGGCTGACGACGCGCGTAGTGCGGTCGAACAGATCGGCCCCCAGCTCCTGCTCGAGCAGCTGCACCGACTTGGTCAGCGCTGAATGGGTCATCCCCAATTCGTCTGCGGCGCGGCTGAAACTCTCATTACGATAGACCGAAAGGAACCGCTGCAATCGGGTGAGGTTCATAATCATGTTCCAGAATATACATAATATCGATCAATTATTCCATTATTTTTCTATCCAAATTGACCTATGCCTGCCTTGGATAGCGAGAGGCATCTTATGACCGTCGAACAATTCATGGCCCAGAATTGGGTGGTGATCACGCTTGCCGCGTTTGGTGCGGGCGTCATTCTGGAACTATTTGCTATCGGTCTGTTGCGCCGCAAGGGAGCTGTGCCGCTGAGGGATTCAGTGCTCTCTATCTTCCTCGGGCTGGCAAGCGACCCCGTAAATGCGCTATTCGCCTTCATCACCACAGCCGCGCTGTTCGGCGTCGCGCCCTATGCCGTCGTAGAGATTCCCAACACATGGTGGACCTTTCTGCTGTGCTTCGTCCTCGACGATTTCCGCTTTTATGTGCATCACCGCATCTGCCACCGCGTCCGCTGGGGCTGGGCGATGCATGTCGTTCACCACAGCTCGACCAATTTCAACATGCCGATCGCGCTTCGACAGAGCTGGATGAAGCATTTCACCGGCACGATGATGCTCAAAATTCCGCTGATCCTGATCGGTTTCGATCCGGTATTGGTCATATTTTGCGGCGTGCTCAACGCGACCTACCAGTTTTTCCTGCACACCGAGACGATTGACCGCATGCCGCACTGGTTCGAATATATCTTCAACACGCCGAGCCACCACCGCGTCCACCACGGCCGCAACGCCAAATATCTTGACGTCAACTATGCTGGAACATTGATCATCTGGGATCGGATGCTGGGGACATTTGTCGAGGAGGATCGTGCCGAGCCTGTCGACTATGGGCTGGTCAAGAACCTCGATACCTACAATCCGGTGACCATCCTGACGCACGAATATGTTGGAATTGCCAAGGATGTCACCCAGCGCGGGCTAAACCTGTGGCAAAGGCTTTGCTACATCTTTGCCCCGCCGGGCTGGAGCCATGATGGATCGCGCCTAGGTTCGAAGGACATCAAGCGCGCTGCAGGGCTTTTGCCACCCGCCGCGCCGCATGCAGACTCGCGTCAGGCATGATGCCTGCACATTATGCCCTGTCCGATGCGGTGATTGTGCTCGTCGCGCTCTGGGGCGCAGTCGACCTGTCGAGACAGCAGCAATTGCTGCCAGCCTTTGCAATGGCCTGTTTCGGTATGGCGGCGACCGTCGGCGTAGTGCGGTTCGGAGCCGGTCTGCAAGCCGAGCTGGCACCGCTGCACGCAGGTGCATCGCAACTGCTGGGGCTTGCCGGCGCTGCTGCGTTAGCGGCCGCCTGCCTTCCGCGCAGCGGAGGTGGAAGGGATATGCTGCTCGCGGCTGCGGGCCTGACCGTGGCCGGGCTGATTTTCTCCTTCGCCAGCACAGGCATTGCCCCATTCTTCATTCTCGCGCTAACGATCGCCCTCTTCGCTAAGTTGTCACAGGCAGTCCGTGCCGGGTCGGACTGGCTAACGCCAGCAGGCATTGCCCTGCTGCTGGCGAATTCCCTTATCGTCCGTGGCGCGCCGTGGCTTGCGGACGCGACTGCTTGGCATGCCTATCATCTGCTCATCGCGCTGGCGCTGGCAATACTGGCGATGGGTATGCGGCGCGGAGAACGCCGCTGATCCTGGCCTCCCTTGGAGCGCCTTCTTCTTGCAAGAAATACCCTGCCACTTGCCTTTCACGCCCCGAGGCGTTGCTACCCCTGAATGACAGCGGTTTTGTTAGACTTCGCCCTAATTCAGCCGTTCAATCGCGACTGCCGTAGCTTCGCCGCCGCCGATGCAGAGGCTGGCGACGCCGATCGTTTTGTTGCGGCGTTTCAGGGCGTTGAGCAGGGTGACTAGGATGCGCGCGCCCGATGCGCCGATTGGGTGGCCCAGCGCACAGGCCCCGCCGTTCACGTTGACGATGGCCGGATCAAGCCGGAGGTCGCGGATCGCGGCCATGGCGACAACCGCGAAGGCTTCGTTGATTTCGAACAGGTCGATATCGCTCGTGGCGAGGCCGGTCTTTGCCATCAGCTTTTCCATCGCCGGGATGGGCGCGGTGGCAAACCAGGCCGGAGCCTGGGCGTGGACGGCATGGCCGAGGATGCGGGCAAGCGGGGTCAGGCCGCGCGCCTTAGCGGTTGATTCGCGCATCAGGACCAGCGCGGCAGCTCCGTCGCTGATCGAGGAGGCATTGGCGGCGGTCACTGTGCCGTCCTTGGCGAAGGCGGGTTTCAGTGTCGGGATTTTGTCCGGTCGCGCCTTGCCGGGCTGCTCATCGATGCTGACACTGGTGTCACCACCACGCCCCGCAACGGTGACGGGTGTGATTTCACCGGCGAAGCTGCCGTCCGCGATTGCGGTCTGGGCCCGTTCCAGCGAGCGAATGGCATAGGCATCCTGCGCCTCCCGGGTGAATTGGTAGAGTTTGGCGCATTCCTCGGCGAAACTGCCCATCAGGCGACCCTTGTCATAGGCATCCTCCAGACCGTCGAGGAACATATGATCCTTGATTTCGCCGTGGCCCATCCGGAAACCACCGCGCGCCTTGGCCAGCAGATAGGGCGCGTTCGACATGCTCTCCATGCCGCCGGCGACGATGATGTCGGCGGACCCGGCGCGGAGGGCGTCATGGGCATCCATGACCGCCTGCATGCCGGAGCCGCACATTTTGTTGACGGTGACAGCCGAGACACCTTCGGGCAGGCCTGCTCCCAGCACCGCCTGCCGGGCCGGGGCCTGACCCTGTCCGGCAGGCAGCACGCAGCCCATGATGCCGCGATCAACGTCGGATCCCGTGACGCCGGAATCATCGAGCGCGGCGCGGATGGCGGCTGCACCAAGCTGACTGGCGGTCAGACCTGCAAAATCGCCCTGAAATCCCCCCATGGGGGTGCGGCGTGCGCCGACGATGACGATGGGATCGGACATCATTTGCCTTTCGCGTTACTGTTTTTGTCGAGACGGCTAAGCGGATGCGCGCCGAGAATATTGGAGGACCAGCCGGTCACTTCCGGGCGAACCAGCGCCCAACGGACAGGGATGAACAGCGGGATCATCGGCACGTCATCGACCATCGCCTGGTCCGCCTTCCGCAGCGCTGCGGCCCGGTCAGCGGGGTCGGCCTCGGTACGGCGGTTGCGGAGCAGGGCATCGGCGTTGCGGTTGCAATAGGGGCCCTGCGCGCGGCAGCCAAAGGGCGCGAGGAAAAACCGGGCACTGTCCACCGGCGCGCGGCGTTCAGTAAGGGCAAGTGTGAATTTGCCTGTCGCAATGTCGCTGGCAAGCCCTTGCGCCGAGCGGACGACCGGCTTGATAGTCACCCCGACTGTGCCCCAATCCCGTGCCACGACATCGAGCACCATCCGGTGCTCCCGGCCGCTGGTGATGATCACTTCGACAGTCAAGGGGCGGTCGGTCCCGTGTCCCGCCTCGGCCAGCAAGCGCCGAGCCTCTGTCAACCGCTGGATATACAGCCAGTCGGCCCAATCGGGCTGCGCCGGGTTTGCATGGCCGGGGAGGTTGGCGGGAACAAGGCCGGTGACCGGCTGCATTGCCGGAATGGCGAACATCCGCTGCACCAGCGTGGCGCGGTCCACCACCATCGCCAGCGCTCGTCGTACCCGCTTGTCGGCGAGCGGCCCGCGTCGTGTGTTGGCTAGATAGCCGTAGACCCCGTAGGTTGGGTCGATCCGAAGCGCCGTCTGGCTCGACACAGTCCGCGCTTCGCCGAGACCGGCGATGCCGTCGCCGATGACGACATCGGTTTCATTGCGGCGGAACCGGGTGATAGCGGCGACCGGGTCTTCGATGGGCAACAGATCAACGCCTGCCAGTTGCACCGATGCCGCGTCAAAATAGCGGGGGTTGCGGGCGAGGTGGAGCGGTCGGGACACGGCGTTGATGACGGTGAATGCGCCAAGCGGTGGTGGAAAATCGCCTTTGCGCAGGATGGCCGTGCTCTGGTCACCGAGTAATTGCAGCAGGGCTGGCTGCGGCGTCGACAGCCGGACTTCGACAATGTTCGGCAGCGGGTCGGAGATGCCAAGGCTGGCCTGCGATTTCGCCCCGGCACCAATCGCGGGCGCATTGACGATCCGGTCAAGCATGGCCTTCAACGGATGCTGGCTCGACGGTGCAGCGATCCGGCGGAAGGTCGTGACGGCATCACGCGCCAGAACCTTGCGTCCATCCTGCCACTCCAGCGGACGCAGACGGAAAATCACCCCGAGGCCGTCGTCGCTGACCCGCCAGGAGGTGGCGAGGCCAGGGACCACCTGTCCCGCCGCGTCGAGATCAACCAGCCCCAATTGGGTGGAATCGTTCAGGACGGCGCGCGGCCCCGACAGCAGCGTCCGAGAGGCGCGAGGATCAAAACTGCCGACGACATCGACCCGAAGGGTTTCGCCGCGCTCATCACCTTCACCGGGCGCGCAGGACGCAGCCACGAGCAGCAGAAGCGCGACGAGCGCCCGCGTCATTCCCCGCTCGTGAAAAAGCGGCCGTCATGGAAGGTCAGAGTCCGCCCCGCTGATTGGCCAAAGGCGGAGACGCGGCCGACGAAAATATCATGATCCCCCCCGGCGTGGACGGCGTCGGTAGCGCAATCGAACCAGGCGACAACATCGCGCAAATGCGGTTGTCCGCTTGGGGCGGGAACCACCGCTTCATGTTCCAGCTTGGCATCGCCGGACTTGGCGAAGGTCATCGCCAGGTCCTGATGTTCGGCACCCAATATGCTGACGGTGAAGGCACCTGCTGCCCGGAAAATGCTGCTCGACGGCGTACCGCTCTGCATTGACCAGAGGACCAGCGGCGGATCGAGACTGACGCTGGCAAAGCTGTTGATGGTCATGCCGGCGGTCCGACCATCAACCGTTCGGGCCATTACCACCGCAACGCCGGTGGCATAGCGGCCAAGGGCGGCTCGGAACGCCTTGGGGTCGAACGAAGTGTCGGATGATGCGGGAACTGACATGCGACGGCATTTAACGCGCTCGCGCCGAAGTCGCCACCGCTTCTTCACGAACTGAGGCTAAGCGGTTAGGACAGGCTATGACTGCACCTGATGTTCTTGGCCTGATCGGCAACACTCCGCTTGTCCGGCTGCGGCGGGCGTCTGAGGAGACCGGCTGCGAAATATTGGCCAAATGTGAATTCATGAATCCCGGCGGGTCGATCAAGGACCGGGCAGCGAAGTTCATCGTTGAGGAGGCCGAGGCCAGCGGCACGCTCAAGACCGGCGGTACCATCGTCGAAGGTACGGCGGGCAATACCGGCATCGGCCTTGCGGTCGTCGGCAATGCCAAGGGCTACAAGACCGTCATCGTGATGCCGGAAACCCAGTCGGTCGAAAAGCAGGCGACGCTTCGGGCACTGGGGGCGGAACTGGTGCTGGTGCCACCTGCCGCCTATTCAAACCCCGCCCACTATGTGCACACGTCGCGCCGCTTGGCCGAGGATTTGCCGGGGGCGATCTGGGCCAATCAGTTCGACAATGTCGCCAACCGGTTTGCCCATATCAAGACCACCGCCCCGGAAATCTGGGAGCAGACCGGAGGGCAGGTGGACGGCTTTACCTGCGCTGCTGGCACGGGCGGGACGATTGCCGGGGTCGGGCTTGGGTTGAAGGCGATGTCGCCCGACATTGTGATCGCCCTGACCGATCCGATGGGGGCGGCGCTGTTCAACTGGTTCGCGCACGGCGAGTTGCGGGCCGAGGGCAATTCGGCAGCGGAAGGCATTGGTCAAAGCCGCATTACCGCCAACCTCGACGGCTTTGTCCCCGATACCCAGTTTCAGGTTTCCGACAAGGACGCGATGCCGATTGTCCATGCTTTGATGGCGGAGGAGGGGCTGTGTGTCGGCCTGTCATCCGGCATCAACGTCGGCGGGGCGATCCGGCTGGCCCGGCAGCTTGGCCCCGGCAAAACCGTGGTGACCATATTGTGTGACAGCGGCCTCAGATATCTGTCGTCGATCTTCAACCGGCAGTGGCTGGCAGCGCGTGAACTGCCAATTCCGGATTGGTTGCACTGACAGTCCGGTGGACAGCGCCCGGGAATGGGAATAGCTTGTGACAATATTGTCACTGGTGGCATTGGGACGTTGGTGCGCGACCGCGCTCCGTCTTTTGGGCGTCCTGAATTGATCTGATCCAGTGGCAGATGTTTGGATTGAGGAGCCATGCAACGAGTCCGAATCGGCCTGACCGGCCTTGCCATTGTCTTCCTGCTGGTGCTGATCGCTGCAGCGGGATTACGGCCGAACCGGTCGATGGCCCCGGCTGACAGTCAGGGTGAAACGCTCGCGGTGCTGGGGGTTGCGCCCGGTCCTGGTGCCGAGAAAGCAGCCGAGAAACGCGAAGCCGCCAACAGCGAAGCGGCCAAGCCAGCAAAGTCGCTCTGAACCCCCGGTTCGCCTGGATATCCGCCGGTGCCGCAGGGCTGGTGGCGGTCGCTCTTGTGGTCAGCATGGCGGTCTACCGCGACCCGACGCGGGAGCCGCTGACGCTGCTCCGCCCTGACAATATCGTCGAAATCCGGTCTCTGTCCGGCGGCGGACGGGTGCCGACGGCTTCGGTCCTGGCAGAATTGGCAGAGGCGCCGCAGCGCCCGGCGGCAGGTGTCAATTGGGCGGGGGCGAGACTGCTAAGGGTTCAGCTGCAAGATGACGTGCAATTGACCATGCAGGTTGTACCAGACGGGGGGGATGCTTGGGTTCGGGTCACGGGGGATGCAACCCGGTCGGGCAAGGGTGAGCCACTGGCCCAGGCATTCCGGCGATTGCGGACCAATGCCCTCCATGTTTCAGGGACTTCGGCGCTTGCGTTGTTAGGCGATCTGCGCGAGTCTCCCTTGTCCACCAACATATCCACAATCACCGGGATTGGGGTAAAACAGGAACATGATTTGACGCCGAAAAAGAATAGTTGAGTTATTCCTGTGGGTTGTGGGTCAATCCCGCAATTGACCACAAAATTCCATTGAATATCCATATTTTCCCATGCTAGGTCTTCTTCACAGGGAGGCGGGCACCACCATCCTATGACCCGACAGACGCGCGGACAGACCGGTTCGCGCGGCTGGTAGGCCATTGCCCGGATTTCCCGCGAGGGATTGGCAACGGCGTGACAGACACAGTCTTTCTTGGTTACGCACTGAATGGGGTCGACCAGAAGGGTCGCTTGTCGATCCCGGCTGACTATCGCGCCGTGCTCGGCCGCCGGTCGAGCGACGAAGCCATCCTCATCTCCCTGCACGAACGGGCCGATTGCCTGGTGGCCTGTGACGTCGGGCAGGGGGTCCGGGACTATGCCAAACTGACCGACCGCTATGGATCGACCGAAAGTTTCGAGAGTGACCAGGCCGCCCGTCTCGCACTCGGTTCGGCAACCCGGGCTGCCTATGATGCCAACGGCCGGATCGTGCTGCCCGCCGATCTCCGCGACCTGTCCGGCATCACCGACACCGCGTTCTTCATGGGGGTTGGTGACAAGTTTGAAATCTGGAACCCGCAGACGCTGGCGGACCTGCCGGGACTCGATCCCCGGCTGGTCCGGCTGGTGCGGCGTCATATCGAACTCCGAAAGGCCAGCGCATGACCCATGTGCCGGTCCTTCTGCATGAGGTGATCGACAGTTTGAAGCTGTCGTCCCGGGATATCTACGTCGATGGCACCTTTGGGGCCGGTGGCTATACCCGCGCCGCGCTCGATGCCGACATTGCCCGTGCCTATGCCTTTGACCGCGATCCGTCGGCGATTGCCAATGCCTATGCCGACGACCGTCTGACCCTGATTGAAGACCGGTTTGCGCGGATGGCTGAGGCGCTCGCAGACCGTGGCGTGACCGAAGTCGATGCCGTTGCACTCGATATTGGGGTTTCGTCGATGCAGCTTGATCAGGCGGAGCGCGGTTTTTCGGTTCAGGCGGACGGGCCGCTCGACATGCGGATGTCTGATCAGGGCGAGACGGCGGCTGACTTTCTGAACTCGGCGGACGAAGGCGACATTGCCGATGTGCTGTACCGATATGGCGAGGAGCCGAAATCACGGCGTATCGCCCGTGCCATTGTTGCCGCTCGTCCGCTGACCCGTACCGGTCAATTGGTCGATGTTGTCCGCCGCGCGGTTGGCTGGCACCCCGGCCTCAAGGACCCGGCTATCCGGGCGTTCCAGGCCATTCGTATCCACATCAACGGCGAACTTGACGAATTGGACGCCGGGTTGCTTGCGGCGGAGCGCCTGCTGCGTCCCGGTGGACGGCTCGCCGTGGTGACTTTCCACAGTCTGGAGGATCGGGCGGTGAAGCGCTTTCTGCGGACCCGGAGCGGCAGTGCGCCGGGGGGCAGCCGTTTCGCGCCCGACCGGCGGGGTCAGGGGCCGCAGCCGACCTTTACGCAGGTAACGAAACCAGTGCGGGCCGGTGAGGATGAAGTTGCTGCCAATCCCCGGGCCCGGTCCGCTACGCTGCGTGCCGCGACCCGCACGGCTGCTCCGGTTTGGGAGAACGCATGATGAAGCTACCCAAGGGCAATTTCATGATGGTCAGCAGCACCGTTGCTGCGGCGCTGATCTGTTTTACCATTTCGCTGCGGGTTTCGACCGAGCGGTCGAGCGTTGAGCGGCTGCAGCGGCAGGTGGTTGCCGATACCCGCGATGTCCGTGCGCTGGAGGCGGAGCTGAGCACACGGGCCCGCAAGCCGGTGCTGCAGCGGTGGAACGACAATGTGCTTGGCCTCGGTGCGCCGCTCCCCAAGCAATTTGCCACCGATGCCTATGAGCTTGCCGCCTACGCGCCAGGTGTCGCCGTGCCGGAAGTTCCAACGCAGACGGCCGCACCAGTGGTGCAGCAAGCCGTTGCCCGGGATGACAGTCCGATCGCTCCGGTTGCACAGCAGCGCCCCGGGTTCCAGACGGTTGCCTATACTGTGTCGTCGGTGGAGACGGTGCCTGTCGCTGTACCGCCAGCGGCGAAGCCTGAACCCAAGCGGCCAGCGGTTCGCGCTGCCAAGTCCGCCGATCCGCTCGCTGGATTGCTGGATGGTATCAACACCGCCCCGGCTGACGCCCGGAAAGCGGTCACCAAATGAGCCCGGCCGCCATCCGCCAGATGCGGTTTCAGGTGGCCAGCCACCGGCAGACTGCGCTTGGCCTGTCGCGTCAGCGACTGGTGATCGGCGTGGGGCTGTTCGGCGTGGTGGTGGCGATTTTTGCGCTACGGCTGATTGATCTGACCGTCCTCGACGAGCGGGTGCGGGCGACCAATGTCAATCTGCTCGCCGGATTGACGCCGGAGCGGGCCGATATCATCGACCGGAACGGTGCCTCCCTCGCCCGCAGTTTTGAGGCCTATGCCATCGCCATCCGTCCACAGGATGTGGTCGGGGATCGGCAGCTCATTGCCCAGCAGCTGGCAGCGGCACTGCCGGGCATGACGCCTGAAAAAGCGGCCTCAATTCTCAACAGCAATCACAAATTTTCCTATGTTCAGCGGCGGGTGTTGCCGTCCGATGCCAAGCGCATCAACGCCATTGGCGAACCAGCGATCATCCTGCAGCGCGAGCGTGAACGGCTGTACCCGAACCTCGATCTAGCTGCCCATGTCATTGGCTACACCGACGTCGATGGCAAAGGCGCGTCGGGAATTGAAGGGGCGTTTGAGGAGCGACTGTCCCGTACCGACATGCGGGGCAAGCCCTTGCAGCTGGCGATGGACAGCCGGGTTCAGATGGCGCTGGAAAGCGAACTCGGCAATGCGATGACCAAATTCTCGGCGATTGGCGCGGCCGGGGTCGTGCTGGATGCCAACACTGGTGAAATTCTGGCCATGGTCTCCCTCCCGCAGTTCAATCCGAACAATGCCGGACGCGGCGATGACAACCAGCGATTCAACCGCGCCACACTCGGCGTGTATGAACTGGGGTCGACCTTCAAGGCCTTCACCATGGCGATGGCAATTGAGGCCGGGGTGATCACTGGCTGGGATCAGCTGTGGGATTGTACCCATGATCTGAAGGTCGCCCGCTTCTCCATCCGCGATACCCATCCCTTGCACAAAATGGCCACCGTGCCGGAAATCTTCAAGGAATCCTCCAACATCGGCACCGCGCAGATCGCCCGCAGCCTCGGCTCGGCCCGGCAGCAGGAATTCCTGAAGGGTCTGGGCTTCATGGAGCCGGTCTCGGTTGAACTGAAAGCCAAAGGGCGCGTGCTGAATCCGGGCGCGAACTGGGGCGATATCGCCACGATGACGGTCGGCTATGGCCACGGCATTTCGGTGACGCCGCTGCATCTGGCATCCGGTTATGCGGCTTTGGTTAACGGCGGGATCTGGCGTCCGGCGACGGTGTTGAAGGTTGGTGCACATCATCCGGTCCCCAGTGGGCGCCGTGTATTCTCCGAAGCAACGTCGGCTAAGGCGCGGGAATTGCTGCGATTGGTGGTTCTGGACGGCACCGGCAAGAAGGCGGCAGCGCCAGGCTACCGGGTTGGCGGCAAGACCGGGACTGCCGAAAAGGTCGTTGGCGGGCGCTATTCGCGCGGGTCGGTCGTTACCAATTTCGCCGGTGTGTTCCCGATGGACAACCCGCGCTATGTCGTGGTGGCCATGCTCGATGAGCCCAAGGGCACCGAGGACAGCTATGGTTTCAAAACCGCTGGCTGGAACGTTGCGCCGGTGGTCGGCCGGGTGATCGAGCGGATTGCTCCGGCGCTTGGTGTGATACCGGACGAAGCCCTTGATGCCGAAATCTCGCCGTTGATGCCTTATATCCACGAAGGAAAACCCGCCGAATGAAGCTGAACGACCTCATCGGCAGCGGGCCGGATGCGGTCGTCACCGGCTTTGCCATCGACCATAGGAAAGTCGCGCCCGGCACGATCTTCGGTGCGTTTCAGGGCGCGCGGGTCAATGGCGAGGATTTCATCGCCGAGGCGGTGCGCTTTGGTGCCATTGCGGTTGTGGCCCGTCCGGAAGCCAAGGTTGAAGGAGCGATCCACGTCGCGGACATCGACCCAAGGCGGGCGTTCGCCTTGCTGGCCGCCCGCTATTTCGCGCCATTTCCTGCAACGACTGTGGCGGTCACCGGCACCAACGGCAAAACATCGACGGTGGAATTGACCCGGCAGCTTTGGCGCATCGCAGGCCATCATGCGGCGAGCATCGGGACATTGGGGGTGACTACCGGGGAGGACCGGGTCACGACCGGTCTGACCACGCCCGATATTGTGACCTTCCTGTCCAACATGGCCGGGCTGCAGCGGGAGGGGGTGACCCACGCGAGTTTTGAGGCGTCGAGCCATGGTCTGGCCCAGTACCGGACCGAAGGCCTGCCGGTTCGTGCCGCCGCCTTCACCAATCTCAGCCGCGACCACCTAGACTATCACGAAACCATGGAGGCTTATCTCGCCGCCAAGTTGCGGCTGTTCACCGAGGTGCTGGACAGCGATGGGACGGCGGTGGTTTGGGCTGATGGTCCGGCAGCGTCCGCGGTGCTGGAAATCGCCGCCAAACGTCGTGTGCGGACGATCACGGTGGGTGAGGCGGGTGCTGACCTGAAACTTCTGTCGCGGACGTCGACCGCGCTGGGCCAGACGCTGGAAATCGAGGCCTTTGGCAAGGCAGCGCGGATCAATCTGCCGCTGATCGGCGCCTACCAGGCCGCCAATGTCCTCTGCGCCGTTGGTCTCGTCATCGCAACCGGCGGGGACACGGCGACGACGCTCGCCAATGCTGCGCGCCTGCAAGGGGTTCGTGGGCGATTGGAGCGGGCAACGCTAACCCGCAGCGGGGCTGCCGTCTATGTCGACTATGCCCACACGCCTGACGGCCTGCGGGCAGCAATCGAAGCGCTGCGACCCCATAGTGTGGGCCGCCTGCGGGTGGTGTTCGGTGCCGGTGGGGACCGGGATACCGGCAAACGACCCGAAATGGGCAAGGTCGCGGTCGATCTGGCCGATGCTGTCTATGTGACCGATGACAATCCCCGCAGCGAGGCCCCGGCGGCCATCCGGGCGGCGATTATGGCGGGTGCCCCCGGCGCGGTGGAGATTGACGGTCGGCGGGATGCGATTGCGGCGGCGATTGCCGATGCCGGGCCGGACGACGTCGTGCTGATCGCCGGCAAGGGGCATGAGCAGGGGCAGATTGTCGGCGACCGGGTTTTGCCGTTCGATGATGTCACCGTGGCGCGGGAGTGTGCGGCGTGAGGCCGCTGTGGACCTCCGATGAAATTGCAGCAGCCGTCGGTGGAGAAAGTGTCGGCGGCTTCTCTGCAAATGGCGTGACCTTCGATTCGCGCGAAGTCATAGGCGGCGAGTTGTTCATCGCGCTGCAAGGCGAGGCAACCGATGGCCACCGCTTTGTCGAAATGGCGAGGTCGAGGGGTGCTGCTGGCTGTTTGGTCAGCGAAGCTGGCGCGGGGCCGCGCGTCAGCGTTACCGACACCACTGCAGGCTTGCTAGCCCTGGGAGTAGCCTCCCGCCGCCGGACCGCCGCAAAGATCATCGGGGTCACCGGCAGCGTTGGCAAAACCGGCGTCAAGGAAGCCCTGCGGCTGGCGCTTGACCGTTATGCGCCACAGCGGACCCATGCGTCGGTCAAATCCTATAACAACCACACCGGTGTCCCATTGTCGCTGGCCCGGATGCCCGCTGACAGCCGGTTCGGGGTGTTTGAAATGGGCATGAACCATTCCGGAGAGTTGGCGGCCCTGACGCAAATGGTCCGTCCCCATGTTGCCGTCGTCACCTGGGTGGCGAGCGCCCACCGGGCATTTTTCTCGACGGAAGCCGATATCGCCGACGCCAAGGGCGAAATATTTGCCGGGCTGGAGCCTGGTGGGGTTGCCGTGATTCCGTTCGACAGCGTTCACCGGGACCGGCTGGTCGCTGCGGCCAAACCCCATGCCGCGCGGATCGTCACCTTTGGGGAGGGGGAGGGGGCCGATGTCCGGGCCCTCCGCTATTCCCTGCAGCCCGACTGCACGACGGTGACCGCGCAGGTTGGTGAGGATTTGCTGACTTATAAAATCGGGATGGCAGGCCGTCATTGGCTGAACAATTCGCTTGCGGTGCTGGCGGCGGTTCAGGCAGCTGGTGGCGATCTCGCGATGGCCGGGCTGGCATTGGCGGAATTGCGTGATCTGCCGGGCCGGGGTCGCCGGGTCCGTGCCGACCGTGACGGTGGTCAGGCGGTGGTGATCGATGAAAGCTACAACGCCAATCCTGCCTCCATGCAGGCCGCACTGGCGGTGTTGCGCGATGTCGCCATGTCGGGCGCTGGCAAGCGGGTTGCCGTACTTGGCAGCATGAAAGAGCTTGGGCATTTGTCCGATGAATTTCACGTCGCCCTTGCCCCGGATGTCATCGCTGCAAATGTCCGGCACGCAATTCTGGTCGGGCGCGAGATCGAGCCGCTCGCTGACGCCTTGCGCAAGCAGGTGCGCGTTGAATGTGTTGCCGATGCCGCCGCCGCTATTGAAGCGACCGACCGCGTTTTGGCTGCCAATGATGTCGTGTTGGTGAAAGGGTCGAACAGCGTTGGGCTCAACCGGCTTGTGGCGCATCTGACCGGGGGAGATGCCTGATGCTTTTTCATATCGCACAGTTTTTCGAGTTCGAGAGTGTGTTGCGGTTGATCCGCTATCTCAGTTTCCGCTCCGGCGCGGCGATGATGACCGCGCTGTTCATCGGCTTGGTCATTGGCCCCCGGATGATCGATTGGCTGCGGTCGAAACAGGGCAAGGGGCAGCCGATCCGCGAGGATGGTCCCGCCTCCCACCTGCTGACCAAGCGCGGCACGCCGACAATGGGCGGGCTGATGATCCTGCTGTCGCTGACCATTTCCAGCCTGGTCTGGATGGACCTTGCCAATCCCTTTGTGTGGATATGCCTGTTCGTCACCTTGTCCTTCGGGCTGATCGGGTTCCTGGACGATTATTCAAAAGTGACCAAGGCGACCAACAAGGGATTGAGTGGACGAACCCGGTTAGCTCTCGAATTTTTGATTGGTGGCGCAGCGGTTTATGCCGTGTCGCAGATCAGCGGGACGACACTCTACCTGCCCTTTTACAAGGAGGGTGGTATCGAAATGGGCTGGGCCTATGTTGCCTTCGGGGCGTTCATCATTGCCGGCTTTGGCAATGCGGTGAACCTGACCGACGGCCTCGACGGGCTGGCCACCATGCCGGTGATCATCGCCGCGGTGACCTTTGGTGTGATCGCCTATCTCGTCGGCAACATCAAATTCGCTGAGTATCTGCAGATTCACTATGTCGCCGGGTCGGGTGAACTGGCGGTGTTCTGCGGCGCCCTGATTGGGGCTGGCCTCGGATTCCTCTGGTACAATGCGCCGCCGGCTGCGGTATTCATGGGCGATACCGGCAGCCTGGCGCTCGGTGGCGCGCTGGGGTCAATTGCGGTGGTGACCAACCACGAAATCGTCCTGCTGGTTGTCGGCGGGCTGTTCGTGCTGGAGACGGTCAGCGTCATCGTCCAGGTGTTCAGCTTCAAAACCACTGGCAAACGCGTGTTCAAGATGGCACCGATCCATCATCATTTCGAGGCGCTGGGCTGGGCGGAGTCGACCGTCGTCATCCGGTTCTGGATTGTCAGCATCGTGCTCGCGCTCAGCGGCCTCGCCACGCTGAAACTGCGGTGATCACTGCACAGGCCTTTGCAGGGAAACGATATGCGGTGCTGGGGCTGGCACGCAGCGGGCTGACGGTTGTCGCGTCGCTGGCGGCCAGCGGCGCGCAGGTGGTGGCTTGGGACGATAGGGAAGCCGCGCGTTCCGCCGTCACAACGCCGGGGGTCGAATTCGCTGACCTGAACACCATTGGCCTTGCCGGGTTCGATGCGATCATTGTGTCGCCGGGTGTACCGCTCAACACCCACCCCTTGGCCAAGCGCGCCGCTGAGGCTGGGGTGCCGGTCATTGGCGATATCGAATTGTTCGCTTTGGCTCGACCGGAATTGCCGCCCCACAAAGTGGTTGGCATCACCGGGACCAACGGCAAATCGACGACGACCGCGCTCATCCACCATTTGCTGGTGACGGCGGGCATTCCGGCACGTCTCGGCGGCAATATCGGCCTACCGATCCTCGGGCAGGCGCCGCTGGAGGCTGGCGGCGTCTATGTGTTGGAACTTTCGTCCTTCCAGATTGACCTTACGCGCTCGCTCGATTGTGATGTTGCGGTGGTGCTCAACATCACGCCCGATCATCTCGACCGCTATGACGGGTTTGACGGCTATGCCGCATCGAAGGCGCGGTTGCTTGAAATGCAGTCGGCAGAGGGTGTTGCGATAATTTCAATGGAGAGTCGGGCCAGTCGGGCCTTGGCCGCCGCGCAGCCCAAGGCCTTCGGTATTTCCGCCGCCGATATCAATGATCAGTCAGCCTGGCCGACCCTGCAAGGTCCCCATAATGCCGAGAATGTGGCGGCGGCCTGTGCCGCAGCACTGCATCTTGGTGCATCCCCCGCTGCAATTGCCGAAGGGCTGACCAGCTACCCCGGCCTGCCGCACCGGATGGAGCGGATCGCGACCAAGCGCGGGGTGCTTTATGTCAATGACAGCAAGGCGACCAACCCGACCTCCACCGCGCCTGCATTGGCTGCCTACCCTAAAATCCACTGGATTTGCGGCGGTCTCAACAAGACAGACGAGCTGGATGCCTGCCTGCCTTATCTCGGCCATGTGAAGGCCGCCTATACCATCGGCAAGGCGGAGGAACTGTTCGCGAACATATTGCGATCGCATGTCCGGGTGGAACAGATTCAGACTGTCGTAAAAGCGACTCAACTCGCCGCATCCCGCGCCCTGCCGGGAGAGGTGATTCTTCTTTCCCCCGCCTGCGCAAGCTACGACCAGTTCCGGGACTTCGAAGCGCGGGGTGATGCGTTCCGGGAGGCCGTCGGGGGGTTACCAGAATGAGTGCATTTGGGCGTTCGGACAGGACTTTGGTGGGCCGCTGGTTCTGGACCATCGACCGCGTCCTGCTGTCCCTCGTCCTGCTGCTGATCAGCATCGGTCTGATCGCGGTGGCAGCCGCCAGCCCGGCGGCGGCGCACCGCTATTCCGGTGGCAGCATCCAGATCGGCGATCTTTACTATTTCAAACGGCAGATTTTCTGGGTCGCGGTCGGTGTGCCGGTGATGCTCGGCGTGTCGATGTTGCCAATCATTTGGGCAAAGCGACTGGCGCTGGTCGGAACGCTCGGCGCGATCGTTGCACTGGCCGCCGTCCCTTTCCTCGGCGACGAAGTGAATGGCGCAGTCCGCTGGATCAATCTCGGCGGGTTCCAGCTTCAGCCATCGGAGTTTCTGAAGCCGTTGTTCATCGTTACCACCGCCTGGCTGCTGGCTGCCCGCTATGATGACAATTCGGTCCCATCGATGCAGGTGTCCTTCGCCCTGCTGGTGCTGATTGCGGCCTTGCTGGTGAAGCAACCCGACTTTGGCCAGACGGCATTGTTCGGAGCGGTTTGGCTGGTGCAGGCCTTCCTCGCCGGGATGAGTGTCACGATCCTGTTTGGTGCGGTCGGCGCTGCGCTAGGCGGTCTGGTTCTTGCCTATTTGATGGCCCCGCACGTCACCCAGCGGATTGACAAATTCCTGACCGGGGGCGGTGACACGTACCAGATCGACCGGGCGCTCGATTGTTTCCGGGCTGGCGGCCTGTTCG
Source organism: Synechococcus sp. UW140 (assembly GCA_943368345.1). Taxonomy (GTDB): domain Bacteria; phylum Pseudomonadota; class Alphaproteobacteria; order Sphingomonadales; family Sphingomonadaceae; genus JADCGM01. The sequence continues at coordinate 33,159 of CALRKY020000018.1, read as the reverse complement.
GCGTCGGACCCGGCGAAGGTCAGATGAAATTCCGGCTGCCGGAGGCGCAGACCGACTATATTTTCTCGGTCATTGGCGAGGAGTTCGGGGCCATTGCGTGCCTGGCGCTGGCCTGTCTGTTTCTGGCGATCGTGGTCCGGGTTTTGTTGCAACTGCTCGAAGAGGAAGATCCGTTCATTTTCCTGGCAGCGGCCGGTCTTGCGGTACAGTTTGGTGCTCAGGCGATGATCAACATGGCGGTCAACATGGCGCTGCTGCCATCCAAGGGCATGACGCTGCCCTTCATATCGCACGGCGGGTCATCGTTTCTGGCGCTGGCGATGGGGATGGGGCTGCTGCTGGCGCTGACCCGGCGCAATAAGTTCCTCAAGGCCTCGCCCTATGCGGAGCGCTGGGGCGCGGCGGCAACCTGATGGCCGGGGGGCGTCATCTTGTCGTCGCGGCGGGCGGAACCGGCGGGCACATGGTGCCCGCTGATGTGCTTGCATCGGTGATGTCAGCGCGCGGCTGGAGCGTGTCGCTGTTGAGCGACAGCCGCGGCCTCGCTTATCCGGGCCTGTTCGAAGGGGTTGAGCGCCACGTCATTCCAGCCGCGTCTCTTGGCGGCAGCAATCCGCTGCACTGGGTCCGCGGCCTGCGGTCCAACTGGGCAGGGCGACGAGCCGCCCGGGCGATCTACCGGTTAAAGCGTCCTGCTGCCGTCGTCGGCTTTGGTGGATATCCAGCACTTCCGGCGCTGCTCGCGGCGTTTGCGGAGGACATTCCGACCGCGGTCCACGATTCCAACGCCGTGCTTGGCCGGGTGAACCGGCTGCTGGCGGGGCGGGTTCAACTGATTGCGACCGCCTTTCCGGACGTGCAGCGCCTTGATCCGAAATATACCGCCAAAACGGCGCTGGTCGGCAATCCGGTCCGTGCCGAAATTGTTGCGCTGCGTGATCGGCCATTCCCCGGCGGCGACAGTTTCAACATCCTTGTTGTCGGCGGCAGCCAGGGTGCGACGATCCTGTCGAAAATCGTGCCCGAGGCGGTCTCACGGATGAAGGCGAAGGTCAGTGTCGTGCAGCAATGCCGTCCGGAGGATCTGGACGCCGCGCGGACGATATATGACGCCGCCGGTATCAAGGCCGAGTTGACGACCTTCATCGCCGATATGGCCGGTGAAATTGCCAAGGCCCATGTGGTGATCAGCCGTTCGGGGGCATCGACGGTGTCGGAACTGGCGGTTGCCGGGCGTCCGTCGATATTGGTGCCACTGCCAACAGCGATGGACAATCATCAGATATACAATGCGCGGGAGTTGGTGGCGACGGGCGGTGCTGTGGTCATCGAGCAGACGCGGTTCACCGCCGATGTTGTTGCAGCGCAGCTTTCGGCCTGGGCGGCGGATCGTCCGGCCTTGGAACGGGCTGCTGCTGCTGCCCGGGCGACCGGGCGAGCGGATGCCGCGACACGGTTAGCAGATTTGGTGGAGGAAATGGCAGCGTGACCGGTCTGGCCCATGATATCGGCATCATCCATTTCATCGGGATTGGCGGCATTGGCATGTCCGGCATCGCCGAGGTCATGCACAATCTGGGTTACCGGGTGCAGGGGTCGGACGTCGCCGAAGGCTATGTGGTGCAGGGGCTGCGCGACAAGGGCATCAGCGTGATGATCGGGCACCGCGCCGAAAATCTGGGCGATGCCGCCGTCGTGGTGACGTCGACCGCGATCAAACGCGGCAATCCCGAGGTGGAACTGGCGATCGAGCGGCGGGTTCCCATCGTGCGGCGTGCGGAAATGCTGGCCGAACTGATGCGGCTGAAATCCTGCATCGCGGTGGCGGGAACCCATGGCAAGACGACGACAACCTCCATGGTCGCAGCCATCCTTGATGCAGGTGGGCTTGATCCGACCGTCATCAACGGCGGCATCATCAACACCTATGGCTCCAATGCCCGGGTTGGAACCGGCGACTGGATGGTGGTGGAAGCCGACGAATCCGACGGCAGCTTTCTGCGCCTTGGCGGCACCTTTGCCATCGTCACCAATATCGACCCCGAACATCTCGACCATTGGGGCAGCTTTGACAAAGTCCGGGAAGCCTTTGTCGATTTCATCGAGAAGGTGCCGTTCTACGGGGCGGCCATCGTCTGCATCGACCACCCGGAGGTGCAGGCCCTGCTGCCACGTGTCGGTGACCGACGGATCGTAACTTACGGTTTTTCCGGGCAAGCCGATGTGCGCGGCGACAATGTCACGCCCATTCCGGGTGGGAACCGCTTTGACGTCATGCTGCGCGACCGGGCCGGGGCCGAACGGTATATCCGCGGCGTCGAAATGCCGATGCCGGGTCGCCACAATGTCCAGAATGCCCTGTCCGCAATTGCCGTAGCGGTGCAGCTCGGCATCTCCGATGATATCATCCGCACCGGTTTCGCCAAATTCGGTGGGGTAAAGCGGCGGTTCACCAAGGTCGGCGCGGTCGATGGTGTGACGATCATCGACGACTATGGTCACCATCCGGTCGAGATCAAGGCGGTGCTGGCTGCGGCCCGCGAAGGCGCAAAAGGGCGGGTGATCGCGGTCGTCCAGCCTCACCGCTACACGCGGTTGCGCGACCTGATGAGCGAGTTCCAGGCGGCCTTCAACGACGCCGACGCGGTGATTGTCGCGCCGGTCTATGCGGCCGGTGAAGCACCAATCGACGGTGTGTCGGCGGACGCGCTCGCCAAGGGCTTGAAACGGTCCGGCCACCGACTGGTGTCCACCACCACAGGCGCGGATGATCTGGCGGTACAGCTTGCCGCGATGGCCAAGTCCGGTGACATGGTCATCTGCCTCGGCGCCGGGGACATTACCAAATGGGCGGCAGGACTGGCCACCGCGATTGCGGCAGTGCGGGCCGGGTAGTGGGGCATCGCGGTGCCTTGACTGCGAACGCGCCGATGGCGGACTTCATCTGGTTCCGAACCGGTGGGGCGGCCGAACATATGTTCCGCCCCGCGGACATTGACGATCTGGCGGCTTTCTTAAGCGATTTGCCCGCTGATGTTCCGGTGATGGCGGTGGGCGTTGGGTCCAACCTCATCGTCCGTGACGGCGGCATTCCGGGCGTGGTGGTGCGGCTGCCCAAGGCGTTCGCGGCGGTCAGTACGGACGGCAATCTGGTTCGGGCCGGTGGGGCGGCGATGGGCATTTCCGTTGCAAGCACGGCGCGCGATTCTGCTGTTGCCGGTCTGGAATTCTTGCGCGGGATCCCCGGGACCGTTGGCGGCGCAGTGCGGATGAACGCCGGGGCTTATGGCCGTGATACCGCCGACATATTGGTTGAGGCGACGGTGGTGCTGCGCGATGGCTCTGTGGCGGTGTGGCCTGCAGAGCGATTTGCCTTCACCTATCGCCATTCGGCATTGCCGGACGGCGCAATCGTGGTGGAGGCCCTGTTTCGGGGCGTTCTAGGTGACAGCTCCGCAATTGGCGCGGAAATGGACCGCATCGCCGCTGAGCGCGAAGCCTCGCAGCCGCTCCGCTCGCGCACCGGTGGATCGACCTTCAAAAATCCCGACGGTGGCAAGGCCTGGCAGCTGATCGATGCCGCCGGCTGCCGGGGTCTGCGGCTCGGCGGTGCGCAGGTCAGCGAGAAACACACCAACTTCCTGCTCAACACCGGTGGCGCCACAAGTGCTGATATTGAAGCGCTCGGCGAGGAGGTCCGCACTCGGGTCAAGGCACACTCAGGCGTCGACCTTCAATGGGAAATCCAACGTGTAGGGGTGTCGGCATGACCGCTGCGCCCAAACATGTCGTCGTCCTGATGGGCGGCTGGTCGGCCGAGCGGGAGGTGTCGCTGACGTCCGGACGCGGGATTGCCGAAGCACTGCGGCGGCTTGGCCACCGGGTGACCGAGATTGATATGGGCCGGGACGTGGCGGCGCGGTTGCTCGCGGCCAACCCTGACGTGGTCTTCAACGCGCTGCACGGAACCCCGGGGGAGGACGGGACGGTGCAGGGCATGCTCGATCTGATGGGCATTCCCTATACCCATTCCGGCCTCGCCACCTCCGTGATCGCCATCGACAAGCTGCTGACCAAACAGGTGCTCACGGCCGCCGGAATCCGAATGCCTGGTGGCGGCGTGATCGAGTCCAAAAGCGTGCACGAGGCTGATCCGTTACCTCGACCCTATGTCCTGAAGCCGGTCAATGAAGGGTCCTCGGTCGGGGTGGCCATAGTCACTGATAGCGGTAACTATGGCCAGCCAATTGGGCGCGACGTGCCAGGACCCTGGTCCAAATATGATCAGTTGATGGCCGAACCGTTCATCGCCGGTCGTGAACTCACCGTCGCCGTCCTCGATGACGAGGCCCTCGCAGTGACCGAACTGCAGGCCAAGACAGGCTTTTACGATTATGATGCAAAATACACCGACGGGCTGACCACGCATATCTGTCCCGCCGAATTGCCGGCAGACATTACCCAAGCTGCGCTCGATATGGCGCTGAAGGCCCACCGGTTGCTCGGGTGCCGGGGGGCATCGCGATCGGATTTCCGTTTCGACGATGCGCGCGGGATCGACGGGCTGTTCCTGCTGGAGGTGAATACCCAGCCGGGGATGACCCCGCTCAGTCTGGTACCGGAACAGGCAAAGTATCGCGGTATCGGCTATGACGAGCTGGTGGGCCGGATTCTGGACGCAGCGCATGGCTGAGCGCATCTCCCTGAAGCGCGGCCAGATGCCCGCGGCCCCGGCCCGCAAGGTGGCCCGGCCCGTTCAGCGCCGGTCTGCCGACCCGGTCGTGCGGGTTCCGCTCGGCCCGAAGCGGATGCGGGCCTGGCTGGCCTACGGAATCGGCGCACTGGTGATGGTCGGCGGCGGGGCCGCGCTCTGGCTGGCGGGGGTTCCGCAACAGGCCTGGTTTGAGACAGCCCGGGCAACGGCCGATGCTGGATTCGAGGTTCGGCAGGTCCGGATCGACGGGTTGAAATACACGGACCGGCTGACGGTGCATGAAAAAGTGGTGTCCGGCCCGAGCAATGCGATGCTGCTGGTCGATCTTGATGACGTCCGGGCCCGGGTCATGGCGCTGTCATGGGTTGCCGACGCGAGCGTTCGCCGCCAATTGCCCGATACACTGATTGTAGACGTCACTGAGCGCAAGCCGGTGGCATTCTGGCAATATCGTCGCCGACTGGCGTTGATCGACGTCCAGGGCCGGATTCTGACCCGTGACGGCCTGGAGCGTTTCGGAGCCCTGCCGATCATCATCGGCCCGCGCGCCAATCTTCGGACTCGCGATCTGATGGCGATGCTGGCCGGGCAGCCAAGCCTGAAACAGCATGTCGATTCCGCCAGCTGGGTTGGCAACCGGCGCTGGGACCTGCGGTTCAAGACCGGCGAGATACTCGCACTGCCGGAGGGCGATGCGCAGTCCCGTCAGGCGCTCAGGACCTTTGCCGGGATGGATGAAAAAAGCGGGCTGCTGGCCAAGGGCTTTGCCCGGTTCGACATGCGGATCAGCGACCGGATGACGGTCCGCACCACTGGTGAGCCGGGGGCAGCCGCTGTCCCGCTGACCGCCGAAACGATTTAGAGGAGTGTAGCGTCATGGCAGGCCCCCGCGGAGAACGGATTATCGCAACCCTTGATGTCGGGTCATCGAAGGTTGCCGCGCTGATCGCCATGATCGGCGGGGAAGGTGCCCCGCGCGTGATCGGCGTCGGCCAGCGGGCCTGTCAGGGCGTCCGGCGCGGTCTGGTGTCTGACATGGAGAAGACCGAGAACGCCATTCGTGCTGCCATGGACCAGGCGGAGCGCAATGCCGGGGTTCAGGTCGAGCAGGTCTATGTCAATCTGTCCGCCGGTGGCCTCGACAGCGACATTTCGTCGGTGGAGGTGGATATCGCCGGTCACCGGATCGAACGGGCCGACATTGAACATATCCAGTCGGTTGGCCGCGCCAGGCTCGATGCGGGCGGGCGGACGATCCTGCACGCCCAGCCAGCGCTCTATACCATCGACGGGACAACGCCGGTGACCAATCCGCTGGGCTTCCACGCCGACCGGCTGGGCATGGATATTCATCTGATCACCTCCGACACCCCTCCGATCCGCAATCTCGACCTCTGTGTGCGCAACGCCCATCTCGGCGTCCAAACCATCGTTGCCTCACCAATTGCCGCTGGGCATGCCTGCCTTGCGCCAGAGGAACGCGAACTTGGCGTGGCTCTGGTCGAGATTGGTGCCGGAGTGACCAACGTTGCGGTCTATGCGCGCGGCATGCTGGTTGGGCTGTCGAGCATCCCGATGGGGTCGAATGACATCACCGACGATATCGCATCAGCCTTCGCCACCAAGCGCATGCATGCCGAGCGGATGAAAACGCTCTACGGGTCGGCCACGACGTCGCCAAAGGACAACCACGACATGATCGAGGTCATGCCTATCAGCGATGACGATGGGGTTGAACCGACCAAATGCACCCGGACCCAGCTGATCACCGTGATCCGCCAGCGGCTTGATATGTTGTTCCACGAGGTTGGTGCCAGACTTTGCGAGATCGGCTTTGTCGGCGCGCAGGGGCGTCAGGTGGTGCTGACCGGTGGCGGCGCGGAATTGAAGTCGATTGCTGACTTTGCCCAGGGGCTGCTCGGCCGCACGGTACGGATCGGCAAGCCGCGCGGGCTGACCGGTATGCCGGAGGCGCAGGCTGGCTGCGCCTTCTCTACCCTTGCCGGACTGGCGCTTTATGCCGCCGACGGAGCTGACGATATCATGCAGGTACAGACCCCGGCATTGGTGCGCGGAATCGCAAGGGATAGTGGTTCCGGTCCGATCGGACGCATGATACAGTTGCTTCGCAGCAATCTTTGATTCATTGAAGGCCAATTCACAGCCCGTGGCAGGGGCGACGTGCAGGAGGGAATGATGAGCCTCGAACTCAAGCGGCCGGAACTGACCGAGCTGACACCGCGAATCACCGTCATTGGCGTCGGCGGTGCCGGTGGCAATGCGGTCAACAACATGATCGCCAGTGGCTTGCAGGGTGTCGACTTTGTGGTCGCCAACACCGATGCACAGTCGCTCGCCGGGGCCAGTGCTGAAACCCGCATCCAGCTTGGTCTGAAGATCACCCAAGGTCTTGGGGCCGGTGCGCGCCCGGAAATCGGACGTGCGGCCGCCGAGGAAACGATGGATACCATCGATACCGCGTTGGATGGGAGCCACATGTGCTTCATCACCGCCGGGATGGGCGGTGGCACCGGAACCGGCGCTGCCCCCGTGGTCGCTAGGGCGGCCCGCGAAAAGGGCATCCTGACCGTCGGTGTCGTCACCAAGCCGTTCGCCTTTGAAGGCGCGCGCCGGATGCGGGCAGCGGAGGAGGGCATCAACGAGTTGCAAAAGCATGTTGATACGCTCATCGTCATTCCGAACCAGAATCTGTTCCTGATTGCCAATGCCAACACGACCTTCAAGGAAGCGTTCGGCATGGCGGATCAGGTGCTGCATCAGGGGGTGCGCGGCATCACCGACCTGATGATGATGCCAGGCCTCATCAACCTAGATTTCGCCGACATCCGCACCGTCATGTCCGAAATGGGCAAGGCGATGATGGGAACCGGTGAAGCCTCCGGCGACAACCGCGCCATCGAAGCGGCAGAAAAGGCGATCGCCAACCCGCTGCTCGATGAAGTGTCGATGCGCGGGGCGAAGGCGGTGATTATCAATATCACCGGCGGTGACGATCTGCGCCTGATGGAGGTTGACGAGGCCGCGAACCACATCCGCGAAATGGTCGATCCGGAGGCCAACATCATCGTCGGTTCGGCGTTCAACCCCGATCTCGATGGCCGGATGCGGGTTTCGGTCGTTGCGACCGGCATCGATGCCCAGGCAATCCACAAGCCACAGCCGCAGACCAGCCGGACCGTCAGCTTCGGCACGGTGGCCGGTGGTTTTGCTGCCCCTATCGCCGCTGCACCGCGCCCCGCCTTTGTTGCGCCGGAGCCGGTCGAGGTCGTTGCACCCGAACCTGTCGTGCTGGAAGAACCGGTGGCCGAACTGGTGCCGGAGCCAGAGCCGGTATTTGCCGACGAGCTGGCCCTCGACCTCACCGACGAGGTGACCGACGAGTCGGTTGTCGCCGACAATGTCATGCCGCTCATTCGTCCTGAGCCGGTCGCTGCGGCCCCGGCTCTTGGCGATTTCCATATGGCGGAAGCCGAAAGCGGGGAGCGGTCGCTGACGCTGTTTGAAAAGATGATGAACCTGAGCCGTGGACCAGCCAAGCCCCGGATCGAACCGGTTCAGCCAAGCGTTGCGACGACCTATCAGCCAGACGCCGGTGAAGATCCGCTGGAAATTCCGCGCTTCTTCAAACGACAGGTTAACGACTAGGGATATTTGCCAGAGTCGGCGTGATGGCCCGTCCGGCAAGCGCTGGGCGGGCCATTTGCTTTGGGGGTGTCGCTTGACCTAGGGTCGGGACAAGGGTTGCATTTGTTGTCACCGGGAGGACGCACGTGACGGGACCGCTTCAAGGAATACGGATCATCGAGATTGCCGGGATTGGTCCTGGACCGTTTTGCGGGATGATGCTGGCCGACCACGGGGCCGAGGTGATCCGGGTTGACCGCCCCGGCGGACGGCTGGACCCGCGCGACCCGCTGATGCGGAACCGCAAATCGTTGGTGGTCGACATGAAATCACCGGACGGCATTGCGGTGATGCGGGACCTGATCAAGAGCGCCGATGGCCTGATTGAGGGGTTCCGGCCGGGCGTGATGGAGCGGTTGGGCCTTGGTCCGGATGACCTGATCGCCGACAATCCCCGGCTGGTCTACGGGCGGATGACCGGCTGGGGACAATTTGGACCCTATGCCCATGCGGCTGGCCATGACATCAACTATATCGCCCTCGCCGGGGCGCTGCATACCTATGGGCGGGCCGGTGAAAAGCCGACACCGCCGATCAACATGGTCGGTGATTTTGGCGGCGGCGGCATGATGCTGGCGTTCGGAATGGTGGCGGCCCTGCTGTCGGCCCGTACGACCGGCAAGGGACAGGTGATCGATTGTGCGATGACCGATGGATCGGCCGTGTTGATGAGCATGATCTGGGGGTTCCGGGCGCAAGGCATGTGGCGCGATGAGCGCGGGGTCAATTTGCTCGATACCGGCGCGCATTTCTACGACACCTATGAATGTGCGGACGGCAAATTTGTCTCGATCGGGTCGATTGAACCGCAATTCTATGCCGAGTTGCGCCGGTTGGCGGGCCTTAGCGACGATACCGATTTTGACGCGCAGATGAATCCGGCTGGCTGGGCGGCTTTGAAGGCCAAGCTGACCGCATTGTTCCTTGGCAAGAACCGGGATGAATGGTGCGCGCTCATGGAAATGACCGATGTCTGTTTCGCCCCGGTCCTGTCGATGGCCGAGGCTCCGACGCACCCGCACAATGTCGCGCGCGGTACCTTTGTCGAGATTGGCGGGCATATCCAACCTGCGCCGGCACCCCGTTATTCCGCGACGGTGACCGCACTGCCGGTTGCGAGCGGCAAGGCGGGCAGCGACGCCGATGCCCTTCTTGCCGGACTTGGCTTTGATGCTGCCCGGATCGACGCGCTGCGGGTCAGTCGGGCAATCGGCTAGCGATGCGTCTGCACGCCCATCTGGTTGTTGCGCTGGCGGTTCTGGCTCTGATGCCGGGACCAGCCGATGCAGCGCGTCAGCGGGTGCGGGCCAAACCGGCCGGGGCCGAAATCCTGGCGCTGAAGGACCCGGCGAGACTGGTTGGGCTGGGCAAGGCAATGGCCGAGCGTGGCAGCTTCGCCAACGCGTTCAGTTTCTACAATCGCGCGCTTGAGCTCGACCCGCGTCATGCCCCGGCGTTGGCGGCTGCGGGTGATCTTGCCCTGCAAAAGGGCGATGGGCCGCTGGCCTTTGGCTATTTTGCCGCCTGGGCTTCGCAGGACCCCAATTCGCCGGACGCCTTTCTCGGTATGGGGATATCGCTTAACCTGCGTCTGTTGCCGGATGAGGCGTTGCCGGTGCTGCAGCGGGCGATGGTGCTTGGTGCCCCGGCGGGCGGGGTTGCCGAACAATGGGGCGTTGCGCTCGATCTGCTCGGTCGCCAGCGCGATGCCCAGATTGCCTATGGAGAGGCGTTGCAGGCCCTACCCAATGACCGGCAGGCAACGCGCAACCTTGCCTTGTCGCTGGCGATATCGGGGGACGGGGCCGCGGCCACTCACCTGCTGCAACGCTATGTCGATGAAGCCGATACCGCGGATATCCGGCGGACTTTGGCCTTTGTGAAGGCCCTGACCGGGGATTTTCAGGGGGCGGTCGAAATCGCGGGCAAAAGCTTTTCCGCCGCCGAAGCCAAGACGCTCAGCACCATCTTCCAGCGCCTGCCGGACCTCAGCAACCGTGACAAGGCCGCAGCAGCCCTCTTTGGGCGTCTGCCGGCCAATGCAGCGGCGGCCCGTGCCGATCCGGAAACCATTCTGGAACTGCCCGGACAGCCCGCGCTTGTCGATGATGGCGGCCTGACGGCGGAGCGGGCGGCGTCGCAACCCAGAACCTGGGTTCAGCTGGCCAGCTCCGCCAATCGTCCGGCGCTGGTCAATGCCTGGCGGGCGATGCAGCGCGATACCGGCAAACTGCTCGACGGGCTGGCGGTGTTTGTCGAGACAACGTCGCGGACCAACCGGTTGATCGTTGGCCCGTTCGGGGATGAGGCGGCGGCCCAGGATTTGGTCGCCCAACTGGGGCAGCGGAAGATCAAGGCCGTGCTGAACCGGACGGGGACGGGTGCGAATATCGAGGCGCTGGGTCTGCCGTGACGGAGCGGGCGATCTATGCCTCCGATCCGACCCGGTCACGCGGGCGGCGCTTTGCACAGGCGCGCAGCAGCAGCCGGGATGCCTTTCAGCGGGACCGGGACCGGATCATCCACGCCACCGCGTTCCGCCGCCTGAAACACAAGACCCAGGTGTTTGTTGCCCCTGACGGCGACCATTTCCGCACGCGGCTGACCCACAGTCTGGAGGTGGCGCAAATTGGTCGGGTCATCGCTCGGGCACTCGGTCTCCATGAAGATCTGGCGGAGGCATTGTGCCTCGCGCACGATCTCGGGCACCCGCCGTTTGGCCATGTCGGGGAGGATGTCCTCCAACTGGCGATGCAGCCCTATGGCGGGTTTGACCACAATGCCCATACGCTCCGGATCGTGACCCGGGCCGAGCAGCGTTATGCGGAGTTTGACGGGCTGAACCTCACTTGGGAAACGCTGGAGGGGCTGGCGAAGCACAATGGGCCGGTCATTCTGCCGACCTGGGCGCTGGCGGAGATCGATGCCGACTATCCGCTCGACCTGATGAGCCATTCCAGCCTGGAGGCGCAGGTCGCAGCGCTGGCGGACGATATCGCCTATGACAATCACGACCTGGATGATGGGCTTCGCGCCGGATTGTTCAGCCTTGATGCGGTGATGGCTGTGCCGTTCGTTGCTGAAAGCTGGGCAGCGGTTGAGGCTGGATTTCCCGGCGCACCACGCGACCGGTTGCCGGCGGAACTGGTGCGACACCAGATCGGCCGGATGGTCGGCGATGTACTGGCAGAAACCCGGAAGCGATTGGCGGAGGTCGGTCCAGGGTCGGTGGAGGATGTGCGCGCGGCAGGGCGAACACTCGTCGCCTTCTCGCCGACGATGGCAGACTGCGAAAAGCAGCTAAAAAACTTCCTCCGCACCAACATGTATAATCATGATAAGAATGTCCGGATGCGGGAACCGGCGCGGACCGTGGTTGCGGGGCTGTTTCAACGCTTTCACATCGATCCCGCCGCAATGTCCGACGAATGGGCGGCCAACCTTCCCACGGGTGAACCCCAGCGAGCGCGGCATGTCGCCGATTTCATCGCCGGCATGACCGACCGGTACGCGATACGAACCTATCGTCGTGTGGTTGGTTCAATCGAATTTCCGGAGGATGATTTCATCTAGCGATCCCAGCGGATAACCCGGTCTGCCAATGCGCCAGTCGGGTTTTTAGCCAGGCGTCCTGAAATTCCGCTTCTGAATCGTCTTTCGTGAATCGCTCGAGTATTTCGTAGGAGATGGTATCAGCGCCGTACCTTGCGTGCGCCGCATGGATGGCAGGGGTGCTTCCGGAGCCGACACGAAGCACAAAAGACAGCCGGTTCCAGCGCTTGTCGAGTGAGGTGGTTGCCCCAACCCAGACCTGACCTGAGGCTGCGCAACGGATAGCGAAGATGCCGACGTCCGGCTTTTGCTCCTTGTAGGCAGCGATGGCAGCTTTGCGGTTCATCTGAGACATATCCGAATTATATCCGGGTGATATTGACGGCGCAACTATTATCCGGGTAAAAATAAGCATGGAACAGGCAGCAACAGCTTTTGATGGGCCGGTGAGGATCGCGCAGGGGTCGCTTGCAGTGGTCGCGCAGGCTGTTCGCGGGGCAACCGGTGAAGGTGGTCGACCTCTTATTATATTTGACGATGCAACCGGGCGGGTGATCGATCTCCCGATCTATGATGCTGAACCTGCAACTGAAACCCAGCCGCGGGGTCCCGGTCGGCCACGACTTGGTGTGTTGGCGCGGGAGGTAACGCTGCTGCCCCGGCATTGGGACTGGCTGGCAGTGCAACCGGGTGGCACGTCCGGCACGCTGAGGCGGCTGGTGGACGAGTCCCGGCGATCCGAGCGCGACGCGAGCAGGCTGGCACTGGAGGTGGCCTACCGGGTGATGTCGGCCTTGGCCGGGGATTTCGCAGGATTTGAGGAAGCCTCCCGGGCACTGTTCGCCAAGGATCGAGTGCGATTGACGGACCTGATGTCAAGTTGGCCGATCGATGTGCGGGATTATGTGCTGATGCTGGAGGGGCGTCGTAACGCGTGACGCGCTCTCCAAACCCGGTTAGACGCCCTGCTTATGAGTGACATTTTCCATCGATTTTCAGCGCAACTGCGCGGCGTGCTCGACGATCTCGTGGCGAGTGGCGATTTGCCGGACGGGCTGAAGCTTGGTTCCGTTACCGTTGAGGCGCCGCGCGATCCGTCGCACGGTGATCTGTCGACCAATGCGGCGATGGTGCTGGCCAAGACTGCCGGGACCAACCCGCGCGCGCTTGCCGCGTTGATCGCCCCGGCGCTCGCCAAACTTCCCGGCGTCACCAGTACTGAGATTGCCGGGCCGGGCTTCATCAACGTGCGGCTCGACGATCGGCTGTGGCGTGACGAACTGCGGGCCATCCTGGAGGGTGGCGACAGTTATGGCCGGTCGACACTCGGCACCGGGCAGCGGGTCAACGTTGAATATGTGTCGGCCAACCCGACCGGGCCGATGCACATGGGGCATTGCCGGGGCGCGGTCGTCGGGGATGCGCTGGCCAGCCTGTTGGAAACGGCGGGCTATGCGGTGACGCGGGAATATTACATCAACGATGCCGGATCGCAGGTCGATACGCTCGCCCGTTCCGCGCATCTGCGGTACCGGGAAGCACTCGGCGAGGATATCGGCGAGATTCCGGACGGTTTCTATCCCGGCGACTATCTGAAGCCGATCGGCGCGGTGCTGGCGGCCGAATTCGGCGACAAATTCCGCGACCTTCCGGAAACCGACTGGCTGCAGCTGTTCAAGGTGAAGTCATCCGGTGCGATGATGGATTTGATCCGGGCCGATTTGGCACTGCTCGGCATTCATCACGACAAATTCGCCTCTGAAGCCGAATTGCAGGCATCCGGTGCGATTGAGGTAGCGGTGTCGCGGTTGCAGGCGATGGGTCTGGTCTATCGGGGCACGCTGGAGCCGCCCAAAGGGGAACTCCCCGATGATTGGGAACCGGTGGAACTCACCCTGTTCCGGTCTACCAGCTACGGCGATGATGTCGACCGGCCGATCATGAAATCGGATGGCAGCTGGACATATTTCGGTGCCGATCTTGCCTATCATTTCCAGAAATCGCAGGCGGCGGACCAGTTGATCGATATCTGGGGTGCCGATCATGCCGGGACGGTCAAGCGGCAGCAGGCCGCGGTTGCGGCGTTGACCGAGGGGCAGGTGCCGCTCGACGTCAAAATTGTGCAGATGGTCCGGTTGTTCCGGGCTGGCGAGCCAGTAAAAATGTCGAAGCGCTCCGGCAATTTCGTGACACTGGCGGAGGTGGTGGAGGAAGTCGGCAAGGATGTCGCTCGCTTCATCATGCTGACCAAGCGCGCCGATTCCCAGCTGGATTTCGATTTTGCCAAGGTGGTCGAACAGTCCAAGGACAACCCGGTTTTCTATGTCCAATATGCCCATGCCCGGGTGCATTCGCTTGGCAGGCGGATGAAGGAGGCGGGCATAGCCGAGGTTGCGCCTGATCTGGACCGGCTGGACGCCGAGGAGCTGGGACTGGTGAAATTTGCCGCGCAGTGGCCGCGCATTGTCGAACAGGCAGCGGTCAGCCATGAACCGCACCGCGTGGCCTTTTACCTCGGCGATCTGGCCGCAGCCTTCCACAGCCTGTGGAACCGGGGCAATGATGATCCGTCGCGGCGGTTTTTGATTGCCGAAGATGCCGAATTGACTGCAACGCGACTGGCGCTGGCGCGCGCGGTCGGGCAAGTTATCCGCAACGGGCTGTCCGTCATGGGCGTCTCACCCGTCGAGGAGATGCACTGAGTGGCGCGGCGCGGCTATGACGGACCCGAGGATGATGTTGCCCCCTGGCTGTCGGCTGCCGAAGTCGAGCCCGAGGTCGGCCACACCCATGTGTCCAAAAACCGGCTGATCTGGTGGATTGCCCTGCTCGCCGTTCTATTGGTGCTGGCGGTTGGGCTGATCTACGCCAGTATCGCGAAGCCCGACGACGACGGGGAATTCGTCGGACCCGACGGACTGCCCGGGCTGATCCAGGCCCCCGATACGCCGTACCGGGTCCGGCCAAGTGCGGCTGGTGGCATGGATGTCGAGGGCGTCGGGCAAACGGCCTATGAAGCAGCAGACGGTGTCGATCCCGGCGGTGACCTCGACCTTGGGGCCTTGCCGGAGGAACCGATGGAACGTCCGGTTGCGGCGGCTGCTGCCCCTGCAATTGCACCGTCCTCTGCGCAACCGCCAGCGACGGTAGCGGGAACGGTTCGCGCGCGAGCGGGCAGCGCCACGGCAACGGTTCCGGCACCAACTGTGAAGCCGACAGCAACGGCGACCACCAAAGCACCGGTGGCAAAGACGCCGCCGGTTGCGGCAAAAACCGACCGGCTGGCCGGCCTCGACAAGCAGATTGATGCGGCGACCAAACCGAAGGCTGTTGCAGCATCACCAGCCACTTCCTCCGGCACGGTTTTGCAGTTGGGGGCCTTTTCGAGCGAGGCAAAGGCCAAGGCGGCGTGGAAGAGTTTCACCGGGCGCTATGGCTATCTGGCCGGGTTGGAACAGGCGATTGCGCCGCTCGAACGGAACGGCAAGACGCTGTACCGGTTGCGGGCCACTGGCGCGACGTCGTCAGGGCAGGCGGTCGATCTATGCGCGCGGCTTCGGGTTGCGGGTGAACAATGTTCGGTGACGGAGTGACAGGATGACGCCGCTGTTTCTGGGCCTTGAGGGTCTGACCCTGACCGACAATGAACAGGCGCTGTTCCGGGCAGCCGATCCCGCTGGTTACATCCTGTTCAAACGCAATGTCGATACGCCGGATCAGGTCAAGGCCTTGACCGATTCGCTTCGCGAGCTGTCGGGGCGCAGCGATGTGCCGATCCTGATCGATCAGGAGGGGGGGCGGGTTGCCCGCCTGCGTCCGCCGCATTGGCCGGAATTTCCAAGCGGTGCGGCCTTTGGTCGCCTGTATGCCACCGCCCCGATTTCGGCGCTGGAGGCGGCCCGGCTGAACGGCATGGCGCTGGCAATGTTGCTCCGGGACCTCGGTATCAACGTCGATTGTCTGCCGCTGCTCGACGTGCCGCAGCCGGGTGCGCACGACATTATCGGCGACCGGGCCTATGCCAATGATCCGATGTGGGTCGCCGCGCTTGGCGATGCGACGCTCAAGGGCCTACGGTCCGGCGGCTGCGTCGGGGTGGTGAAGCATATCCCGGGGCACGGGCGGGCAGGGGCCGACAGCCATCTTGAACTGCCGGTGGTGACCGCATCGCGCGCCGAGCTGGAAATTGACTTCCAGCCGTTCCGCAAGATGAAGGATGCCCCGATGGCGATGACGGCGCACGTGGTTTACACCGCACTCGACCCCGACCGCTGCGCCACTTTGTCGGAGACGGTGATTACCGATGTGATCCGGGGTTACATCGGATTTGATGGTCTGTTGATGTCCGATGATCTGGGCATGAAGGCGCTCGGTGCCGGGGATCAGCTGGGCGGCAACGCGGTCGGCGATTTTGGCGCACGGGCGACCGAGAGTCTGGCTGCTGGGTGCGATATTGCCCTGCATTGTTCAGGCGATTTTAGCGAGATGCGGTCCATTGTTGATGCTGTTGGCGAGATAGGTGAGGCCGCGCGTGCACGGCTCGACCGGGCGATGGCCTGGGCCGCAGCTGGCGAGGGTGATCTTGGCGAACTGGCGGCAAAGCGCGATGCCTTGCTGGCGCTGGCTTGAGCGACCTCGACGCCTTTGAGGCGCCGGTGCGCGACGGGCCGGACGAGGATGTCCTGACCCTTGAGCTTGACGGTTGGGAAGGGCCGCTCGACCTTCTGTTGACCCTGGCGCGGGGTCAGCGGGTTGATCTGGCGAAAATTTCGATTCTGGCGCTTGTTGATCAATATCTGCTGTTCGTGAACCGGGCCCGTCGGTTGAAACTGGAACTTGCCGCCGATTATCTGGTGATGGCGGCCTGGCTCGCCTACCTCAAATCCGCGCTGCTGTTGCCGAAGGAGGCCCAGGAGGAGCCCACTGCCGAGGAGCTGGCGCTGCGGCTGCAGTTGCGGTTGCAGCGGCTCGACGCGATGCGCGATGCCGGTGCGCGGCTTTTGGCGCGCGATCAGCTTGGCCGTGACACCTTTCCGCGCGGTGCACCTGAGGGGCTGAAGGTGATCCACCAGGGGGCGTATCAGACGACGCTTTATGACTTGCTGAAGGCTTATGGCGACCTGCAGGGGCGACAGGACCGGCCGGTCTATGCGATTGCCCGGCGGTCGGTACTGGCGCTTGATGAGGCCTTGGAGCGCCTGTCCCGGATGATTGGTGCGGCACTCGACTGGACCGAGATTGGCCGGTTCCTGCCAGACAGCGAAGACCCCGATTTTCGCCGCTCGGCGCTGGCCAGTACCTTTGTTGCCGCATTGGAACTGGCACGGCTTGGCCGAGCAAGTCTGGTGCAGACCGAACCATTCGGCGCGCTGCATCTGAAGGCGCTGGCATGATCGACGTCGAACATCTGCGCATGGTCGAGGCGATATTATTCGCAGCCGAAACGCCGCTCAGTGAAGCGGATATCGCGACATTGATGCCTGACGATGCGGCGCTGGAACTACTGCTCGGCGAGCTGGCGGCAAGCTATGAGCCGCGCGGGATCAATCTGGTTGAACGCGGCGGTCGCTGGCATTTTCAGACCGCGCCGGATTTGGCGCATTTGCTCCGCCCCACCCGCGAAGATGTGCGCAAGCTCAGCCGCGCCGCTCTCGAGACGCTGGCGATTGTCGCCTATCATGAGCCGGTCACCCGGGCACAGATTGAAGACATTCGGGGGGTGCAGATTTCCAAGGGCACACTCGATGTACTGATGGAGGCGGGGTGGGTTCGCCCGGCCGGACGCCGCGAATCCCCGGGGCGACCGTTGCTCTATGCGACGACGGCGGCCTTCCTGTCGCATTTCGGGCTTGGCAGTCGTCGTGATCTGCCGGGGATTGCCGATCTGAAAGCCGCAGGGCTGCTCGACCCGATCAATCTTTCAGCGCTCACATCGCAGGCGGAAGATGTGGACGATGGCGACGCGCCCGACTAGTAAAAGACATTCGCCGCTCCCATCTCCACCGGGGCGGATAAGGAGATAGCATCATGGGCAGTTTTAGCATCTGGCATCTGCTGATTCTCGGCATTGTGGTGATGCTGCTGTTCGGCAAGGGCCGGATTTCCGACATCATGGGTGACACGGCGAAGGGCATCAAAGCCTTCAAGAAGGGTATTTCCGAAGAGGAACATCCGCCCGTCGAAGCGCGGCAGGTGACGCAGGCCACGCCGGCCAGCGACAAGACCGCGACCACCGCCGAGACCGTGACCCGCCCGTAGCCCTGTCATGTTTGGGGTCGACTGGCAGGAATTCCTGATCATCGGGATCGTGGCGCTGGTCGTGATCGGGCCGAAGGATTTGCCGCGCGCCATGCGGGTGGTCGGCCAGTGGGTCGGCAAGGCCCGGGCGACGGCGCGGCATTTCCGCAGCGGTATCGACACGATGATCCGCGAAGCCGAGCTTGAAGAGATGAACACCCGCTGGGCCGAGCAGAACAAGGCGATCATGGGGGGAACGCCGATGCCCGACCTGTCGTTCGCCGATCCGGCGATTGCGGCGCCTGATGATGTGCCGGTAGCGCCTCCCGCAACAAAGCCCCGTGCCCGGCGCAAGAAGGCTACCGCTGTAGCGCCAGGGACCGACCTGTGATCGCCGATATTGACGAGACCAAGGCCCCGCTGCTCGAGCATTTGATCGAGTTGCGGTCCCGGCTGCTGAAATGCGTGATTGCGCTGGCGATTGCCTTTGTCATTGCCTTTAATTTTGCTGACCAGATTTTGCGGTTCCTGATCGAACCCTTGGTGGCGGCGCAGTCCGGCGGCGCAGCGGGCAAACTCATCTACACCAAGCTGTACGAGGCGTTTTTCGTGCAGATCAAGGTGTCGCTGTTCGCTGCATTCCTGATCGCCTTTCCGATCATCGCCAACCAGCTTTGGGCCTTTGTTGCGCCCGGCCTGTACAAGACCGAGAAGCGGGCGTTCCTGCCGTTCCTGCTGGCGACACCGGTGCTGTTCACCATGGGCGCGTCGCTGGCCTATTACGGCGTGATGCCGGTTGCCTTTCACTTTTTCCTTGGGTTTCAACAGGCAAAGGACGGGGTGCAGATCGATGCCCTTCCGGCACTGGCGGATTATCTGTCGCTGGTGATGCAGTTCATCTTCGCCTTTGCCTTCAGCTTTTTGTTGCCGGTGCTGCTGCTGCTGCTCGAACGGGCGGGCATTGTCACACGGGCGCAACTGGTCGCGGGCAGACGCTATGCCATTGTCGCGGCCACCGCGCTTGCGGCTGTCCTGACACCGCCGGATGCCGTATCGATGCTGATGCTGGCGGTTCCGCTTTGCCTGCTTTACGAAGGGGCGTTGGCGGTCATGTGGTTTACCGAACGTCGGCGGGCGAATGACGCAGGGGTTCCAATCAATACAACGGAGTAGGCTCATGGCTCGCGAATCGCTAAACCTGAAACGCCCGGACCTTCTGCGGGAAGATTGCTTCATCGGTGGCGAGTGGGTTGGCGGCGATACCCGTATTGACGTGACCAATCCGGCAACCGGCGGTGTCCTTGCCAGCGTGCCGAAATTCGGGACGATGGAAACCCGCCAGGCGATCAAAGAGGCCTATGCCGCGATGCCGGGCTGGGCGGCCCGGACTGCCAAGGACCGCAGTATCGTCATGCGGCGCTGGTACGATCTGATGCTGGCCAATATCGACGATCTCGCCGCGATCATGACGGCCGAGCAGGGCAAGCCGTTGGCCGAAAGCCGGACGGAAATTGCCTATGCCGCCGGGTTCATCGAATGGTTCGCCGAGGAAGGGAAGCGCGTCTACGGCGATGTCATCCCGTCGCACCGCACCGACACGCGCATTGTCGTCATCAAGCAGGGGATCGGGGTCACAGCCGCGATCACGCCGTGGAATTTTCCGGCGGCGATGATCACCCGCAAGGCCGGACCGGCGCTGGCCGCCGGTTGCGCGCAGGTGATCAAGCCAGCGACCGCGACGCCGCTGTCGGCGCTGGCGCTGTGTGTGCTCGCGGAGGAGGCGGGGTTCCCCAAGGGGTTGATTTCCTGCGTTACCGGGTCAGCGGCGGCGATTGCCAAGGAATTCACCGACAATCCGCTGGTCCAGAAAATTTCCTTCACCGGGTCAACCGACATCGGCAAGCAGCTGATGGCCGCCTGCGCGGCGCAGGTGAAGAAGGTCAGTCTGGAGCTGGGCGGCAATGCGCCGTTCATCGTGTTCGACGACGGCGATCTCGATGCGGCGGTGCAGGGGGCGATCGCGTCCAAGTTCCGTAATGCGGGACAGACTTGCGTCTGTTCCAACCGGCTATATGCCCAGGCGAGCATCTATGATGCGTTTGTTGAGAAATTGTCTGTGGCGGTGCGCGCGATGAAGGTCGGCAATGGAGCGGACGTCGGGATCGAAGTCGGCCCGATGATCGATGTCGCCGCAGTCGAAAAGGTGGAGGCGCATATCGCCGACGCCACGTCGAAGGGCGCCAAGGTCGTGGTCGGCGGCAAACGCTCCTCAATGGGCGGCAGTTTCTTTGAACCCACCGTGATGACCGGCGTTACCGCCGACATGCTGGTGGCGCGTGAGGAGACCTTTGGCCCACTGGCACCGGTGTTCAAGTTCGAGACCGAGGCGGAGGTCATCCACGCGGCCAACGACACCGAATTCGGGCTGGCGTCCTATTTCTATGCCCGGGATATCGGTCGGATCTGGCGGGTGTCGGAGGCGCTGGAATATGGCATCGTCGGCATCAATACCGGCATCATCTCGACCGAAGTCGCACCCTTTGGCGGCGTCAAGGAATCCGGCCTTGGTCGTGAAGGCTCCAAATATGGCATCGAGGATTATCTCGAGGTCAAATATCTCTGCATGGGCGGCATCTGAGGCTGACTACCGGAAACTGGCGTAGGCGGCGATGCTGCGCTGGATGACGGTTGCGATGCAGAGGGCTGCATATAGCAGGGCAATGATCGGGAAAGCCGTCGGCAACAGGCACATCAGAACGAAGGCCGCGATCGTCTCCGTACCCTCGGCCAAGCCGGTGTTGTAGAAAAAGCTTTTCTGCCCGTGGGCGGTGGTTTCCAGCCCGCGTTTGGCCGCGATCACGGCAAAGCTCAAGAAACTGATACCGGTGAGGGTGAAGGCCGCGACCAGCACCAGCGCGGCCGGCAGGTTGTCCGCTGCTGCAAAGCCGAACCCGACCGGCACCGCGACGTAGAAGGCAAAATCGGCGACGATATCGAGATAGCCACCGAAATCTGACGGGTTCGTTGCACGGGCGATGGCCCCGTCAAGCCCGTCCAGAAGGCGGTTGGCGATGATGAGGCCGAGGCCGGTCCAGAACAGCCCGTTGGCGATCACCAGCCCGGCGGCAAGCCCGATGGCGGCACCGATCAACGTAACGGCGTTGGCACCAATGCCCAGCCGCGCCAAACTCCGCCCGATATGATTGAGCGGTGGATCGATCAGCGGGCGTAGTTTTGCGTCGAACATCGGGGCCGCTCAAACCAGCGTCACAAGGCCGATGACGGCCCCGGTCATCGCCGATGCCATATTGCCTGCCAGCCAGCTTTTCATGCCAAGCGCCGCCACTTCGGCCCGGCGGGACGGGGCCAGCGTCCCGATCGTCGAAACCAGCAAACCAACACTGGCAAGATTGGCGACACCGCAGAGAGCATAGGTGACGATCAACTGGCTGCGGGCATCAAAGGTCCCGGGTGCTGTCGCGGCCAGATCAAGATAGGCGACATATTCGTTCAGGATCGCCTTGGTCCCCATCAGGGCACCTGCCGCCGGGGCCTGATCCCAGGGGATGCCAATTGCCCACATCAGCGGCGCGAACAACCAGCCGAACGCCCGCCTCAGCGTCAATGGTTCCCCATCAACCAGCGGCAGCAACAGCAGCATCTGATCGACCAGATTTACGAGCGCGAACACCATGATGATGATACCGATGACGGCCAGGACCAGCTGCACCCCCTCCATAGTCCCCCGGATCGCGGCATCGATGCTGCTTTCATAATGGAGGTCGGCCTCGACCTCGCCGGTTGTGACGATGCCGTCGCCGGGGACCATCAGGCGGGCGACCAACACGGCGGCGGGGAGCGAGATCAGCGATGCGACGATCATATGGCCAACCGCATTGGGCACGGTTTTGGACAGGGTGGTCGCGTACAGCACCAGGATTGCCCCCGATATGGTCGCCATGATCAGCACCATCACCATGAACAGCTCCGACCGGCTCATCCGCTGAAACCAGGCGCGCAGGATCAGCGGGGTTTCGACGACCCCGAGGAACATTGTCGCACCGGCCCCAAGCCCGACAACACCCGAGACCCCGAGTGTTTTCCGCAAAGACCACGACAGCCCCCGCACCATGGCCCGCAGAATGCCGCAGTGCCACAAAAGCGCCGACAGCGCCGAAAACACGATGATCAGCGGCAATATCTGGAACGCCACGATCACCGGGGCCGCAACGCCGGGTTTCAGCAGGAAGGGGATTGGCGCGCCGCCGGTGTAGCCGAACATATAGCTTGATCCGACCAGCGTGGCGGCTTCGATTGCCGCAACCGCGTCATTGGCCGCGCCAACAATCCGCCAGACTGCCGGAACATTGATCACGACCAATGCGAGGGTGATCTGCAGCGCCACCGCCCCGCCAATCCAGCGCCAGCCCGGGCGATTGCGCCGGTCTTCCGAGAGCGCCCAGGCAAGCGTCAAAATGAGAATGATCCCGATCAGACCCTGCGCTTGCTGTAGAACGGCCATCAATTTGCCTCTTCCATTGCCTCAGGAATGACGAACTCCAACCGTTGCCATCGCTGCTATCGCGAGATTGGCCAGTTCGTCGGCGCGTTCGTTGCCGGGGTGGCCGGCATGGCCTTTGACCCAGATCCACTTGATGTCGTGCGGTTGAACCACCTCGACCAGTTGCTGCCACAAGTCGTCATTCTTGACCGGTCTCTTGTCGGCGGTGCGCCAGCCGTTGCGCTGCCAGCCGAAGACCCATTTGGTGATGCCGTCCATCACATATTTGCTGTCGACCGACAGTTCGACCCGGCAGGGCTTTTTCAGGGCGCGCAACGCCTCGATGGCGGCGGTCAGTTCCATCCGGTTGTTGGTGGTCAGGGGTTCCGCACCCGACAGTTCCTTAGTGGCTGTGCCTTGCTGTAGCAGCGCGCCCCAGCCGCCGGGGCCGGGGTTGCCCTTGCAGGCACCATCCGTTGCGATTTCGACAAGCGGCAGCGTCATTGGCCGCGATAATGCTGGAGGCGGCGGAGATAGGCGAGGGGGTCTTTGCGGGTCACCAGTGCCCCGGCCGGTGTGTTGATCCAGTCATAGGCCCGGGTCAGCAAAAACCGCAGGCAGGCACCACGGCACAGGATCGGCATCGCCGCAGCCTCCGCATCGGTCAGGCCGTGGGTTTCGGCATAACCGGCGTTGAGCGCCGCCGCCCGGTCGGCGGAATGACCGGTCCCGTCTGCCGAGAAGGCCCAGGCGGTGTGCAGCACCGCCAGATCATAGGCCCGGATGTCGGTGCAGGCGAAATAGAAGTCGATAAGGCCGGTAATCCGGGTACCTTGCATCAGCACATTGTCAGGGAACAGATCGGCGTGGATTGTCGCCCGGGGCAAATGGGATGGCCACTTGGTGATGACATCGGCCAGGTCCCGTCCAACCTCGGTCCCGAGACCGGCGGCGATCTCATCGAAATGATCAGTGCAGGCCGCATATAACCGCTGCCAGCCGTCAGGGTCGAGGTCGTTCTCACGGACCAGTCCGAAATCGCTGCTGGCCTTGTGCAACCGCCCAAGCGCCGCACCGGCGGCATGGCAATGCGCTGGGGTGGGTTCGGTCAGGGAGATGCCGGACAGATATTCGATCAGGCAGGCGGGACGCCCTTCCAGCTGTTGCAACACCCTTCCTGAACGGTCCGGGATGGGCCGGGGGACTGGCAGGCCCCGATCCGCCAGATGAGCTGTCAGCGCCAGGAAATAGGGCAGATCGTCTGCGGCAACGGCGGTTTCATACAGGGTCAGAAAGTAGCGGCCACCGGTGGTTTCCACCAGAAAGTTGGAATTCTGCACGCCCTCGGCAATGCCCTTGGCGCTGAGCAGTGAACCGACATCATAGGCTTGCAGGAAAATGCCAAGGGCTTCGGCCGGGACCGGAGTGTAGACCGCCATCAGTCGGCGAGGGCGCGCGGGAGTTTGAACACCACATCCTCGGTAGCAGTCGATACCTGTTCGACTTCGACATCAAACCGGGCCGAAAGAGCATCGATCAGCTCGCGGACCAGATGTTCCGGGGCAGAGGCTCCGGCAGTGATCCCAACGGTCTGAACGCTTTGCAACCAGCGCCAATCGACATGGGCGGCGCTTTCAATGAGTTCAGCAAATGCCCCGGAGCGCTTGGCGACTTCTACCAGACGGACGGAGTTCGAAGAGTTGGGGGCACCGATTACCAACACCAGTTCGGCATCTGCGGCGATGGCCTTGACCGCTGTCTGTCGGTTGGAGGTGGCATAGCAGATATCCTCCCCCTTCGGCGCAATGATGTCAGGCGCGCGTTCCCGCAGCACATCGATGACCTCGGCAGTGTCATCGACTGAAAGGGTGGTTTGGGTGAGGTAGCCGAGCTGACCGGCGGGCAGGTCGATGCGCCGTGCATCCTCCACCGTCTCGATCAGGGTCATCGACCCCGGCGGCACCTGGCCAAAGGTACCGATAACTTCCGGATGGCCGGCGTGACCGACGAACAGGATATGGCAGCCTTGCGCCACCAGTCGTTCAGCCTGACGGTGAACTTTTGACACCAGCGGGCAGGTGGCATCGAGCCAGTTGAGCCCGCGCGCTTCGGCGGTTGCCGGAATGAGTTTGGGGACGCCATGCGCGGAAAAGATCACCGGCACGCCGTCCGGGACCTGATCCAGCTCTTCGACGAACACCGCCCCGAGCGCCTTCAGGGAATCGACGACGGTCTTGTTGTGGACGATCTCATGCCGGACATATACCGGGGCACCCAGCCGTTCGATGGCGAGTTCGACAATGCGGATGGCGCGGTCGACTCCGGCGCAGAATCCACGCGGGGCGGCAACCAGCACCCGGAGCGGGCGTTTTTCCTGGACGGGAGGCTGGAGCGCGTGTGTTGCCATATCGCGCGGTCCATACGGCATTGCTTGTGCGCGCGGAACCCGGTTCCTATAAGGCAGGCCAGTGAAATCGGGGTAATCAGCGTGCGCACACCAGCCGTTTTTGTCATTGTTGCCGGACTGGCCCTTGGTGCCTGCGGGCTCAACCAGAATCCGTTTGTGGTGAAGCGGACGCCCTGTCCGGCCGTGGCGGTGCTCGCCCATGCCGGGGATGTCACGCTATTCTCCCCGGCAGATAGCCGGGATGCCGATGCCATTGATGTGGTGGCGACGATCACCAATTTGCGCGCCGTCTGCAACGACACCGGCGGCCATATCATGAGCACGGCGAGCTATGATGTGATCGCCCGCCGGACCGATACGTCCGGTGCGCGCGAGGTGACACTGCCAACCTTTGCAGCGGTCATTCAGGCAGGGAACAAGCTGGTCGCGAAACAAACGGGCGAGGTTACAATCCGGTTTGCCGATGGTCAGCGCACCGGGCAGGGGTCGGGCAGTTCAACCGGTAAGATTGACCGCGAAGCCGCTTCACTGAGCGCCGAAATCAGCGAGAAGATTGAACGGAAGCGGAAGCCGGGCGACCTTGACGCGGCGATTGACCCGCTGGCTGCTCCCGATGTGCGCGCCGCCGTGAAGAACGCGAGTTTTGAACTGTTGGTCGGATTTCAGCTCGATGATACCGCGCTGGAATATAACGTCACGAAATGACCATTTGCGCGTTTTGGCGCGTGACTCTCCGCTGACGGTTTCGTAAACGCTGGGGCGCCGTCGGGGTTCGCTCCGGCGCTCGCGCGGGAGAGTGTGGGTTCGCCCACCGCCGAAGGAGCAAGCCGCCCCTGGAATCTCTCAGGCCCAAGGACCGCGCGGGTGCATCAGTGGCAATCTGGAAAGCGAGGCACAGCGCTTGTGTCTCCACCGACGGGGTAAGCTGCGCCAACCGGCAAAGCGAAAACTCTCAGGTTCCGTGACAGACAGGGGCAAACGGTCGGTGCAGCACGCGCCGGGCGGGCTCTGTCGAACGGATTTTTGCGCGTGACCCAAAGCGATGATCCCCTGGACCTGCTGCCGCTCGACGCGCTGCACCGGTCCCTTGGCGCACGGATGGTGCCGTTTGCCGGCTACAGCATGCCGATCCAATATGAAGGCATAATCGCCGAGCATCAGTGGACCAGGCAGAGCGCTGGGTTGTTCGATGTGTCGCATATGGGGCAGCTGCTGATCGCTGGCGAAGGGCTCGACGAAGCACTGGAAGCGATCCTCCCGGGCGACGTGAAGGGCCTTGAGCTCGGGCGGATGCGCTACTCGATGCTGCTCAACGAAACTGGGGGGATTCTCGACGATCTGATGCTCACGCGCTGGCCTGGCGGCATCTACATGGTGGTCAACGGCGCGACCAGATGGGACGACATCGCCCACCTTCACAAAAGTCTCCCCGCGCAGATCACGGTTAAGCATTTGGACGAGCGGGCGCTGCTTGCCGTGCAGGGACCCAAGGCGTTTGATGCGTTGAAGCGGGTGACTGATGGCCAGTGGCCGCTTGAGGCGCTGACCTTCATGCGCGCCGGGCCTTTCACGATCGATGGTATCGAGGCGCACATCAGTCGCTCAGGCTATACGGGCGAGGACGGCTTTGAAATCTCGGTCCACGCTGAAAAGGTCGAGAAGGTCGCCAGGACGCTCCTCGCGCAGCCCGAGGTGAAGCCGATCGGTCTCGGCGCACGTGATTCGCTGCGGCTGGAAGCGGGGCTGCCACTCTATGGCCATGACCTCACGCCCGAGATCACTCCGGTCGAGGCTGCACTATCCTTTGCAATCTCGAAGCGCCGCAAGGCGGAGGGCGGCTTTCCGGGGGCCGACTGCGTGCTGAAGCAACTGCTCGACGGCCCGGAGCGCAAGCGCGTGGGCCTGCGGATCGACGGCCGCCAACCGGTGCGAGAGGGCGCGAGTGTCGTCGTTGATGGCGCGGTTGTCGGCGCGGTGACCAGCGGGGGGCACGGTCCGGCGCTCAATGCCCCCATCGCGATGGCATATGTCCCCACAGCGCTCGCGGGCGACGGTCAACGCCTGCAGATCGAGGTTCGCGGGCGGTTGCTTGATGCGACCGTCGTGCCGATGCCATTTTTCCCCAAAAACTATGTCCGACAGGGAGCCGTGAAATGACGCGTTACTATACCAAAGATCATGAATGGCTCGACGTTGCGGGCGACACGGCGACGGTTGGCATCACCGATTATGCGCAGGGTCAGCTCGGTGATGTGGTGTTCGTTGAATTGCCGCCGGTCGGCACCGTGCTGGTGCAGGGCAAGGACGCCGCTGTGGTCGAATCGGTGAAGGCGGCATCGGAAGTCTATGCCCCGATCAGCGGTACCGTCACCGACGGCAACGCCGCGCTGGAAGCCGATCCATCATTGGTGAATTCCGCACCCGAAACCGACGGCTGGTTTTTCCGGATGACGATTGGTGATGCGGGCCAATTGGTCGGCCTGATGGACGCGGCGGCTTACGCGGCCATGGTTACCGATCTCTGACATGACCGGCTCGCACGGCCATGTCTGGGATCCGGCGGCCTATCAGGCGCACGGGTCTTTCGTTCCTGCCCTCGGTGCGCCGGTGCTGGAATTGCTGGCGCCGAAGCCGGGTGAACAAATCCTAGATCTTGGCTGCGGTGACGGGGCCTTGACCGAAAAGCTGGTTGCCGCCGGGGCGCGGGTTGTGGGGGTGGACGCCGACCGGGGCATGGTTGCAGCCGCCAGGGAACGCGGGATCGACGCGCGCCGCATGGATGGCCGGGCGCTGGAATTCGACGTCGAGTTTGACGCGGTTTTCACCAATGCGGCGCTGCACTGGATGCCGCCGCCGGAACGGGTTGCGGAAGGCGTGTTCCGGGCGCTGAAGCCCGGTGGGCGCTATGTCGGAGAATTTGGCGGGCACGGCAATGTCGCTGCAATCCGGGCGGCACTGCGCGGTGTGTTGATGCAACGGGGGTACCGGGTTCCATCGGTTGAGGACAGTTATTACCCGACGGCGGACGAGTTCACCACCGTGCTGACCGGGGCCGGCTTTGCGGTGCAAAGCTGCCAGATCATTCCGCGTCAGACCCCGCTGCCGTCCGGCATGGGGGCGTGGCTGCATACCTTCCGGGGCGGATTCATCACCTCCGCCGGTGTGCCGGACGCGGAGCGCGGGCAGGTGATCGAGGACACCAGGTCCCTGCTTCGCCCGATCCTTGCCGACCGGGCCGGCAACTGGATGGCCGACTATGTCCGCTGCCGCTTTGTCGCACAAAAACTGGAGTGAATGATGCGCTATCTCCCCCATACCGAGGCGGACCGCCGTGACATGCTGGCCGTCGTCGGGGCGAAGTCAGTTGATGAGCTGTTCCGGGACGTACCCTTGGCGGCGCAGCTGCGGGAGCCGGTTATCGGACTGTCCCACCATATGCCCGAGCTCGAGGTTGAGCGGCTTCTGGGCCGGATGGCGGCGAAGAATGTCGCAGCATCGTCGGTGCCATTCTTTGTCGGCGCCGGGGCCTATAAACATCATGTTCCGGCCTCGGTTGATCACCTGATCCAGCGCGGTGAGTTCCTGACCAGCTATACGCCCTATCAACCCGAAATCGCGCAGGGCACCTTGCAGGTCCTGTTTGAATTTCAAACCCAGGTTGCCCGTCTGGTTGGCATGGATGTGGCCAATGCCTCCATGTACGACGGGTCGACCGCCATGACCGAGGCGGTGTTCATGGCCCGCCGGATCACCCGGCGGCTGAAGGCCATCGTGTCAGCCGGTGTCCACCCGCATTATGTTTCCGCCGCCAAGACGCTGACCCGCTTTACCGAAGATGAGCTTGTCTGCGGTACGCCGGAACTGACTGCGGGTGCACCGGGGCATGATGCTGAGTGGCTGATATCCCAGATCGACGATGCGACCTCTTGCGTGGTGGTGCAGAATCCCAACCTGTTCGGTCATATCGCCGACCTGACCGAGCTTGCTGCGGCTTGCCATTCCAAGGGCGCTTTGCTGATCGTGGTTGTCACCGAAGTGGTGGCGCTTGGCGCGATCCGGTCGCCCGGTGAAATGGGAGCCGATATCGTGGTGGGCGAGGGGCAGTCGATCGGCAATGGCCTGAACTTTGGTGGGCCCTATCTTGGCCTGTTTGCGACGCGCGACAAATATGTGCGGCAGATGCCGGGGCGGCTGTGCGGTGAGACTGTGGATGCCGAGGGCAAGCGTGGCTTTGTCCTGACGCTGTCGACCCGGGAGCAGCATATCCGGCGCGAAAAGGCGACGTCCAACATCTGCACCAATTCCGGCCTTTGTGCGCTCGCCTTCACCATTCATATGAGCCTGCTGGGGGAGAGCGGACTGCGCAAGCTTGCGGCCCTTAACCATGCCAAGGCGGTGCGCGCGGCGGAGACGCTGGCGGCTGTGCCGGGGGTGACCGTCGTCAACGGCCCGTTCTTCAATGAATTCACCCTGTCCCTGTCCAAACCGGCGCGCGCTGTGGTGCAGGCACTGTCCAGTCGCGGTGTGCTTGGCGGCGTGTCGTTCGGGCGGCTGTACCCCGGCGTCGCGGCGCTGGAAAATGGCATGGTGACGGCGGTGACCGAGACCACCACCGATGCGGATGTTGCGGCCTTTGCGGCGGCGCTGACGGAGATACTGGCATGATGAACCGTCAGGGACGCAGCACGGCCCCGGAGGCCACAGATGCGGCCATCGTGGCCACGTTCACCGGGAATCGCGGGCTGATGCTCGAGGAGCCGTTGCTGTTCGAGAAGGGCGGACTGGACCGTTGCGGCGTTGATCTGCCCGATGTGCCAAAGGTCAAGACGCGTCTTGCCGGTCTGGAGCGACATCGTGACATCGGCCTGCCAGGGATGTCCGAACCGGACACTGTGCGACACTATACCCGGCTGTCCCGGCAGAATTATGCCATCGACATGGGTATTTTCCCGCTCGGCTCGTGCACGATGAAGCACAATCCGCGTCTCAACGAGAAAATGGCGCGGCTGCCGGGCTTTGGTGATATTCACCCGCTGCAGCCGCAGTCAACGGTGCAGGGCGCGCTGGAACTGATCGATCTGGTTGCCGACTGGCTGATGAAGCTGACCGGCATGCCGGCGGTGGCGATGAGCCCGAAGGCAGGCGCGCACGGGGAGCTGTGCGGCATGCTGGCCATCCGTGCCGCGCATGATGCACGCGGCGAGAGCCGGCGTGTGGTGCTGGTGCCGGAAAGCGCTCACGGCACCAATCCGGCTACTGCGGCCTTTTGCGGCTATGAGGTAGAGAGCATCCCGGCCAATGCGGCGGGACGGGTGGACCTCGATTCCCTCCGGCGTCAGATGGGCCCCCATGTGGCGGCGGTGATGGTCACCAACCCGAACACCTGCGGGTTGTTCGAGCCGGACATGATCGAGATTGGCAAGGCCGCCCATGCTGCCGGGGCCTATGTCTATTGTGACGGGGCGAATTTCAACGCCATCGTTGGCCGGGTCCGCCCGGGTGATCTTGGTGTCGATGCCATGCACATCAACCTGCACAAGACTTTTTCGACCCCGCACGGCGGTGGTGGGCCGGGATCGGGGCCGGTGGTGTTCTCCGAAGCGCTCGCCCCGTTCGCACCGCTGCCGTTCGTGCGGCGTACCGGCGATCAGTTCGAGCTAATCGAAGAAGCGCAGGCGATGGCCAGCGCCGATCACAACCAGAGCTTTGGCCGGATGGTCGCGTTCCACGGTCAGATGGGGATGTTCGTGCGGGCCGCCGCCTACATGCTCAGCCACGGTGCCGACGGGTTGCGGCAGGTGGCCGAGGATGCGGTGCTCAACGCCAATTATGTGCTGGCGCGCTGCCGGGATGTGATGAGTGCGCCGTTTGGGGACACCGGCCCCTGCATGCACGAGGCGCTGTTCTCGGACGATTTCTTGCACGGCACCGGCCTCACCACGCTGGATATCGCCAAGGGCCTGATCGACGAGGGGTTCCACCCGATGACGGTCTATTTCCCGCTGGTCGTTCACGGCGCCATGCTGATCGAGCCGACCGAGACCGAGAACAAGGCGACGCTCGATCAATTCATCGACGCGCTGCGCGATGTCGCAATCAAGGCGGCGTCTGGCGAGGGAGACCGCATCAAGGCCGCGCCATATCTGGCACCAAGGCGGCGGCTGGATGAGACAACAGCCGCCCGGAAACCGGTGCTGAGCTGGCGTGAACCAGAAGGGCGGCAAGCGGCCGAATAGCCTCCTCTCCCCTCAAGGGAGAGGTGTGCAGCTATCCCGTCCTTTGACGGCCTGCGCTGGATTGTCGGTGAACAGGCCATCGACCCCGGCTCTCACGAACGCGCAGGCCTCGGCCGCCATGTCGCCGGGGCTGCGCGGGTCGGTGCCAAGCTTGAAGTCGGCGGGCAGGAAGAAATTTTCGGCCCGCAGCGTCCAGACATGAACGGTGAGACCTGCGGCATGCGCGTCGGCGACCAGCGTGGTTGCCTCCCCGAGCTTGCCCTCCGCACCGCGCGGCAGGATCAGTTTGCGTTCCGCGCCGATCCCGCTGGCATAGGTCGCCACGGCTTTCAGGCCCGCCGGGGTCAGCATCGCGGCATAGGGCGTGCCGGGGCTGTCCGGCGGTGATCCGTCGGCCACCAGCTGGGCGAGACGCAGCTTGGTCATCTTGCGCAGCCGCTTCAGATTGCCGACCTCAAACGACTGGATGAACACCGGGTCGGTGCGGCGGGTCCAGCCGACGGCTTTTAGATCGGCGAGCATCCGCGCCTCCAGTGGCAGGCCGATGGCGGTGAAATAGCTGGGGTGTTTGGTCTCCGGGTAGACACCGACCTTCCGCGCTTTGGCGAGTGCCAGCACTTCGGCAAAGGTCGGGATTTGGAACTGCCCATCAAAGGCAGTGGACCGCAATTGCGGCAGCCGTTCGCGGGCGCGCAGTGTCTTCAGCTCGGCAAGCGTAAAATCCTCGGTGAACCACCCGGTTTCGGACTGGCCGTCGATGACCTTGGTCGCCTTGCGCGCTGCAAATTCGGGACGGCTAGCGACATCGGTTGTGCCGGAAATTTCATTCTCATGCCGCGCGACGAGTATGCCGTCCTTGGTCGGGACCAGATCCGGTTCGATGAAATCCGCCCCCTGTTCGATGGCAAGCTGATAGGCCGCCAGTGTATGTTCGGGCCGCTCTCCCGATGCACCACGGTGGGCGATGATCAGCGGCTTGGCGGCCAGCGGTGTAACGCCGAGCAGCACAATCGCGAATAATGCTTGTAACTTCCCCACAACATCCCACTTTCCAGCCATATTCCCGAATTGGAGTTTCACGCACATGACAACCGAAACCGCAACCTTCGCAGCCGGATGTTTCTGGTGCTACGAGGCGATGTTTGATGATTTGCAGGGCGTTGAGGCGGTTGAGAGCGGCTATATCGGCGGCCATATGCCCGACCCGACCTATAAAGCGGTCTGCGGCGGCGACACCGGCCATGCCGAGGCGATTCGCATACGCTTTGACCCGCAGGTGGTCAGCTATGATGAACTGCTCGATGTGCTGTTCCACGTCCACGACCCGACAACGCTCAACCGTCAGGGCAACGACATGGGAACCCAGTACCGCTCCGCGATTTTCCCGCACGGCGATGCCCAATGGGCCAGCGCGGTCGCCGCCATCACGGCAGCGCAGGCGCATTGGCCATCACCCATCGTGACCACGATCGAAGATGGCTCCCAGACCTGGTACCCGGCCGAGGATTATCATCAGGAATATTTCGTCAACAATGGTGGGGCGAATCCCTATTGCACGATGGTGGTTGCACCCAAGGTACAGAAATTCCGGGAAAAATATGCAGGTCGACTAAAATCGGCTGCATAGCGCATCGACCGGGCAGTCCGGCACAGCAATGTCTAGGCCACGTGGACAAAGGGTATCCACAGTTTGATTGAGGCGAGAGCGACGAAGCCGAGGTAGGATTCTTTGGTTTTGTCGTAGCGTGTGGCGACCCTTCGCCAGTTTTTGAGTTTGCTGAACAGGCGTTCGACCAGGTTGCGCCAA
>CALRKY020000017.1:0-66038 GCA_943368345.1 Synechococcus sp. UW140 | reverse complement strand
AACTCCGACCACGCTCCGACGGAAGCAAAGGCCCGATCAGTGCCCATTCATCATCGCTGACCCCAATCCGCTCGCCCAATGCTGCCTCCAAAAGACAGCCTTGAATCAATGATCGAGTCTCAGGTCAAGCTTTGTCCACGTGGCCTAGGCCATACTCGCCATGCGAAACATACCCCAATTTCTCAAAGGCTGCCGCTCTGACGTCGAGAGCGGCGAGGCTCTCGGCAATACCAAGCAGGTCGATCACTGGTTTCGCAGCGATGCCTTAAATGGCGGTCGATCCAATGTGGTGGACGCGGACCAAAACTGGGGGGGATGCATGCAGGATACGGGCGGCCTCTCCGCTCGCCTGCTCGGCCCAACGCGGATCATGCGGCACCAGTCTGACGGGTATCGGGGGCGGCACGTCGAACTCCTTCGTCAATGGCCGATCAGGCGGAAATATGTGGCACAAGCCATTGGCCGCTTCCACCACAAGCAGTCATTCCCGAGCCCGCTACCGAACGACCGGAACAGGGTTGGTTGCCGACCGACGACTTCACGCGCCGACATCCAATCGCTATTCATACCGCTCCGGCACGCCGCCCTCATGGGCGCGGTCGCTGAACTTGGTGGTCTGTTTGTGGAAGGCGAGTTCGACAATGCCGGTGGAGCCGTGGCGTTGTTTGGCGACAATGACTTCGGCCATGCCTTCAATCCGGTGCGCTTTCTCCAGCCATTGCTGGAACTTGTCGCCGCCGTCCTCGGGCTTTTTGGAGGCGTGGTAATATTCCTCCCGGTAAACGAACATCACAATGTCCGAATCCTGCTCGATCGTCCCGGATTCACGAAGGTCTGACAGCAAGGGTCGCTTGTCCTCACGCTGCTCGACCGCCCGACTAAGCTGTGACAGCGCCAACACCGGCACGTTCAATTCCTTGGCCAATGTTTTCAGACCCCGAGTAATCTCGGAGATTTCCTGCACCCGGTTTTCCGAAGCATTCTTCGCGGTCCCCTGCAACAGCTGGAGGTAATCGACCACAATCAGGCCAATGCCGCGTTGCCGCTTCAGCCGCCGCGCCCTTGTCCGCAGCGCGGCGATGGTCAGTGCCGGGGTGTCGTCGATGTACAGCGGCAGGTCCTGCAGTTCTGCGGCGGCGCGGGCCAGACGACGGAACTCGTCCTGGCTGATCTTGCCCATGCGCAGCGATTCCGAACTGATGCCGGATTGTTCGGCCAGGATACGGGTCGCCAACTGATCCGCCGACATTTCCAGGCTGAAAAACGCGACGCCTGCCCCGGCGCTTTCGGTTGCCGATGTCCCGAAATCCTTGTCCTTCATCAGCCGCTGGGCGGCGGCAAAGGCGATATTGGTGGCGAGCGCGGTCTTGCCCATTGCCGGACGGCCAGCGAGGATGAGTAGATCAGACCGGTGCAGTCCACCAAGCTTGGTGTTGAGGCTGTTGAGGCCCGTGGTGATGCCCGACAGGTTGCCGCCGGATTTCAGCGCCCGTTCCGCCATCTGGACCGCCAGCGTTGCCGATTGGTGGAAATTCTTGACCGATCCCGCCACCTCGCCCTGCTCCGCGACCTTGTACAGTGCCATTTCGGCGGCCTGAACCTGGGCCTGCGGATCAATATCGTCGGAGGTATCGAGCGCCGCCGTCACCAGATCGCGGCCAACGGTGATCAACTCCCGCAACAACGCCAAATCATAGATTTGCTGGGCGAAATCGCCCGCCGCCAGCAGGGCCGCGGAATTCTGGGTCAACTCGGCCAGATAGGCGGCGCTATCGGCCTCGAACAACGGGCGCATCGTCACCGGGTTGGCGACCATGTTGCGGTCCACCAGCTTTAGCACTTGTTCATAGATACGGGCATGCAACGGCTCGAAGAAATGCTCAGGTCGCAGCTTCAGCTGCACATCCTCGGCAAGCCGGTTGTCGATCATCAGCGCGCCGAGCAACGCCGCCTCCGCCTCTGGATTCTGCGGCAAGACGGCGGGATCGGCGCTTGGGGTCTCGACAGCACGGAGTGGAGTGATGGCCATAAGGTCTTTAGTCATGTCATGCGGCTAGCGTCGACCCAATGTCGGCCTCTGGAGCGCAGAATTTGGTGGACTCTGCTGTGGGTGCAGTTGTGGATAAGTCAAAAAAACAGCAATTGCCGGTAACCGTTTCAGACAATTGCGCGTATCTGGGAGCATGGACAATAGGATCACATTTATGACGAAGCGCAGCTTCCTGGGCTCGATTGCCGCTGCCGTTGGTGTGAGCGGGGCGACAACCGCCGCCGCTGAAGGCCGGTTCACCGTTACCTACACCGAGGCCGAATGGCGCAAGCGGCTCAACCCCGAGCAATATTACGTGCTGCGCGAGCATGGCACGGAGCGCGCCGGAACCAGCCCGTTGAACCGGGAAAAGCGAGCTGGAACCTTCCACTGCGCCGGCTGTGATCTGCCGTTATTTGCCGCATCAGCAAAATTTGAGAGCGGCACTGGCTGGCCGAGCTTCACCGCGCCCTTGAAAGGCGGCGTTGGCACCACCGTCGACCGAAGCTTTTTCATGACCCGTACCGAGGTCCATTGCCACCGCTGCGGCGGCCATTTGGGCCATGTCTTTGATGACGGTCCGGCCCCGACTGGCCTGCGCTATTGCATGAACGGCGATGCGATGACCTTCAAACCGGCAAAGGCATAGGGGTTTCGGGCACCTCTTAGGATCGCTATAGTCCCCCCAATGCGTTCCGCCGCCCCAGCCCCAATGCCCCAGACTTATTTCGTCAAGACATTCGGTTGTCAGATGAATGTCTATGACAGCGAGCGAATCGGCGAAGCCTTGACGGCCGATGGACTCGCAGCGGCCCCGGATGCCGCCAGCGCCGACGTGGTTGTGCTCAACACCTGCCACATCCGCGAAAAGGCGACCGACAAAGTCTATTCCGATGTTGGCCGCCTCCGCTCCCGCGCCGGCGGTGCACCGCGCATCGTTGTGGCTGGCTGTGTCGCTCAGGCCGAAGGGCCGGAAATCATGCGCCGCGCGCCTGCCGTCGATGTCGTCGTCGGCCCACAGGCTTATCACCGGCTACCCGAATTGCTGCGCCAGGGTCGCGCCATCGACACCGACATGCCGGCGGAATCGAAATTCGACCTATTGCCCCGCCGCGCGGCGGTGGCGGCACCGTCGGCGTTCCTCACAATTCAGGAAGGATGTGACAAATTCTGCACCTTCTGTGTGGTGCCCTACACCCGTGGGGCTGAAACCTCGCGTCCTGCGCGCCAATTGCTGGCCGAAGCCGAAGCGCTGGTAGAGGGCGGGGCACGGGAGCTGACATTGCTCGGTCAAAATGTGAATGCCTATGTGCACGACGGCACCGATTTTGCGGCACTTTTGCGGGGCATCGCAGCGATTCCCGGACTGTCGCGGTTGCGTTACATGACATCCCATCCGCGTGACATGACCCCGGCGCTGATTGCGGCCCACGCCGAAATTCCGGAGCTGATGCCTTTTCTGCACCTTCCCGTCCAATCGGGCTCAAGCCGCATCCTGAAGCGCATGAACCGCGCCCACACGGCGGACTCCTATCTTGCCACCATTGCCGACTTGCGGGCGGCGCGACCCGATATTGCGCTGTCGAGCGACTTCATCGTCGGGTTTCCGGACGAAACCGAGCAGGATTTTGAGGACACCTTGGCTCTGGTCCGGGCCGTTGGCTATGCGCAGGCCTACACGTTCAAATATTCGCCCCGCGCTGGAACGCCGGCTGCAACGATGGACAATCAAGTGCCAGAGCCGGTCAAAACCGAGCGGCTAGCCCGCTTGCAATCGCTGCTCGGCGAACAGCAAGCCGCGTTCAATGCCGCGAGCGTCGGGATGCGCTGCGATGTGCTGCTCGAACGCAAAGGACGTCGCGCCGGGCAGCTGATCGGCAAATCGCCCTGGTTGCAATCGGTGCATGTCACGGCACCGGGCCTTAACATCGGTGACA
The DNA here is from genome assembly GCA_943368345.1 of Synechococcus sp. UW140. Taxonomy (GTDB): domain Bacteria; phylum Pseudomonadota; class Alphaproteobacteria; order Sphingomonadales; family Sphingomonadaceae; genus JADCGM01. Next base: position 62,072 of record CALRKY020000017.1, on the reverse strand, counting down.
TCGTGACCGTCGATATCCTGTCCGCCGGACCCCTCAGCCTCGAAGGATCGCTCATGCAGGCCGCCGCCTAAGTGTCCAGAAAAGCCTCAACGCCCAACCGGGCCGCCGCCAAGCCCGCCACCCGTCCGGCACCGGATGACCGGGTTCGGCTCGAAATCGAGTTTGATCGCCCGCAACTGCTCGGGGCGCTGTTCGGGCAATATGACACCAACCTGATCGCGATCGAGAACCGGCTCGGTGTTTACATCGCAGCCCGGGGCGAACGGCTGACCATTGAGGGTGAGGCCGAGGCTGCCGCCCGGGCCCGTGATGTCCTGACGGGGCTGTACAACCGGCTGGCCCAGGGCCAGCAGGTCGAAGTCGGCGACGTCGAAGGGTCGATTGCAATGTCGGCGGATCCGTCACTCGATGGTCTGGTGCGGGCCGATGCCGACATGGCCTCTCCGGTGATGATCCGCACCCGCCGCAAGACCATTGTCCCGCGCTCCCCTACCCAGATTCGCTATATCGAGGCGCTGGGCCGCGACGACGTGATTTTCGCGCTGGGACCGGCGGGGACCGGCAAAACCTATCTCGCGGTGGCGCAGGCGGTCAGCCAGCTGGTGGCGGGTTCGGTTGACCGGCTGATCCTGTCGCGACCGGCGGTAGAAGCGGGCGAACGGCTCGGCTTCCTGCCCGGCGACATGAAGGAAAAGGTCGATCCCTATTTGCGACCGCTTTACGACGCACTCTACGATATGCTCCCCGCTGAGCAGGTCGAACGACGAATCGCGAGCGGTGAGATCGAGATTGCGCCGCTCGCCTTCATGCGTGGGCGAACCCTTGCCAGCGCGTTCATCATCCTCGACGAGGCGCAGAACACCACCCCACTTCAGATGAAGATGTTCCTGACCCGCTTTGGGCAAGGATCCCGGATGGTGATCTGCGGGGACCCCAATCAGGTGGATTTGCCCGATCCTGGCAAGTCTGGCCTCGCGGATGCGGTCCGCCGCCTTGATGGTGTCGATGGCATCGCAACCCTGCGCTTCAATTCATCAGAAGTGGTGCGCCACCCAATCGTTGGGCGGATTGTTGATGCCTATGAGGGGCCCGATGCTCTGCGTTGAAGCCTTAGTGACCGAAGGTGATTGGGACCCGGACATAGGTTGGTCCGGGCTTTCTGACCGCGCCTGCTCCGTGGCGCTCTCGCTTACGCCTTACGCTTCTCTCGCTCAGACCGACCGTGCAATCGAGGTCGCCGTTCGGTTCAGCAGCGATGCAGAGGTTCGGCAGCTCAACGCCACTTATCGGGACAAGGACAAGGCGACCAATGTGTTGTCCTTTCCCATGCTCAGCTCAGATGAATTGCGGGTGCTGGACGGCTCGGGTGCAACGGAGATCCTGCTAGGCGACATCATCCTGGCCTTTGGGGTGGTGCGAACCGAAGCGGCGGAAAAGCGCATCAGTCCGGCGGACCACGCCAGTCATCTCGTTGTCCACGGCATGCTGCACCTGCTAGGCTATGATCATGGCAGCGATGACGAAGCGGAGCGGATGGAGGCGATTGAGCGGGCCGCGATGGCCGCGCTCGGCGTGGCCGACCCCTATGCGGACGCGGCATAGTCATGGCTGATCATCCAGCCAGCGACGACGTCGGCCAGCGCCTCTGGAAGCGCCTGCGCGCCCTTGTCGGCATTCCGGCGGAAACCAGTCTGCGGGACCAGATCGAGGACGCCATCGACGGGGCCGACGATGATGCGCCGATGGCAGACGACCTGTCAGCAGTCGAGCGCACCATGTTTCGCAACCTGTTGCAGTTCGGGGATCGAACCGCCGACGATGTTGTCGTTCCCCGCGCCGATATCATCGCCTTTGATGTCGCCGGTGACTTCGCGGCGCTGGTGCAGCTGTTCCGAGAGGCTGGTCACAGCCGGGTCCCGGTCTACCGGGGTGAACTGGATGATGTGATCGGGATGATCCACATCAAGGATGTCTACAACCGGGTGGCCGAGGCATTCGACGGATCGAAACCCGGCAAGCGGTTCAACAGCCCCGCCATCGAATCGCTCATTCGCCCGGTGTTGTTTGTCCCCTCCTCCATGGGTGTTCTCGACCTGCTCGCCCGGATGCGTCACGCCCATACCCATATGGCGATTGTGATCGATGAATTTGGCGGAACCGACGGAATTGTGACCATCGAGGATCTGGTCGAAGAAATTGTCGGAGAGATCGAGGATGAACATGACGAAGCCGAAGAGGGCCTGTCATCACTCGGTGATGATCTGTACGAGGCCGATGCTCGAGTGGAACTGACTGATCTCGAAGCCGCTCTCGGTGTTGATCTGATCAACGAAGCCGAAGACGAAGAGGTCGATACCGTTGGTGGCATGGTTTTCCTGCTGGCCGGTCGCATCCCCGAGGTTGGCGAGATTATTGCCCATCCCAGCGGCTGGCGCTTTGAGGTCGTCGCCGGGGATGCGCGGATGATCAGCCGGGTTCGTATCCATCCGCCGCAACCAGCGGAAAGTCCGGACGCGTGATGATCAGCGCTTGGGTGGCCGAGCGGTCGCCGCTGCAGCGATTGGCCCTGGCCTTTGCGGCAGGTCTGATCTCGGCGCTCGGTTTCGCGCCAGTCGAGGCCTGGCCACTGACCGTCATTGGCCTTGCAGGGCTTTTGCTGTTGATCGGCCCGGTTCCCCGGATGCGCACCGCATTGGCGACCGGCTGGTGGTTCGGGCTCGGGCATTTCCTGCTTGGGCAATATTGGATCGCCCACGCGTTTCAGTTTCAGGCCAACATGCCGCCTTGGCTCGGTTGGGTCGCGGTACTGCTGCTATCGATGCTGATGGCAATCTATCCAGCGGCCGCCACCGGGCTGGCGTGGCGGATCGGTCGCGGTCGGCTGCCTTGGCAGATTGCAGCGCTCGCCCCTGCCTGGATGCTGACCGAATGGCTTCGTGGCTATGTGTTCGGTGGCTTCCCGTGGAACCCGTTGGGCGTGACCTGGCTGCCACTGGCCGGCGTCGCCCAGATGGCGGCGTTTTTCGGCGCGCTCGGACTGTCGGGGATGATGATTGCGGCAGGTGGCGCGGTGGCGCTTGGGATTGGCAATCATCGCCTATTGGCTGGACGTATCGTCGGTGGCCTAACCGCTGCTGGCATTTGTGGCACGCTGTTGATGGGCGGACCAACCGCCTTGACCAACACCCGTCTGCACATCGTGCAGGCCAATATCGGTCAGCATGAGAAATGGCAGCCGGAGATCGAAGCCCGAAATCTGCGACTCTACGAACAACTGAGCGAGGCGGCGATTGCTAAATCCGGCCCGGGATTGGTGCTCTGGCCCGAGGCTGCCGTGCCCGAAATCCTCGATGAAGAACCAGCGCTGCGTCGCCGACTTGGTGCCATGGTAGGCCAGGACAGTTTGCTGCTGACCGGTGCACCAAAGGCGATCCGCAATCGCGATGGGGAGGCCATCGCAGCTCGCAACAGCCTGTTTGTGGTGGCCCCGTCCGGTCAGTGGCTCGACCGCTATGACAAGGCGGAACTGGTGCCATTTGGCGAGTATCTGCCGCTCCGCACGGTCCTGACTGCCATCGGGATCAGCCGGCTGGCACCCGGCGATCTCGATTTCTGGCCGGGACCGGGTGCGCGCACCCTGCAACTGCCGGGCTATCCTCCGGTTGGTCCACTCATCTGCTATGAGGTGGTGTTTTCCGGCCACGCGGCGGATCGGTCGGATCGGCCGCAATGGCTGCTCAACGCCTCCAACGACGCTTGGTTTTCGGATGGCGGGGCCTGGATGCACCTCGCTCAGGCACGGTTGCGGGCAATTGAGGAAGGGCTTCCGGTGGCCCGGGCCACGCCGACCGGCGTGTCCGCCATTATTGATCCGCGCGGGCGGGTGGCCAACTCGTTAGGCCGGAACCAGCAGGGCGTGCTGACCTCCCGGCTGCCTGCCGCTCTACCCCCCACCCCATTTGGCCGCGCGGGAGAGGCTTTGCCAGTCGGCTTGGCGCTGCTGCTCATCATGCTTGTAGTAACAATCGCACGTCGCTAACCAGATTGCCGGTACCGGCCTAGCGCCTGTTATGTTACACTGCCGGGGGGCAATGATATGAGCGATCTTCCACATCCCGTTGACATTCGTGTCGGCCAGCGCGTCCGGGAACGCCGCAAAGTGCTGGGGATTACCCAGGACCGTCTGGCCCAGGCCCTCGATCTGACCTTCCAGCAAGTCCAGAAATATGAACGCGGCGTCAACCGGATGAGCGCGTCGAAATTGTTCGAGGCAGCACAGGTGCTCGACGTACCGGTGAACTGGTTTTTCGAAGGCGAAGCCATTGCGGCCAGTCGAGGCGCCGAACCTGCGGGCAAGCGGGACAGCGGGCAACTCTCCACCCGCGAAACCCGCGACCTGCTCAACGCCTTTCTGAAACTGGACCCGAAATTGCGGCGGCAGGTGCTGGATCTGGTCAAAGGGATGGCACAGGCAAAATTGGCCTAGGGATATAAACATTTCTTTATACGTGCTTGCGCTCGCATGGTGCTGCCGCTAAACGCTCGCGGCAAATCCACCCAAATCACGGGGACCGTCCATGCGTCGCGGCAGCTATCTCTTCACGTCTGAATCCGTTTCCGAAGGGCATCCCGACAAGGTCGCCGACCAGATTTCCGACGCGGTCGTCGATCTGTTCCTGTCAAAAGACCCTGAAGCCCGGGTCGCCTGCGAAACGCTCACCACCACCAATCGGGTTGTGCTGGCCGGCGAAGTCCGCGGCCACGGCATGATCGACACCGCCGGAAACTGGGCACCGGGTGCGTTGGAAGAAATCCAGACGGTCGTCCGTGCAACCGTTCAGCGCATCGGCTACGAACAGGACGGCTTTCACTGGCAGAATCTGTCGTTCGAAAATCACCTTCACCCGCAGTCGGCACATATCGCGCAAGGTGTCGATGCCAGCGGAAACAAGGACGAGGGTGCTGGCGATCAGGGCATCATGTTCGGATACGCGACGGACGAAACGCCCGATTTCATGCCGGCGACGCTCTACTACTCCCATAAGGTCCTGGAGCGGATGGCGGCAGACCGGCATTCCGGTGTTGCGCCGTTTCTGGAACCCGACGCAAAGAGCCAGGTAACGCTGGCCTACGAAAATGAAGTGCCCGTGCGCGCGACAGCTCTCGTCGTCTCAACCCAGCACGCACCCGGCTATTACTGGCACAACAATGAAGGCGATCCAGCGCTCTACAAGACGTTGCGTGACTATGTGCTGAGCGTCTTCCAGGATATCCTCCCGGCGGGCTTCATCACCGACGAAACGGTCATCCACGTCAACCCGACCGGTCGGTTTGAAATCGGCGGGCCGGATGGCGACGCCGGAGTCACCGGGCGCAAGATCATCGTCGATACCTATGGTGGTGCGTCGCCGCACGGTGGCGGCGCGTTTAGCGGCAAGGATCCGACCAAGGTTGACCGGTCGGCTGCCTATATCACCCGCTATTTGGCCAAAAATGTCGTGGCGGCTGGCCTTGCCCGACGCTGCACCATTCAGCTGTCCTATGCCATCGGTGTTGCAGAACCGCTGTCCATCTATGTCGATCTGCACGGAACGGGAACGGTTGCGGAAGCAAAGATCGAAGCCGTTCTGCCAACCCTCGTTCGCCTGACGCCGAAGGGTATCCGCACCCACCTTGGCCTCAACAAGCCGATTTATCAGCGCACGGCGGCCTATGGCCATTTCGGTCGGACGCCGGATGCTGACGGCGGATTCGGCTGGGAAAAGACCGATCTGGTCGATGCGCTAAAAGCTGCACTGGGCTCCGCCTGACACTTGTTGCTTGCCCCTCCGCCAGCCGGAAGGGATAAGCCGCCGTCATGAATGACCCGACCACACTTCGCCGCCTCTATGGGCGCCGTCAGGGCCATGCCTTGCGGCAGGGGCAGGCGGCGCTGATCGAAGACCTGATGCCCCGAGTTGCGGTGCCGGACACCGGGTCGCTCGATGCCACAGGTCTGTTCGGGGATGATCGCCCGATGTGGTTCGAGGTCGGATTCGGCGCGGGCGAACATCTGGCAACCCAGGCAGCGGCAAATCCGGGCGTCGGCCTGATCGGCTGCGAGCCGTTTCTGAACGGCGTTGTCGGAGCGCTCAGCCATATCGACAAGGGCGGGCTGGCCAACGTCAGGCTGCACATGGGCGACGCGCTCGATGTGCTGGAACGGCTGCCTGATGCCAGCCTTGACCGGCTTTTCCTGCTGCATCCGGACCCCTGGCCAAAGGCGCGCCACGCGAAGCGCCGCTTCGTCAACTCCGGCCCGCTCGATGTGATCGCCGCGAAGCTGAAACCCGGTGGCGAATTCCGGCTGGGCACCGACCATGACATTTATTGCCGCTGGGCGCTGATGCAGATGGCGAAGCGCCGCGACTTCCACTGGCTCGCGGAGTCGTCAGCCGACTGGCAAACCCGTCCCGCCGATTGGCCCCAAACCCGCTACGAAGCCAAGGCGCGGCGGTTGGGGCACGAGGTCTGGTACTTCCGCTATCAGCGGTTTTAATCCGACCCGGTTTGCCACTCACATTTCGCCCCGCTGACACAGCGTCCGGTGGCGGCGTCAAATCGGTAGCCGTGCCATGGGCAGGTGACAATTCCAGCTTCGTCGGGATCGGCGGTCAGCGGAAGGCCGAGGTGGGGGCAGGCATTTGGGATGCGGTGTCCACCGACCTCCCGCCAGCCTTTGTCAGGCGCGTCGATTGACGCCTGACGGGCGACCATCATCGCTTCGTCCTCATCATACAGCGTCTTGTACAGCGCGGCGTAGAAATCGGCCATCGCTGGTGCCTGCTCAGCGGTGATCCCGGGCAGGTGAAATTCGGCGGCGATGTGGCAGGTGCGCGGGCCGGTGGCGGTGGCGGTCGTCCGGATTTCCCCCAGCAGCGTGTCACCCTGCCGGGTTTGCGTGACCCAGACACCAGTGTCCCGGTTCAGCCGCAGGTCGAGGATCATGGAGGGGTCCGCCCGCCCTGGCAGGCTCGCCTCCGCCCGCCAACCGGTGGCATCGGATTGCAGCAAACGGATCGCGCCGAAGCTACTGCTGTGCAGATGGGGCAGATGCTCCCAATCCAGGGCATTCTCGAACATCCGGGCGAGGCTGGCGCCCAGATCGCGGGAATAGGTGCCAATATGTGTCAAGGCGGCTTGCTGCATAGGTTCACCTAGCCTATATGCCCGGCATCTTCCACATGGGTGACCTTTTGGAGGCTGGTTCGGGACCCCGGGCCGGTCCCGAAACCGCTTGGAGCCGATTTGACCGATACGAACGCCTTGCTGACACTGATCGAACCGGCGGTTACCACCCGTGGGTTTGAACTGGTGCGTCTGGCGATGCAGGGCAGCAAGCTGAACCCGACCCTGCAGGTGATGGCCGAAGACCCCGCCACCGGGCAGTTGACGCTCGAACAATGCGCCAGCCTGTCGCGGGCGATATCGGTGCTGCTGGATGAGGCCGACCCGATTGAAAGCGAATATCGGTTGGAGGTGTCGTCCCCCGGTATTGATCGGCCGCTGACCCGCGCCAAGGACTGGACCAATTGGGCCGGACACCAGGTCCGGATCACCATGACCGCCCCGATTGACGGACGCCGCAAATTCGATGGCATCATCATCGGCACAGATGCTGACTCCGCGCTGGTCGATGTGCCGGGTCAGGGCAAAACCGCCTTGCCGCTCGCGGCCATCGAATTCGCCAAGCTGGCGCTGACCGACCAATTGATCAAAGCGACCCGTCCGCTCTCTGTCGAGGGTGCGGACGAACTCGACGAAACGCACGAAGAGGACTGAAATTCATGTCAACCGCTGTGATTTCCGCCAACAAGGCCGAACTGATTGCCATCGCCGATGCCGTCGCCCGGGAGAAATCCATTGACCGCGCGATTGTGATCGAGGCGATGGAGGAGGCTGTGCAGAAGGCTGCCCGCGCCCGTTACGGGGCCGAGAATGACATCCGGGCCAAGATCGACCCGGTGTCGGGTGACACCAGGCTGTGGCGCGTGGTTGAAGTGGTCGAGGAGGTCGAGAATTACTTCACCCAGACGACCGTCCGGGAAGCCCAGAAGCGCGATGCCGAGGCCAAGCTTGGGGATTTCGTCATCGACCCGCTGCCGCCGATTGAATTTGGCCGGATTGCTGCCCAGGCCGCCAAGCAGGTCATCGTGCAAAAGGTCCGCGACGCCGAGCGCGAACGGCAGTTTGAGGAATATAAGGACCGGCAGGGTGAAGTCATCACCGGCGTCGTCAAGCGGGTTGAGTTCGGCCATGTCGTGGTCGACCTTGGCCGGGCCGAGGGGGTGTTGCGCCGCGATGCGCAGATTCCGCGCGAAGTGCTGCGCGTCAACGACCGGGTCCGTTCCCTGATCCTGAACGTCCGTAGGGAAAACCGGGGCCCGCAGATTTTCCTGTCCCGCGCCCACCCGGACTTCATGAAAAAGCTGTTCGCGCAGGAAGTGCCTGAAATCTATGATGGTATCATCGAGATCAAGGCCTGCGCCCGCGACCCAGGGAGCCGTGCCAAGATCGGTGTGATCAGCCATGATTCGTCGATTGACCCCGTCGGGGCCTGCGTCGGCATGAAGGGCAGCCGCGTTCAGGCGGTGGTTCAGGAGCTTCAGGGCGAAAAGATCGATATCATCCCCTGGTCGCCCGACACCGCGACTTTCGTCGTCAACGGCCTTCAGCCGGCCGAAGTCACCAAGGTTGTGCTCGACGAGGAGGAAAACCGCATCGAAGTCGTGGTGCCTGACGATCAGCTTTCGCTCGCCATCGGGCGGCGCGGCCAGAATGTCCGGCTGGCATCCCAGCTGACCGGCCACCAGATCGACATCATGACCGAGGCCGATGCGTCGGAGAAGCGCCAGAAGGAATTCACCGAACGGTCGGAATTGTTCCAGGCCGAACTCGATGTGGATGAAACCCTGTCGCAGCTGCTGGTCGCCGAAGGCTTCACCAGCCTTGAGGAAGTTGCCTATGTCGAATTGTCGGAACTCGCCGACATTGACGGCTTTGGGGAGGAACTGGCCGCCGAGCTGCAAAACCGGGCGACCGAAGCCCTTGAGCGGAAGGAAGCCGCCGCCCGCGAGGAACGGCGCGGCATGGGCGTGTCCGACGAACTGGCGGAGATCGAAGGCCTGACCGAGGCGATGTTGGTCATCCTTGGCAAGAACGGGGTGAAGACGCTCGACGATCTGGGTGATCTTGCCACCGATGATCTGGTTGGCCGCGCCAACCGGGCGACCGGTGCGCCGGACGGCTTCCTGCGCGGACAAGGCCTCGACGAGGCGTCGGCGAACCGTATCATCATGGCGGCCCGCGCCCATTGGTTTGAGGAGGACGCGAAAGCGGATGCCTCAGCATGAGCCGCTAGACGCGCCAGAACGCCGCTGCATCCTGACGGGTCAGCACGGGGAGCGGGACAGCCTGATCAGGCTGGCGCTCGGCCCCGATGGGACAGTCATGCCCGATCTCGGGGCGCGTGCGCCGGGGCGCGGGGCATGGATCGGCGTTGGTCGAGCGGACCTTGAAACCGCGGCAGCCAAAGGGCGGCTGCGGCCCGCGCTGGCCCGCGCCTTCAAGGCCAATGCGACAGCTCCGGACAATCTTGGGGCATTGATCGAAGCGGGGCTGAAACGGCGCACACTCGACCGGCTAGGCCTCGAAATGCGGGCCGGCCACCTGATCCTTGGCAATGACCGGATCGGTGACGCGATCAAGTCGGGTCAGGTGTATCTTTTGCTGCATGCCGCCGACGCCGGAGCGGACGGCTGCGCCAAGCTCGACGGTAAGCTGAAGGGTGCAGGGTCCGGAGCGTCCCTGACTCTTCCCGCCGACCGAACCGAATTGTCGATGGCTTTGGGGCGCGAAAATGTAGTACATGCCGCGCTCGGCGACGACGCGGCAGCGAAGCGGGTTGCGTCTGCCGCAGAGCGGTGGCGCGCCTTTTGCGGAATTTCCGATCAAGTGACCGGTGCGGATTTGCTATCCGCGCCCGGTGAGTAAAGGTATCAGGCCAGATTATGAGCGATGACAACAAACTGACCCTGGGGGCCAGACCGCAACTCGGCATCAAGCGCACCGAAAGCGCCGGTGCCGTGAAGCAGAGCTTCAGCCATGGCCGCACCAAGTCGGTGCAGGTCGAGGTGAAGCGCCGCCGTGTCTTCGGCAAACCCGGTGAGGCGCCGGTCGAAGAGGTCGAGGTTGTTGCTGCGCCAGCACCCGCACCCGCACCAGTCGTTGCCGCACCGCCCGCGCCAACGGTCGAAGCACCCCGCATGCCGGTGGCACCGCCGCCGCCAATGCCGCTGAACCGCGACGAGCCCAAGCCGGTTCCGGTCAAGGCCAAACCGGCCGCTGCTGCAGACGCCCCGGCTCCCGAGGTGGAAACGGTTCCCGAACCGGTTGTGGTGGCCGAACTCGCTCCGCCGCCGCCCGTCGCCGTCGCGGCAAAACCGGCTGCGCCGGTGCCTGCGCCGATGAAGCGCCCGACGGATGCTGCCGGACGCCGGGAACTTCAGGCGCGCCTGCTGCGCGAAGCCGAGGAACAGCGTCTGCAGATTTCCCAGGAAATCCGCGAGCGGGAGGAGGCCGAGAGTCAGGCTGCTGCCGAAGCCGAAAAACGGCGCCTTGAAGAAAAGAAAATCGTCGACGAGGCCAATGCTCTGAAGGCCGCGGAAGAAGCGCGCCGCATTGCGGCACTGCCACCGAAGGAAGCCGCCGCAGAGGAGGAAGAACGCAACCTGCGCCGCCTGGGCAATGCGCCGCGCCGGGATGATGGAACACCGCCGCTGAAGACCGCCCGTGGCGGACGCGATGACCGGCGCCAGTCCGGCAAACTCACGGTAACCCGGGCGCTCGAAGACAGCGACTCCACCCGCACCCGTTCGATGGCGGCGCTGCGCCGTGCCCGTGAAAAGGACAAGCGCGCGCATCAGAGCGGTGCCAACCAGACCAAGCAGGTCCGTGATGTCGTGGTTCCCGAGGACATCACCGTCCAGGAACTGTCAAACCGGATGGCGGAACGGGCCTCCGACCTGATCAAATCGCTGTTCCGGATGGGCGTGATGGCGACCATCAATGAAACGCTGGACCAGGACACCGCCGAATTGCTGGTCACCGAATTCGGTCACAATATCAAACGCGTGTCCGATTCCGACGTCGAAATCGGCGTGGTCGGCGATGCGGATGAAGATCATGACCAGCAGCCCCGGCCACCGGTGGTGACAATCATGGGCCATGTCGATCACGGCAAAACGTCGCTGCTCGATGCGCTGCGCGGGACCGATGTCGTCGCTGGCGAGGCGGGCGGCATTACCCAGCATATCGGGGCCTATCAGGTCACGTTGAAGTCGGGCGAGAAAATCACCTTCCTCGATACGCCCGGCCATGAAGCCTTTACCGAGATGCGGGCGCGCGGTGCCAATATCACCGATATCGTCATCGTCGTGGTGGCGGGTGACGACGGGCTGATGCCGCAAACGATTGAGGCGATCAGCCACACAAGGGCGGCCGGTGTTCCGATGATCGTGGCGATCAACAAGATGGACAAGCCCGGCAGCGATGCCGCACGGGTCCGGCAGGCGCTGCTCCAGCATGACGTGCAGGTCGAGGAAATGGGCGGTGAAGTCCAGGATGTCGAAGTTTCGGCAACCAAGAAAACCGGCCTCGATTCGCTGATCGAGAAGATTCTGCTGCAGGCGGAACTGCTGGAACTGCGCGCCAATGCGGACCGCGGCGGTGAGGGCACGGTTATAGAGGCCCGGCTCGACAAGGGACGCGGCCCGCTCGCGACTGTCCTGATCCGGCGCGGGACGCTGAAAGTCGGCGACGTGTTCGTGGTCGGCGGTGAATGGGGCAAGGTACGTGCGCTGATCGACGACAAGGGTCGTCAGATCAAGGAAGCTGGCCCAGCGACACCGGTCGAAGTGCTTGGCCTGTCCGGGGTGCCGCGTGCCGGTGATCCGTTCTCGGTCGTCGAAAGCGAGGCACGGGCCCGCGAAGTTGCCGCCTACCGCCAATCGGTCACCACCAAGAAGCGGACCACTCAGGCTCCGGCGAGCCTTGAGGCGATGTTCTCCGCCCTGAAGGTGGCCAAGGCCCTCGAATATCCGTTCGTCGTAAAGGGCGATGTGCAGGGTTCGGTCGAGGCGATTGTCTCTGCGGTCAACCGCTTGTCGACTGACGAAATCAAGGCGCGGGTTCTGCACGCCGGGGTCGGTGCAATCACCGAATCCGACGTGGTCCTCGCCAAGGCATCGGGCGCTCCCATCATCGGTTTCGGGGTTCGCGCCAATGCCAAGGCGCGCGAAGTGGCACAGCGCGATCAGGTCGCCCTCAAATATTATGACGTCATCTATGACCTCATTGACGAGATGAAGCTGGCGATGGCCGGCAAGCTCGGGCCGGAGCGGCTGGAAAATGTCACCGGGCGCGCCAATGTCCTCGAGGTTTTCCAGGCCGGCAAGACCGGCAAAGCCGCCGGCCTGCGGGTGGTCGAGGGCGTTATTCGCCGCAATCTCAAGGCCCGGGTTATGCGCGACGACGTGGTCATCTGGAACGGCAATATCGCGTCGCTGCGCCGCTTCAAGGACGACGTCCAGGACGTCCGTTCGGGTCTGGAATGCGGTATGCTGCTCGAGAATAATGCCGATGTGAAGATCGGTGACGTGATCGAGACGTTTGAGATCGAGGAGCGCGCGCGGACGCTATAGATGGCGAACACCCGGCAGGACAGCGAAGGCAAATCGGTCCGCACCCTGCGGGTTGCCGAACAGGTCCGGCATGCGCTTGCCGATGTTCTGGGGCGCGGCGAGGTCCAGGACCCGGAGCTGGACGGCGTGATCATTTCGGTAACCGAAGTCCGGATCACGCCCGATCTGCGGCATGCGACCGCCTATGTAAAACCGCTGGCGACAGGCGACGAGACGCTGATCATCAAGGCGCTGGCCCGCAATGCCCGCTTCCTGCGCGGTGAAATATCCCGTCGGGTGCAGCTTCGCTATGCCCCCGATTTGCGGTTCCGCCGGGACGAAAGCTTCGACGAAGCGGGCCGGATCGACGCCCTGTTGCGGTCCCCCCAGGTGGCGCGCGACCTCGATCCGGCGTAGCTTGCCGTTGCGGCATGTTCGGTCCGCAGCGGAGGAGTATGTCCCATGAAGCGTTTCCTGATCGCCACCCTGTGCATCCCGGCATTTGCCGCAGCGGAAACCGCCACCCCCGCCCCCGAGCCAAAACAGGCCCGGATCATCTTTCCCGGTCACAATATCCGGAACTGGGCCGGTGAAACCCAGGATGTGCTGTACATCGAATCCCAGCGGAAATGGTACCGCGCCGACCTGTTCGCGCCGTGCCGCAATCTTCCCTATGCGCTGGGCATCGGCTTTGAGGCGAACCCGACCGGTGAGTTCAACCGGTTTTCGCGGATCGTGGTCGAAGGCGAAACCTGCCAGCTGAAATCGTTGGTGCAGGTCGAGGGGCCGCCTGCCAAAGCCAAAAAGCGCAAGGCGTAGTGGCGCTCCACGGCTGGATCATTCTTGATAAGTCACTTGGACTGTCCTCTGCCGGGGCGGTCGGGGCAGTAAAACGCGTGCTGCGCGAGGGCGGCTATGGCAAGACCAAGATCGGGCATGGTGGTACGCTGGATCCGTTGGCGACCGGCGTGCTGCCGATTGCGCTGGGCGAAGCAACCAAGCTGGCAGGCCGGATGCTGGATGCCACCAAAGGCTATCAGTTCACGGTCAGTTTCGGGGCAGCAACGACAACCGACGACGCCGAAGGGGAGGTTGTTGCCACGTCGGACATTCGCCCGACACGTCCTGAAATCGAAGCCGCCCTGCCGCAATTCACCGGCCCGATCACCCAAATGCCCCCGGCCTATTCGGCGCTGAAGGTCGACGGCAAACGTGCCTATGCGCTGGCCCGGGCTGGCGTGACCGTCACGCTCGTCTCGCGCCAGCTGATCATCCACAGCCTGACCCTTCTGGAGGTGACCGATCAAACGGCGACGCTTGAGGTGGTCTGCTCCAAGGGTACTTACGTCCGCAGTCTGGCCCGCGACCTGGCGCAGACGCTTGGAACTGTCGGCCATGTATCGATGCTCAGACGCATCCGGGCTGGACCCTTTGGTATCGACGCTGCGATAACGCTGGACAAACTGGCGCTGCTCGGGCAGGAGCGCGCGCTTGAACAGGCCCTTTTGCCGCTGATTGCTGGACTGGACGACATCCCGGTCCTGGCAGTCGAACCCGCAGAGGCTGATTTCCTTCGCAAAGGGGGTCAGCTCGGCGGGCGCTCCGAAAGCCACGGTCTTTACCTCGCGACCACCGGGTCTGTTCCGGTCGCGCTGGTTGAGATTTCGCATGGTGACATGCGCGTGGTGCGGGGCTTCAACCTGTAGACATGAAGGAGATCCCGATGTCGATCACTGCCGAGCGCAAGTCTGCGCTGATCAAGGAACATGCCCGCGAAGCCAATGACACCGGAAGCCCTGAGGTTCAGGTCGCGATCCTGTCGGAGCGCATCGCCAACCTCACCGGCCATTTCAAAACCCATGCGAAGGACAATCATTCGCGCCGGGGTCTGCTGATGCTGGTCAACAAGCGTCGTAGCTTGCTCGATTATTTGAAGAGCCGCGACGTTGGCCGTTACGCCAACTTGATCGCCAAACTCGGCATCCGCAAATAACCCAATCCGGTCCAGGCCCCATTGTCGGGGCCTGTTCCATTTCCCGGGCGGGGCACATGGGGTGCCGCCGCCCGTATAGGCCGTCCGGTGTGAAAGATGCCGGACATCAAAGGAAAACCTAAATGTTCGACATCCAGAAAACATCGATCCAGTGGGGCGGCAAGACGCTGACGCTGGAAACCGGCCACGTCGCTCGTCAGGCTGACGGCGCGGTAATCGCGACACTCGGCGAGACGGTCGTGCTCTGCGCCGTGACCGCGGCCCGCAGCGTCAAGGAAGGTCAGGATTTCTTCCCGCTGACCGTCCATTATCAGGAAAAATATTTCGCGGCCGGCCGCATCCCGGGAGGCTTTTTCAAGCGTGAGCGCGGTGCGACTGAAAAGGAAACGCTGGTTTCCCGCCTGATCGACCGTCCGCTGCGGCCCCTATTCCCATCGGGTTTCTACAACGAGATCAACGTGATCGCGCAAGTCCTGTCTTATGACGGGGAGAATGAACCCGACATTTTGGCAATGATCGCTGCCTCGGCCGCGATGACGCTGGCTGGCGTGCCGTTCATGGGCCCGATCGGCGGCGCGCGGGTCGGCTACGTCGACGGCGAATATATTCTCAACCCGACATTGCAGCAGTGCAAGGACGGCGACCTCGACCTCGTCGTGGCTGGAACCGCCAACGCCGTGATGATGGTCGAATCGGAAGCGAACGAGCTTAGCGAAGACGTCATGCTCGGCGCTGTCATGTTCGCACACCGCGCCTCACAACAGGTGGTGAACGCGATCATCGATCTCGCTGAAAAAGCTGCCAAAGACCCATGGGAAATGCCTGCGCAGGCCGACCTGTCGGCGGCCAAGACCAAGCTCAAGAAGCTGGTCGGCGACGATATCGCAGCGGCTTATAAGGTCACCGACAAGTCGAAGCGTTCCAACCTGCTGAACGAGATGCGGGCCAAGGCAAAGGCCGCCTTCGCCGATGCTGCGCCTCAGGATCAGATGGCCGCGGGCAAACTGGTGAAGAAGCTGGAATCGGAAATCGTGCGCGGCGCGATCCTGAAGGACGGCACCCGGATCGACGGTCGCAAGACCGACCAGGTCCGCCCGATCGAGGCAATGGTCGGCTTCCTGCCGCGCACCCACGGTTCGGCCCTGTTCACCCGCGGCGAGACCCAGGCGATCTGCACGACGACTCTGGGCACCCGCGACGCCGAGCAGATGATCGATGGCCTCAACGGGCTGAACTACGAGCATTTCATGCTGCACTATAACTTCCCGCCCTATTCGGTCGGTGAAGTCGGCCGCTTCGGAGCACCAAGCCGCCGCGACACTGGCCATGGCAAGCTCGCTTGGCGGGCGCTGCACGCGGTTCTGCCGAGCAAAGAGGAATTCCCCTACACGATCCGGGTTGTCTCCGACATCACTGAGTCAAACGGTTCCTCCTCGATGGCAACAGTTTGCGGCGGCTCGCTGTCGATGATGGATGCCGGTGTGCCGCTGAAGCGCCCGGTTTCGGGTATCGCGATGGGCCTCATCCTCGAAGGCAAGGACTTTGCCGTCCTCTCCGACATTCTCGGTGACGAGGACCATTTGGGCGACATGGACTTCAAGGTTGCTGGGACCTCACAGGGCATCACCAGCCTGCAGATGGATATCAAGATCGCCGGTATTACCGAGGAGATCATGAAGGCAGCGCTGGCGCAGGCCAGTGCGGGGCGCGCGCACATCCTTGGCGAAATGGCCAAGGCGCTCGACCACACCCGTGAGGAGCTTTCGGCCCACGCGCCGCGCATCGTCACGCTGCAGATCGACAAGTCGAAGATCCGCGAAGTGATCGGCACCGGTGGCAAGGTGATCCGCGAGATCGTCGCCACCACCGGCGCCAAGGTCGACATCGACGACGAGGGCCTGATCAAGGTGTCGTCGTCCGACAACGCTCAGATCGAAGCCGCGCTTGCCTGGATCAAGGGCATCACCGAGGAAGCCGAAGTCGGCAAGGTCTACACCGGCAAGGTCGTGTCGATGGTCGATTTCGGGGCGTTCGTGAATTTCATGGGTGCCAAGGACGGCCTCGTCCACATCAGCGAAATCAAGAACGAGCGCGTCGCCAATGTGAAGGACGTGCTGACCGAGGGTCAGCAGGTCAAGGTCAAGGTGCTGGCGATGGATGATCGCGGCAAGGTCCGCCTGTCGATGCGCCTTGTTGACCAGGAAACCGGCGAGGAACTCGCCGACACCCGCCCGCCACGCGAAGGCGGCGATGATCGTGGCCCGCGCAGCGACCGTGGCCCCCGCCGTGATGGTGGCGGACGCGGTCGGGATGATCGCGGCCCGCGCCGTGATGGCGGCGGTGACCGTGGCCCTCGCCGGGATGGCGGAGATCGCGGCCCACGCCCCGAGCGTGCTGAAGGCGGCGCCGAACCAACCTTCGCCCCGGCCTTCCTGACCGGCGACGAGTAAGCAACACTTCCAGCGGAAACGCGGGAGACACAGAAAAGGCCCCGCAATGCGGGGCCTTTTTTATGCGTCAGGAGCTTGAGCTTACCCCCTACAAATACCGCATCTGGATTGTGATTGCGCCATTGCCGTTGACGCGGACTTCTGCCTTGCCGAAGCTCGGAATGCCGCCGGGGTTGTTGGAGACGCCGACGCCTTCTTTGGGCATGCCGATGAAGTTGGTTTTCAGTTTGCCGTCACTGTCCTCGTCGTGCTGGACGCTGACGGCATAGCTGCCGGGTGCGACATTCGGGAAGGTGACCTTGACGGTCGCGCCAGTGATCGGAGCCTTGAGTTTCACCGCGCTCGGGCTTTTCTGGCAGGTCGGAAAGCCGGATTTCTCATTCCAGAGACAGGCGATCAGCGCGCCGCGGGTGTTTTTGAGACCGGTCACTGTCACATCGAGCGAACCGGGCGACGCGGCGACCAACAGCGGGGCGCCGACGGCGAGCAGCAACAATTTACGCATCGGGTACATCCTTCAATCCACGCAACAAGGTGTTGGGCAGCAGTGCATTGTCCCATTCACCGGGCGTCCCGGCCTTAGGCTTCGGCGTCGGGCCAAAGCGCAATACGACCAGCTGCTTCGACGGGACGATCCACATTGCCTGGTTGCCGCTGCCGTCCCACAGGAACAGATCATCGGCGAGATAGGGTTCGGAATGCAGCGTGCCAATCGGTTGTGACCGGGCCGGGAAGAAGCGGACGCGCTCCTGATACGGCTTGCCGATCCACATGTGCAGACCCCATTTCGGGTTGGCGGGTGACGGCTTCACAGTCTCGGCAATCCAGCCTTCTGGCAAGATGCGTTTCCCCTCCCACATGCCGTCACTGGCCATCAGGATACCGAGCCGGATGAAGCTTTCAGCCGGCAGCATCATGCAGCAACCGCTGTGGGCCAGTCCGCCCGGCCGGTTGATATAGACGGTGCCGCCCTGTGCCCCGATGGGCTGGATCAGCGATTTGCCGACATAGTCGGCATAGCGCTGCTTCGTCGCCCGCTCGATCACGATCGCCAGCATGTCGGAGGTGATCATCGAATAATCATATTCGGTGCCGGGTTTATATTCGTACTTGGTCTCATCGATCAGCAGCCGCTCGTGATATTCGCCGAGATATTCCCGCATCGTCTGAGACCAGGGCGCAAAGCTGTTGTAGGAGAAACGGGATATGCCGCTGGAATTCTGCAGGAAGTCACGGATGGTCGGTGTCGCCTTCGGCGTGTTTTTCCATTCGGTGATAAAGTCCGACACCGGCTGGTCGACCGACTTGATATAGCCTTCGGCAATTGCCCGGCCGATTACCAGCCCGCCGATCATCTTCGCCATGGATTTGGAGGCGATCAGCCGGGTGCGGTCAAAACCCTGATAATAGCTGGCCCGCTGCAGCTTGCCGCCCTGCCAGACGACAAAACCATAGCTGTCCTTGCCCTTGGCATAGGCATCGGCCTTGTCGATGGCAGCAACGTCGATGCTAAGTTCGGTTGCGGTCGCAACTGGCAGGGGCTGATCGGTGGCTCCGGGAACCTTGTCGACCGGATCATACCATTCCGCCTGTTGCGACAGACCACGCGCCTGCGACACCGCCATGACGAAATAGCGGTCCATATAGGTTTTGTTGAGCAGATAGCCGATCAACCCCGCCGCGATCACGGCAAGGAGCGACAGCCCCGCCCAGCGCAGTATCTTCCGGATCATATATTTCTCCGCCTTACCCCGATGGCCAGAACCAGCGCGATCACCATGACCGCCGCTCCCGCTGTGAACGGCGCTGCCTGCCCGTAATTCTGATAGATTCCGCCCGACACGCCCGGACCGATCACCCGCCCCAGGCTTGATGCCCCTTGGGTCAGGCCGTTGACCAACCCCCGGTCGCTGTCATCGGATTCTGCCGCGACCAGCGTTTGATAGGCCGGATTGAACAAACCGACGGCGGCGGCGGTCATCGCCAGAGTGATCAGCAACGTCGCGGATTCCGTCGCCATCCCCATTGCTCCAAGCCCGACCGCATAGACGATAACGCCTGCCACCAACACCGTCCCGCTCCCGAACTGCCGGTTCAGCGGTGCGGCAAAACCGCCCTGCAACGTCGCCGCGATGATGCCGACCAGTCCGAAGGCCAGCCCAACATCACGCGGCCCCCAGTCGAACCGATCCCGGGCGAAGAAGGCGAAGGTGGTTTCCATCATCGCCGCTGATCCGATCACCAGCAGCGACAGGGCCATCAAGGCCCAGATCACCGGCTTCGCCTTCAACACCGCTGCGGTCTTGGGTGGAGCCGACAGCGCCGCCACCGCAGCGCGCCGGTCGGCGGTCAGGCTCTCCGGCAGCTTCCACCACACAGCAGCGGCGGCAACCCCCGTAATCGCGGCAGCCGCCAGGCAAACCTGCGCAAAATCCTCCAGATTGGGGGTGTCGCCCGCAATCAGGCCGCCGATGGCAGGGCCGAAAATGAACCCCAGACCGAAGGCCGCGCCGATCATCCCCATCGCTTTGGGACGACTGGTCTCATCGGTCATGTCGCCGACATAGGCGAAGGCGGCGGCAATAGTGCCGGCCATCAGCCCGCCGAACAGCCGCGCCAATCCCAGCGTCCAGATGTCGTGCGACACTGCCATGACGAAATAGGAGAGCAGCGAGCCGATCAGGCTCCAGATCAACACCGGTCGCCGACCGATCCGGTCGGACACTTTGCCCCACAGGGGAGCGCCAATCAGCTGGCCGAGCGAATAGGCGGCCATGGCGATGGTGGTGGCGGTCGGCGACGCGCCAACCATCGACCCGAAAAATGGAAAGACCGGCAGGATCACCCCGAACCCGACCAGGTTGATGAACACCACCAGGAACAGGATGCCGAGCCGTCCTCCAGACGGCGGCGCTGTCACGGTCATTCAGCCACCGCCGGGATCAGCGGGGCGGTCTTCAACACATAGTTGCGGCCGTTCGCTTCGCGTCGTGCCGGGCTCGGGATCACGACCGCACGGCGGCCGTCGATCATGTTGCGTAGTTGCTCGACATCAAGTGCCCAGCCTTTCTGCAACAATTCGCGGCGCTTGAACCGGAAGGCGTTCATCAATCCGTCGGACTTCACCGACAATTCCTCGCGCAGGTCGATGGGTACTAGTTCGGGGCAGATTTCCTCTACAATCACCGTATCCTGCTCGAAAATCTTGAGCGTACGTTTGCGGCTGTCGCCGTCGAACATTTTCTGGCGGAAGAAGCTGCGCGCCATGATCCAGCGGGTGATCGTGGTATTCTCGTCCACCGGGGTATTGACGTCAAAAATCACCATCCGCCAGGTCTGGGTCAACCAGACATCAAGCCGCATGGTCGCGCCGGACACATGATAGCTCGGCTGTGCCTGGACGGGCGTCCGTTCCTTGCGCACAAATTTCCAGACACCGCGGGGTAGTGGCGGAATATAAGTCACCTTGGCCCGCGCCGACCATTCATCCTGCTCCATCTCAAAGTCGTGGATAACGGCACGGTCACGGTCGCCAAAACTTGGGTGGACAAACGGGGCATGGGCAAAGTCGAGACCATTCTCGACGACCCGCACATAATCGGCTTTCCACAGCCATTCCCCGCGAATGCAGCGATAATTGGCAGCGTCGTCATATTCCGGGAATTCCGGCAGTGGTGGGCGCTCCGCCTCCGGCAGGTCGCCCAAGAATACCCATATCCAACCATACTTCTCCGTGACGGGGTAAGAATCGACCCTGGCTCGCGCCGGAATCTTGGTATCAGCCGGGAGCGAGGGTATCTTGGTGACATTCCCGTCGCCGTTGAACTGCCAGCCATGATACGGGCATTCAACACAGCCTTTCTCCATCCGCCCAGCGCCGAGCGAGGCGCCCCGATGGATGCAGACATCCGACAAGCATTTAATCGCACCGTCCGCATCACGGAACAGCACAAAGTCAAAACCAAGCAGCTTCACCCGCTTTGGTTTGTCGGTGATATTCGCGACATCTTCGGCGACATACCATTGATTGATAATCATAATTATACTCTCTTGATCGGGTTCAGCCCGGACATTCAGCAAAACCGGCGAGACATTTGGCCAGACCGAGGTCCTGTACCGCGACAATCTCTCCGCTATTCAGATCGACGGTGGCGACGCGCCCGCCGAAAAAATCGAGAGCCCGGAACTGCGTCGCGTTTCGGAGAATCGGCACCGCCCAGCCGCGGCCTTCCGGCATCGCATAGGTCCGGCTGGTCTCTCCCCCCGGCAAGACCCGGCGTACCGCATTTCCGCAAGCCACCAGCAGCGTTCCATCCGGCAGGCAGGCGATGCCGAACACCAGTGGTGGTGGGTCGGTGCGCGAATAGACAGCACCCAGCCGACGGTTCGCTGCCAGATCATGGGCATAGACATGCGCCCCGGTCTCGCTCGAATGATAGAGCATCTGACCATCGGGAGAGAGGGCCATGTGGGTCACCCCGAGAAAGCCACCCATGCCGCCATTGGTCTCGGTGTCATATTCCGCGAGCACCCGGCCCGCCACGTCGATCCGGTACACATGCCCCTTGCCGGAGAATCCGGGAATCTCGCCGACCATATGTTCACCGACGAGATAGTTGCCGTCCGGAAGGGCGATCATCGATCCCAATGCCAGAGCCGGCATC
Organism: Synechococcus sp. UW140; assembly: GCA_943368345.1. Lineage (GTDB taxonomy): Bacteria > Pseudomonadota > Alphaproteobacteria > Sphingomonadales > Sphingomonadaceae > JADCGM01. Next base: position 40,246 of record CALRKY020000017.1, on the reverse strand, counting down.
GCCTCGAACATCGACCTTGGCTTGCCATCCGCACCAATGGCGACGCGCGCCCGCGCCTGCGGGTCAAAGGCGTGCAACACCCCTTTGCCATCGATGACGAGTGACGAGATCAGCCCCTTGTGCCCCGTGTCCAGCGTCGCCTTCAGCGACCAGTTACGATCATATTGCAGGATTTTTCCCATGCCGGTCGGGAACCGCGCCGTCTCGTCGAGGTCGGAGCCGGTGACAAAAATATCCCCCGGCGCGAAGGCTTGCAGCCCGGTCATTTCGGCATCCTTTTCGGCCAGTTTCCGCCCTGGCTGCCCGGAAAGCGCCATTGCCGGGCATAGTCCGCCGCGGTCAGCCGCTGCCAAAGTCCGCCGAACGGCAGCATCCGTACCAGCACATCATCGCGGAGCTTCAGATGATGCCACAACGCCCCGCCGACATGGCCGATCAGAACGGCGACGAGCAGCCAGGCTCCGGCCAGATGCAGGGGGCGCAGCAATTCGATCACGCCGGGATTGGCGGGGGCCAGTTCCGCCAGATTGAACATGTTGAAAAATCTTATGCCGCTGGTCGAGGACGATGCCATCCAGATGCCGAGCGCACCCTGCCATAAGATCAGCGCATAGAGCAGGAAATGCCCAACCCCGGCCCCGCGCTTGACCCAGTCCGGCGATCCTTCCGGAACGACGGGCGGCGGATAAACGGCGCGCCAGCCGAGTCGTGCCAGCGTCAGGAACAATACCAGCAGACCGATTGAAGCGTGCACCGGTATGGCTTCGGCGCGGTCGGCAGGGGGCACCCCTGCGAAACCAAGCGCCACCGGGATGATAGACAGCATGAAAAACGCCACCAACCAATGCAGCCACTTGGCACCGGTTGAAAATTGCTGGGTCCGCAATCGTGGCTTCATGATCGCCCCTCCCCGTTGCTGACCACACGGTCAATTTTATCGCACCGGTCCGGATCGGCGAGCACGAGCACCCGCTCGAACATGCTCAGCACCATCTGCCAAGATGTTTCCGCCGACAAATCAAATCCGAAGAATTTGGGCTGATGGTGCGCCCGCATCCCGAGATAGGTCGCCGCCGCATAGGCCACGGTGTTGAGCGATAACATATCGGGGTGCGATAGCCGGGGATCGGAAGTCAGGACGCGCTCGAAATCCAGTCTGATCAGTTGGCGGATATGATCGACCGCTTCTTTGACGTCAGTGTCCTTCATGAATTCCCCGGTCAGCAGCTCGCAAAGGCCGGGATTGCTCCTCAGACTGTCAGCATAGCGCCGGTTGACGATCCGCAGCTTCTCAGCAGGTTCACGCGCTAGGAACTGCGCCATCGGCTCATCGATAAAGTCTTCGAGCGGCTTCCAGACCGACCGGCCCTTGACCCAAGCCTCGGCCACGCCACTCAATCCACCGAAATAATCGTAAATCTGCTTCTTGCCGACGCCGGCTTCCTTCACGAGGGCGTTAACCCCGATCCCCGCCACGCCGTTGCGGTTCAGCAGGCGTTCGAACGCATCGATAATCGCATTCTCGGTGGCTTGGCGCTTGGCGCGCTGTACGGGTCGACGCGTTGCGGTGGCTGGCACAGCTTCAACGATTCGCTCCGCAGGTTTCACGAGTGTCACATTCCCTCTTGACCGGTGACCGGCATTCGCACAATATATTGACTGATCGGTCCCCTTTCAAGGAAAAAACGGGATCAGGGCACGAGAAGTTCGGGGGAAAACATGACACGCACAGCACGCCTGTTGGGAGCTATCAGCTTTGTTGCATTGGCAAGTTCATTGCTGCCAGCCCAGGCCTACGCCGCCGCCGATGCGGCGGCCACCAACGCCAATTTGCCTGTCGAAGAGGCCGTTGGTGACATCATCGTCACCGCCCGCAAGCGCTCCGAAAGCGTCCAGTCGGTGCCGATCGCCATCAACGTGCTGAGCGGCGCAACGATTGACCGCAAGGGCATCGATGGTCCGGCAGATGTTGCCAACCTGACGCCTGGTCTGACCTTCGACGTCGGTCTGGTTCCATCCGACACCCGCATTTCGATCCGTGGCCTGCAGGCAACGCGCGGTCGTCCCAACGTCGCCATCCTTGTTGACGGCGTCGATACCTCGTCAGAGAATTTCGGCGTGGCCGGTGGCGGCATCCTCGCCAACCTGCGTCTGGTCGATGTCGAGCGGATTGAAGTCGTGAAGGGACCGCAGACGGTTCTCTACGGTCGCTCTGCTTTCGCCGGTGCGGTGAACTATATTTCAAAGCGCCCGGGTGATGAGCTGGAAAGCTCAATCTCGCTGCTGGGTGCGCGGTTTGACACCTATGAAGCTAAGGGTGCCATTGGTGGCCCCTTGGGCAACGGCCTGTCGGCACGGATCAATTTTGGCTATTCGACCAGCGATGGCGACTACCGGAACCCGGTGACAGGCGGCGACCTCAACGCCTCCGAAACCAAGGGTGGCGCCTTGGCACTGCAATACAAGTCCGACGGCAATTTCTCGGCCTATGCCCGCGTCCAGTATAGCGAGGAAGAGTATAGCGAGCGAGCGCAAGTCCTGCTGCGCTCTGTGAACCCGATCACCGGCGCGATCCGCACCGAAGATGGCGGCGTCTTGCTGCAGAGTCTGCGTCCGGGCGCAACCCCGACCTCACCGCCCGCCCCGCGCCTCTATTCGCTGACCGGCGATGTCAGCCAGAGCGACACCTACCGCCGGAAGTTCATCGACATCAGCGGGGACCCGAACAACGGCGGCAGGCCCTATTCCGGCACATCGGTTGAGACGCTGCGCGGCACTTTCGAAATGAACTATGATTTCGGGGCTTGGGATGCGACGTCGTTGACTGGCTACACCGACAACAAGGGCCGCTTCAATCAAGACTTCGACAACAGCAATTATTCTCTGGAAGCCAACACGCCGAACCCATCCTATGCGGTGGGTGGACCGTTCAGCACGCTCAACATTTTCCGGACGATGTTCGGATTCCCGCTGCCGTTCCTGCCATCCTATGGTTTGACAGCGGAATTCGACACCCGCACCGATGTGAAACAGTTCAATCAGGAACTGCGCTTTGCCTATGCCGACGACAATACCCGTCTGCTGCTTGACGGGCTCTACTGGAACGAAAAATCCATCTATCGGGACTCCAGCCTGTTTGCGCTGCGCCCCGGTGCGAACCAGCTGCTCGCCACGTTCATTTCGGCATCGCAGGGTGGCCGGTTCATCCCGCCGGGAAGCTTCTTCCACCTGCTGAACATTCCGGCAGTATCGCCGAATCCGCAGCGGATCACCCGCAACACCGACAGCTATTCGTTTGCCGCCAGCGCGGAACAGAAACTGACGCCGGAACTGACAGTCGCGGTCGAGGGACGCATCATCCACGACTCGATCAAATATACCGGTTTCAATTTCGACCCGACGCCGGTCAACACTTACGGTGTTGCCAACGCCAACAACAATGTGACCCAGCTAACCCGCAACAAGGTGTCGTTCACCAAGTTCAATCCGCGGGTCAGCATCTCCTACAACAATGACAATGGCCTGTTGGTGTTTGCCAATGCCGCACACGGTTCAAAACCTGGCGGCGTTGATACCACCGACCAGAACGGCAATGTCACCGACGGCGTGTTCAAGCCTGAGAAGGTCGACTCGTTCGAAATTGGCACCAAGTTCACGTCGGACGACGGTCGCTTGATCGTCAACGGCTCGCTGTTCCTCAGCATCTACAAGGATCAGCAGATTGGCGTCATCGACAGCTCCGGCCCCGTCTCGATCAGCCGCACCGACAATATCGGGGCGAGCCGGTCAAAGGGCATCGAGCTGGAAGGCCTCTGGTCGCCGGTCGACACGCTGTTCCTGCGGGCGGCCTATACCTACACCAGCGCCAAATATACCAACTATGTGCCGCCGCGCTGTTCGAACGTAGACTCGGCTGAAACCCAGTCCTCGGTGTGCTCCTTCAATGGCCGGACCTTGCCCTTCACACCGAAGAGCCAGGTCAACATGTCGGCCCGCTTTGAGCAGCCGGTTGGTGACAACAAGGTCTGGATCGAAGCCGACACGCGGTTTGTGTCACGGCGGTTCATGTCGGCGAACAACCTTTTCTGGCTGCCGTCCTACAACCAGACCGACCTGCGGGCGGGCTATGAAATCGGCAATTTCACGATCGAGGCCTATCTGGAGAATGTGTTCAAGAATGATGACCCACGGACCGGGTCAAGTACGGTCGACTATGGTTATTTCGACCTCAACTCCTTCAACCTCCCGCGCGCTGCGCTGATTGCACTTGCACCGCGGCAGACCTTTGGTCTGAAAATCGGAGCGAAATTCTAACGGACGACATTTTCGTCCAGTATATTGCGACTGCTTCGGCTAGGAGCATCCGGTCGCTGGTTCCCCCTGAGCCAGCGACCGGTTTTTTGTTGCGGCATGGCCGGACTGGTCAGCGGGACGACATGATGATGGCGGGTGCTGAATGACGATAAGATCAGTGTGGGTGATGAGGCTTGCCGTCGTCGTTGGTGTCCTGCTTGTCGCCTTTTTTCTAGTTGGACGCGCCTTCGCCCCAAAGGATGTTGACGTCGTCGAACTTGCCGAGGCCCCGGCCGATCAGATTCTGGCCGTTGTCGGACGGGTGCGACCGGTGAATCTGGTCCGCGTTCAGGCGGAAACCGCCGGTGCCATCCTGGAGTTGCCGCGCGACGAAGGCGACCGGGTCCGCAGAGGGGACCTGCTCGCCCGCATTCGGGCCGATCAGGTGGTTGCCGCAGTGGCAGTGTCCGATGCGCAGATTAGAGTGCTGGAGGCCCAGCTCAACCTCTCGCGTCAAAAGCGTGCCCGGGTCAGCAAGCTGGTGGCCGACGGCTGGGCTACGCGGGCCGCGCTTGATGAAGCAGACGCGGCGGTGGCCGCTGCTGCGGCCAATCGGGATGCTGCATCGGCAACAGCACGGCAAAGCCGTGCCCGATCGCAGGAGTTTGACGTACGCGCACCAATGGACGGCACGATCCTGACGCGCCCGGTTGACCCCGGCCAGGTGATCGGCCTTTCGACCGTGTTGTTTGAAATGGGCACGACCGGCCAGATGGAGATTGAGGCGGAGGTCGATGAGTTTCTGGCTGATCGGGTCCCGATCAACGCTGCGGTCACCCTGTCACCGTCCGGGACAGCTATTCGGTTGTTTGGTCGGATCAGCGAGGTATCGCCACAGGTCGATGCCAGCACCGGCGGACGCCTGATGCGCTTTGTATCGAGCACACCGGCGGCCGATCTTCGCCCCGGCCGCTCGGTCGATGTGGTGATAACGGTCGCCCGATTTGCCCGCGCCCTTTCGGTGCCGCGTTCGGCCGTGCTGAACAATCGCGGCAAGACCGACGTCCGCCTTGTCGAAGATGGCCGGGTGGTCGCCCGGGCGATCACCACGCTGGACTGGCCGGGCACCTATCTGATCGTCACCGGCGGCCTGAAGGTCGGTGATCTGGTGCTGGCTGACCCGTCAAAAGCCGCTGTTGGGACGCGGGTCAAAGCCACACCGCTGCCCCAGGCCGAACCGGCCGGGGCCGCACACCCATGATGTTTGCGGCCCGGGTCGCGCTTCGCTACTTGACGGCCAACCGTGGGCAGACCGCGCTGCTGATCGGTGGCGTTGCGCTCAGCGTGATTGTGTTTATCTTCATCACAGCGCTGATCCGAGGGCTGGCAATCTTCCTGACGGCGCAGACCACCGGGCAGATTGCCCATATCGAACTGGAACCGCCGTACCGGGTTGCCCGTCTTCTATCGGCGGATGACCGGTTTGCCGCTCAACCCGTCTCGACATTCCAGCGACAGCAAATCCGCAATTGGCAACAAACCGTCGAGCTGCTTGAGCAGTTCCCGCACGTCATCGCCGTTGTCCCGGAGATCACTGGCAATGGTTTCCTCGTCCGCGGAACCGCCGTTGCGCCAGTGGCATTGCAAGGTGTTGCCCCGGCCCAGATTGATTCGATACTCGGCATTTCCCGCTACATCGTTGACGGCACGTCGGACCTGTCGAGCGGCGGGATTGTTATTGGTGCTGACCTCGCCGCCGCCCTCGGTTTGCGCGCCGGATCACCCGTATTGCTCCGCTCCGATCGCGGTGTTGAGCGGCTGATTCCGGTTACCGGCATTTTCCGGGCTGGCCTATCGAGTCTGGATCGGCGGGTCGCCTATCTGTCGCTCACCACCGCGCGACCGCTTGCCAATCTACCCGATGGGGTCACGCAAATATCGGTGAAGCTCGATGACCCGGCCAAAGCTCCGGAAATCGCTGCATCGCTGGCGGCGACCATCCCGCTGAAAATCACGCCCTGGCAGGAGAAGAACCGGAACCTGCAACAGGCACTCGGTGGTCAAGGCACGACCGGCAATTTCATCCAGGTGTTTGCCATGGTCGCCATCATGATTTCGGTTGGCAGCGCCCTGCTGCTATCCGCCGCCCGCCGCCGGGCCGAAATCGGGATCATGCGCAGCTTTGGTATCTCGCGCAGCTTCGTCGCGAGCGTCTTTCTGTTTCAGGGGGTCATCATCGGCCTTGCGGCATCCCTGATCGGGGCGGGAGTTGGCTATCGACTGTGCCTGCTGCTCAGCGGGATCAAGGCAGCCGACGGTGACCCCTTGCTTCCGATTGTACCATCTGAGGGTGGATATGTGCTGGTGATCATCTTGACGACCATTGGCTCGGCGGTGGCGGCCATTCTGCCAGCGCGGGCCGCCGCACGGGTCGATCCGGTCGAGGCGATTCAGCAATGACGCTGCTACGTGCCGAGAAACTGACCAAGACCTTCACCAATGGTGACGAGGAAACGCTTGTCCTGAAGGGCATTGATCTGACCCTGGCCCCTGGCGAGATGGTGGCGCTACTCGGACCGTCAGGCTCCGGTAAATCCACCTTGCTCAATATTCTCGGTCTGTTGATGCGTCCAACCGGCGGCGCGCTGACCTTCCTTGGCGAAACCCTGAACGATCGGTCCGAAGCCGCGCTGTCACAGACGCGCAACCGCCACCTGGGCTTCGTGTTCCAGTTTCACCATTTGTTGCCGGATTTCACCGCACTGGAAAATGTCGCGTTTCCCGCCGCTGCGCCAAATGGCGGCATCTCCACAGCCATCCGCGCCCGGGCAGCATTGCTGCTTGACCGGGTCGGTCTGTCGGACCGGGTAGATTATTTGGCCACTCGGCTTTCGGGAGGGCAGAAACAGCGGGTCGCCATTGCAAGGGCGCTGATGAACCGGCCCGATCTGGTTCTGGCCGACGAACCGACCGGAAACCTTGACCGGGAGAACAGCGCGCGAGTGATGACGCTACTGCGGGAGATCAACCGGGAGGATCAGACGACGTTCCTGCTGTCAACGCACGATCCCGAAATCGCCAAGGCCTGTGACCGGCAAATTCATGTCGTGGATGGCCGGATCGCCTGAGGTCAGCCGACCGCCGTCTGTACATCCTCCTGCCGCTTGATCCAGAATGCGCCGATTGCCACCACCCCATTCAGGAGGCCGACCAGGAAGAACGGGGCCCAGGGTCCAACCTTGTCGAACAGCCAGCCGCCGATGACCGACAGGATCAGGATGCCGACCGCGCCACAGAAGTTGAATACACCGATCACCGATCCACGCATGTCTTCGGGGGCTTCCTTGCCGATGATGGTCTGAGCGGCGAGAAACGCGCTGATCTGGCCAATGCCGAGCAGCGCGAAGAATGGCAGTGCTGCTGCCTGCAACGGATCATCGACGAAGATCAGGCAGCAATAGCCGACAAGCCCCAGGACCATGCACCAGCCAAGCGCCGCCATGCGGGGCAAGCGGTCGAGCGGAACCGCAATCACCGCTGGCCACATCAGCGCGGCCGACTGGGCAACAATGAACGGCACCAGTCCGGCGCTGAGCGCGGCGGACGCCGACAAGCCATCGGCAATCGCTGCCTGTTTGCCCCAAGCAATCGCAAACAGCCCGACGATGGCGATATCGCCGCGCGCCACGAAGCCCGAGACATAGGACAGGGCAATCCGCTTGTTGGTGCGGGCGACCAGAAACCCTTCCCGCAGCGTTTCCAGCGCCGGCCGGCGGGGTTTGCGGGCTGTTGCCTCCGGAACCCCGGGGCGCAGGAACAGCCAGGCGACGACGGCGGAGATCAGGCAGAACGCCGCCGCGACCAGCATCGTCTGTTGTCCGGCGGCAATGTCGGTTGCCCCCCTTGCCACGAAAATGGCGGGCAGCTTCCCGATGAACAGCGCGACCAACACCACGCCAAGGCCGTTCAGAAATCCGCAAATGGCGGTCAGTTTGCCGCGGTCCGCTTCGACCGAATAGTCGGCGATCACGGTTGCCAGCATCCCGGTCATCGCCCCGATACCGAGTGAATAGATGACGCGTGCCAGACTGAGTTCCGTGATCGAACTGGCGTACGGGTAGATCGCATAGCCGAGCGCCAGGGTGATGAAGCCAGCGGCATAGACCGCCTTGCGACCGATCCGGTCTGCGAGGAGTCCAATCGGTCCGTAGGCGAAAATCAGGGTGATTTCCTGCCAGAGCGCCAGGCTGCCCAACGCGCGGCCCTGTGCATCCTCGGCAATGCCAAGGTTGGCGGTGAGGACATAGGGCGTCATCGCCGCCATGCCGGTGACCAACCCGATGGTCACGAACGCCATGTACATCAACGCCCAGACATTCGATGTAGACGTGCCGGATTCCAGATGGACCGGACCAAATTTCGCAGCGGGATTATGCATGTGGATCTACTTCCTGAAGACTTGGGCGATGCCCGACGCCAGTGCCTCACTGGCCAGGCCCTGCTGTGCGCCGCCCGGTGACCCCGCGTAGATCAACAAGGTCGACCCCCGCTTGAAGCGCCGCTGATAGGGTTTCGACCAATCTGTCCCGACAGGTGGCCCCTGATAGGTTTTATAGCCGTCGAGACCGTCGAACATCAGCGCCGAATGGGCAAACAAAGTGTCAGTATTCTCGGCCAGAAACTCGATTGGGAGCGCAACCGCAACGGTTCGCCCCTTTTTGCTGGCGGTGGCAAAGGCCTCTGATACCGATGTCAGCTTGTTGTCGGGGTCTTCAAGATCATCGGCGAAACCTTCCGGCGCTGCGACCACCTCATAGGTCGCATAGCCCTTCCGCCGCAGAATCTCGGCAAGCCCGGGCTTCAGCCGTTCGGTCACCTCTGTCACCCGGCCAACCCAGCTGTCGCTGGTCATCAGGCTGACCGGAAGGCCGTGCAGCGACATGATGCCGGTCGCCGATTGGTCAGGGCCGGTGGCAGGCGGCACGCTCCGCTCGAAATGGTCAAGCCACAGCCGGTCAAAGCTCGGCTGACTGGCCAGATAGGGCGCGATGACGATCCGGACCGGCTTGCCGCCATTTGCCTTGCGCCACTGCTCCACCGTCTTGTGGACGGCTGCAAAGGAGCCTTTCAGTTCCTCAAAATCCGAATGGATCGGCTGGACCGAAGCGAGCACCAGTGTGTCGATGCCGCTGTCCAGCACCTTGTGGATCGTCTCCTCCTTCTGGCCGGGATCGAAGGCATCGGCAAAAGCGGCGGCAACAAACGGATTCTGCTGCTGCGCCATGGCGATGGCGCCATTGGCCATATCAACCGTCTGCCGGTAGTGCGGCAGCAGACCACCGGGCAGGTTCGCGTAATAGATATACCGCGCCTTGGCGCTGGTTTTGGCAGCAGCGGTGCGCATGCCCTGCTTGCGGTCCGGATACAGGAAAAAGCCAACGTCATGCGGGACCGTTGCCGACGGCTTCTCCCAACGGATCTGGCCGCGCCGATATTTGTCAATCCAGGCGATGCCATCAACATCCCTGGTATTGCCGTTGATGTCGGCGAGCGTCGTTGGGGTGAAGCGGTCGGTTGCCATCGGACGCGCCGGGTCCATCAGCACTATTCCGGTGTCGGCCCCGGCCAATACGTTGATCGGCCAGGGGATGGCTTCGGAGAAGATTTTCTCGAGGAAATTGATGAAGAACTTCGCCTCGAACCGCTCAGGTTGTGCCAGTCCAACCACGACCAGTCCGGCGCGGCCAACGACCCGATTGTCAGGGCTGTCGATGGCGGTATTCGCATCCCACCTGGTGTCGCGGTTCATCCACCAGAGTCCTGCCCCAACGATGGTCAGAAAGACCGCACTGCGCCACGTCGCGCCCCAGATCACTCGCACCAGGTTGCTCATCGCTCTCCCCCGCCTGCACTTTCCACGCGCCTCAATCCCCGAAGCTCACCCACCGAACCAGACCATGACCTGTCATTGGTCGCTTGACGATCAAAAAAGAGACTGGTCGGTCAAAATAATTGCACACAATCACCCGATGCGCAAAACTGGGGAGGCAGGGCAGTCATCGGACTGCCAAGCCGAAGGGGGAAAACCATGGCCAATATCGTTGTCACGGGCAGCACGCGCGGAATCGGTCTCGGGCTGGTGAAAGCCTTCCGCGCTCTGGACCACAATGTCGTGATTTCCTCGCGCGGACAGGCAGCGGTCAATGCGGCGGTTGCCGACGTCACCGGCTCACCCGGGTCTGGGCAGGTTCTAGGTGTGGCCTGCGATGTCAGTGACCGTGATCAGGTACAGGCGCTTTGGGATGCCGCCGCAAGGGGCCTTGGGCAGGTCGATATCTGGATCAACAACGCCGGGATGGCGGGCCCAAAGCGCAACCTGCCCGCGCTGACCCACGCCGACATGGCTCCGGTGATCGCCACCAACATCTGGGGCATGATCTGGGGGACGCAGGTGCCGCTGGCAGGGATGACGGCGCAGGGGTCGGGGAAAATCTTCAACTTCGAAGGCTTTGGTTCCGACGGGATGACCGCTCCGGGACTGACCATCTATGGCTCGACCAAACGGGCGCTGACCTATTTCACCAAGTCGATCAACAAGGAGATCAAGGGCAGCCCGGTGATCGTCGGCACGATCAGCCCTGGCATCGTCGTGACAGACCTGCTCGACGAAACCATGGATGAAGACCCGGCGGCGGTCGCCCGGACGCGCCGGATCTACAACATCCTCGCCGACCGGGTTGAAACCGTTGCCCCGTGGATTGCTGATCAGGTCCTCGCGGCCAACAAACCTGCGGCGGCGATCAGGTGGCTGACCACACCCAAGGCGGCGGCGCGCTTTTTCAGTAGCCTGGTAGTGAAACGGACCATCATGCCAGACGTCGCCTAATCGACCTCAACGCGCCGGCTGCACGCCGCAGCACCTCGAGGAGCTGGGTGCTACGCCCAAGCCGCGCTTTCGGGTCCTGCACGATTCATTGCGCAACAGCGCGCGTTCCGCTCTTCAAATTTCGCCGGGAACCGTCTACCGCGCACGGAAGTTATCAAATGAGGTGCCGCGTTTCATGACTCCGCCGGACAAGCAAGGGCTGTACGACCCACGCAACGAACATGATTCGTGCGGCGTCGGCTTTGTTGCGAGCATCAAGGGCGACAAGACGCATGTGACGGTCAAACGCGGCCTCGAAATCTTGCTCAATCTGGATCACCGGGGTGCCGTGGGTGCTGATCCGTTGCTCGGCGACGGCGCGGGCATTTTAATCCAGATTCCAGATGCTTTGCTGCGCCACTGGGCGGGCGAACAAAGGCTGACCCTGCCACTGGCAGGGGACTATGCGGTGGCGATGTGCTTCCTGCCGCAGGACGCTGCGGCCCGGGATTTTGCCATCGCGCATTTCGAATCCTTTGTGGTGAAGGAAGGTCAGACGCTGATCGGCTGGCGCGATGTCCCGGTGGACCCGACCGGCCTCGGCGTCGCGGTGATCGAACAGATGCCGGTGATTCGCCAGGCGATCATCGGGCGTGGTCCGACGACGCCCAATCAGGATGCATTTGAGCGGAAATTGCTGGCGCTGCGCAAACAGGCCCAAAATCCGCTGGCCGCGCTCGCCGACAAACATGGCCTGCCCGGACTGCGTCAGCTGTACATCCCGAGCTTCTCCAGCCGTACATTGGTCTACAAGGGCCTGCTGCTGGCCGGTCAGGTCGGCAGTTTCTACCGCGATCTCCAAGACCCCCTCTGCACGTCGGCGCTGGCGCTGGTGCATCAGCGGTTTTCGACCAACACGTTTCCCAGCTGGCGACTGGCCCATCCCTACCGGTTCATCGCGCACAACGGGGAGATCAACACGGTTCGCGGCAATGTGAACTGGATGAACGCCCGTCGGCGCACGATGGAATCGGAACTGCTGGGCGCTGATCTCGATAAAATGTGGCCACTTATCCCGCACGGCCAATCCGACACTGCCTGCCTCGACAATGCGTTGGAGCTGTTGCTGGCCGGTGGCTATAGTCTGGCCCATGCCGTGATGATGCTGGTGCCGGAGGCTTGGGCCACCAACAGCTTGATGGATGCCGGACGGCGGGCTTTCTACGAATATCATGCGGCGCTGATGGAACCCTGGGATGGCCCAGCGGCGATCGCGTTCACCGATGGGCGGCAGATTGGCGCAACGCTCGACCGCAATGGTCTGCGGCCAGCGCGGTTCTGCGTCACCGATGACGGGCATGTCATCATGGCATCGGAATCGGGCGTACTTCCGATCAAGGAAGACAATATCGTCCGGAAATGGCGTCTCCAGCCGGGCAAGATGCTGCTGATCGATACCGAACAGGGCCGGATTATCGAGGATGAAGAGATCAAGGCCGATCTTGCGGCCGCCGCACCCTATGCTGAATGGCTGCAGGCCACCCAGTATAAATTGAAGGATTTGCACGACGTCGAAGTGGTTGCGGAAACCGTTACAGCCAGTGGCGCATCCAACCTGCTCGATCGTCAGCAAGCCTTTGGATATACGCAGGAAGACATTTCACGCTTCCTCGAGCCGATGGCGATGAACGCCGAGGATCCACTGGGATCCATGGGCACCGATACGCCGATTGCCATCCTCTCGGGCCGGACTCGGTTGCTGTACGACTATTTCAAGCAGAATTTCGCGCAGGTGACCAACCCACCGATCGACCCGATCCGCGAGGAACTGGTCATGTCGCTGGTATCGATGATCGGACCGCGCCCCAATTTGCTGGGGCGCGATGCCGGCACCCACAAGCGGCTGGAGGTTGACCAGCCGGTGCTGACCAATGCCGATCTGGCGAAGATCCGGTCGGTCGAAGAAGCGCTCGACGGGGCATTCCGGACCGAAACCATCGACATGACCTGGAGCGCGGAGTCGGGCGCTGTCGGCTTGGCGCTCGCCATCAAGGAAATGTGCTGGGCGGCAACCGAAGCCGTGCTGGCCGATCACAATATCCTCATCCTGTCCGACCGGGCGCAAAGTGCTGACCGGATCGCGATGCCCGCGTTGCTGGCGACGGCTGCGGTTCACCACCACCTTGTGCGGCAGGGCCTCCGAATGCAAACCGGCTTGGTGGTCGAAACCGGCGAAGCACGGGAGGTGCATCATTTCTGCGCTTTGGCCGGCTACGGCGCGGAGGCGATCAACCCTTACGTTGCGTTTGAAACACTCGACGAAATCAGGACACGCCGCACGCTGCCCCTCAGCCAATATGAAGTTGAGAAAAACTACATCAAAGCCATCGGCAAGGGCATATTGAAGGTCATGTCCAAAATGGGCATTTCAACCTACCAAAGCTATTGCGGCGCACAGATTTTTGACGCGGTCGGGCTGTCATCGGCCTTTGTCGACAGCTATTTCAAGGGCACCGCGACGACAATCGAAGGTGCCGGGCTTCCCGAAATCGCCGAAGAAACCGTGCGGCGACACGCAGCGGCCTATGGTGACAACCCGATTTACCGCAACATGCTCGATGTGGGTGGCATCTACGGCTACCGCATTCGGGGTGAAGAACATGCCTGGACTCCGGAAAATGTCGCCAACCTGCAACATGCCGTCCGGGGTAATGATCCGAAAAATTACGCCGAGTTCGCCAAATCCATCAATGAACAGAGCGAACGTCTGCTAACCATCCGCGGCCTGATGCGCCTCAAGCCAGCAGCGACCCCCCTCGACCTATCCGAGGTGGAGCCGGCAAGCGAGATCGTCAAACGCTTCGCGACCGGTGCGATGAGCTTCGGCTCGATCAGTCGAGAGGCGCATACCACGCTTGCCATCGCCATGAACCGGATCGGGGCGAAGTCGAACACCGGTGAAGGCGGAGAGGAAACCGACCGCTTTACCCCGATGGCCAATGGCGATTCGATGCGCTCGGCGATCAAGCAGGTCGCGTCCGGGCGGTTCGGCGTGACAGCCGAATATCTGGTCAATGCCGACGACATCCAGATCAAGATGGCGCAGGGAGCCAAGCCCGGTGAAGGCGGGCAATTGCCGGGTGACAAGGTCGACAAGAATATTGCCAAGGTCCGCCACTCGACCCCTGGCGTTGGCCTCATCTCCCCGCCGCCGCATCATGACATTTATTCAATCGAGGACTTGGCGCAGCTCATCCACGACCTGAAGAACGTCAACAGTGCCGCTCGCATTTCAGTGAAGCTGGTATCAGAGGTTGGGGTCGGGACGGTGGCTGCTGGCGTCGCCAAGGCGCGCGCCGACCATGTCACCATTTCCGGCTACGAAGGCGGCACAGGAGCCTCACCTCTAACCTCGCTAACTCATGCCGGGTCGCCTTGGGAAATCGGACTGGCCGAAACCCAGCAGACGCTGTTGCTCAACGGTCTGCGCTCCCGGATCGCCGTGCAGGTCGATGGCGGCCTTCGCACCGGGCGGGATGTCGCGATTGGCGCGCTGCTGGGCGCCGACGAATTCGGCTTTGCCACCGCCCCGCTGATTGCGGCCGGCTGCATCATGATGCGCAAATGCCATCTGAACACATGCCCGGTCGGCGTTGCCACCCAGGACCCGGTGCTGCGCAAGCGGTTCACCGGTCAGCCCGAGCATGTGATCAACTATTTCTTCTTCGTTGCGGAGGAACTGCGCCAGATCATGGCCGACATGGGTTTCCGGACCCTCGACGAAATGGTCGGGCGGGTTGACCGGATCGACATGGGCAAGGCGCTGAACCACTGGAAGGCGGGCGGTATCGACCTGACCAAATTGCTGCACCAGGTCCCGGTCACCAATGCCGCCAGCCTGCATCACACCGAATTGCAGGAACATGGCCTTGACCGGGCGCTCGACCATGACCTGATCACCGCTGCCGAACCAGCACTCAGCCAGGGCGAGCCGGTACGGATTGTGCGAGAGATCAAGAACGGCAACCGTACCGTCGGCGCAATGCTGTCCGGTGCGGTGGCGCGGCGGTTCGGCCATGCGGGGCTGCCGGAGAACAGCATTCAAATCGCGCTGACCGGGGTTGCCGGACAGAGTTTCGGCGCATTCCTTGCCCACGGTATCACGCTTGAGCTGACTGGCGATGCCAATGACTATGTTGGCAAGGGCCTGTCTGGTGGCCGGATCATCGTGAAGCAGCCGGGCCATGTGAAACGCGAGCCGACCGAAAATATCATCGTCGGCAACACAGTGTTGTACGGCGCGATTGCGGGCGAGGCCTATTTGAACGGCGTTGCCGGCGAACGGTTTGCGGTTCGCAACTCGGGCGCACTGGCCGTCGTTGAAGGCACCGGCGACCATGGCTGCGAGTATATGACCGGTGGTGTCGTCGTTGTGCTCGGTAAAACCGGGCGCAATTTCGCCGCCGGCATGTCGGGCGGGGTCGCCTATGTCTATGACGAGGACGGCCTGTTCAGCCAGCGCTGCAACACCGCGATGGTCGATCTGGAAACCATTGTGCCGGACCCGGAAGGGGAGGTTGGCACCGGTCGCCCGCTGCAGCGCGTCGTCAATGTCAATGACTTCGGCATGGGCGACATGCTCTATCACAGCACCGAACGGCTACGCGTGCTGCTGGAGCGGCACCACCTCCACACCGGAAGCGCCCGGGCCCGCACCCTGCTCGACAACTGGAGCGAGACGATCAAGCGTTTCATCAAGGTCATGCCCCGGGACTATGCCCGGGCGTTGAAGCAGTTGGAGGCTGAACGGATTGCTGCGGCTGCGGTTGCGGCTGAGTAACTGGGTCATTCGGAGCAAAGCGCGTGGGAAAAACAACCGGCTTCCTTGAACTCGACCGTCAGGATCGTAGCTACCGCGACCCCAAAACCCGGGTGAGCGACTACCAGGAATTTGCCCTTCCGTTGGGAGAATCGGCGCTGCGTCAGCAGGCGTCGCGGTGCATGAACTGCGGCATCCCTTATTGCCACAATGGCTGCCCGGTGAACAACATCATCCCGGACTGGAACCATCTCGTTTACGAGGGGGATTGGCGGAACGCGCTAGAGGTGCTGCATTCCACCAACAATTTCCCGGAATTCACGGGGCGGGTCTGCCCGGCACCCTGCGAAGCCAGCTGTACGCTCAATATCGACGATGCGGCGGTGACGATCAAATCGATCGAATGCGCAATTGTGGACCGGGGCTGGGACGAAGGCTGGATCACCCCGGTTCCAGCCGACACCAAGACTGGAAAATCGGTCGCGGTTGTCGGGTCAGGGCCTGCAGGTCTCGCCTGTGCGCAGCAACTGGCCCGGGCCGGGCACAGCGTCACCCTGTTTGAGAAGAGCGACCGGATGGGCGGCCTGCTCCGCTATGGCATCCCCGACTTCAAGATGGAAAAGCATCTGATCAACCGGCGGCTGGTCCAGATGGAAGCCGAAGGTGTGGTGTTCCGCACCAGCACCGAAATCGGGGTCAATGTGTCGGTCGATTCGCTCCGCGACAATTTTGATGCGGTTGTGCTGTCCGGGGGAGCCGAGGCCCCGCGCACGCTCGACATTCCGGGCTACGAGATGGCCGGGGTCCGCCTCGCCATGGAGTTCCTGACCCAGCAGAACAAGCGCAACGCCGGGGACGATGAACTGCGCGCCGCGCCGCGCGGAACCCTGACGGCAACCGGCAAGCATGTCATTGTGATCGGCGGCGGCGACACCGGCTCTGATTGTGTAGGCACGTCCAACCGCCAGGGTGCGGCCTCGGTCACCCAGATCGAAATCATGCCGAAACCGCCAAGCCGGGAGGACAAGGCGCTGGTCTGGCCCGATTGGCCGATGAAACTCCGTACCTCCTCCAGTCATGAAGAGGGCTGCGACAGGGATTGGGCAATTTTGACCAAGCGCGTCCTCGGCACCAACGGCATTGTCGAGGGGCTGGAGTGCGTCCGGGTCGAATGGGTCGGCGGCGCGATGCGAGAGATCGCAGGCACCGAATTTACCCTGAAGGCTGACCTCATCCTGCTCGCCATGGGCTTTGTTGGCCCGCTGAATGCCGGGCTGGTCGATCAGGCAGCGGTTGCCCTCGACGGTCGCGGCAATGTTGCGGCCAATGTGCAGGACTATCAGACCAGCGTTGACGGCATATTCGCCTGCGGTGACATGCGGCGCGGCCAGAGCCTGATCGTCTGGGCCATCCGGGAAGGACGGCAGTGCGCCCGGTCGGTTGACCTGCACCTGATGGGAACGACGGACTTGCCGCGCTGAGCGACCCGCTTCAGCGTTCGGATTTGCGGATGACCAGCTTCAACCCGCTCCAGACGGCATCGACGGCGCAGACTTTCACATCGACATAGCCCATCGGCGGCGCAACCTCCCGAATGGTGTCCTCGGTAATGTCAGTCGGGACCTTGGCCGCTTTCTTCGGCCATGACACCCAGATCATCCCGGTCGGGGCAAGCACCGCCCGCAGCTCGGTAAGACGGGCGGTAAGGTCATCGCGGCTGGTGACAAACAGATGCGCCATGCCCAGACCAGCGACCGGTTGCTCAAGCAGCACCGGCTGGGCACCGCCCTCGGCAATCTCGGCAACAACACTGTCCGGCATACGGAGCCGCCAGGTCAATTGTCCGTCGGCAACCCCAAGCTTTTTGAAAAGCGGTGTACCGGAATAGCCTGCGCTCATTGTCTTTCCCCTGAGCCGTTGCACCGCTATAGCGCCGCGATGACCGACCACGCCCCCGCCCCTGAAATGCTCGCCAAGGTCGAGACGCTTGTCGAGGCTTTGCCCTATTTGCAGCAATATGCCGGCAAAACCTTCGTTGTAAAATATGGCGGCCATGCGATGGGGGACCCGGCGCTGGCGCAGGATTTTGCCGAGGATATCGTGCTGCTGAAAGCCGTTGGCATCAATCCGGTGGTCGTCCACGGCGGCGGGCCACAGATTGGTGCGATGCTCAGTCGGCTCGGCATCAAATCGGAATTTGTCGACGGGCTGCGGGTCACCGATGCCGCGACGGCCGAAGTTGCCGAAATGGTGTTGGGGGCGATCAACAAGGAACTGGTCGCCTGGATCAACCGGGCTGGCGGCACCGCTGTCGGGATCAGCGGCAAGGACGCACATCTGGTCACCGCCAAGAAGGTCACCCGGAGCAGCCGGGACCCCGGCAGCATGATTGAACAGGCCATCGACCTGGGCTTTGTCGGGGAGCCGGAGATTATCGACCGGCGCATCCTCGACGGCCTGACCGCGCAAAATGTCATCCCGGTTATCGCGCCGGTTGCGGCTGGCACCGACGGCGCAACCTACAACATCAATGCTGACACGATGGCGGGGGCGATTGCGGCGGCGGTCGGGGCGTCGCGGCTGTTCCTGCTGACCGATGTGGCGGGGGTTCTGGACAAAAGCGGCGGATTGCTGACCGACCTGACGCCCGACGATATCGCCAATCTGGTCTCCGACGGCACCATCAGCGGCGGGATGATCCCGAAGATCGAAACTTGCGTCACCGCAGTAATGGGAGGCGTTGACGCCGCTGTCATTCTCGACGGGCGGATCGGGCATTCGATGCTGCTCGAAATTTTCACCCGCCGGGGAGCCGGAACACTGGTGCGACGCTAGCAGCCGCCGGGTTCAAGTCGCAGGGTTAATTCTGTGCTTTCGCCGGGGTCCAGCAACCGGATTCCGGGCCGCTCGCTTTGGTTCAACGCGTTTGTCGGGTGGGTGACCGGCTCCAGACAGACAATCGATCCGCTCTGCGGGGCGTAGATCACCAGCCAGCGGGCCGCGTTGCTGGCGGTCATCTGCAGTTCCAAACCCGCTTCGGGCCACACCAGCTTTGCCGAGCCGTCCCAGCCGGTAAAAGCCGTGTCGATCGTCCTCCCCTCCCGCAGCAGCCCCGACCAGTCCGTCCGTTCGTCACAGGTCCGGTGCTGGGTCGGCATCACCTCCGCATCGGTCTCCCACCAGCCATCGAGTCTGGCATGGACCTGCATCTGCGGGGTGCGCTGGAAATAGGGGTGGAGGCCTAGGCCGGCGGGCATGCGGGTGGCCGAACGATTTTCGACCGACAACCGGCTCTCCAGCCCACGCACGGTCAGCCGATAGTGGAGTTGCGCGTGGTAGGCCCATGGCCAGGCATCGGCGCTGTGGTCATAGGTCAGGACTGCCGATGACTCGCTCGACGCCGCGACCGACCATGGTTGCTGCCAGCCGTGCCCATGGATGGCGTGCGGGTGATCCCCAAGATTGCGTGGTAGCGTCACATCCTGCCCATCCTGCTGGAACCGCCCCAGCGCGATCCGGTTGGACCAGGGAACCAGCGGAAACATCGCCAACCCCAGCGGGTCCCCCCCCGCGAGCGCCTCAGCCGATGCTGGCCGCATGATATCCTGTCCGTGCCAGCGGAAGGCCGCGAGACCACCACCAATGCTGGGCACAATGTCCGCCTCCAACGCGCCGCTGTGCAGAGTCAGGCCGGTCATTCCAAAACCTCCACTGTTGCAGAAACACCAGACCCGGCGGCCGGTTCGCGGGCTTAGGATAAGTCTCTCGCACCGAATCATATTTTCGGCTATGGGCCATGATTGGTTTGGCATGGGCTGGCCACGGGCGTTGATGCCGAACGGCGGCAAGACGAGCCGTCGTGACTGACAAGAGATACGAAAGACTGTTTTTACAATGACCTTCGATAAAGGCGGGCGCGGGTCCCGCAGGGGCGGCGGCTTCGACAAGCGCGAGCGTGGATTTGATTCAGATCGCGGTGGTTTTGATCCCTTTGAGCCGCGCGGCGGTGGACGCGGCGGCTTCGGCGGCGGCCCTGGTGGCGGTGATCGCTTCGGCGGCGGCGTTGCTCCCCGCTTCGGTGGCGGCGGTGGTGGTGGCGACCGCTTTGGCGGTGCGCCGCGCGGCGGCGGTGGGGGTGGCGGCTTCGCACCCGGCATCGCAGTTGGAACAGCCACGGGCACCGTGAAATTCTTCAACGCAGCCAAGGGTTTTGGCTTCGTCGTCCGCGACGATGGCGGCGAGGACGTGTTTGTCCATATTTCGGCCGTTGAGCAGATTGGCCTGCGCGAACTGGGCGAAGGCCAGAAGCTGGCGTTCACCCTGACCGATCGCAACGGACGCATTTCCGCCACCGAACTGGTGATCGAAGGCGAGATTGTTGCGCCCCGCGAACGCAGCGAGCGCAGCTATGAAGATCGGCCTCCCCGTGCCGCGCACGGCGGCGGCGATCGCGGCGGCTTTGGTGGCGACCGCGCCGACCGGGTTCCGTCGGACGGCACCCGCTATGAGGGCACCGTGAAGTTCTTCAACGGCCAGAAGGGTTTCGGCTTCATCCAGCGTGATGACGGCCAGCCCGATGCCTTCGTGCATATCTCTGCCGTCGAACGCTCCGGAATGCGTGACCTCGGCGATGGCCAGCGGATCAGCTTCGAGCTGGAGCAGGACCGCCGCGGCAAGATGGCCGCAACGTCGATCCAGTCACTCTAGGCTGGACGCAACCCAAAAAACGGTCGTCGTTTCCGGATGGAAGCGGCGACCGTTTTGGTTTGTGGTGCCGACCATTGCGGCATGGCCACGGACACCCTAGATCGCACGGATAGCATCGGGAGAGCAGTATGACGGCAACCTTGGGCGCATTGATCAGCATCATGATCCTGATTCTCCAGGTCGGTATCTGGCTGCTGATCGCCTATGCGATCCTGTCCTGGCTGATCGCCTTCAATGTCATCAACACCCAGAATGAGTTCGTGCGAGGCGTCGTGCGCGGCCTCGACCGGTTGTTTGACCCGATGTTGCGCCCGATCCGGCGTTTGATGCCCGACCTTGGCGGCATCGACCTGTCGCCCCTGGTGCTGTTCATCGCCTTCAAGGGCGGACAAATGCTGCTGAGCGGCGTGGGGAGCGACCTGCTGCTCAACTGATGGCGGCCTGGACGTAGCGGAATTCTTGAATTGGGGCGGTGAATGACGGCGCAGATCATCAATGGCAAAACCTTTGCCGAAGGGGTGCGCGCTGGCGTCGCCGCCGCCGTTCCAGCGTTTGAGGCCGCCACTGGTCGGAAGCCCGGGCTCGCCGTGGTGCTGGTCGGCGACGACCCGGCGAGCCAAGTCTATGTCCGTAACAAGGGTCTGGCGACCGAGGCGGCCGGGATGGCATCCTTTGAACATCGCCTGCCTGCCGACACGTCGGAGGCCGATCTGCTGGCGCTGGTCCGTCAGTTGAATGCGGATGACAGCGTCGACGGCATATTGGTCCAGTTGCCAGCCCCGCCGCACATCCGGGAAATCGCCGTCATTGAAACCATCGATCCGGCAAAGGACGTCGACGGCCTGCACCCGATGAGCATCGGCCGTCTGGTCGCGGGCCGGGCGGGCATGGTTCCCTGCACCCCGCTTGGCTGCCTGATGCTGCTGAAAGATGCTTTGGGTGACCTGTCGGGCTTGAACGCGGTGGTGGTTGGCCGGTCCAATCTGGTTGGTAAACCGATGGCACAGTTGCTGCTGGCTGAAAGCTGCACGGTCACCATCGCCCATTCGCGGACCCGCGACCTGCCGGACGTGGTGCGCCGGGCCGATATCGTGGTTGCCGCCGTCGGGCGAGCCGAAATGATCCGGGGCAGCTGGCTGAAGCCCGGTGCAGCCGTCATTGACGTCGGCATCAACCGGGTGGCGAATGGTGACAAGACCCGGCTGATCGGCGACGTGGCCTTTGACGAGGCCGCGGCGGTTGCAGGTTGGGTCACCCCGGTCCCCGGCGGCGTCGGACCGATGACCATCGCCGTTCTTTTGCGCAACACATTGGTGGCAGCGCACGCCCGCGCCGGGATCACCGAACTGAAACTTTGAAGCCGGAATCCCGCTAGCGCGCTGCCCAATGTTCGGCGAACTCGTGTAGCGGTAAATAAGCCTCGACGAACGTCCTTCCAAGCTCCGTCAGGCCATAGCCGCCGTCATGATCGATCAGACCGGCCCCGCGCAATTCCGCCAGTCGTATGTTCAGCGTCGTCGGCGAGGCATCGTCGCAGGCGGCTCGGAGCGCGCGCGCGGTCAGCCGCGTTTCGCGCAACTCCCAGATGATCCGCAACGTCCAGCGCCGACCCAACAGGTCTAGCAGCGCCATGACCGGCCTGCCTGATCGAGAGCCTCGAATCATCTTGTTTTTTGCTACGTTTTTTGTAACGATCATGCTATGAAAATTGTAGCAAAGGAATTGCAAAGTGCCAAGGCTGCCCTTGTTGGACCCACCCTACGCCGCCAACGTTGCCGCGACCTTCGACGCGATTATGCCGCCGAACATGCCACCATTAACGCTGTTTAGACTGCTTGCTGGCCATGGGCGCGCCTGGCACAAATTCCGCGCCGCGTCGCTGTTGGACAAAGGGCCGCTGCCGCTGCGCGACCGCGAAATCGTCATCAACCGGGTTTGCGCGCGAACACACTGCGAATATGAGTGGGGCGTGCACGTCACGTTGTTCGCCAGCACTGCCAATCTGACCCGGGAACAAGTAGATGCGACGGTAGCGGTAGCCGCCGATTCGGCCTGTTGGTCGCCGCGTGAACAGGCGTTGATCATTGCCGTAGATGCACTGCACGAGCACGCAACATGGTCTGACGGCGAGTTCACAGCGCTGCGAACTTACTTCGATGCAGACCAGATAATGGAGATACTACTCCTGTCTGGCTTCTACCGGACGGTCGCTTACATTGCCAATGGACTGGCTTTGCCGCTTGAGGAGGGAGCAGCACGGTTTCCGATGGCGACGGACAAAACGGGAGGGGCATGGCAGTGAGACGACGGATCGAATAGAGAGTATCTATGCTCGCCCTGTTTATCTCTGCCTTTGTCACGCTGTTTGTGGTGATCGACCCGCCGGGCGTTGCCCCGATTTTCGCCAGCCTGACCAACGGGACCAGCACCCGCCACCGGCGCTCCATGGCGTGGAAATCCGTCACGCTGGCAGGCGGTATCCTGCTGTTTTTCGCACTGCTGGGGGAGGCGCTGCTCGGTGCCCTCGGGGTCAGTCTCGACGCATTTCGCATCGCGGGCGGGATCATGGTGTTCCTGATCGCCATCGACATGGTGTTTGAAAAACGCACCCAGCGCCGCGAAAACCGCGCCGAGGAAGTCGCCAAGGGTGCCGAAGCCGGGCTGGAGGCCGAGGATATTTCGGTGTTTCCGATGGCCATCCCGATGATCGCCGGGCCAGGATCGATAGCGGCCGTGATGCTGCTGACCTCCCGCAGCACTGGTTGGCAGGAGACGGCGGTACTTGGGGCTGCGCTCGGGGCCAACTTGCTGCTGACCCTTGGGTCCTTGCTTGCTGCGGCTCCGCTGATGAAATTCATGGGCCGCAAGACCGAGGCGATGATCACCCGCCTGCTCGGCGTCATTCTGGCGGCGCTGGCGGCGCAATTCATCATCGACGGCATCCGCAGTGCCTTCGCGCTGGGTTAAGCCGTGCTGTCACCGGACTGCAACCGCGCAGCGATAGCCAGCGGCATGGACAGGATTGATGATGATTGAAAGGCGGGCCTTGTTGAAAGGCGGAGCAACTCTGGCGGCGCTTGTCGGACTGTCCAAGGCCTATGCCGTTGGGCGAGCCGCCCGAGCCTCCGTCGGGCTGGTTCCTGATCCGAAGGGGCTACTCGACCTCCCGGCTGGCTTTTCCTACGATCTTGTCTCAGTTGCAGGACGACCGATGGCCAGCGGCTTATTCGTCCCCGGAAAGTTCGACGGCATGGCAGCCTTTGCTGGCGACGGCGGCCGGACCGTGTTGATCCGCAACCACGAACTGCACCCGGACAGCGACAAAGGCTCCTGGGCCTCCGGCAACGCGCCGGCGGGCCTGCCGCTGTTCGATCCGAAGGCGGTGGGTGGTACCACCACAGTCGTGCTTGGCATCGACGGGGTGACGGTTGAGCAGGAATTCATCAGCCTGGCCGGGACCGACCGCAATTGTTGCGGCGGACCCACCCCCTGGGGGTCGTGGCTGTCCTGCGAGGAGCCGAAACGGAGCCGCGACGTCAAAATCGCCGATGGGCACGGCTGGGTGTTCGAGGTTCCGGCGACGGCCCGGGCAGCGGTCGAGGCGGTGCCGCTGAAGGCCATGGGCCGTTTCAACCATGAAGCCGCCGCCGTCGATCCGGAAACCGGTATGGTCTACCTGTCGGAGGACCGGGAGGACGGTCTGTTCTACCGCTTTGTGCCAGCCGTCCCCGGAAGGCTTGCCGCAGGCGGGCGATTGCAGGCCTGTGTGGTCGATGGGCTGACGACGACTGCCAATCGCAACGGTGACTGGGCTGCGGGGACAGGCAAACCCGTCCGCTGGATCGACTTATCCGACGTTGAATCGCCTGCCGATGACCTACGCCTCAGGGGCGCCGATGCCGGGGCGGCAACCTTCGTCCGGGGTGAAGGCCTTGCCATGGCCGCCGACCATTCGGTGTTCTTAAGCTGCACCTCCGGCGGCGCGAACCAACAGGGGCAGATTTTCCGCTACCAGCCGACCGGCAAGGACCAAGGGAAACTGACCCTGTTCATTGAGCCCGGCGATGGCAATATCATCGACTTTCCGGACAATCTGACCATTGCCCCCTGGGGTGGGCTCGTGGTTTGTGAAGATGGCAGCGCCGACAATTTCCTTCGTTTTGTTGCTCCGGACGGCGCGGTCCAGACGCTGGCGCGCAATGCCCATCCCGACCGGTCGGAATTTGCCGGGGCCTGTTTTTCGCCCAACGGAAAAATCCTGTACGTCAACATCCAGGACCCCGGCCACACCTATGCCATTCAAGGGCCATGGGCGACCTTTGGGGCGGCGCAGGCGTGAAGCGATTCCCTTTGGGACGATAGCGCGCTAAAGAAGGCGCAACGCCCGCAAAGGACATGCCCTCCAATGATCGCCCGCCCCCTCGCTGCCCTCCTCCTGTTCGCCGTCGCTGCCCCGACGCTGGCGCAGGACAGCAACCTCGACAAACGGGTCGGGCGGTTGGAATCGGAGCTGAAAGCCGTGCAGCGCAAGGTGTTCCCCGGCGGCAACGGCAAATATTTTGAACCGGAGATTGCCCCGGCCGTCGTCGCCGCCCCCGAACCAGTCGGGGTGCCCGCCACATCGCCGATTGCCGACCTGACCACCCGCGTCGATGGTCTGGAGCGCCAACTGGCGACGCTGACCGGCCAAGTCGAACAGGCGAATTTCCGGGCGCGACAGGTCGAGGAGGCGCTGGCGAAATTCCGTGCCGATGCCGAATTTCGGCTGACCCAGTTGGAAGGCGGCGGAACCCCGCCCGCCGTTACCGAGGGCACGCCCCCCGCCGCCACGCCTGCTGCAACCAAACCCGCGACTACCGGGGCAAAGCCCACGGCAACCGCCGCGAAAGCGCCTCCCCCAGCGGTCAAACTGCCGACGCCCAAGGGTGCCGATCTCGAACCCGGTACCGAAACCCCGATTGCTACCGCGCCGGTCGATCCGATCGAGGCGGAGTTCCAGGCCGCCTATTCGCTGTATCAGAACAAGCGCTACAACGAGGCGGAGGCTGCCCTCGCCGCCTTCGTTACCAAACGGCCCAAGTCGCGGCGCGCCTCCCACGCTCAATATTGGCTGGGTCGCGCCTATTTCAGCGACAAACAGCCAGGACCAGCCGCCAAGGCTTTTCTCGACAATTACCGCAACATGCCGCGCGGGGAGCGGGCGGTGGACTCGCTACTATGGCTCGGCCAATCGCTGATGGCGATCACCCCGCCGAACCCGACCGAGGCCTGCCGGGTCTATGACGAGGTCACCAACAGCTATGCAACCAAGCTGACCCCGGCCTTGACCAGTCAGCTTGCCAAAGGCCGCACGGCGGCAAAGTGCGCGCCCTAGCCGACACCATCACCGGGCTGATCGGTCGTCCGCTCGGTGCGGATGAGAGTTTGGCGGTCGCGGTATCCGGCGGACCGGATAGCCTCGCGCTGCTTGTGGCCGCACAGGCTGCCTTTGGCGACCGCGTCCGCGCGTTGACGGTCGATCACGGTTTACGGGACGGCAGCGCAGCGGAAGCGGCGGGCGTCGCCGCAATCTGCGACCGGCTCGGTGTCGTCCACCAAATTCTGCGGTGGGGGGGCGAGAAGCCCATATCCAACATCCACGCCGAGGCGAGGACGGCCCGATACGGTTTGATGGGGGATTGGTGCACCGATCACGGGGTCGCGTGGCTGGCGACCGGGCATCATGCCGACGATCAGGCCGAAACGTTGCTGCTGCGGCTGGCGCGCGGGTCCGGCGCATCGGGGCTGGCAGGTATCCGCGCGACGCGGGTGCTGACCAACGGTGTCACGGTGCTGCGGCCGTTGCTGGATCACCGCCGCGCCGATCTGCGCGCGCTGGTCGGTGCTGCCGGACTGACAGCTGTGACCGATCCGTCCAACGTTGATCCACGCTTTGACCGGACCCACGCCCGGGCATTGCTGGCGGCGACGCCTTGGCTTGATGCGGCACGGTTGGCCGATTCGGCGGCGCATCTTGCGGACGCCGAGGCGGCGCTGGCGTGGACGACCGACATCGCATGGGCGGGGCGGGCGATGGTCAGCGCAGAGTGCGTCCGGCTGGATGTCGCAGGGCTTCCGAACGAACTGACCCGCCGCCTGGTGCTACGGGCGCTGGCGACCTTGGGGGGCAACGCGCCGTCGGGACCCGACACCCTGCGACTGATGGCACGGCTGGCCGCAGGTCAAAGCGCGACGCTTGGCCCGGTCAAGGCGTCACCGGGAGCGGTCTGGCGGTTCGAACCGGCTACTGCCCGCCGAACGCCTTCATCATCCGGTAGTTGAAGATCACCGCGCGGTCGAAGCTTTCCACCCGGATACGTTCGTCGCGGCCATGGGCCCGGATATCGTCGATATCGATCGCGATCCCGCTGGCACCATAGGTCGGGATTCCGGCATTACGGGTATAGACACCGTCGGTCGCTCCCGCCTCGAGGAACGGCACCACTACGATGCCCGGCCACAGGGTGCGCGCCGTCGTTTCGATGGTTTTAAGACGGGCGGCGGTCGGTGGTGATTCCGGACTGGGCACCAGCGGCCAGACATTGGTCAGCGAAATCGACCTATCCCCCAGCGCAGCGGTGATGGCGGCACGGACACTCGCATCGCTTTCACCCGGGATGACCCGGCACTGGATGGTTGCCCGCGCCCGCTGCGGCAGGGCATTTTCGGCATGTCCAGCCTCCGCCATCGTCGCAACGCAGGTGGTGCGCATCACAACATTATGTTCAACTTTCGCTGACAATCGGGCGGCGGCGGCGGCATCGCCGGTGGCAGCCAGCGCCCGCATGTCGGCGGCATCGTCGGCGGAGGCAAAGGCGGCCGCGCGGGCGAAATACAGCTTCGCCGTGTCGGTCAGGTTGACCGGGAATTTCAGTTTCTCGAGGCCGACCAGGGCATGGGCCAGGCCGTAGATCGGATTGTCGGCGGTTGGGCGTGAACTATGCCCACCGGCACTCGTCGTCTCGGCCTGGTAAGTGACATAGATTTTCTCGGAGGTTTGCAGCCCGTAATAGACCGGCTTTCCGTTCTTGAGTGATAGCCCGCCCGCGTCGACGTTGATGATCATTTCCGGATCGAACGCATTAGGGTGGGACTTCAGCAGAAAGTCGACGCCATTGCCGTCGCCCCCTTCCTCATCGGCGGTTAGGGCGAGGATGATGTCGCGTTTTGGCTTCCAGCCTTCAGCGCGAAGTGTCAGCAGCGCATCAACTGCCGCCGCCGAATCGCCCTTCATGTCGTGGGTGCCCCGACCGTAAAAATAGCCGTCACGTTCGGTCAGCTTGAACGGTGGCAGGGTCCAGTCTTCCGGTCGGGCGGTGACCACATCGATATGGGCCATCCACAACACCGGCTTGCCTTTGCCGCTGCCGCGCAACCGCACCACGAGATTGCCCTTGTGCGGCTTGTCCGCCGGGGCCAGCAACTGCACGTCGGCGGCAGGCCAACCGGCAGCCCGGAACCGCGCCGCGATCTTTTCGGCCAGCACCGTCGTGCCGGCATCACCAGCGGTATCAACCTCGATCATTTCCTTCAGCACGGCCCGCGCCTGCTGGCTTGGCACCGATGGTTCCGCCCCGGCTGCCGCTGCCAATCCCACCGCCAGCGCTGCAAGATACCGCATCTGAAATCCCCTTTGTCGCAATGCCATTGTCGTTCGCCCGACAACCCCTATGTTATGTTGACGGGTGTAACCGCTCGCGTACCAGCAAGGAAGCAGCATGTCGGAACTGCAGTCAAAGCCACCAACCGGCCCCTGGGCCAAAAGCGCGGCGATGTGGGTCATCATCCTGCTCGTCCTTGTCGTGGTCACGCAGCAGTTCAGTTCGCCGTCATCATCCGGTCAGCAGGTCACCCAAATCCCTTATTCAGACTTCCTGACCAAGGTCGGTGAAGGCACCGTGAAGGATGTGGAGATCAGCGGCAGCGATATTGCCGGACGGCTGACCAACGACACCGCCTTTCAGACCTATGCCCCGTTCGATCCGGCGCTGGTTGACCGGCTGCGCGACAAAGGCGTGCGGTTTGAGGTGAAGCCGGAGGCGGAACGCTCCATCTTCATGCAGTTGCTGTTTTCGATCCTGCCCTTCGCGCTGATGATCGGAATCTGGCTGTTTGTGATGCGGCAGATGCAAAATGGCCAGGGACGCGGCGCGATGGGCTTTGGCAAATCCCGCGCAAAGTTGCTGAATGAGAAACAGGGCCGCATCACCTTTGACGACGTCGCCGGCATTGATGAAGCGCGTGAGGAACTGGGAGAGATCGTCGACTTTCTGAAAGATCCGTCAAAATTCCACCGCCTCGGCGGCAAAATCCCCAAGGGCGCACTTCTGGTTGGACCCCCCGGAACCGGCAAAACCCTGTTGGCCCGCGCCATTGCCGGGGAGGCCAATGTGCCGTTCTTCAACATTTCCGGCTCTGACTTTGTCGAAATGTTTGTCGGCGTCGGTGCCAGCCGGGTCCGCGACATGTTCGAGCAGGCGAAGAAATCGGCGCCCTGCATCATCTTCATCGACGAAATTGACGCCGTCGGTCGCCACCGCGGCGCTGGCCTTGGCGGCGGCAATGACGAGCGCGAGCAGACGCTGAACCAGCTGCTGGTCGAAATGGACGGGTTCGACGCCAACGAAGGCATCATCATCGTCGCCGCAACCAACCGCCCCGATGTGCTCGACCCTGCTCTGTTGCGTCCGGGCCGCTTTGACCGCCAGATCGTTGTTGCCCGCCCGGATATCGAGGGTCGGGAAAAGATCCTAACCGTCCATATGCGCAAAGTGCCGATTGCACCTGACGTCAATGGCCGGACCATTGCGCGCGGCACGCCGGGCTTTTCCGGTGCGGACCTTGCCAATCTGGTCAACGAAGCCGCGCTTCTGGCCGCGCGCAAGGGCAAGCGCCTCGTCTCCATGATCGATTTCGAGGAGGCCAAGGACAAGGTGATGATGGGCGTCGAGCGGAAATCCATGGTGATGACCGACGACGAGAAGAAAATGACCGCCTATCATGAGGCTGGCCACGCCATCGTCGCCGTCCATGAAGCGGCATCCGATCCGATCCACAAGGCAACCATCATCCCGCGTGGCCGTGCGCTTGGCATGGTGATGCGCCTGCCGGAGCGGGACAGCTATAGCTATCACCGGGACAAGATGTACGCGAACCTCAGCGTGTCGATGGGCGGCCGCGTCGCCGAGGAATTGATCTTCGGCTATGACAAAGTGTCGTCCGGCGCTTCATCCGACATCAGCTACGCAACCTCGCTCGCCAAAAGCATGGTGACCCAGTGGGGCATGTCCGACCTGCTCGGGCCGCTGCAATATGGCGACAATCAGGAGGAAGTGTTTCTCGGCCATAGTGTCACCCGCACCCAGAATGTCAGCGAGGAAACCGCACGGCTGATCGACGGAGAGGTGAAACGCATTGTCACCTCCGGATTGGACCGGGCGCGCCAGTTGCTGACCGACAATCTGGACCAGTTGCATACGCTGGCGCAGGCCCTGCTCGAGTATGAAACGCTGTCAGGCGACGAAATCCGGCGTGTTCTGGCGGGTGAATCGATTGACCGCGGCGGCGCGACTGTGCTCCCGACGCCGACACTGTCGGGGGTCAGCGCGATCCCGAAAACCGGTCGGCGTGGCTTCGGCGGCGAACCGGCTCCGCAGCCGGGCGCTTAGTCGCGTCGTCCTCACTCCCGCTTGGCGTTGGCCGGTCAATTCGACTATGACCCAAAGCTAAGCTGGCGAACGGGAGACGAGGATATGCTGCGCAAGATTTTCACCGAGCACCCGGCTTCGGTCGGTGAGAGCTATGCCGAACATATGGGCATGTCGTGGAGCTTCGGCTTGGTGATGATCAAAGGCGGCCTCGCCTGTTTCATCCACGGCCTTGTTCCGGCGCTTTGTACCCGTACCGGCAGCACGGCGATCCGCCGCCTGCACGACCTGATGGTGGTGAACCGCAACCGCCACACGCCAGCCGACGATCCGTTGCTCGCCAGCCTCGCCATCTGACCCCGAAGCGTGTAGAGGGTGCGGACTTTGCCAGCGCCCGCAACTCCCGAAACCCAGGCTGATATCGTCGCCCTTGCCAAGGGCGGACGCACGAGTTTTGGCGGCTTTTTGCTGCGACTCGCCGCCCGTCTGCCATTCCTGTTCATCGCCGGCCAGATGTACGGTGCATCGACGCTCGGCCGGTTCGCCTATGCCATATTGGTGGTGGAACTGACGGCGCAGCTGGCGACGCTGGGATTGAAGCGTGGCATCGCGGCAGAATTGGCCAAAACCGACCGGCCGCACGCCCATGTCGTCTGGGACGCGCTGATCCTCGCGTGGCTGCTGGCAGCCGCGGGGGCCGGTTTGCTCGCCATTTTCCCCAAGCTGGTGTTCCCCAACAGCTTCGTGACCGGCATCGATCAGGCGTTTCCGCTGATTGCGCTCTCCATCGTCGGATCGGATGTCAGCCTCGCCGCGCTCGCCTATCGCCACGATATCGCGGCGCAGGTTCGGGCCCGGTCTATCGTCGAACCCTGGGTGCTGACCCTTGTTGCAGCCGCGCTGGCTTTCACCTTTTTCAAGCGCGACGGTTTGATCATCGCCTATGTCGTTTCGCTAACGGCCGCCTTTGCCGCCTCCATCATTCCCTGCCTCAGGGCCTTTGGCCTGCCGCACGGCTGGCGACCGCATCCGGGGCGCCTGCTGACGCTGGCGCGGGCCAATATCCCGCTGGCCGGGGCCGATGCGATTGAGTGGGGATCACGGCGTCTGGACCTGTTCATCCTCGGTATCTTCGCCCCGCCGAGCGTGACCGGTGTTTATTATGTGGCGCAGCAGGTCGCGTCGCTGCCGCAGAAGCTGAAGACCAGCTTCGATCCGGTGCTGGGTCCGATGCTGTCCAACAGCCTGCAGGCCGGCGACCGGATCGGTATGGCCGGACATGTAAGGCAGGTCGGGTTCTGGATCATCGCGGTGCAACTGTGCGTGGCACTGGCACTCGGGATGCCGGGCGAAGCCGTGCTCGGCCTTGTCGGTCAGGACTTTGCCGGTGGAGAGACGGTGCTGGCCCTGCTGCTGGCGGCAGAGGTGCTGGCGGCAACGGCGGCGGTGTCGGAGGCGGCATTGGTCTATACCAATCCGGCCCGCAATTTGATGTTGTCGCTGGTGATGATCGGTTGTCAGGCGGCGGTGACCATCATCCTTGCTGCCAAGTTCGGCGGGGAAGGTGCGGCACTCGGTCTGGCACTGGCGTTGACGCTCGGGTCGATCCTGAAATCTCGCCTGTTGCACCGTGAACTCGGCGCACCGGTCGCCGGAGTCCGGTTGGCCCTGATCCCGGCCGTTATCGGCGGGCTTGCGGCCGGCCTCGCCGTGCGGACCCTGCCCGATATTTGGCAGATCATCATCGGCATTCCGGCCATTCTCGCCGTCTACGCCGCGATATTGTGGGTCCGGGGCTTCCGGGCCGAAGACCGGATCCTGTTTGCCGCCCGCCGGAATTTATAGGTCCAGACTACCGGCCATGCTTCGGTGTGGTTTTGGTGCCCCAGGCACCCGTCAGATCCTCCAGTACCATATCGACGGCCTCAACCGTCAGGCGCAGTGCAGCACCGCCAGAGAAATCGATCAACAGATCATCGCCCTCCCGCCGGATGCTGAGCAGGGCCAGCACTACATTGTCGAGCGGCCAGTCCTTGCGGCGGGCGCTGAGGACGCCGTCAATGCGGAGGCCGCTGCGCACCCGGGTTTTCTCCCGCGCCTCCCAGCGAAAGCGGTTCGCAATCAGAACAACGCGCCGCGCGCGCGGCTGCCAGGCTATATCCCGGGCAAACAGAGCCGCATCCTGCATAAGAGCAGAGATAATCGGCAGGTCAGCGTCGGATTCGGCCAACAAATGCAGCTGGTCAGCCATCCGAAATGCGCTCGATATCTGCGCCGACGGCGGACAGCTTCTCTTCCAGCCGTTCATAGCCACGGTCGAGGTGATAAACCCGGCTGACGATGGTCTGGCCCGTCGCCGCGAGCCCAGCCAGCACCAGGCTCATGGAGGCGCGCAGATCGGTTGCCATGACCTCTGCCCCGTGCAGGCTGTCGACGCCGCGGACGACGGCAGACCGTCCCCGCACGGTGATATCGGCCCCCATCCGCGCCAGTTCAGGCACATGCATGAACCGGTTTTCAAAGATGGTTTCGGTGAGCAGCGACGCCCCGTCCGCGACCGCCAGCATCGCCATGAACTGCGCCTGCATGTCGGTGGCAAATCCGGGATAGGGGGCAGTTGACAGCGTGATGCCGCGCATCGGCCCGCTGCGCTTGACCAGCAGGCCACCGGGCGTCGGTGCCGTTTCAACGCCCGCTTCATGCAGTGCATCGATTGTCGTGCCAAGGTCGGCCTCCGACGCGCCGACAAGTTCAACCTCGCCGCCGGTGATCGCCGCTGCACAGGCATAGGACCCGGCCTCGATCCGATCCGGCATGACGGCATAGGTCGCACCGTGCAGATCGCGGACGCCCTCAATCACCAGCTTTTCGGTACCAACGCCCTGAATCTTCGCCCCCATCGCGACGAGACAATTGCAGAGATCGACAATCTCCGGCTCCCGCGCAACATTTTCCAGGATCGATGTCCCCCG
The DNA here is from genome assembly GCA_943368345.1 of Synechococcus sp. UW140. Classification (GTDB taxonomy): domain Bacteria; phylum Pseudomonadota; class Alphaproteobacteria; order Sphingomonadales; family Sphingomonadaceae; genus JADCGM01. The sequence continues at coordinate 6,904 of CALRKY020000017.1, read as the reverse complement.
GCACAGGACCGCTGCCATCACCGCATTTTCGGTCGCCCCGACGCTGACCATCGGGAAGGTATAACGCCCGCCCGTAAGTCCGCCCTTCGGCGCGATGGCCTTCACATAGCCAGCGGCCAGTTCAATCTCGGCTCCCAGATGCTCCAAGGCCTTCAGGTGCAGGTCAATCGGCCGGTTGCCAATGGCGCAACCACCCGGCAGCGATACCGTCGCCTCCCCCGCCCGGGCCAGCAGCGGCCCCAGCACCAGAATCGACGCGCGCATTTTGCGAACAATGTCATAGGGCGCAACGGTGCTGGTGATGCGGTTGGCGCGCAGGGTCATCACCCGGCCGAATTCATCCGGATGGGTCCCCTCGATGGTGGTCGAGACGCCGTGATTGTTGAGCAGGTGCCCAAAGGTGTCGATATCGGCGAGGCGCGGCAGATTGCGCAGCGTCAGCGGCTCATCGGTCAGCAGCGCGCACGGCATCAGGGTGAGCGCGGCATTTTTGGCGCCTGAGATGGGAATGCGGCCTTTGAGCGGGCGGCCACCGCGAATGGCGATTTGATCCATGGCTGTGTGTTAGCGCGTGTCAGGGTCAGACGCTACAGCCGGATGCGGTGCCAATCGTCAGAGTTTCGGCAAGGTGACGCCGCGTTGCCCCATATATTTGCCTGACCGGTCGGCATAGCTGACTTCGCACGCTTCATTGCCCTGCAGGAACAGGAACTGGCAGGCCCCTTCATGCGCGTAGATTTTGGCGGGCAGCGGCGTGGTGTTGGAAAATTCCAGCGTGACATGCCCCTCCCAACCCGGTTCGAGCGGGGTGACATTCACGATGATGCCGCAGCGGGCATAGGTTGATTTGCCGAGGCAGATGACCAGCACATCACGCGGGATGCGGAAATATTCGACGGTCCGCGCGAGGGCAAAGCTGTTCGGCGGGATGATGCAGCAATCGGTCTTCCGATCGACAAAGCTGCCCGGGTGGAAATCCTTGGGGTCAACCGTCACCGAATCGACATTGGTGAAAATCTTGAACTCGTCGGCAACCCGGGCGTCATAGCCATAGGAGGACAGGCCGAAGGAGATGATGCCATCGCGCCGCTGCCGGTCCTCAAACGGCTCGATCATGCCATCTGCAAGCGCGCGCTCCCGGATCCAGCGGTCGTTCATTACGGACATTGAGTGTGTCGCTCCCTAACGGATGTGAAGCACGCAGATCAGCGTGAACAGGCGGCGCGCGGTGTCATGATCAACCTCGATCTTGCCGGTCAGGCGTTCCTGCAACAGCTCGGCGGCTTCATTGTGGATGCCGCGCCGGGCCATGTCGACCGTCTCAATCTGGCTGGGTGAGGCCGACCGGATCGATTTATAGTAGGAATCGCAGATGGCGAAATAGTCCCGCACGATACGCCGGAACGGCGAAAGAGGCATGACGACGGTTTCCAGTTCACCGCCGTCCCCGGTCCGGATGTCGAGCGCCAACCGCCCCTCCTCCACCCGCAGCACCAGTTTGTAGGGCCCGGCATAGCCGCTGTCATAGGGGGAGGCCGGGGCGAAATGATTGGCCTCCAGCAGGTCAAAAATGGCGACACGGCGTTCCTGCTCGATATCGGCATTTCGCCAGATGATCGTGCGTTCGTCGAGCTGAACGTCAATAATGCGCGGATCGCTCACGGCAGGTCGGGACCGACAAACGGCGGCATCGGCGCAGCGGCATTCAGCGCCTCGGCCATTGCAAACCGCAATAAAGTTGTCCCAGCCCGGTTCATCCGGTCACCTTTCCCCCGAAACGGGAAACAAAACTAGGGGGATGTGGCGAAGACCCGCAGAAATTGCCAACAGCAGGTCCGCTCGGTCCTAAAGCAGTTTAATCTCGCGGAGGCGCTGCTGAAGATAGGCATCGGCGGTGATCGGGTCGGGGTAGCGATCCGGGTTGGCCGGGGAGACGCACCGCGCCAGCGTTTCGATGCGGAAGTCCGGATTGAAATGCAGGAAGAACGGTGTCGAATATCGCGGCATGCCGCGACGTTCCGGGGCCGGATTGACCACGCGGTGGGTGGTCGATGGCAGCATATGGTTGGTCAATCGCTGCAACATATCCCCGACATTGACGACGAGGGCTCCGGCTGGCGGGGTGATCGACAGCCACTGGCCGCCGCGCGTCATCACCTCCAGCCCCGCCTCTTCCGCACCGAGCAGGAGGGTGATGACATTGATATCCTCATGCGCCCCGGCCCGGACTCCGGTCGCCTCCGGCGACACCGGCGGATAATGCAGCAGCCGCAGCACCGAGTTGCCCTGATCGACCTTGTCGAAAAAGAAATCGCGCCGCAGCCCCAGATCGACCGAGATCGCTTCCAGCAGCTTTGCCCCCATGGCGTCCAGCGCCCCGAACAGGGCTGCGACGTGACGGTGGAACCCAGCCACCTCCCCCGGCCAGACATTGTCCGGCATCACCGCCCGGTAGCGGTGCCCCGGCGGCAGGTCGCGCCCGGTGTGCCAGAATTCCTTCAGATCGGATGTGGTCGCGTCCTTCGCGGCCTCCACGCCGAACGGGGTATACCCCCGCGCGCCACCGGTTCCGGGCTGGTGATAGCTCCGCTTCACGGCATCAGGCAGGGCAAAGAAGGCCTTGGTGTCGGCAATGGCGGCGTCGATCAGCGACAGGTCGATGCCGTGGTCTGCAACAACGGCAAATCCGGTCCGGCGGAAGGATGCGGCCAGATCCTGCGCAAAGCCGCCGAAATCCGCATCCCACCGGGTCAGGGACACCGGCTCGATCGGCTGCTGGTCGGGATCGGTCATGGCCGCAACATTGCCGCGACGTCGCGGCGTCCGTCAACCACCGCGAACGGAAACCCCCGACACCAGACCGTCCCTCAGCCATTGGCCAAGCAGGCCGCTAGCGGTGGCAATGCCGTCAGCTTCCCCCTGTTCTGTCACCAAAGCCGCGCAGATGGTGCCAAAACTTTCGCCGGCCAATGCCTGCGCCAGGGCGCGCATTTCCGCTGCCTCAATGGCGCGGAAACAGGACACATAATCCTGCCGCCAGACCAGCAATTGCGCCGGATGCGGCAGCAATTCGGCACCGGGTGGCATCGCATCGGCGGACAGCGCCGACCAGATTGCCGCCGCGTTGGTCCTGGCCGGACCAAGGCGCAGGGTCGGCGTCAGTTGAATGACCGCCTGATCCCAATCAACGCCCGTCAAATCTTCCGCAGCTGGCGGCGCAGTATCAGGGCCAACAAAGGCATCCGCCAGCGCCCAATCCAGCCAGGCCAGTTCCGCAACCTCCGGATCATCGGCATAGAGGCGGGCAAGGGTGGCCGGAAAATCCAGCGAATAGGCATCGAGCGTCCAACTGGTCGGCGGGGTCCGGTCGATGTGGGTCGCAACAGCGGCCAGAAACGCCGCCTCGCCGAGCCAGGATTGAACCCGTTCAAATATGTCAGTCAGGCAGGCCACAAGCTGGGCGCGGTAATTGTTCTGGTACACCAGCAAGCCCGGCTTGGCCCGCTCGCCGAACCGCGCTGCGGCGGCGTCCGAGCCGACACGAAGCCAGGCCTCAAAGTCCTGCTGAAGGGCCACCAGCCTCATGCCGCCAGCCGCTTCGGGTTGCCCAGCGCCCGGGCGATATCCAGTTCGCCCAGCAGTTCCGACAGCGGCGGGATATTGTCGTCGCGCTCAATCATGGTTGCGACGTGGCCGAGCCGGGTCAGCGCATGCTGGTACAGGGCCCAGACCGACGGCGGCACCAAAGCATCATGGGTGTCAATCAGCATGTCGCGGCCCTGACTGTGCCCGGCCAGATGAACCTGCCGTACGCGGGCTACCGGCACCGCATCGACATAGGCCCGGGCGTCGAAGCCGTGATTGGCGGCGCTGACAAAAATATTGTTGATATCGAGCAACAGATTGCAGCCGGTCCGGGCGCACATCGCATCGATGAACTCCCATTCGGTCATGACCGAGGCATCGAAACTGATATAACTTGAGGGGTTTTCGATCAGCATCGTCCGGCCGAGCACGCTCTGGGCCAGATCAATATTCTCGCAGACCAGATCAAGCGCTTCCTCGGTATAGGGCAGAGGCAGCAGGTCATGCGAGTTGAACGCTGCGGTGCGGGTCCAGCACAGGTGATCGGAAACGAACAGCGGCTCAATCTCGTCAACCAAAGCACGCAGCCGGGTGAGATAGGCCCGGTCAAGTCCGTGCGCCGATCCGATCGACAGCGACACCCCGTGCAGGGCGACCGGGTGGCGATCCCGGATCTGGCGAAGGATATGCCGGGGACGCCCGCCATCGACCATGAAATTTTCCGAAATGACTTCGACAAAATCCACCGGGACGCGACTGCCCAGAAAGTCCGGATAATGCTGCTTGCGCAGGCCAAGCCCATAGGTGTGCGACAGCTGGTCGGTCATCATGTCCACTCGGCAGACTGGCCCGGCCACCCGTCGGGGCGACCGGGCCGATGGATTACTTCTTCTCGGTCAGGCTGCCACCGGCTGCAGTGCAGGCCGCTTCGGTCATCGCCTTGAAGCCCTGACCTTTACAGCTGTTCTGGCCCTTGCAGTCATGCGCGCCAGCCTTGCAGTCGGATGATCCCTTGCAGGTGTTGACGCCGTAGCAATGGACAAGCTTGCCTGCGCCTTCGGCCGAGACAGCGGGAGTCGCGGTGGCCATCGCCATAGCGAGCAGGGCTGCGGTGGCGGCGGCGCTCGCGCCGGACTTCAAAGTGATCATGATCATCTCCATCAGGTTTGCCGGGTTGGCGTCTGAACCTTCGCATGGATAGCAGCTGCGGTTACAGATTTTTGTGCCAGCGGTGGTCGATTATCCCGCGACGGCGCAAAAACTCAAATCACGGCAAACATACCACGGCCAAAATGAATCGAACGGCTGTAACCGCAGCTTGATCCCCGCCGAAATAGGGTTTGTGACCGGCCTTACCCCCCCAAGGCCTCCCAACGGTCATCGCACGGCGGATCGACTTACCTTGGTCCGCCGTGCGCGAGGCCTTTCAATCAGGAGACATGACATGACCGGATCGCATGCCGCCCTTGCCGCGACTTTAGCCCTTGCTTTGGCCGGATCGGCCCAGGCAGCCGAAAAATCCAAGCCAATGGAAAAATGCTATGGTATTTCCCTCGCGGGCAAGAATGATTGTGCAGCCGGCGCCGGCACCAGCTGCGCCGGGACCTCAAAGGTCAATTATCAGGGCAATGCCTGGAAGCTGGTCGCCGCTGGCACCTGCACCACCACCAAGACGCCCAAGGGTTTTGGTTCGCTGACCCCGAAGGCCTGATCCCATCCGGCGGGTGTTTCGACGGCGAAGCGCCCGCCACTTCTCTTCTGGAGACACGCCAATGTCGATCCTGACCACAACCTATGCCCGGGCCACACACCTGGCGAACCGTCTGCTGCCCGAGTCCCTGCTGCTATTGGTGGCCAGACTGGGCGTCGCCGCTGTGTTCCTCCTGTCGGGCCGGACCAAGGTTGAAGGGCTTTTGACGCTGACGCCGACAACATTCGAGCTGTTCCGGAGCGAATATGCCCTGCCGCTGCTGCCGCCAGAACTTGCGGCCTATGCAGCCACCTACGCCGAACATGGTCTGTCGGTCCTGCTGGCGCTCGGTCTCCTGACCCGTCCGGCGGCGGTTGGCCTGCTCGGCATGACCGCCGTGATCCAGATATTCGTCTACCCCGATGCCTGGCCAACCCACCTGACCTGGGCCGGCCTCCTCCTCCCCCTCATCGCCCGCGGCGGCGGCAGTCTGTCGCTGGACAGGATACTTGTGAAGAATTGGACGCGGTAGCGTCATCCCGGCTCAAAATCATCTGGCGGTGCTGTCAGTCGGATGCGAACTCGTCTCCGCCGGACGCGGCACGCCCAGCCCGACGACAGCGTCAGGCCATGAAGGTCTGCCACTCAGCCAGTGCGGCTGAGCGGTTGGTCTTGTAGGTCTGCCGATCGATGAGGTGGCGTTCCTGGTTGAAGAGATTGTGGACCGAGGCGTGAACTGAACTGAACGTCTGCAGGGTCTTCATTCGTCGGAATCGGAGCATGGCCCGCTCTCGTCGGCGGAAGGGCAGGTGGCTGTTCTCCGCCCGGTTGTTTGCCCATCGGCCGACCTCCTGCTTGTCGGCATTGCCGAGCTCGCGCATCGCGGCACCATAGGATTTCAGCCCGTCGGTAACGATCGCCTCCGGCGATCCGTGGCGCTTGAGCGTCTTCTTCATGAACGTCAGCGCGGCCGCCTTGTCGCGGGTCTTCGTGACGTAGCTCTCGAGGGCTTCGCCCTCGTGATCGACCGCACGCCAGAGGTAGACCATCTCCCCGCTCAGCTTCACGTACATCTCATCCAGATGCCATCGCCACTGGCGAAACCCTCGCATGCAGTTGACCCGCCGACGTCGGATCTCCCTGGCAAACATCGGGCCGAACCGGTTCCACCACAGCCGCACGGTCTCGTAGCAAAGGTCGTAGCCGCGCTCAAAAAGCAGATCCTCGACGTTCCGCAACGACAGCGGGAACCGGATGTACAGCATCACCACTTCGCGGATCAGCTCGGGTGCCGAATGGAAATATCGAAACGGATTGGCGGGCTTCGCCCTAAATCTGCGGCTCATCCCCGCAAACTACCAGCACCCTGCCACGACTGCCACATCCCTTTGACAGAACCCAGCAAAGTCATCCAATCAGTCACCGCATCTCGGGAAAAATTTCGAAAGGATATCATTCAAATTGGCCACGTCGTTTCTTGGATTAGGCCACGTGGACAAAGCTTGACCTGAGACTCGATCATTGATTCAAGGCTGTCTTTTGGAGGCAGCATTGGGCGAGCGGATTGGGGTCAGCGATGATGAATGGGCACTGATCGGGCCTTTGCTTCCGTCGGAGCGTGGTCGGAGT
>CALRKY020000016.1:0-74766 GCA_943368345.1 Synechococcus sp. UW140 | reverse complement strand
CCACGTTCGGGGCGGACACGGGTTTGTGGCTGTTAGAGGCCGCCCGCCCAGGACCGGCGCGGAATCGTTCGGGTAACCAGCCGAAGCTTCGCGACCTGCCCGTCTGGTGAGGTCTGCCAAAAGAGCGTCCATTTGCAACCGCTGAAAGGACGACAGGCCAAGGCTCCAGACACCAGTCTCGGTGTGATGCAGTAACCAAGTCTCAGCGTACCGAGCCCCGAGCGTAGTTGCAGAGAACGCGCCGGTCCTTGTTTGTCCCCCGGCCGCCAAAAGGCGCGACCGGGATGTTGGCGCAGGTATCAGCCCGCGCGTTCGACCATCAGTTTCTTGATCTCGCCGATGGCCTCAGCCGGGTTCAGGCCTTTGGGGCAAACGTTGGAGCAGTTCATGATGGTGTGGCAACGATACAGGCGAAACGGGTCTTCGAGTTCATCAAGCCTTTCGCCGGTCATCTCGTCGCGGCTGTCGGCGAGCCAGCGGTAGGCCTGAAGCAGGATGGCCGGCCCGAGGAATTTGTCGTTGTTCCACCAATAGCTCGGGCAGGAGGTCGAGCAGCAGGCGCACAGGATGCACTCATACAGGCCATCGACTTTGGCCCGATCCTCCGGCGATTGCAGCCGCTCCTTCATCGCAGGCTCAGGCGTCACGGTCTGCAACCACGGCTTGATCGAGGCATATTGCGCATAGAAATGTTTGAAATCGGGGACGAGGTCCTTGATCACATCCATATGCGGCAGCGGGGTGATCTGCACATCGCCCTTGATGTCCTCGATCGCCTGGGTGCAGGCCAGCGTGTTGGTCCCGTCGATGTTCATCGAGCAGGAACCGCAAATCCCCTCCCGACAGGACCGGCGGAAGGTCAGGGTAGGGTCGATGTCAGATTTGATCTTGATCAGCGCGTCGAGCACCATCGGCCCGGTCTGGTCGAGGTCGATGCTGTAGCTGTCGAACCGCGGATTCTCCGCCGTGTCGGGGTCCCAGCGGTAAATCCGGAAGGTCTTGACCCGCGCCGCGCCGGACGGCGCCGGATGCCGCTTGGCCTTGCCGGTGATTTTGCTGTTCTTGGGAAGTGCGAATTCGGCCATGCCTGATCCCCAGTTTGCGTCGGTATTCGGCTATGCGTTCAACCCGGTTCGCGCAAGCCCCAATGCTGCTATGAGTGGAAAAATGAAGCTCACCGATTGCCACAATGTCGAGGATTTCCGCAGGCTCGCCAAGCAGCGCCTGCCGGGGCCAATTTTCCACTATATCGACGGGGCCGCCGACGACGAGCGGACGAAAGACCGCAACACGACGTCCTTCGACGACTGCGATCTGGTGCCGAACGTGCTGGCCGGGGTCGACGGCGTTGACATGCGCACCACCGTCATGGGTCGCGAGATTGCCATGCCGCTGTTCCTGTCGCCGACCGCGCTGCAACGGCTGTTCCACTGGCAGGGCGAACGGGCGGTCGGCGCGGCGGCTGAAAAGTTCGGCACCTATTTCGGCATCTCCTCGCTCGGCACTGTCAGCCTTGAGGAAATCGGTCGCACCGTCTCCACGCCGAAGATGTTCCAGCTCTACATCCACAAGGACGAAGGGCTGAACCATGCGATGATCGCCGCCGCCAAGGCCGCGAAGTTCGACGCGCTGGCGCTGACCGTCGATACCATCGTCGGCGGAAACCGCGAGCGTTGCCTGCGCACCGGCTTCACCTCGCCGCCGAAACTCACGGCGCGCTCGGCGCTGAGCTTCGCGCTGCATCCGGCCTGGGCGCTCAACTATTTCGTGCGTGAGAAGTTCGAGCTGCCCAATCTCGCGACGCATGTCGCCGAAGGGTCGAATATCGCGCTGTCGGTGTCGGAATATTTCACCTCGATGCTTGACCAATCGCTAGACTGGAAACGCGCCGAAGCAGTGCGCCAGGAATGGGGCGGCGAATTCTGCCTGAAGGGCATCATGTCGGTCGCCGACGCGCGCCGTGCCGCCGACATCGGCGCGACTGCGATCATGGTGTCGAACCACGGCGGCCGCCAGCTCGACGGCAGCCGCGCACCCTTCGATCAGCTCGCGGAGATCGTCGATGCGGTCGGCGACCGGCTCGACGTGATCTGCGACGGCGGCATCCGCCGCGGCAGCCATGTGCTCAAGGCCCTCAGCGTCGGTGCAAAGGCCTGCTCGGGCGGGCGCATGTACCTCTACGCTCTCGCGGCTGCCGGCCAAGCCGGTGTCGAACGCACCCTCGGCAATCTCCGTAAGGAGATCGAGCGCGACATGAAGCTGATGGGCGCGCGGTCGATCGCAGATTTGTCGCGGGAGAATTTGCGCTGGCGCTAGCCCAACCGACTGGCGGAAAATAGCGAAGCATAGAGCGCGTCCAACATCAGAAGTATCGACATACTATTATTGTTCGAGATATTCTAGCTCACTAGCGTCAATAAATTCGATACGTAGATTATCGACCCCAACGTCACGGAACGTAGCTATCGCCCGGCCTCGCGCAATTTCGCGAATGCCGGCATCTAGACCCTTAGCATCAACGACGACAATTATTATTGGCGTAAATTCTCTCCCTCGGGCGAGAACTTCACGCCGAATCGCCAACATTTGCGCGGAAATATCACGAAGTCTTGCCGATATGTTCTTTACATTCGACGTCACAAATACTTCAATCGCCTTTAGCTCTCTACCGACATACTGAATTGCATCAAATGTCAAACGCCGATTATTTTCGGTAGAAAGAGCGACGTCCCTTTCTAATTTTAGTCCCCAGTCCCGTTCAATTCTATCCAGCGCGGCCCGTTCAAGAGCAATTATGCGCCCCTTGCGCTCACTTGCAGAAGCCATTAAGTTTAGGTTCTTGTGTATAGTAATTTCTTGGCCTTGCTCGATTTTTTCAGATACACCGCCAGTGTCTGAGGAAAGGTCTGGTGCCAATACCTCAAGCTGTGCCGCAGCAATGTCGTTTGCGATTTTCTCTGAACGCTCAGCTTGTGTTTGAGGTACGATCACACCCAAGAAACTACTGTCAGCACGAAAATCGCTTGGTGCATAAAGTTTGGTGTGATGCTTAGCTACCAACCACGCAAATACTCCAAGCGCAAACAACGGAAATACAACGATAAGAAGTGTGATCAAAGTTTCATTAAGGGGCAGCAGCCTTCCTTGACGCGAGGCCAAAAGTAGGCCCGCAATACCATACAAAACGCCAAGGAATATTGCTAGAATCCCAAGCGGATTCTTCGTTAGACTTCCCATTCCTTGAAATGGATTCATCTCAATATACCCGCGCCTTCGGCTTGATGTATTCGATTTCCTCGGTCAGCGTGTAGGTGTGCACCGGGCGGTAGTCGATTTTGACCTTGGGTCCGTCGAGCCAGGCCAATGTGTGCTTCATCCACTCATTGTCGTCGCGGTTCGGATAGTCCTCGTGCGAATGGGCCCCGCGGCTTTCCTTGCGGTTGGCGGCCGAATGCATGGTGATGACCGCCTGCCCCATCATATTGTCGAGCTCCAGCGTCTCGATCAGGTCGGTGTTAAAAATCAGCGAGCGGTCGGTGATGGCGATGTCGGCCATGCGCGCCGCCACCTTGTCGATTTTGGCGATGCCCTCCTCCAGAACCTCGGCGGTGCGGAACACCGCACAATTGGCCTGCATCGTCCGCTGCATTTCGGTGCGAACGTCGGCGGTTGGAGAACCGCCGCTCGCGTTGCGGAACCCATCCAGCCGGGTCAGGGCAAAATCGGTGGCGGCGGCGGGCAACGGCTTGTGCGCCGTCCCGGGCTTCACCAGTTCGGAAATGCGCTTGCCGGTCGCCCGGCCAAACACCACCAGATCGATCAACGAATTGGACCCCAGCCGGTTGGCCCCGTGCACCGAAACGCAGGCTGCCTCCCCAACCGAAAACAGCCCCGGCACGACACTGTCCGGATTGCCGTTGGCCAGTGTCACCACTTCACCCCACAGGTTGGTCGGGATGCCACCCATGGTGTAATGCACCGTCGGGGCGGTCGGGATCGGCCCGCGCGTCACATCAACACCGGCGAACACCTTTGCCGTCTCCGAAATGCCGGGCAGCCGTTCGTGCAGAATTTTCGGGTCGATATGGTTCAAATTGAGGTGGATATGATCCTTGTTCGGGCCAACGCCGCGCCCTTCGCGGATTTCCATGGCCATCGAACGGCTGACGACATCGCGTGACGCCAGGTCCTTGGCTGACGGGGCATAGCGTTCCATGAACCGCTCCCCTTCGCTGTTGGTCAGATAGCCGCCCTCGCCGCGCGCGCCTTCGGTGATCAGCACACCTGCGCCATAAATGCCCGTCGGGTGGAACTGCACGAACTCCATGTCCTGCATCGGCAGGCCGGCCCGGATCACCATGCCGCCGCCGTCACCGGTGCAGCTGTGCGCCGACGTCGCGGTGAAATAGCAGCGCCCATAGCCGCCGGTCGCCAGCACAACGGAATGAGCGCGGAACCGGTGGATGGTGCCATCCTCCATGCACATGGCGATCACGCCGCGGCACTCGCCATTTTCCATGATCAGGTCGAGCGCGAAATACTCGATGAAAAAGTCGGTGTCGTATTTCAGGCTCTGCTGATAGAGCGCGTGGAGCATGGCGTGACCGGTGCGGTCTGCCGCCGCGCAGGTGCGCTGGGCCGCCGGGCCATTGCCCATATCCTGGGTCATGCCGCCAAAAGCCCGCTGATAGATTTTGCCCTCGTCGGTGCGGCTGAACGGCACGCCGAAATGTTCGAGCTCGTAAACCGCCGCCGGGGCTTCGCGGCACATATATTCAATCGCGTCCTGGTCCCCGAGCCAATCGGAGCCTTTGACCGTGTCATACATATGCCAGGTCCAGTGATCCGGCCCCATATTGCCAAGCGAGGCGGAAATCCCGCCCTGCGCCGCAACAGTGTGCGACCGGGTCGGGAACACCTTGGTGATACAGGCGGTTTTCAGCCCGGACTCGGCGATGCCCATTGCGGCGCGGAGGCCCGAGCCGCCGGCCCCGACAACAACGGCGTCATAGGTATGATCAATGATCTTGTAGGCGTCGGCCATCGGTTCAGGCTCCGAATGCGATCTTGAGGACGCAGAATACGGCGGTGACCGCGCCTGCGATGACATAAAGTTTCAGCGCGAGCAGGCTGAACAGCTTGGTGCCCTCGGCATGGACATAATCTTCCAGCATCACCTGCATGCCAAGCCGGAAATGCCAGAACACCGACCCGATCAGCAGCAGCATCGGGATCGCAGCAATCGGCTGGCGCAGCCAGTCAACCACGGTTTCATAGCGAAGGTCCGGCAGCCGCAGCAGCGAGGTGATGAACCACGCAAACAATATGAAATTGCCGACAGCGGTTGCCCGGTGTTCCATCCAATGGTGCGCGCCACCTTTGGCAGGGCCCAGCCCGCGGACGCGGCCGAGTTCGGTTCCTGTCCCCATGATCAGCCCCTCGAATAAAAGATGAAGCCCCAGGTCAGGGCGGTGAGCAACACCCCAGCGACGAAGACCGCGATCGAACTCGCCTTGGCGGTCGGCAGGTCATAGCCAGCGCCGGTATCCATAATGAGATGGCGGATGCCAGATGCCAGATGCTGGAAGAAAAACCAGGTCAGCCCCACCCAGACGACATAGGCTAGGGGGTGCGTGGCGACCATGTAGAAGGTGGCATAGGCTTCCTGCCCGCTGGCTGCCGCCACGAGCCACCACAGGAAAATCAACACCCCGACAGTCGCCAGACCGTTGCCGGTCACCCGGTGGACGATTGAAACCGCCATCGCGGCACGCCAGCGAAAGATCGACAGATGCGGCGACAAAGGGCGCGGACGCGCGGAAGCCATAAGGTGAACCCTCAAAACAGCGGCATGTGGTGCAAACGCTTTTAAGCGCTGCGGGGCGGAGCGCAACCGTTCATCTTGGGGATCGGTGAGTTACCGGATTGCGGCCTAATATTTCCGGTGGACGACGCATTTTCCTGCATCGATTCTAAGCCCTCGCATCTCCCCCAGTTCCGGCATAACATCCGCGCCCATTCGGAAATCGATCATCCTAGGAGGCGGGCATCATGGCGACCGTATTGCGTGAACCGGACGGCGGTATTGACCTTGCAACCCTCGATGTCACCGACGCCAATATTTATGTCACCGACAGCTGGCGTCCGGTCTTCGCCAAGCTCCGGGCCGAAGCCCCGGTACATTTCTGCCCGCAGACACCTTTTGGGGCCTATTGGTCGATCAGCCTTCATGCCGATATCCAGGCGGTGGAGGCACGGCCTGACCTGTTTTCATCCGATATGAAATATGGCGGCATCACCGTTCTGGATCAGGTTGGCGATATCAATCGCCCGCAGTTCATCGCGATGGACCGGCCGAAACACAGCGAGCAGCGCCGTGTCGTCGCTCCGGCATTTGGCCCGGGCGAAATGAACCGCATGGCGGAATCGATCCGGGTTCGCACCGCCGAACTGCTCGATGGCCTGCCGTTTGATGAGGAATTCAACTGGGTTGAACAGGTATCCATTCCGCTCACCACCGACATGTTGGCAATCCTGTTCGATTTCCCCTGGGAAGACCGTCACCTGCTGACCTTCTGGTCTGACATTGCCGGCGACATCGAAGGCGCGCTCGACCCGGTTACCGCGCCCCAATATGTCCAGCACGGCTTTGAGATGCTGGCCTATTTTGACCGGTTGTTTGCGGAACGCAAAGCCCTGCCCCCGAGCGGTGATCTCATCTCGATGATGGTGCATTCCGAGGCGATGGGGAACATGCCGACTCTGGAGCGGATCGGCAATCTCATCCTGCTGATCGTGGGCGGCAATGACACCACCCGCAACTCAATGTCCGGGCTGGCACATGCGTTCCACCAATATCCCGACCAATGGGAGAAGCTGATCGCCAATCCCGCGAAGATCGCGGGGGCAGTGCCGGAAATCATCCGCTGGCAAACCCCACTCGCCCATATGCGCCGCACCTGTGTCGTCGATACCGAGGTTGGCGGTCAGATGATCAAGGCCGGGGACAAGGTCGTGATGTGGTATCTGTCCGGCAACCGGGACGAAAGCGTGTTCCCCGATGCGGAGAGGCTCGACATCGAACGCCCGAACGCCCGCCGCCACCTGTCCTTCGGCTTCGGCGTCCACCGCTGCGTCGGGGCACGGCTGGCCGAACTGCAAATCCAGATTTTGCTGGAAGAAATGCTGAAGCGGAAGATGACGGTGAGTGTCACTGGTGACCCCGAATATGTGCCGCAAAGCTTTGTGCACGGGTACAAGGTTCTGCCCGTCGTCATCAGCAAACACTGACCCGGTGGCGAGTCAGCCGCCACACTGGATAAGAACCGTCCGCTCCAATCCGGCGTAGCGGTGCACCAACGCGGCACGGTAGCTCTCGTCGGCCATCATCGCGAGGAAATGCTGGCGGCTGGGGTAGCGGACAATCAATATCTTGTCCCAATCGGCGGCATCCGACGCCGGATCGCCGATCACCACATTTTGGGCGGGGCCATCATAGAGCACCTCGGCCTGACTGATCGCGCCCGCGGTTACCACGAAAGCGTGCTGATACTGCCGGTACGCGGCCTCTCCGCTCTCTGCGGTGAAGCCACTGTCGACAGGGTAATTGGCTTGCCTCCGGAACTTCAACAGGTTGAGCATCACCACCGGCCCGTCCGGCCCATTATCCCGCAGATTGCGGACCTGCGCACCGGTTGGGTCAATCGAACGATCAACATTGGCGAGGTCTGGAATCATGTGGATTCTCCCAAGCGGGACAGTGTGGAATATTTCGGGTTGTCCACCGCCAGTCTGGCAGCCACCGCCACGATCAGCGCATCGATCAAACCGGGGGTTTCAGCCGAAAGGCGGCCGTCCCGAAGTCGTTCGGACACATCGGTGCGCAGAGCCGGCAGGTCAGCATCGCCCCCCAACAATCGCGATAACTCCGCTTGCTCAATCGCGTCAGGTTGCTGGCGTAATTCCCGTATGACAATTCCCAACGCATTGGCCGCGACCTTGGCGTGAAAGGCCTCCCGCCCCGTCAGGCTGGATTCGACCTGCCGTAGAAACGCCTGCACCGCCTCGGTCAAGTCTGCTGCTGATGGATGGCCCATCACACGCTCCCATGTTTCAGGATGTGAAGGATATCGGCCTCATTCTCACTGACCCGGCGGCCGATGGCGGCGCGCTCGACCGATGGGACCGTTCCGCTCAAATGGGCATGGGCCATTTGCAGGCACATGACGCCCCAACGAAGCGTCCCCCACAATTCAAAGGTGCGGGCCAGCTCGCGGTCGACCGTCGCCCCGCCAGCGGCTTCATAGGCGGTATAAAACGCATCGCGCTCGCCAAAACCGCCGACTGGTTTCCGCCATTCGCCAAACCGCCAGGCGTTGACGCAGATCCAGCTGAGATCCTCGTGGCGATCCCCCAGATGGGCAAGTTCCCAGTCCAGAACCGCGGTCAGCCCGGACGCGCCAACCAAGAAATTACCACTGCGGAAATCACCGTGCACGATATGCTTCGGCGGGGTGCTCGGCATCCGCTCTGCCAGCCAGGCGAAGGCGAGGTCGAACACCGGGCTGTCGACGCCGTAGGATCGGTACAGGTCAAACATTGCGGCCCGCGTTTCCGCAGGGGACGCTCCCGGCAAAGTAATGTCCGCCACCGCCGACAAGGGCATGGCATGCAGCTTGGCCAGCGCGGCGGCGCAATCGCTGGTCAACGCCCCGCGTGCAGCCGCATAGGTCGGTGCCCGCAGCCATTTCGGGGCCAGTGCCTCGCCGTCAATCCACTCGGCGAACAGCGCATCACCCAGCCCATCACCGGGCTCCGCGACGGCGACAATCGTCGGCACCGCGATGCCGTGCGTCGCCGCCAGCCGAATCAGCTTGGCTTGTGTCGCCCGGGACAGGGTTGCGCCTTCATAGGCCGCACATTGCAGGACCATCGGCCAGGCAAGCCCGTTCTGCTTTGCAGTCACCGCGTAGGTCATCGAGGCAGCACCCCCGGACAGCGGAGTCAGCGTCTCAACTGAAACACGGCTGCCGCAGACCCGGCGCAACACCGCCTCTGCACGGGGACGCAGATCGACGGCTGACACTCGCTATCGCTCCCCGAAATCGATGCCCGGCCCATTCCCGGCATAGGCTTTCAACATCCGCTTGGCGACCGAGGTGATGTGCACCTCGTCCGGCCCGTCATAGACCCGCGCTTCCCGGGCATGGCGGTACATGATGTGCAGCGGCGTATCCGGGGTCAGGCCCTTGGCCCCGAACACCTGGATCGCCCGGTCGATGACATTGTGGACCATCTGGGCCCCGACCACCTTGATGATGCCGATCTCGACCCGGGCATCATCGCCCTCGTCAATCTTGCGGGCGGCATCGAGCGTCAGCAGCCGGCTGGCCTGAATCTCGGCGGCGCTGTCGAACACATGCTTCTGCATCAGTTGCTTGTCAGCGAGCTTCTCCCCAAACGCCGTCCGCTCGTGAAGGCGGCGGCACATCAGGTCAAACGCCCGCTGCGCCTGCCCCAGCCAGCGCATGCAGTGGAATATCCGCCCCGGCCCGAGCCGCCGCTGCGCGATCAGGAATCCGTCGCCGCGCGGGCCGAGCAGATTGGCCGCCGGGACCCGCACATCCTCATAGGCTACCTCATAATGGCCGCTGAGCCCATGGTGCAGGCCAAGCACCGGCGTATCGCGAACGATGCGGTAGCCCGGTGTTCCGGTCGGCACGACGATCATGCTGAACGCCTTGTGCGGCGGGGTGCCGTCCGGTTCGGTGCGGCACATGACGGTGGTATAGGCCGCGCCCGCCGCCCCGGTGGTGAACCATTTGCGGCCCCGGATGACCCATTCGTCTCCCTCCAGCGTCGCCGTGGTGCGCAGCTGCGTCGGGTCGGACGATGCCACGTCCGGCTCGGTCATCGCAAAGCTGGGAAACACTTCACCAGCGACCAGCGGTTTCAGATAGCGGTCCCGCCACTCCGGCGCTGCGTACAGGTTCAGCATGATCGAATCCTGCAGGCTGTGCGTCCCCAGCGCGACCATCGCATATTGGCTGCGGCCAATGACCTCGTTCACATATACATAATCCATGAACGGCATGCCCTGCCCGCCGATCTCCTTGGGGTGGCCCAGCGCCCACAGCCCCTCGGCTTTGGCCTCCGCCATCAACCGCGCCAGCTCGGCCCGGGCGGCTTCTGGCGTGCCATTGTCCAGCAAATCCTCCGCCGGATAGACTTTGTCCTCAACGAAGCGCTTGACCCGCTTGCGCGTCTCGACCCAATCCGGCGTTCCCATGATCCGCTCCCCTTTTTGTCCAGCACAGCCTAACAGGGAGGCTGGGATTACATAGCTGACAGGAAGGCGAGCATGACGCGCCATATTTTGATCACCGGCAGCACCCGCGGCATTGGTGCGGCGACCGTTTTGGCCATCGGTGGCCACGGCCGTGTCATCGGCCACGGCACCCGGTCCACCGACCCCGATGTCTTGGCCGCCGACCTTTCCGAACCCGGCGCGGGCAAACGGCTATGGCAGGCCGCCCTCGACCGGCTGGACGGCCGGATCGACGTGCTGATCAACAATGCCGGCATCTACAATCCAGCGCCGCTCGCTGGCTCCGACGCGGCGTGGGGCACCGAATGGCAGCGCTCCCTCCAGGTAAACCTGCAGGCCCCGGCCGACCTGTGCCGCGAGGCAATTGCGCATTTCCGGTCGCGCGCGGCCAACGAGACCGGGGAGCGTGGCCGCATCATCAATGTCGCCAGCCGCGCGAGCTATCGGGGCGATGGTCCGGACCATATGAACTACGCGGCTGCCAAGGCCGGACTGGTCGGCATTTCCAAGACCATTGCCCGCGCCCACGCCGGAGAGGGCATTTACTGCTTCACCGTTACGCCCGGCTTTGTGATGACCGGCATGGCGGAGGACTATCTGTCGAGCCGGGGCGGTGACAAACTGCTCGCCGACATCCCGCTCGGCCGCGTCGCCACGCCAGACGAAGTCGCCAATGCCATCGTCTACCTCACCGTCTTCGCCCCCGCTTCGATGACCGGCGCCGTGCTCGATATCAATGGCGCAAGCTTTGTGCGCTAGGACATGGCCGCAGAGCGCCGCAAAGGCCCCATGGAGCGCGACAAATGTTCTTGTAATGTTCTATACCCAAAAAACAGGCGATGCGCTCTGGCAGCCCTCTCCGTGCGAATTTAAGCCTATTGGCGGTTTTAGGGCTGACGCGGACCCGACCTGCAGTGCTTACAACCCGACCGGGATGGACGGAGCGGTGGCGCAAGCTGGGCGCTTTGCGCTATGTGAGATTCAACAGGAGAATGTGATGAAAAAATCGGCGACCGAAGTGATGCAGGAGGCTGTGTATGCCGCCGTCGTCGATGCCATTGCGGCGTTGAAAGCAGCGTCGGGCGGTGTGCCGAATGCGTTGGTCCGCGACATCGGGGCCATCCACCCGAATACCGCCTTTGGTGACCTGCCTGCGCCGCTCCAGGCGGCAATCACCGCCAGCGTCCGGGACGCGTTCCAACGGCTACTGAAGGCCGGCTATGCCGTTGCGCCAAATGATGCCCCGCCACCGCGTCAGCAACCAGCGCCAACAGTCGTTGGACGCGGCCAGTACAAACCACCGGCGGGCGGACGACCCCAGCGCCCCGGTGCGGGTCCGCAACGCCCGGGTCCCGGACCCGGCGGCCCCCGCAAACCGCAGCGCCCACCGCGCTAACGGATCACGCGAACCTCGACGCCGATATCAAGTTTCGCCCAGTCACGGTCGGCAGTATAGACTGGCTCCTTGCTATGCAGCTCGAGGGCCAGGCAGGCGCGATCTCCCAGTGATAAGCCAAGATGCCTGGTTGCTTGGCGCAACTCTCCCGCGATTTCAGCATGATCAATTGCAAAAGGGATCATCTCGATCCGCAGCGACCGAATGCGTCGAACCGCGATATCTGGTTGTGCGCCACGATCAACCAGTTTGGAAACGGCTTCGCTGAGGTTGACCGCACTCATCCGGGCAATTGGCAATAGTGCCCCGATGGCATCCCCACCTGGTTCGTTACGGAGGAACGCGAGCACGGCGGATGTGTCGAGCACAACCATGTCAGAGTCGGGCTTCCTCCGCTGCCGCTTCGGCGCGTCGCTCCGCGATCAACTCATCGACCAAGCTACCGCCCTCGAGTGATTGTGCCCATGACTGTACATCGCGCACGACATCCTCGTAGCTACGAAGGCGCAGGATGCCGTCGTCCCCCTCCTCAAACACCACCGTCGCGCCATCAGCAAAGCCGTGGCGACGGCGCAGTTCGGCGGGTATGACCACCTTGCCGCCTTTCACCATTTTGGCCGCGAACGATATCTCATGATAGGTCATGGCTACGCTTTCAGGTCCTGCTAACCTGCTTAAGACCTAAATATCGATCACACAACCTGCAACACCACCTTGCCCTTGGCCTTGCGGTCCATCATCCAGCGGATCGCCTTGGGGCCGTCGTCCAGGCTGAAATGCTCGCTGACGTGCGGCTTGAGCTTGCCCGAAGCATACCAGTCGAGCAGTTCCCGCATATTGGCTTGATGGACCTTGGGCTCCATCATCGTGAACGCGCCCCAGAACACCCCGACGATTGACGCCCCCTTGATCAGCGGCAGATTCAGCGGGAGCTTGGGGATTTCGCCAGCCGCGAAGCCGATGACCAGATAGCGGCCATTCCAGCCAATCGACCGGAACGCCGGTTCGGCAAATTTGTCGCCAACCGGGTCATAGACGACATCGACGCCCTTGCCGCCGGTCAGGCGCTTCACGGCATCCTTCAGATCCTCGGTAGAATAGTTGATCGTTTCATCGGCACCATATTCGCGGCACAGCGCCAGCTTTTCGTCGGTTGAAGCCGCCGCGATAACCTTGGCACCCATTGCCTTGGCCAGTTCAACTGCGGTCAGGCCAACGCCGCCCGCTGCCCCGAGCACCAGCACGGTCTCGCCCGGCTGCAATTGCGCCCGCTGTTTCAGCGCGTGGTGCGAGGTG
The DNA here is from genome assembly GCA_943368345.1 of Synechococcus sp. UW140. GTDB lineage: Bacteria > Pseudomonadota > Alphaproteobacteria > Sphingomonadales > Sphingomonadaceae > JADCGM01. The sequence goes on along the minus strand of CALRKY020000016.1, from coordinate 61,747 downwards.
CCGTAGGTCATCGTGAACCCGGCACCGACATCAAAGGGCATCGCGTCGCTCATCGGGACGACCCGGTTTTCACCGGCAACGACATATTCCGCCATCGATCCATGCCCCGTCATCGCGATGACGCGGTCACCAATTTTGACCGAGGTGACACCCTCCCCCAGCGCATCGATGACACCGGCGGCTTCACCGCCGGGAGAGAATGGCCGGGGTGGTTTGGATTGATATTTGTCCTGGATGATCAGCACATCGGGAAAATTGACACCGACCGCGTGGATTTTAACCCGCACTTCGCCCTTGCCGGGTTCCGGCATCGGCATGTCGCGGACGACCAGTGACTCCGGCAATCCGGCCACATCGGAAACAACAGCTTTCATCCTCAACTCCTCAAGTGCGACATAGGCGTCCAAGGATAGCGCCAAGCGCGGGAGTCACAATGGACGAGACTGCTAGCCCCAAAATTGCCGTGCTGGGTGCCGGATTGATTGGTGTCTATGTCGGGGGGTTGCTCCGATCGGCGGGGGCCGACGTCACGTTGGTCGGTCGCCAGCGGGTGATGGAGGAGCTGCGCGCCAATGATCTTCGGATCACCAACGTCGACGGGGTCGATGTCACCATCCAGGCCGAAGACCTGACGCTGGCCGATCATGCCGGGGCCATCCAGTCGGCAGACCTGATCCTGCTCACCGTCAAAAGCCCCGCAACGGAAGAGGCGGCGGTTGAGATCGCGACCTATGCCAAGCCCGGCGCGGTTGTGCTCAGCCTCCAGAATGGCGTGTCAAATGCAGACCGGCTGAGATCCGCCCTGCCGCAATTCCGGGTCATTGCCGGAATGGTGCCGTTCAATGTCGCCCAACCCGGACCCGGCCATTACCACCGTGGCACCGGCGGTGGTCTCTATGCGGAGGCAGGTGATGCCATCGCGCCCTTCGCCGCGGTGTTTGCCGCCGCCGGTCTGCCGCTGACCCTGTCAAATGACATGCCCGGCGTGATGTGGGGCAAGCTGATCATCAATCTGAATAACGCCATTAACGTGCTGTCCGGTAAGCCGCTGGCGGCGCAGTTCGCCGACCGGGATTTCCGGCGGGCGCTGGCAATGAGCCAGATTGAAGCGCTGCGGCTGTTGCGGCGGGCGGGGATCAAACCGGCGCAGGTGCTGCACGTTCCGACTACGGTTTTCCCCTATATGATCTCCCTGCCCGATGCGCTGTACCGAAAGCTTGCCGCGCGCTCCAAGGCACCGCGCATTGACCGCCATGCCCGGTCGTCAATGGCCGATGATCTGGCGAAGGGGCGCAAGACCGAGATCGACTATCTGAACGGGGAGGTCGTGGCCCTTGCGCAAAAACTGGGCCGGGATGCCCCGATCAACCGCCGCATCATCGATTTGATCCGTGCCGCCGAAGCCGGCTCCGCGCCGTGGGACGGCGCAGCGTTGCGAGCCGAACTCCGACGCGCCCGATCAACGTAGCGCCGGGATATCCGGTGCGCAGGCCGAACTGAACGGGCCCGCCGCCGAATCCGGCCCGAATATCGTGCCGCAGAAATCCCGCACCCCCGGCTCGATGGGAGCTGCCGGAAACGCGCCGACGGGGGAGAAATTGCCGCGTAGCGGTGCTGCAAACAGCTGTGACGACACCGGCTTCAGCAATGCCGCACGCCAGGTGCTGCTGACATTGGCCTCAGGGTCCACCGCTGCGCCGCGCCAGGTCATGATCCGCCCGTCGAGGATGTTGCCGGCAACCCGGGCGCGGGTGGTATCGAACCGCGCGTCAATCCCGCGGGTGGCGACCAGCAGGTTCCGCTCGATCCGCGCATCTGCCGCACGGCGCAGGTAAATGCCGGTCTCGTTGCAGCCGACAATGACATTGCTGCGGATGAGGCCACCCCGATCCTCGACCTTGCAGGAACCGCCGACACAATAGCGGTCCGCCGTACCGCCGCCGCCGAGCGACAAGCCGATACGGTCCCCGCCCCGGTGCATCCATTCGCAGATCACCAGATTGCGTTCAAAGCGGTTGCGGCTGCCGCCCCCTTTTGAAAAGGCGGCATAGCTCCGCTGATCGGAGCCTTCCTTGGCAAAATCGGCGATGACATTGCCGACCACGTTCAAACCGCTGACCCGCACCGAATCGATCTTGGTGACCGGATAGCCAGTCTTGCGCGGGCGACTGTCGATGAAGGCATTGTGGTCGATCAGGACATCATCCGGCTGACTGCTGTTGTCAGGTGCGGCGTTGATCTTCACCTGCGCGTTGAAATCCGACAGCCGGTTGTTGCGTAAGACCGTGCCACGCGCATCGCGGGACAGATGGAAGGCATGTTCGCAGGCACTGTCGGACTCGCATACCCCGCGAATATCCAGATTCTCGAACACCCAATAAGGGGCCTGCACCGCAAACCCCTCGGTCATGTCAAATTCAAGCCGGACGTCGCCGAGCCGGGCAGCGCGCAAAATGATCGGCGCATCGGCCCGGCCCTTTGGCAGCACATAGAAGCCATTGCCCTTGAACCGGTAAGTTCCCGGCAGGAATTCATAGGCAACCCCTGGCTGTGCGGCCTTCAGGACGGCGGCGAGGCGCTGCGGACTGTCGATGAACTGGGTTGAGGCGATGGTACGGCAATCGGCATCGCCAGCATCGTCGCTCGGCACGGGCCGCCCGATACGGTCATAACATAGCGGTGCCACCGACCGCGCTGCGTTCGGACCGGCCGGTCCAAAGTCGAAATTGCGCTCCCCCTGGGATCGATAGGCCCGACCGGTGTCGCGGAATTTCGCCGAAGGCTCAGCCCCGGCCCGGGATTCCATCCAGGCTCTGAACGCGTCCGGGGCGGGTCGCTGCACGATATATTGCAGCCCCAGCGCCGCAAATCCCGCGCCGAGCGCGCCTGCAACCGCGACACCCGCCAACCACCACCGCATCAAACCCTCCCCCGTTGGTCAGTTAATTGCGGCTGCCCAGGCATCGGCAGCAGCCTGTTGGCCTGCCGCCGTAAAATGGCATCGCTCATACCGCTTCTCCACGCCGATCCTGTCGAGATCAGGGCCCTGTTCGATACCCTTGTCGCCAATGGACAAAAGTTGCGCGCGGCGAACCGCCGCACTGGTCGACGGCCCGCAAATACTGGCCAGCGCAACATGAACCGGCGCGTCCAGCCCGATCCTCCGCAACCCGGCAACGAGTCCCGCCAAACCGTTGGCATAATCCCGCTCCGACGTGCCAAGCGCCGCATCGCTTTCACCCTGTGTCCAGAAGATCCGCCGGACCCGCAATTGCCGTTCGCCAAGGTCACCCTGAACCTTTGCGATCCGTCCAAACAGCGCCCCTCCGGGCTGCCATTCGGCAATGGCGGTGCTTTCCTGGGCGCGACTGATCAGTAGGATGCGGTCGGCCTTGCCGCTCGCGATCCAGCGGTTGGCGAGCGCGACCCAAACACTGCCGCCGGTCCCGCTTGCCCCGGGAAGCGGGTCCTGTGCTGGCACGCAACGCTTGCCATCAAATGCGTAGACGCCGCTGACGCCTGCCAGTTTCTGCGCGGCGTGATTGGCAGCGTTTGACTGACCAATCGCCAGCCAGACTTCGCTCCCGGCTTGTTGAAACGGCGCGCAACTATCGTCAGGCCAGCAGACCCAGACCAAGCCTGCCGACACAACAAGAACCAGACCGCGCCACATCCCCCAAATCTGCCACAACCAATCCGCGAAGACTAGGGTCAGCTAAGATTGGGGCGCAACCAGGTTTCTGCCTGTTCAACACTGACCCCGCGCCGGGCCGCATAGTCGGCCACTTGGTCGGGCCCAATCCGGGCCACGCCGAAATAGGCCGCGTCCGGATGGGCGAAATAATAGCCGGAGACGCTGGCGGTCGGCAGCATCGCAAAACTGTCGGTCAGCGTCACGCCCGTTGCCTCGCTCGCCCCAAGCAACCGAAACAGGTCCGGCTTGGCGCTATGGTCGGGACAGGCCGGATAACCGGGAGCTGGCCGGATACCGCGATATTTCTCCCGGATCAGATCATCATTGGTCAACGCCTCGTCCGCTGCATAGCCCCACAGCTCCTGCCGGACCTTCAAATGCATATATTCGGCCATCGCCTCGGCCAGCCGGTCGGCCAGCGCCTTCAGCAAAATGTCGGAATAGTCGTCATGCTGCGCCTTGAACCGGGCGAGGTGCGGTTCGATGCCAAGACCAGCGGTCACGGCAAATCCGCCAAGCCAATCGGCATCCGGCGACACAAAGTCGGCCAGACACATATTGGCCCGTCCCTCGCGCTTTTCGACCTGCTGGCGTAGGAATGGCACACGGGACAGGACATAGGTGCGGGCGTCATCGGCAAACAGCAGCACATCGTCACCATCGCGCCGGGCGGGCCAGAAGCCGACAACCGCCCTGGCCTGCAGCCAATCCTCGGCAACGATCGTGGCGAGCATTGTCTGCGCGTCGGCAAACAGGGCGGTGGCGCTTTCGCCGACGATCGTGTCGGTCAATATGGCCGGATAGTTGCCAGCGAGTTCCCAAGCCCGGAAGAAGGGTGTCCAATCGATATAGGGGATGAGGTCGCCGACCGGGACGGTGAAGCTCCGCGCTCCCGTGAAGCTTGGCCGGACCGGTGGATGGGCGACAAAATCGGCAGCGAAGGCATTGGCTTGCGCCGCAGAGAGCGATACCAGTTTCGATTCACCCTTGTTGGCGCGGGCGACCCGGATATGAGCATATTCGCTGCGCGTGCGTGCAACCAATTCTTCCATCATCGTGTCGGACGTCAGGGCGGAGGCGACCCCGACGGCGCGACTGGCGTCTAGGACATGGATGACCGGTCCGGCATAGGCGGGTTCGATCCGCAACGCCGTATGAACCCGGCTGGTCGTTGCCCCGCCGATCAGCAGCGGCATTGTCATGCCCGTTCGCTGCATTTCGGCGGCGACGGTTACCATCTCATCGAGCGAGGGCGTGATCAGACCACTGAGGCCGATCATGTCGGCATCATTATCGCGCGCTGCCTGCAATATGGTCTGGAACGGCACCATGACGCCAAGGTCAATGACCTCGAAATTATTGCACTGCAGGACCACGCCGACGATGTTCTTGCCGATATCGTGGACGTCGCCCTTGACGGTTGCCATGACGATCCGGCCCTTAGTCTGTGCACCCTCGGACTTCTCCGCCTCGATGAACGGCAGCAGGTGGGCGACGGCCTTTTTCATCACCCGCGCCGATTTCACCACCTGCGGCAGGAACATCTTCCCGGCCCCGAACAGGTCGCCAACAATGTTCATACCGGCCATCAGCGGGCCTTCGATGACCTCGATTGGGCGCTTGGCCAGCTGCCGCGCCTCCTCGGTATCGGCCACAACATCGGCGTCCAGGCCCTTGACCAAAGCATGCGCTAACCGTCGTTCAACCGGCCAGCCGCGCCATTCCGCCGCAATCTTGTCCTCGACCGTCGTCGTGCCCTTGTAGCGCTCGGCCAGGGCGACCAGCCGTTCGGTCGCATCGTCGCGCCGATTGAGGATCACATCCTCGCAGGCATCGCGCAGTTCCGGATCGATGGCATCATAAACGTCCAGTTGCCCGGCATTGACGATCCCCATGTCGAGCCCGGCCTGAATCGCGTGGAACAGGAAGATCGAATGCATCGCGCGACGCACCGGCTCGTTGCCGCGAAAACTGAACGACAGGTTGGAGACGCCGCCGGAAATGTGCGCGTGCGGGCAGCGAACGCGGATTTCCCGGCAGGCGTCAATGAAGTCGACGCCGTAGTTGTTGTGCTCCTCGATGCCGGTGGCGACCGCAAAGATATTAGGATCGAAGATGATGTCTTCCGGCGGAAACCCGATTCCGACCAACAGGTTATAGGCCCGCTCGCAGATTTCGACCTTTCGTGCCGCCGTGTCGGCCTGCCCGACCTCGTCGAACGCCATCACCACCACGGCGGCCCCATAGCGGCGGACCTTGCGGGCAGCCTCCAGGAACGGCGCCTCGCCTTCCTTCATCGAAATGGAATTGACGATGGGCTTACCAGACACGCATTTCAGCCCGGCCTCGATCACCGACCATTTGGACGAATCGACCATGATCGGAACGCGGGCGATGTCCGGCTCGGCAGCGATGAGTTTCAGGAAGGTCGTCATCGCCAGCTCGGAATCGAGCAGACCTTCGTCCATGTTCACGTCGACAATCTGGGCACCGTTGTCGACCTGCTGACGCGCCACTTCTACGGCGGCGGGATAGTCGCCCGCCATGATCAGCTTCTTGAACTGGGCCGAGCCGGTGACATTGGTCCGTTCGCCGATATTGACGAAGGTGGCGGTTCGTTCCCTCTCGGGCAGCCCTTCGACTTCAGCGTCGGTGCGCGCGGCATTCATCATTGGATCCCGGTTTCTCTAAGCCGCAAGAATCATCGGATCGAGGCCGGTCAGCCGGGTGACCGGCACCAGTTTTGGCACGGCGCGCGGCGGATAGCTGGCGACGGCCCTAGCAATGGCGGCGATATGGGCCGGAGTCGTGCCGCAGCAGCCGCCGACGATGTTGATCAGCCCGCCCTTTGCCCAATCCTCGATCTGGCCAGAGGTTACAGCCGGGGTCTCGTCGTAGGCACCAAGGTCATTTGGAAGGCCGGCATTTGGATAGGCCATCACCAGCGTATCGGCGATGCCGGACAGCGCCTGCAGATGCGGGCGCAGCAAATCCGCGCCGAAGGAACAGTTCAACCCGATCGTGAGCGGGCTGGCATGCCGGACCGCCCACCAAAAGGCGTCGATGGCATGGCCGGACAGGTTGCGTCCCGACATGTCGGTAATGGTCATGGAGATCATCATCGGCAGTTCGACGCCGCGCCGCTCCCCCTCCTCGACCGTCGCCATGATCGCCGCCTTGGCATTCAGCGTGTCGAAAATCGTCTCGATCAGGATGAAGTCAACACCGCCGTCGACCAGCGCCGACACCTGCTCGGCATAGACGGCCTTCACCCCGTCAAAATCCACTTCGCGAAAGCCCGGATCATTGACGTCCGGCGACAGGGACAGCGTCTTGTTGGTCGGCCCAAGCGCCCCGGCAACGAAGCGCGGACGGCCATCCTTCGCCTGCGCCGCATCGGCTGCCGTGCGGGCAATCCGCGCTGCGGCGATATTCAGGTCGCGAACCAGATGTTCCGCCGCATAGTCGCCCTGACTGATCGTCGTCGACGAAAATGTGTTCGTTGACACAATGTCCGACCCGGCATCGAGATAGGCCAAAGTGATTTCTTCGATGACGTCGGGCCGCGTCAGGCACAACATGTCATTGTTGCCCTTCTGGTCGCGCGTCAGGCCAAGCGATCCGGCATAATCCGCCTCGCCGAGGCCGTAGCGCTGGATCATCGTGCCCCAGGCCCCGTCGGTCAGCAGAATGCGCTTGGCGGCTTCGGCCCGCAGCCGGAGGGCGGCTTGACTGGCGATCATGCGGCAATCTCCTGGGCAGCCGCCGCAGGCCGGAGGCCGAGCAGGTGGCAGATGGCGTAGGACAGTTCGGCCCGGTTCAGGGTGTAGAAATGAAACTCCCGCACCCCACCGGCATAAAGTTTACGGCACATTTCGGCGGCGACAGTTGCGGCGATCAACTGCCGCGCGGCAGGCTTGTCATCCAGCCCGTCGTACAGGCGGGCAAGCCACGGCGGCACGCTGGTGCCGTTCATCGCTGACATCCGGGCCGCCTGGGCAAAATTGCTGACCGGCAGGATGCCTGGCACCAGCTCTGCCTTGATCCCGGCGGCGACGGCGGCATCGCGAAACCGGAAGAAACATTCGGGCTCGAAGAAAAACTGGCTGATCGCCCGGTTCGCCCCGGCATCGATCTTGCGCTTTAGATTGTCGATATCGGCGGCCATTGATGCTGACTCGGGATGACCTTCCGGATTGCAGCCGACCGAAATTTCGAACCCGGCGACCTTCCGCAGACCAGCCACCAACTCCGCCGCCGATCCATAGCCATCCGGCCTGGCTGCAAATAGTTCCCCCGCGCGAGGAGGATCGCCACGAAGCGCCACGATATGCCGGATGCCCGCCGCCCAATAGTCGCGCGCCACGGCATCAATCTCGTCACGGCTGGCGTCAACGCAGGTCAGATGCGCCGCCGGTTCGATGCTGGTTTCACGGCGGATGCGGGCGACGGTTGCATGGGTCCGCTCCCGGGTTGATCCCCCGGCACCGTAGGTCACCGACACAAAGCGGGGGCCGAGCGGTTCCAAGGTTTTTACCGACTCCCAAAGCGTCGCCTCCATCGCTTCGGTCTTGGGTGGAAAAAACTCGAACGACACTTCAATGTCACCCGCCAAATCGGCATAGAGCGGTGCGCCCACCGCCCGGGCCGCTTCGGTCATCTGGGCAAGCGACAGGGTCATGCGGCCTCCACACGTGCCAAGTGGGGCCGGAATCCCAGCCACAGGGTAACAGTCAGATCGCCGGGAAGCTGCGCCACCACCTCGGCCCGAAGCCCGGCTGCACGCATCCATTTGGCGACCGTCTCATCCTCGAACCCCAGCCGGGCATGGGCATGTTCGCTGCGAAAATCCTCCCGCGCGTGAGGCGCAAAGTCGATGACCAGCAAATGACCGCCGGGACCGAGCACCCGCGCCGCCTCCCCAATCGCTTTCGCGGGGTTCTGGGCATAGTGGAGCACCTGATGCAAAATGACCGTGTCGACCGCCCCATCCGACAAGGGCAACGCGTTCATGTCGCCCTGCCGGACCTGGGCACTGGATATTCCCGCCGCTTCGATTTTGGCGCGTGCGATCCGGAGCATTTCCGGTGACCGGTCGATGCCGAGGGCGGCCGTGGCGGCGCGCCCCAGCAATTCGATCATCCGCCCGGTGCCGGTCCCGATATCGAGCAGCTGGCCAAGCGACCGCCCGCCCAGTGCCTTGACCACCGCCGCTTCCACCGCCTCATCGGCGACATGCAGGGACCGGATACTGTCCCATTCCGTTGCATGGGCAGCAAAATAGCTTTCCGACGCCGCGGCCCGCTCGGCGCGAACCGCCGCCAACCGGGCAATATCGGCGGCAGCGGCGCTCGTGCCGTCCAGCGAGTCGAGCAGGGCGAGAACCGGATCAACCTGCGCCGGCGACGCCAGCCGGACAAAGACCCAGGCCCCTTCCTTGTGGCGGACAATCAGCTGCGCGTCGGCCAGAATCTTCACATGCCGCGATACCCGGGGTTGGCTCTGGTCCAGCACCAGCGCGAGTTCACCGACCGACAATTCCATGCCGCGCAGCAGCACCACGATCCGCAACCGGGTCGGGTCCGCAAGGGCGCGAAGGACTGAAAGGGCTTTCCGCATGGCGAATGGATATAAACTTATCTTTATATGTGGTCAACCGCTGCCCCTTGTCGCTCCTGCCACGATGTGGCAACCAGCCTGCTGTTCCACAGGAGTAGGTGATGAACCTGTTTGTACGCGTACGTGCGCTTGGCCTGATCGCGGCGCTTTCCTCTCTGGCGGCCTGCGCAACCACACCCGGCAGCAGTGCCGAGGCGTTGAAGGACCCGTGGGAGAAAACCAACCGGTCGATCTACGCCTTCAACCGCGACCTCGACAAAGCCATCATTCTCCCGGTCACCAAAGTCTACCGGGCGACGGTACCGGTCGCAGCGCAGCGCGGCATTGGCAGTTCGCTGGTGAATGTCAAAGAACCCTATTCCTTCGTAAACGCATTGCTGCAGGGCAAGGTCGCCCAGGCATTCCGCATCGTCGACCGCTTTGCCATCAACACCGTGCTCGGAGTTGGCGGCCTCGCCGATCATGCAACCGACATGGGACGTCCGGCGGAAGTTGAGGATATCGGCCAGACACTCGCCGTCTGGGGCGTTAAATCCGGCCCCTATATCATGCTGCCATTCTACGGGCCGTCGACAATCCGGGATGGCGCCGCGTTTGTCGCCGAGCGCTTCGTCGAACCCTACCGCATCGCCATTGGCCGGGCGAACCTGACGACCCCGGAGTTCATCGGCCTGACCGGCACTGAAATTTTGGATGCGCGCTCGTTCCTGATCGACACCACCGACGGCTTGCTCAACGGCAGCGCTGACGAATATGCCACCGTCCGGTCAGCCTATCTCCAGTTCCGCGAGGGTCTGATCTACGATGGCACCCCTCCGGAAGAGGAGGTTGAGCCGCTGCCGGAGTTTACCGAATCCGTCGAATCCGCCAGCGAAACCGCCCCGCAGGACTGAAGGGAACCCGTCATGAAGATAGTGCCAACCGCGCTTGCACTGGGTCTCGCCAGCTTGACCCTCGTTGCCTGCAGCAGCCAATCCGACACGGCGACCGCCGACACTGCCGCCGAAGCCAGCGCTGGCGCCGCAACCCTCGAAGCCGCCAACGACACAGCCGCCGCCACAACCGAGGCCGCCACGCCCGCAGAGGCGAAATAGGCAGCAAAAGCGTATTCCTGAATCCGCCTCGCTAGAAATTGATACTATGAATCGAAATCCTCCATATATGGAGGCTCTGATTCATAGTAACAACCATTTTCAATATACCACCCAGACACGTCAAACGTAAAATTGCATGAAAAATAGCTGGAAATATATTGTTCATCAAAAAACTTATCTTTATTTTTCAGAAATTTTTCTTTGTCTTTCGATCTTATGTAGCTAACTAGTACGACGTTTTGATCGATATGATCGTAGTGAATAAAGTGATTGTCACTAACAATTGATATAGGAGATTGCTTTTTTTCTATGCAATTTTTGTTCCAACTTAGAAAACAAGAAAATAGCGCATCAATTTCACCATTTTCGCTTAAGTATACATTGCTTGATCTGAGATATTTTTTTATGCGTTCTAATTTTCCGGATTTTAGAATCTCAGCCACTTCTGTAGCAGCAGCCGACAAAGATTCGGCATTGGTTCGCATTGGGTCGGCCTGAGCGCCGCCCATGTTCATAAGCAACAGAGCGACCATTGCGATCAATTTGCTTCGATACGTCATTGCATGAGGTCTCAACAATGTTCGGAATTCGAAAATGCTATCGTAGGCCTAGAACCGTGCCTCCATCGGCGCAGCAGCGAAATCGATGTAATTATGGTAGCGCGCCCACCATCTCACGTGCAACCAGCCTCCCTGCTCGACGAAGCGAAATAGGCGGCGCGAATCCATGAAACGCACTCCAACCCGCTCTTCCTGAGCGAAGTCGAAGGACGCACGATCCTCGCCACCGTGTCCGTGGGTCCTTCGACTTCGCTCAGGATGAACGGGATCGGAGCCATTCAACCTGACCCTAGGCCCCGTCGCCCACTTTATCCTGCGTCCGGGTGTCAAAATCGCTGGCGTCATGGCGTTCGTGGAGCTGGGTTGCGGGGTCGCCGAAGACCCGGTTGACCATTCGTCCGCGCTTCACCGCAGGCCGCTCGCCGATCTCGTCGGCCCAGCGGATGACATGTTTATATTCATGCACCTGCAGAAATTCGCCGCCCTCGTAAAGCAACCCCTTGGCCATTCCGCCATACCAGGGCCAGACCGCCATATCGGCGATGGTATAGTCATCCCCGGCAAGGAACCGGCTTTCGGCCAGGCGGCGGTCGAGCACGTCCATCTGCCGCTTCACTTCCATGGCGAACCGGTCGATCGCATATTCAATCTTCACCGGCGCATAGGCGTAGAAATGCCCAAAGCCGCCGCCGAGATAGGGCGCACTGCCCATTTGCCAGAACAGCCATGACAGGCATTCGGCCCGCGCCGCACCGCCCTCCGGCAGGAACGCCCCGAATTTTTCGGCGAGGTACAACAGGATAGCCCCGGATTCGAACACCCGCACCGGCGTTGCGCCACTCCGGTCAACAAGGGCCGGAATCTTGGAATTGGGATTGGCGTCGACAAAGCCGCTGGAAAATTGATCACCCTCGGTAATGCGAACGAGCCAGGCATCATAGTCCGCCCCGGCATGGCCCGCCGCCAGCAACTCCTCAAGCAGGACAGTGACCTTCACACCATTGGGGGTACCAAGCGAATAGAGTTGCAGCGGATGCCGACCGATCGGCAAATCCTTGTCATGCGTCGGGCCGGCGATCGGACGATTGATCGCAGCGAAACGGCCGCCGCTTGCCTTGTTCCAGGTCCAGACTTTCGGGGGGCTGTAATCTTCGGCCATCATCCATCTCCCAACATCATGCCGTCCGGACATGGGCCGCTGAGCCGCGGTCGGCAAGACCCTGCCGGGGTACCACCTAGAGAAAGCAACAGGCCGCAATCCATCGCAGCGCCGCTTTCCTTGCGGCCTGCCCCCTGCTAGCCATGCCCGACAAACCGGATCAACCGGCATCACGGCACTCGGGGAGAGTTTATGGCTAGCGATGCGTCTGACAAAGAGATCCGGATCGGCGGACCCTATGCCTGGTATGTCCTGATCGTTCTGGTCATCGTCTATGTCCTGAACTTCATCGACCGCTCGATCATCACCACGCTCGCCCCCTATTTGAAGGAAGACCTCGGCCTTACCGATGCGCAGCTCGGGCTGCTGTTCGGGACGGCCTTTGCGCTTTTCTATGCGCTGCTCGGGGTGCCGCTGGCGCGTTTGGCAGACTCGTGGATCCGAACCCGGACCATTGCTCTCGGGCTGGCACTCTGGTCGGGCATGACCGCTTTGTCGGGATTTGCCGCGAATTTCACCCAGCTTGGCCTCGCCCGCGTCGGCGTGGGTGTTGGGGAGGCGAGCGCAAGCCCGGCCGCCTATTCGCTGCTGTCAGATTGGTTCCCGCGTGAAAAGCGCGCCACCGTCCTCGCCATCTATTCCAGCGGCATCTACATCGGGTCGGGGCTATCGCTCGTCCTCGGCGCGTTGATCGTCGGGGCGTGGCAATCGGCCTACCCGGGTGTCGCACCCTTCGGGCTGAAAGGCTGGCAGGTTGCCTTCATCGCGGTCGGGTTGCCCGGCCTGCTGCTGGCAGCGCTGGTCGCGACAATGCGGGAGCCGCCGCGCGGCATTGCCGATGGCATGATCCAGCCAACCGACCCCGCGCCGTTCGCGAAATTCTGGCTGGAACTGACCGCCGTCGTGCCGCCGCTCACCTTGCTCCACCTGTACAAGCTGCGCGCAGCACCGGTGGAATGGGTTCGCAATATCGGTGTCGCCGTCCTGCTGGTGGCGCTCGCCATTGTCTCGGTCTGGTTCACCGACGGCCTGCTCGCCGCAGACAAGCGCAAGCCGCTGGGTGAACTTGCCGGAATCGCCATCACCACCAACACCATCCAGTGGATGGCGATGGCGATCGCAATTTACGGTGTCTACAGCTGGACCCAGTCGCTGCGTCTGCGCGATGCACCGACCCACCAACTGATCTGGAAGACCCCTGCCTTCGTCTACACCACCATCGCCGGTGGGCTGACCTCCTATGCCAGCTACGGCATCGGGGCCTTCATCTTCGTCTATGCCACCCGGATTCTCGGCGCGGACAGCCTGTCGATCGGGCTGCTGCTCGGCTTTATCGGCGCGGGCGGCGGCTGGGTCGGGGCCGTGCTCGGCGGCGTTCTCGGCGACAAATACCGCAAGAAGCATCCCTCGGGCCGGTTGATGGTGGCAATCGTTGCACTGGTCGTCTCGATGCCGGTCGGCATCCTGACCTTTACAGCTGAAAATTTGACAGGGATGTTGTTTCTGTACGCCTTCATCAGCACCGTCCCGACTATGTGGCTCGGGCCGTGCGCCACCACCTGCCAGGACCTGGTGCTCCCCCGGATGCGAGGGGCGGCAACCGCAGCCTTTTTCCTCGGGACCAATCTCATCGGCCTGGCGATGGGACCATATATGGTTGGGCTGATCAGCGACACGACCGACAATCTGCGCATCGGGATACTCTCGGTCTATGCAGGGGCACCAATCGTCTGGTTCTGCCTGTACCGTGCCATCAAACTCCTGCCCGCCTCCGAAGCCTCTCTCATTGAACGCGCCCGCGCTGCCGGCGAACCTGTCTGAAGGATCACGTCATGAAAATCGAAGAGCTGTTTTCCGTCCATGGCAAGACCGCGCTGATTACCGGTGGCTCACGCGGCATCGGAGAGATGATCGCCCGCGGCTATGTCGCCAATGGCGTGAAGGTCTATATCAGTGCCCGGAATGCCGTCGCCTGCCACAAGCTAGCCGACGAGCTGTCACAGATTGGCGAATGCATCGCCCTTCCCGCCGATCTGTCGAAAATGGAAGAAATCGAACGCCTTGGCAAGGAACTGGAGGCCCGCGAAGCCAAGCTCGACATCCTCGTCAACAATGCGGGCGCAAGCTGGGGCGCGCCATTTGACAGCTTTCCTGAAAGCGGCTGGGACAAGGTCATCGACCTCAACGTCAAGTCGGTGTTTTTCCTGACCCAGCGGCTCGTGAAATTGCTCGAGGCCGCCGCCACGCCCGTTGACTACGCCCGTGTCATCAACATCGGTTCGATCGACGGGATCCATGTCTCGTCGCTGGAAACCTACAGTTATGCCGCCTCCAAGGCCGGCATCAATCACATGACCAAAATGATGGCCAAATTCCTTGCTGCGCGGAACATCGCCGTCAACGGCATCGCGCCCGGCTATTTCCCGTCGAAAATGACTGCCGCCATCAGCGATGAAGACGCCAAGATAACAATGGCAGCGACACCAATGCGTCGTCGGGGGGCACCCGAAGATATGGCTGGGATCGCCATCTATCTCGCGTCGAAAGCCAGCGGTTTTGTCTGCGGGTCAGTCATTCCAGTCGATGGAGGTTATGCGACGACGGCCTGACCAAGCTGTCCATCCGGCTCGTCATCGATGGAAAGCACCCGGTCCGGTTCGCGTCGCGTGCGTTGCGGGAGTCCGCAAAACCTCCCACTAACGCAGCTTTTGCGTTTCGCTCAAAAAGCATAATGTTCGCCCTGTCTTGGGAGGACCTACACAATGGCGACTGCATTCAAACTGGACCCAAAGCCGATGCTGGCCAGCCTGCGGATCGCCGAATCGACGCATTGGGTCGAAAACACATTCGGCCCGGTGTTCGAACGCATGCGTGTCGAAGATCCGGTCAACCTAACCGAGGAGGGTGACTTCGCCCCCTATTGGTCGGTGACACGGTACGAAGACATTGTTCATGTCGAGGCGCTGCCTGAGCTCTATTCCTCGTCATGGGAATTCGGTGGCATCACCGTGTTCGGTGATGGTCCTGAATCGCTACCGGAAGGCCGCGAGCCGCTGCCGATGTTCATCGCCATGGACCGCCCTCAGCATACCGGTCAGCGCCGCACTGTATCTCCGGCGTTCACCCCGTCCGAGATGACGCGTCTGGACGTTGAGGTTCGGGCTCGCACTAAGGCCGTGCTCGACTCACTACCCATCGACGAGCCGTTCGACTGGGTGGACAAGGTGTCCATCGAACTGACCACTGGCATGCTGGCCATCCTGTTCGATTTCCCGTGGGAGGATCGGCGCTTGCTGACCCACTGGTCGGACTGGGCCGGCGACATCGAGAGCATCCGGGATCAGGCGCGCAGCGATCAGCGTTGGAAGGCGCTCTGGGAATGCGCCGCCTATTTCACCCGACTCTGGCAGGAGCGCGCGTCAAAGGGAGAGGCACCGGACCTTATTTCACGGATGATCCATTCCGACGCGACCAAGAACATGACGCCGCAGGAATATCTGGGAAATCTCATCCTGCTGATCGTCGGCGGCAATGACACCACCCGCAACACCATGTCGGGCCTTGCCATGGTCGCGACCGATTATCCGGCCGAATGGGCAAAAATCGTTGCTGACCCCAAGTTGATCCCCAATGCAGCGCAGGAACTGATCCGCTGGCAAACCCCGCTTGCGCATATGCGTCGGACCACCACCCAGGACGTCGAACTTGGCGGCAAGACAATCCCGGCGAAGTCAAAGATCGTGCTTTGGTACATGTCGGGCAACCGTGACGAGAGCGTGTTCCCGAACGCCGAAGCCTATATCGCCGACCGGCCCAATGCGCGCCGACATCTCGCCTTCGGCTACGGCATCCACCGCTGCGTCGGCGCCCGGCTGGCGGAACTCCAGGTCGCCGTGCTGATGGAAGAGCTGATCGCGCGCGGCCTGCGCCCCACCGTCGTGAGTGAGCCCGACCGGGTCGTCTCCTCCTTCGTCCACGGCGTCCGCAGCATGCAGGTGGTGTTGAAGCGGGCCTAGGGTCAGGACCTGTTGATATTGTCGATCAGGATTGCTGTCGCGATTTCGCGGGAGCGCATTCGGTCGCAAATGACGGCGGTGTGCAGCATTGGTCCGGCGAGCGCATCGCCCAGGCCCATCAGCACCAGTGTCAAAGTCATGTCGGCAATGCGCGCCCGCGCCTTGTCCGGGGGTAGCATTGCATCGGCTTCGAGGGCGCGGACAAGGTCGCCAAGAATGGCGAACAGCGGTTGCAACCGGTCGGTATCGCCGGTCGCGTGCAGCCACGCGGCCAACCGTCCGATCCCGGCTTCGCTGAAGGCATCAAATGCCGCATCAACCAGATTGCGCGGGCTGCCCTCCCCACCCCGCAGGCGAGCGACTGCGGCCGCGACACCGGTCACGGCATCCTGAATCATCCGCGCCATCAGCGCGTCCTGAAGCCCTGCCGCCGACCCGAAATGATGAAGAAGATTGGCGTGGGTCACGCCGATGTCGGCGGCAATCGCCTTGAGGGTCATAGCTGCTGGACCATCAGCCCTTAGCCGGGATTGGGCGGCATCAAGCGCAGCCGCACGGGCATCCTCGGCCGTCCGGCGCAAGCGTTTCGGGCTTATTGACATTTATGTAAATATTCTGTCATATCGGCGTCATCATAATCGTTTTCCGGGACAACGCCATGCACAGCCCCACCCCGACCGACCTGTCGATCACGCCGCGCAACATCGCATTTGGCCGAGAGGAGAAACGGTCGCGCTGGTGGCTTAACAATAACCCGGTTGCAACCGCGTTCAACAACGCCATGTCGATCACCTTTCCGCAGGGGGAGGCCTTTTTCATCGAGGCGGTCCGCCACTACCGGGACGAGGTGCCCGAACCGCTGAAATCACAAATCAATGCCTTTGTGAAGCAGGAGGTCCTGCACACGCGCGAGCATGTCGCCTTCAACCGTCAGGTCACCGATGCCGGTTATGACACCGCGCATATGGATGTCTGGGTCCGCGAACGGCTGACGCTCAGCCGGGCGCAACCGCCGCTCATCCAACTGACGATCACGGCGGCGCTGGAACATTTCACCGCGATTTTCGCCAATTCGATGCTGTCGCATTCCGACAGCTTTGCGGGGGCCGCACCGGAGGCGCGCCGCATGTGGTCATGGCATGCGATTGAGGAGATTGAGCACAAGGCGGTGGCCTTTGACACATTTCTCCATGCCAGCCGCCACCTGCCGGCCCGCAAGCGCTACCTTCTCCGGGCGTTGATCATGCTCAATGTGTCGAAGAATTTCGTGCTGGGGCGGAGCCGCGACACGCTCGACCTCCTGAGCCAAGATGGCATCACCGGCTGGAAAGCCACGGCCAAACTTGCCTGGTATCTGCTCGGCAAGCCGGGGGCGCTGCGCCGGGTGTTCCCGCAGTGGCTATCCTGGTTCCGCCCGAGTTTTCACCCCTGGGATCACGATGATCGCGCCCTGATCGCCAAGGCCGAAGCTGAGTTCGGGCTGGAAGCCCCGGTTCTCGCCAAGGCAGCCTAGAGCTGCAACAAATAGGCGTGACTGCCGGATAGCACCCGCTCTCCGTGTTGGTTATCGACGGTGGCTGCAACGCGCAGCACGCCGGTCGTCCGCTGCTGCCTCAGTTCGATGATCTCCAGCATCGGATAGAGGGTGTCGCCGCAATAGACCGGCTTCAGCACCTTGGCCTCAACCTCGATCATCCCAACCAGCTTCTCCCCCATCAGGTGCGGCAGCAACCCCGCGCCCGCTGCGGTCAGCGCCAACACCTGCAGGCCGTGTGCCAGCAACTCCGCATGGCCTGCCGCCCGACAATACTCCCGATCATAGTGAATGGGGTGATTGTCGCCGGACAGGGCCTGGAACGCCGACAAATGCGCCTCGGTCAGGGTCCGCGCCGGGAGAGGGAACTTCTCCCCCAGCTGGAATGCATGAAAGGGCCGTGGCGGCACCAGCGGGCGGGACATCGGGTCGAGCGTCATGCCGCCGATGCTAGGCCGAAATCCGTCCCTTAGATAGCTTGCCCGCTTGCCGGTCCGCCCCGTAATCATTGGTCGACTTGACTGGAGCACCGACATTAATGGCTGACATCTACGACTATATCATTGTGGGCGCTGGCAGCGCGGGCTGCGTGCTCGCCAACCGGTTGTCGGCTGACCCTTCGAAGCGCGTCCTGCTGCTGGAAGCCGGTGGCAGCGACAAGGGGATCATGTTCAAAATGCCGGCGGGGCTCGGCGAGATCATCCCACCGGAAAAGCAGCATGCCGCCAACTGGTCCTATTGGACCGAGCCGCAGCGCCACCTGAACAACCGGAAACTATTCTGGCCGCGCGGCAAGGCGCTTGGCGGCTCCTCCTCGGTCAACGGCATGGTGTATATCCGCGGCCACAGCAGTGACTATGACCATTGGGCCCAGCTTGGCTGCACAGGCTGGGGCTGGAGCGACATCCTGCCCTATTTCAAGCGCAGCGAATCGTCCGAACGTGGGGCCGATGACCTGCACGGCGGGGCCGGACCGCTCAACACGACATCCCGCCATGCCGACCATCCGCTGTCGAAGGCGTTTATCGATGCGGCGGTCGAGGCCGGATTGGAGCGCAACACGGATTTCAACGGTCCCTCGATGGACGGCGCGGGCATGTACGATTCGACCACCAAGGACGGCAGCCGCTGGTCGGCAGCGACCGCCTATCTGGTCCCGGCGATGAAACGCCGCAATCTGGAGGTCCGCACCGGTGTCCTTGTCGAACGGGTGACCTTCGAGGGCAAACGCGCCACCGGCGTCAGCTTGGCCGAAACCGGATATGTGGCGGGGCGGGAGGTGATCCTCGCCGGCGGTGCAATCAACTCCCCGCAGTTGCTGATGCTGTCCGGAATTGGCCCGGCGGCCCACCTGAAGGACATGGGGATCGCCGTCACCCATGACCTGCCGGACGTTGGGCGCAACCTTCAGGATCATCTGGACGTCATCCTGCAATGGCAGTGCACCCAACCGGTGACGCTCAACGGCAATGCCAAATTCCACCGGCAGGTTTTGACCTTCCTGAACTGGGCGGTGCGAAAGGAAGGGCCGGGCAGCTATATCCCGACACCAGCCGGGGCCTTTTTCTCAACCCGGGAAGGCCTTGCTGCACCGGACGTGCAAATCCATTTCGTCGCCGCCCGGGTTGATCCGCACGGGCGCGGCGAGATGAGCGCAGAACATGGCTATCAGATGCATGTCTGTCAGGTTCGTCCGGAAAGCCGGGGCACGATCCTGTTGAAATCGGCCAATCCGGCCGACCATCCCGCCATCGATGCCAATTATCTGTCGGCCCCTGCCGATCTTGAAACGCTGCTCGCGGGCATCGAGATCACCCGGAGGATCGCCAATTCGCCCGCACTCGCGCCGTTCCGCGGCAAGGAATATTGGCCGGGTGAAGCCGTCCGGAACCGCGATGACATGATCGCCGCTGTCCGCGACTGGGCGGAGACCATCTATCACCCCGTCGGCACCTGCCGGATGGGTGCAGACCCCGCCAGCGTCGTCGATCCGGAGTTGCGGGTTCGTGGTGTGGAGGGCCTGCGCGTCGTCGACGCCAGCGTGATGCCGACCCTGATCAGCGGCAATACCAACGCGCCAACGATGATGATCGCGGAAAAAGCCAGCGACATGATTTTGGGAGCGAGACCATTGGAGCGGGCAGAATGACAGTCACACCCTTCACCATCCCGGTCGCAGAAGATGAGGCCGGCTGGATTCAACGTCGGGTCGCGGAATTCCGCTTTTTCGAAGAGCCCGCCGGTGCACGCTGGCACTATGGGGCGAGCCGCGGCTACCTCGAGGCCTTGCGGGACTATTGGTTGACGATCTTTGACTGGCCCACCGCCGTCGCGCGGCTCAATCGCCATCCACAGGTCCGGGTCGAGGTCGAGTCGGGCTTTCATCTCCATGCCATCCACCGCCGTTCATCCCGTGCGGATGCGCAGCCGCTGCTGATCGCACATGGCTGGCCGGGTTCCATCGTCGAATTCGATGCGCTCATCGACCGGTTGGCGGAACCCGAAGACCCGAACGCCCCTGCCTTCCACGTAGTCGCACCGTCGCTCCCCGGTTACGCTTGGTCGGACAAACCGAAATCACCGCTCGGGCCCCGTGCCGTCGCTGCACTTTACGACAAGCTGATGCCAGCGCTCGGGTATGGCCATTATGTCTATCAAGGTGGTGACTGGGGCTGTGTCATCGGCGGCTGGCTTGGCCTCGACAGTCAGCGCCTGACCGGCTTGCACATCAGCGGCTTCGGCCTCCGCCCCGCCGATATGAACCCGACGACGCCGGCCGAAACCGCATGGTTGGTTCAGGCCATGACGGTGCGCGACCGGGAAACGGCCTATCTGCAACTGCAAGGCACCAAGCCGCAAAGCCTTGCCTATGCCATGATGGATTCGCCCATGGGCGTTGCCGCGTGGCTTGCCGAGAAATTTGCGGGCTGGAGCGATGTTGACCCCGGCGGGCCAAGCGTCGCCGACTATCCATTCTCCATGGACCAGATGTTGACCAACATCATGATCTATCTGACCACAAGGTCATTCCACACCGCGACATGGATTTATGCCGGGATGTTTGCCGAAGGTGGGTTCAGCATCCCGGCGGACCGGCGGATCGAAGTCCCAACCGGCTGTGCCGCCTTCCCGCACGACCTGCTGGCCTTCCCGCCGCGCGCCATGGCGGAGCGCGGCTATAATATCGTGCATTGGACCAGCATGCCTCGCGGCGGCCATTTCGCCAGCCTTGAAGAACCCGAACTGTTTCTGGCGGACCTGCGGACGTTCGCGGCAAACCTCCGGACCTGAGACGGCAGGCTACCCCAGATCTCCGGTGGCGGCATCGACGTCACGCAGGTCAACCGACTGAAACCCTGTCGCAGAGCTAACGAAGGCCCGAACGCCACCCTGCGCCGCGATCAGCCAGATTTCGCCCGAGCCGTTGGCCCGGGCTGTGTCGCGGGCCGATGGCAGTGGATGTCCGTTCGGGTGGGAATGATAGCTGCCAATGACCGCCTGTCCCGCCTCCCGCGCGGCCCGGTGCGTCCGCAACAAGCTCGCCGGATCAACCTCAAACGCCGTCAACGGATTGGCAGCAACATTGGTCGTCGGCACAATGGCGTCGATCCGCCTGCCCTCGCCAATCAACAGTCCGCAGGCCTCGGCTGGATGCGCCGCTTTGGCGTGCCGGAGAATTTCCGCAACCAGACCTGTGAAAATTTCGACCGCCATTCCTATATCGTTAGCGTGACAGTCATGCCCGAGTCGACACAGACGGTAACGCTGACCGCCGAGATGGCGGGCTGGCGCTTTGACCGTGCGCTCGCGGCCGCCCTCCCGCAATTGTCCCGTGAGCGGTTGAAGGCATTGATCAACGCCGGCGCGGTGTCCGGCCCGGCTGGCCTGCTGCGCGATCCGTCAAAGAAAATTTCCGGGTCCGAGATGGTGACGGTCCGGATCCCCGAACCCGCAGCCGCTGCGGCCGCAGCGCAGGACATCGCCCTCGATATTGTCTTCGAAGATGATCATTTGCTCGTTGTCGACAAACCAGCTGGCCTTGTTGTCCACCCGGCTGCGGGCAATCTCGATGGGACGCTGGTCAACGCTCTCCTCCACCACTGCGCCGGCCGCCTGTCCGGGATCGGCGGGGTGGCGCGCCCCGGCATTGTCCACCGCATCGACAAGGATACGTCGGGCCTGTTGGTCGTCGCCAAGACCGATCCTGCCCATGTCGACCTGTCCCGCCAGTTTGCCGCGCACAGCGTGCGGCGGCTGTATCTGGCCGTGGTCGCCGGACGCCCCATTCCCCCCGCCGGACGGATTGAGGGGGCATTGGCCAGGTCGTCGGCCAACCGGCAGAAAATGGCGATTGTGGAGGATGGGCGCGGCAAGCATGCCGTTACCCACTATCGGACGCTACAGCCGCTGCTCGATGCCACTGCGGTTGAATGCAGGCTTGAGACTGGGCGGACCCATCAGGTTCGGGTGCATATGGCCTCCATCGGGCATCCGCTGCTCGGCGACCCGGCTTATGGCCGGACACGCCCGGTTCACAAACCGGCGCTTACCACGCTGGGGTTCACCCGGCAGGCCCTTCATGCCCGGACACTGGGGTTCCAGCATCCGGTTTCAAAAGAAAATCTGTCTTTCGAAAGCCCCGTACCTGCCGATATACAGGAACTAATTGGTATGCTTTTGGTTTAGCAATCACCCCACCCGACGTCATCGACACCAACGCCCCCTTTCAGGAACACCGACATGGCCGCAGTCCCAGCAACGATACCCGCCCTTGGTGGCGATGCCTCGCTCAACCGCTATCTGGCGGAAATCCGCAAATTCCCGCTGCTGGCCCCGGAGGAGGAGTATATGCTCGCCAAACGCTGGGAGGAGCATCAGGATTCGGTGGCGGCCCACAAACTGGTGACCTCCCACCTGCGCCTCGTGGCCCGCATCGCCATGGGCTACCGTGGCTATGGCCTCCCCGTGTCAGAGCTGATCTCCGAGGGCAATATCGGCTTGATGCAGGGCGTCAAGAAGTTCGAGCCTGATCGCGGGTTCCGGCTATCGACCTATGCCATGTGGTGGATTCGCGCCTCGATCCAGGAATTCATCCTGCGGTCGTGGAGCCTGGTGAAAATCGGCACCACCGCCGCGCAGAAAAAGCTGTTCTTCAATTTGCGCCGGATGAAGGGCAAGATCGACGCCATCGAAGACGGCGACCTGCGCGCCGATCAGGTGACCAAGATCGCCACCGACCTGAAGGTCACCGAAGACGAAGTCGTGACCATGAACCGCCGCATGTCGCGCGGCGGTGACACCAGTCTCAACATGAAAATGTCGGAGGATGGCGAGGGCGAATGGCAGGACTGGCTGGCCGATGACGGCCCGCTTCAGGACCAGATTGTCGCCGACCGCGAAGAAACCAACGTTCGGCACACGCTGCTGAACGAGGCGCTGGCGACCCTCAATGACCGCGAGCGCCACATCCTGACCGAACGTCGCCTGGCCGAGGAACCCCGGACGCTGGAGGAGCTTTCACAGGAATATAGCATTTCCCGGGAACGGGTCCGCCAGATCGAGGTTCGCGCCTTCGACAAACTGCAGAAGGCGATCCGGGAACGCGCCATCGAACAGCGGTTGCTCGAGCCTGCATAAGACTGTCCCGACCCCGGCGGCCTTGCTAAGGTGGGCGCAGGATTCACACCGGGGACAGTTGCGCGATGGCACGTCAGAGAGGTCGAGCCCCCGGCATCATCGGTCGCCTGATCGGCTGGCTGGTGACCCTCGCCTTCCTGCTCGCCGTGGCATCAGTGGTCTGGGTCTTTGCCTATAAATATCTGAACCCACCAACCACGGCCCTCATGATCCGCGACAGCCTGGCCGGTCATTCGCCGAAACAAACCTGGGTTTCGCTCGACCGGATTGATGCCCGCATGGCGCAAGCGGTGATCACCGCCGAGGACAAGAATTTCTGCACCCACAGCGGTTTCGATATCGAGGCGATGGCGGCTGCGATGCAGAAAAATCTGGAAGGCAAGAAATTGCGCGGTGGATCAACCGTCAGCCAGCAGACCGCCAAAAACGTCTTCCTGTGGCCACAGCGCTCCTATGCCCGCAAGGGGCTGGAGGCCTGGTTCACCTTCCTGATCGAACAAATCTGGGGCAAACGCCGGATCATGGAAGTCTATCTGAATGTCGTGGAAATCGGTATCCACACCTACGGGGTTGAGGCCGGGGCCCAGCGCTATTTCAAACATGGCGCCAACAAACTGACCAAACGCGAAGCCGCCCGCCTCGCCGCAATCCTGCCGTCCCCCATCAAACGCGACGCCAAACGCCCAGCGGGCTACACCAAACGCTACGCCCGCAATATCGAGAAATGGATCAGGGTGGTCCGGGAGCAAAACCTGGATGGATGTTTGAAGGGGTGAGCCCTGCTACATTGGCAGTTTGAACCCTGCCGGCAATGGCAATCCGCTCGTCACTTTTGCCATCTCCGCATTGGATGCCGTGTCCGCTTTGGCTCTCGCATCGTTGAAGGCGACTGCGATCAGGTCTTCCAGCATGTCCTTGTCATTGGGAGTCAGCAGGGACGGGTCGATGGTGACGGCGAGGATGCGGCCCTTGGCGGTGCAGCGGATGCGGACCAGGCCGCCGCCGGACACGCCTTCGACCTCGATCTGGTCGAGCATGGCCTGTGCGCCCTCCATCTGCCGCTGAATATTCTGGGCCGCTTCCTGTGCCGCCCGCAGCATGTCTTCGATATCGGCCATTCAAGCGCTCCGGATTTGCAGGGATTTCTGAACGTCGGGGTCGGTGCCGAAGTCGATCAATTCGGCTTCCGGGAACGCCTCCATCAGGCGGCGGACCGCCGGGTCGGCGAGAATTGCGGCGCGTTCGGCGGCCAAGGCCGCCTCAACAGCCTCCCGGATTGTCGGCTGCCCATCCTCCCGCGACAGGGTCACCGTCCAGCGCTGACCGGTCCAGAGTTCCAGGCTGCGCATCACCTGCTGGGTGAAGTCAGGCCGGGCCCCCACCAGATTGAGTTCCAGCAGCGGCGGGGCGTAGCGCACCAGCCGTGCATTGTCGTGCAACACCAGCGCCAGCATCGGCTCGCGCTTGTCTTCAAACAATTGCACGAGTGCGGCGAAATCCACGGGGGTTTCAACCGTTGGAACCCGGTCGGGTGTCCGGAGCGGCACCGCCTGCATCGCCAGCTGTGGTTCCTCGGGCTCCGATGGGGGAGCCGGTGCAGGGGCAGCATCGGTGAGCGTCGCACTGCCCCATTTCCGGATCAAATCACCCGGGTCCGGCAGCGTGGAGGCATGGGTGATGCGCAGCAACGCCATCTCCGCCGCCTGGATCGGCAAGGGCGCCTCCCGCACCTCGGCCAGTCCCTTCAGCAGCAATTGCCACAGCCGGTGGACATTCGGGAAAGACAGACCCTTCGCCCAATCGTTGATCGCCGCCCGCTCCCCCTCCCCGAGCGCCGGATCATTGGCTCCGGCCACCTTTGCCCGGGTGATGGTATGAGTCAGCTCCAGCAGTTCCTGCACCACCATGTCGGGGTTGACGCCCAGGTCATATTGGTCGCGCAGATTGTCGAGCGCGGTGCGCGCATCGCCTGCCAGCAACGCCGCCATCAGTTCACGGACCCGGCCCCGATCACTGAGGCCGAGCATATCCCGCACCGCATCGGCGCTGACGGCTCCCTGCCCGTGCGCAATCGCCTGATCGAGAATCGACAGGCCGTCCCGCACCGAACCTTCGGCGGCCCGGGCAATGAGTGCCAGGGCCTCGGCATCGACGGTCGCCCCTTCCGCCGCCGACACCTTGCCGAAATGCTCCGCCAGCTTTTCCAGCGGAATGCGCCGGAGATCAAAGCGCTGGCACCGTGACAAGACGGTCACCGGCAGTTTCTGCACTTCGGTCGTCGCAAAGATGAATTTCACATGCGGCGGTGGTTCCTCAAGCGTCTTCAACAGCGCATTGAAGGCGTTCTTCGACAGCATGTGCACTTCGTCGATAATGTAGATTTTGAACCGGGCCGAAACGGCCGCATAGCGCACCGCCTCGATAATCTCCCGGACGTCATCGACACCGGTATTCGACGCCGCATCCATTTCGATCACGTCAATATGACGTCCGGCCGATATCGCCACGCACGGCTCACAGACGCCGCACGGGCTGATTGTCGGGCCGCCCTGACCGTCCGGCCCGATGCAGTTCAATGCCTTGGCGATGATTCGCGCGGTGGAGGTCTTGCCGACCCCGCGAACACCCGTCAGCAGATAGGCATGGGCCAACCGGTCCCGCGCAATCGCATTGCCGAGCGTCCGCACCATGGCATCCTGCCCAATCAGCGAATCGAAATTCGCCGGCCGGTATTTGCGGGCAAGGACGCGGTAGGCTTCGGGGGGACTCGGATCGCTCATGCGGATAACCGTGGAGCAGCGCAGGTGGCTGCGCAAGTGATGGGTGGGAGCCGGGACGACCCAGACCGGAATCGTTGCGGCTGCTTCCTTCCGGACCTGACCGGGTTGGCGAGTGATCTGCCCGCCCAGCTCCCGCGAGGGCATATGGTGGAGCCGGGCGCGAAAGGCAAGACGCCGCTACAGTCCGTGCGGCGCAATTTTGTCGACGCTCCAGGTCTGGCCCTTGCGGATCAGCTTGTTGAGGTCAGGGGATTTACCTTCGGACAGCGCGCGATTCTGCGCGACCACCGCCGCCTCAAAGGTCGGGGCCGGGTCGGCATAGATCACCCCGAGCGCCACCGGAAATTCCGGCATGACCATGTCGATCAGCATCTGCGCGATGCCCTTATTGGTTTCATCGTGCACCAAAACATCTGCGGTGCCGTCGACTGCCACATCGACAACCTCCAGCCGCAGGGCGTCGCGGTTGAGTTTCAGGCCCTTGGCACCGCCAGCAAACAGCATTTGCTTGCCGTGTTCGAGCCACAGCTGATTCGCCGCCGCTTCTTTCTTCGCCGTGAAAGGTTCGAACACGCCGTCGTTGTAGACAATGCAATTCTGGTAGATTTCGAGGAAGCTGGTGCCCTTGTTGAAATAGGCACGCTTCAGCATCTCCGGCAGTTGCTTGCCAGTGTCGATAGCCCGGGCAATGAAGCGCCCGCCTGCCCCCAGCGCAAAGGCGCAGGGGCTGGCCGGTCGGTCCACCGAGCCGAACGGTGTTGAGGGTGACTTGGTCCCGACCCGGCTGGTCGGCGAATATTGCCCCTTGGTCAGGCCGTAAATCTCGTTGTTGAACAGCAGCACCTGGCAATCGAGATTTCGGCGGATCAGGTGCAGCATATGGTTGCCGCCAATCGACAGCCCGTCACCGTCGCCGGTGATCAGCCAGACGTCCAGTTCCGGATTGGCAAGCTTAACGCCCGTCGCTACCGCAGGCGCACGACCGTGAATGGTGTGGAAGCCATAGGTTTCCATATAATATGGGAACCTTGATGAACAGCCGATGCCGCTGACGAACACCGTATTCTCCGGCGTCGCCCCAATCTCCGGCATCGTGCGCTGCACCGCCTTCAGGATCGCATAATCCCCGCAACCCGGGCACCAGCGCACCTCCTGATCGGTCGCCCAGTCATCGGGCTTGGTCGTGCGGATGGGAGTCATGTCGTTCATGCGAGCATCTCCGCAATCGCGTCTTCGATCTCAGCGATCCGGAAGGGTTGGCCGGATACTTTGTTGAGCGGTTTGGCATCGACCAGAAACTGGTCGCGCAGCACGGTTTTCAGCTGGCCGGTGTTCATTTCCGGCACCAGAATCCGCTCATAGCCCTTCAGCAGGGCGCCGAGATTCTTCGGCAGTGGCCAGATGTGGCGGATGTGGACATGGCTGACGTCGGCCCCGGCGGCGCGGGCGCGCCGGACGGCCTGATGGATGGGGCCGTAGGTCGATCCCCAACCAACCACCACCAATTTGCCCGACGCCTCACCCAACTCCACCCCCTGATCAGGGATATGGTTGGCGACGCCGTTGATCTTGGCCTGCCGGATATCGGTCATCTTCTGATGGTTGGCGGCTTCGTAATTGATATGGCCGGTGGCAACAGCCTTCTCGATCCCGCCGATGCGGTGCATCAGACCGGGGGTGCCGGGCTTGATCCAGACGCGCTTCAAGGTCTCGGGATCGCGCTGGTAGGGGCTTTGAACACCCTCCTCCGGAACATCGGTGTGGAAGGATGCTGGAAAGGCGGTGAAGCTGGTCATATCCGGCACCCGCCACGGCTCGGCCGCGTTTGAGATATAGCCATCGGTCAGCATCATCACCGGGGTCATGAACTGGGTCGCCAGCCGCACTGCCTCGATGGCCACCTCAAAACAGTCGGTTGGCGACCGGGCGGCGATAACCACCAGCGGGGCATCGCCGTTGCGGCCATAGACGGCCTGATACAGGTCCGACTGCTCGGTCTTGGTGGGGAGGCCGGTGGAGGGGCCACCGCGCTGCGAATTAACGATGACCAGCGGCAGCTCGGTCATGATCGCCAAGCCCATCGCCTCGCCCTTTAGGGCAATGCCGGGTCCCGACGACGAGGTAACGCCGAGCTTGCCGGCATAGGATGCACCAATTGCCGAACAAATCGCGGCAATCTCATCCTCCGCCTGGAAGGTGGTGACGTCATATTCCTTGAGGCCGGCGAGCGTGTGCAGCAGCGAGGATGCCGGTGTGATCGGATAGGAGCCAAAGAACATCGGCAGTCCCGCCAGCTGCGCACCGGCCACCAGCCCAAGCGACAGGGCCTCGCCTCCCGTCACCGTCCGGTACAGCCCGGGCACTGCCGCCGCTGCGCCAACGTCAAACTGCTTCAGCGGTCCGCCAATCTCCGCCGTTTCACCGTAGGCATGACCGGCATTCAGGGCCGCGATATTGGCATCCGCTAGCACCGGCAGTTTGGCGAATTTGCCCTTCAACCAGTCGATGAGCGGCGCACGGTCGCGGTCGAACATCCAGAGCGCCAGACCCAGCGTCCACATATTCTTGCAGCGCAGCGCTTCCTTGTTGCCAAGGCCGAACGGCTTCACCGCTTCCAGCGTCAGCTGCGAAATGTTGAACGCCAGTAGCTGCCATTTCGACAGGCTGTCATCCTCCAGCGGGTTCGCGTCATAGCCCGCCTTGGACAGGTTGCGCGCCCCGAATTCGCCGCTGTCGGCAATGATCAATCCACCGGGAACCAGGGCGTCGACATTGGATTTCAACGCCGCCGGGTTCATCGCAATCAGCACATCCGGCGCATCCCCCGCCGTTTCAATGTCGGTTGATCCAAAGTTGATCTGAAAGCCGGAGACACCGAACAACGTGCCCTGCGGCGCGCGGATTTCGGCGGGAAAGTCCGGGAAGGTCGCTAGGTCGCTGCCCGCAAGCGCCGTGGACAGCGTGAACTGACCACCGGTCAGCTGCATCCCGTCGCCGCTATCGCCGACGAACCGGACCACCACGCTTTCCGCTACCTGTTTCACGCGGGCTTCGCCGCCCAAAACCATCTTATATGCCGTCGCCATTGTTGCCCTTGCGCGGTTATTTGCGCTGTTTCCTACGCCTGCGTGACATAAGGGGCAAAGAAGAAAATGTTAGGTCTGCATTGCAGCGGCTTGGGACAGGATGCCGGCGGCATGCCGCCTTGCCACCGCCATACGGTCGGTGCCGTAGCCACCACCCAGTGTAGAGGCGAGCGCTATTCCCCGGCTTCGGCACGCGGCGGCGACCAACCGGTCCCGCGCCACCAGCCCGGCATCGGTTATCGCCAGCCGCCCCAGCCGGTCATCGACATGCGGATCAACCCCGGCCTGCAACAGCACCAGATCGGGCGCGAACCTATCCAGACTGTCCGCAAGCTCGCGGGTCAGCACCGCCAGATAGTCCGCATCGGCCGTCCCGTCGGGAAGTTCGATATCCCGCGAGGACCGGGCCTTTCGCGCCGGAAAATTCCGCGCGGCGTGCATGGAAAAGGTGAAGGCATGGGCCCGCCCAGCCAGCAGACTCGCGGTTCCGTCACCCTGGTGCACGTCAAGATCAACCACCATCACCCGCCGCGCATCACCGTCCGTCAGCAGTCGGTAAGCGGCGGCCGCCAGATCGTTGAACACGCAATAGCCCGCACCGCTGTCGGCATGCGCATGGTGGCTGCCACCGGCACTGTTCGCCGCATAGCCGTGCTTCAAGGCCAATTTTGCCGCCAGCCAGGTGCCACCGACCGACAATTGCGACCGCCTCGCGACGCGTTGATTGACCGGAAACCCGATGCGACGCTCAATTCCCGGATCGACGGTGGCGGCCAGCACTGCATCAACATAGTCGGGGTCGTGAACCGCCGCGATCCAGTCCCGCGGCATTGGCTCCGGCAGATGCTCAGCCCAAATTGCACCGGCCTCGCGCAAGGCGATCATCACCAGGGCATATTTGTCCATCGGAAAGCTGTGCCCCGGAGGCAGCGGCGCGACATAGTCAGGGTGGTGAACGAGGTGGAACGACATATGCAGCGGTTGGTGCCACTGCCTACGTGCTTGAGACAACCCCACCCTCCCCTCATCCTGAGCGGGGATGGCGAACCGGCAAGGCTAAGCCGTTGCCGCCATCGCGTCGGAATCAAGCGCATAACCAGCACTTCGCACCGTCCGGATTACATCCGGCAGCACGTCATCGGCATTAATCGCCTTGCGCAGCCGGCGGATATGCACATCCACCGTGCGCTGTTCGACATAGACGTCGCGGCCCCAAACCGCATCGAGCAGCTGCTCGCGGGAAAACACCCGACCTGGATGTTCGAGGAAATGCCGCAGTAGCCGGAATTCGGTCGGCCCGAGCACCACCGAGGTGCCGTCCCGCAGCACCTTGTGTGCCGCTGTGTCCATCACAATCCCGGCATAATCCAGGCTGCCGCCCTGCAAGGCCGGACGCAGTCGCCGCAGCACGGCCCGGATCCGGGCGACCAGTTCGCGCGGCGAAAACGGCTTGGTGATATAGTCATCCGCCCCGGTCTCCAGACCACGGATGCGGTCACCTTCCTCGGCCCGGGCGGTCAGCATGACGATCGGCAGATTGGCGGTGGAGGTCTGACGGCGCAGGCGGCGGCACACTTCGATCCCCGACAGATTGGCGATCATCCAGTCGAGAATGACGAGATCGGGCTTTTCCTCTTCAGCAAGCACCATCGCCTCCTCGCCGTCGTCGGTCTGGACGACGTCAAAGCCCTCTTTCTCGAGGTTGTAGCGTACCAGCTCGACGAGATTTTTGTCGTCTTCCACCAGCAGGATCTTCGGTTTCATGGGACGATTATCCTGCCGACGGCGACATGACTTTTTCGTACGGCGTCGCATCGGCCTTGGGTCGATCGCCGATATGTGCGCCGGTAACCCCGAAATGGACCATTTCGGCCACGTTGGTGGCATGGTCGCCAATTCGCTCCAGATTTTTGGCGATGAACAGCAGATGCGCGGACGCGGTGATATGATGCGGGTTCTCCATCATATAGGTCAGCAGCGCCCGGAAAATGCTGGTGTAATAATCATCCACCACCTGGTCGCGCTGACACACCGCCACGGCCATTTCGGCATCGCGGTCAATGAACGAATCGAGCGCATTCTTGACCATTTCAGCCACCACCCGGCCCATTTCGGGTAGGATGGACACCGGTCGGATCGCCCCGGTGTCGGCGAGCACCGACGTCCGTTTGGCGATATTCTTGGCATAGTCGCCAATCCGTTCCAGTACCGAGCTGATTTTCAGCGCCGCGATGATCTCTCTCAGATCATCCGCCATCGGCGCGCGTAGCGCGATGATCCGGACGGCCAGCCGTTCAACTTCGGCCTCGATCGCATCGATGGCCTTGTCCTGCGCGACGACCTTGGCGGCGCCTTCGGTATCCCGCTTTGTCAATGCGTCAATGGCGGCGAGAATCTGCGCCTCGGCAAGGCCGCCCATCTCGCTGACCATCGCCCGCAGCTGGCCCAGATCCTCGTCGAAGGATTTGACCGTATGTCCCTGGCTGGTGGTGACCATCTGCTTGTCCTCCTCAGCCGTAGCGGCCGGTGATATAGTCTTTGGTGCGTGGTTCGCGCGGATTGGTGAAGATATCCGACGTATCGCCATATTCCACCAGCGTGCCGAGGTGGAAAAACGCTGTCTTCTGGCTGACCCGCGCGGCCTGCTGCATATTGTGCGTGACAATCACAATTGCATAACGGCCGCGTAGTTCGTCGATCAATTCCTCAATCTTGGCGGTCGCAATCGGATCGAGTGCCGAGCAAGGTTCATCCATCAGGATGACTTCAGGATCGACTGCAATGGCGCGGGCGATGCAAAGCCGCTGCTGTTGACCACCGGACAATGCTGTCCCGCTGTCGGCCAGCCGATCCTTCACTTCTTCCCACAGGCCGGCGCGCTTCAGGCTGCCTTCAACGATGCCGTCCATATCGGACTTGGTCCGCGCCAAACCATGAATACGCGGGCCATAGGCAACATTCTCATAGATGGATTTCGGAAACGGGTTGGGCTTCTGGAACACCATCCCGACACGCGCGCGGAGTTGCACCACATCCATGTGGGCGGCGTAGATATCCTCCCCATCCAGCGTGATATCACCGGTGATCCGGGCGCTCTCCACCGTATCGTTCATGCGGTTGAGACAGCGCAGGAAGGTCGACTTCCCGCAGCCGGACGGGCCGATGAAGGCCGTCACATTTTCCTGCCCGATGTCGATGGATACGTCCTTGATGGCCTGTTTGCTGCCATAGAAGACATCGACACCTTTCGCCTGCATTTTCAGGCGCTGCGGCGCGGCGGATTGCATATCGGCCCCGGAAACCGGGGATAGGACGGTGTTCACCAGCGCCTCTCAAATCTGTTGCGAAGATAGATCGCGAGCCCGTTCATCGCGAGCAGGAACACGAGCAGGACAATGATCGCGGCCGACGTTTTCTCGACAAAACCGCGAGCAACGTCATCGGACCACAGGAACACCTGAACCGGGAGCACGGTCGCCGGATTTTCAAAGCCGGACGGTACGTCGGAGATGAACGCGCGCATTCCGATCATCAGCAGCGGCGCGGTTTCACCGAGCGCGCGGGCCATACCGATGATCGTCCCTGTCAGGATGCCCGGCATTGCGAGCGGCAGCACATGATGGAACACCACCTGAACCGGCGACGCACCGACCCCAAGGGCGGCGTCGCGGATCGAAGGCGGCACGGCCTTGATGGCAACGCGCGCCGCAATCACGATCACCGGCAGCGTCATCAGCGCCAGCGTCAACCCGCCAACGAGCGGCGCCGACCTTGGCATCCCGAAGAAACTCAGGAACACCGCTAGGCCGAGCAATCCGAAGATGATCGACGGGACCGCCGCCAGATTGTTGATGCTGACCTCAATCAGGTCGGTCAGGCGGTTCTTGGGAGCATATTCCTCAAGGTAAATCGCCGACAGCACGCCGATGGGGAAGCTGATGCCGATGCAGATGATGAGCGTCAGGAACGAGCCCTTGGCCGCGCCCCAGATGCCGGCCAGTTCCGGACTGGTCGAGTCTGCGGAGGTCAGGAAGGTGGTGTTAAGCGTGGTGCGCAACTTCCCAGTCTTGTCGAGCCGATCATAGTTGGCCTGAAGTTCGGGCGTAATCGGGCTGCCGGTCCCCGAATCTCCGCGTGGAATTTTCCCCTTGGCCAACAGGTCGATATTGCTTGCCGCCGGAACCCAGATTTTCGTGGTTTTGCCAAGGAGGCTGGGATCGGCCCTGAGCGTTTCGCGCAGCACGATCCAGGCACCATCGCTGACGATGCCTTCAGCATTCGCGCCCATCGTGGTCGCCAGCAGTGACCGCCAGTCGGCACCCTGTAGGGCTTCGTCCGATCCGGACGCCGTCAATTGGCCCGGGGTCAGCGCCAGCGCAACCGGATCATAGGTAACGGTCAGTTCAACGTCGGTGCGCTGAAACCCCGAGATGCCCTTGCTGCCGATGTCGAACAACAGGAACAGCAGGAAGCTGGTGGCCAGCGCCAGCGCGGCGAGGCCCAGAAATTTGAATAGGGATTCAGACCGATACCGGCTCTGGATACGGCGGCGCATGTCGGCCGACTTCCAGTCGGTCGGCGTTCGGGTTGCTGCCTCAAGGGGCAGCGTCTCGGCGGCCACGCTACTCATAAGCCTCCCGGTATTTTTTGACGACGCTGAGCGCGTAGATGTTGAGGATCAGGGTGACGACGAACAGCACCAGCCCGAGGGCAAAGGCAGACAACGTCTTGGCCGAGTCGAATTCCTGGTCACCGGTCAGCAACTGAACAATCTGCGCTGTGACGGTGGTGACTGATTCAAACGGGTTGGCGGTCATGTTTGCGGCCAGACCAGCGGCCATCACCACGATCATGGTTTCGCCGATGGCGCGGCTGACCGCGAGCAACACACCGCCAACAATTCCAGGCAAGGCTGCTGGGATCAACACTCTGCGGATCGTCTCGGATTTCGTTGCACCCATCGCCAGACTGCCATCTCGCATCGCTTGCGGCACAGCATTGATCGCGTCATCGGCCATCGACGACACAAAGGGAATGATCATAATGCCCATCACCGCACCGGCGGCAAGCGCACTCTCCGACGACGCGTTTTCGACACCGATCGACAAAGCAAATTCGCGGACTGCCGGGGCAACCGTCAAGGCCGCGAAATAGCCGTAGACCACCGTCGGAACACCGGCGAGCATTTCGAGCGCTGGTTTCAAATAGGTGCGGACTTGCGGCCGGGCATATTGGGTCAGGTAAATCGCCGCCATCAGGCCGAGCGGGATCGCTACGATCATCGCGATGATGGCACCGATAAAGATGGTCCCCCAGAACAACGGAACCGCGCCAAATGCACCCGAAGAACCAACCTGGTCTGCACGCATCGCCGTCTGCGGCGACCAGACCGTGCCGGTGACAAATTCGACAAAGGATACTTTTTCGAAAAACAGGTAGCTCTCGAACAACAGGGAACCGACGATGCCGACTGTCGTCAGGATGGCCACGGTTGACGCGATCACCAGCAACGACATCACAAAGCGTTCAACCCGTGGGCGAGCGCGGAAGGCCGGCGTGACCCGCGTGTAGGCCCAGAGTCCACCAGCCACGGCCAACGCCACGGCCAGCACACCAGCGAGCAAATTGTAACGGTCGCGGGCTTCATTCCAGGCGACAGCTGCTTTTTCAGAATTCGGGTCAAAACCGGCGTCGATTTCACCCAACGCCAAGCCGCGAACCTCGTTCAGGAAGGCGTCAATATCGACCTGGGTGGTCGCGCGTTCGGCGGCCGGAACGCTGGCAATGGCCTGCGCGTCGAAAACACCGCTGGAGACCTGCCCCCAAACACCAATCAACAATAGGGCGGGGACGAGCGCCCAGAGGGCAACGAACCAGCCGTGCTGGCCGGGGCGTGAATGAACGCTCGCAGCTTGCTGCGCCGTAATTTTCCCGGCTGGAAAAAAAGCAGCTGCTCGGGCGCGTCCGGTCAGGAAGCCGATCAAGGCTAGCCCGAGCATCACAAAGGTGATCGCTGTCAGCGACATGACTGCCTTTAAACCCCCGGTTCCGGAAACAGTAACAAATTGAAACGGGGCGGCGGGACCAAACCCACCGCCCCGCCTAGATTATTTAACCGAAGCCAGATCAAGCGCGGTCAGTGCCGTGGCGTTCGACGCATTCTTGGCGCGGATTGCGTCAGGAGCGGCGACCAAGCCACGCTTGGCAAGATAGCCCTTCGGACCCCAGGTCGAATCCTTCGAATATTCCACCAGGAATTCGCGCAGACCGCGGATCGCACGGACATGCTGGCCCTTGGCGTAGATATAAAGCGGACGCGAGGCCGGGTAAGCGTAGGTCGAGATCGATTGATAGGTCGGCTTGGCACCGTTGATCGCCACGCCTTTGACCTTATCGGCATTCTCCTCAAGATAGGAATAGCCGAAAATTCCGATCGCGGACGGGTTCGAAACCAGCTTCTGAACGATCAAATTGTCGTTCTCGCCGGCTTCGATAAACGGACCGTCCTCACGGACCTTGCTGCAAGTCTCCTCGTATTTCTTTTTGTCCGACTTCTTCAGCGCAAGCATCGATGGGTTTGCCTCACAGCCAGCAATCATTACCAATTCATTGAAGGCGTCGCGGGTCCCCGATGTCGGCGGTGGGCCAAGCACTTCGATCTTGGTAGCAGGCAGTTTCGGGTTAACATCCTTCCAAGTACGAGCCGCATTCGGCTTACCATAAGGCTTCGCCGCAAGAGCCTTATAGATATCGACCGTTGTCAGGCCGAAGTCAGCCGCGTTTTTTGCGTGAGCGAATGCGATACCGTCGATCCCGACTTGGACCTCGATAATGTTAGTGACACCGTTGGATTTGCACTGATCAACTTCGGACTTCTTGATCCGGCGTGACGCGTTGGCAATGTCGGGGTGGGCTGCACCGATGCCAGCACAGAACAGCTTCAAGCCGCCACCGGTCCCGGTCGATTCGACGATCGGTGCCCCGAAATTCGGATAGCGCTGGCGGAACTGCTCAGCGACCGCGGTGGTGAATGGATAGACCGTCGAGGAGCCGACAACGCGGATCTGGGTCCGCGCCTCAACAGCCGCAGAGGTCAGGGCAGCGCCAGCAACTGCGGTTGCGAGCAAAATATTTTTCAGCAAGGTCATTCTCCTTTGTGCCGTGCAGGGGCCGTGACGGGCACCCGCCCGACTCGCCAATAATCCCGACAACAGCGCGGTACCGATCCGACGTGCAGCTTCTATGACGATCAGATTGCAGTTCTGTGACAGCGGCCTTGAGCCGGCGTTCAACGCAAGGGCTGGGCATGGGTTTTTGCGACTTGTTCTTTTTTTATATTTCGATATTTATATAAACATCAAATCAAAGAGCTGCCATGACTCCTGAAACCGCCGTTTCTGCATTTGGAGCGCTTGCCCAGGACACCCGTTTGTCGGTGTTCCGGATGCTCGTGCGGGCTGGCCCGGAAGGGTTGAGCGCTGGCGAGATTGCCGCCACCGCCGAAACCTCAGCCCCAACCATGTCGCACCATCTGGCGATTCTGGAACGGTCGGGCCTCGCCCGCTCGACCCGGCACGGCAGATCGATTCGCTATGCCGCAGATTATGACGGCACGCGCCGCCTGCTGGCGTTCCTGACCGAGGATTGCTGCCAAGGGCGGCCGGAAATCTGTGGCGTGGAGATCGCGCCCAAGTCTCCGGACCCAGCCAAATGACGACGCCCACCATCCGCGACGCCGTTCCCGATGATTGCGCGACGGTAGCGGCAATCTACGCCCACCACGTACTTACCGGTGTTGCGAGCTATGACACCGTCCCGCCGGACACCGAAGCGATGCGGGCCAAGATCATCGATATCCAGGCTGCGGGCTGGCCGTTCCTGATCATTGAGCTCGAAAGCCATGTCGCCGGTTTTGCCTATGCCACCCAAATCCGCCCACGCCCGGCCTATGTCCACACCGCGGAAGACAGTATCTACATCGACCATCGCAGCACCGGCAGAGGGCTGGGCAAACCACTGCTCGCGGCGTTGCTGACCCGAACAGCTGCCTGCGGCTTTCGCGAGATGATTGCGGTGATCGGGGGTGCCGAACCCGGTGCTGCCGACCCCCATTCGGTGGCGCTCCACACCGCGCTCGGGTTTCGCAAGGCCGGGCGCTTGGCCGGTGTCGGCTTCAAGTTCGGCCGCCGCCTCGACAATATCTACATGCAACGCAGTCTGGAGGATTTATGACCGACAGCCCCTATCAGGTCCTGTTTCTGTGTACCGGAAATTCCGCCCGGTCGATCCTCGCCGAGGCAATCCTGGCCCGTGCTGGTCAGGGCCGCTTCGTCTCCCATAGCGCTGGCAGCCAACCGAAGGGCGCCGTCCATCCGGTCGCGCTGCATGTATTGCAGACACTGAACCACAAGACCGACTTTGCGCGGTCCAAAAACTGGGAAGAGTTTGCGGCCCCCGGTGCGCCAAAGCTCGATTTCGTCTTCACCGTTTGCGACAACGCCGCAAGTGAAGTCTGCCCGGTGTGGCCGGGTCAGCCGATGTCGGCCCATTGGGGCATTCCCGATCCCGCAGCGGTCGAAGGTACAGACGCCGAAATCCACGCCGCATTCTTCGACGCCTACCGGATGCTCAACAACCGCATTTCTCTATTCTGCGCCCTGCCGCTCGCCAGCATCGACAAATTGAGCCTGCAGGCGAAATTGCGCGATATCGGGACCGCCTGATGCTTTCTCGTCGACTTGGGGCCGAGGCGCTTGGCTCCGCATTGTTGTTCGCAACCGTGATCGGCTCGGGCATCATGGCTGACCGCTTGTCGGGCGGGAATGTCGCGATTGCCCTGCTGGGCAACACGCTGGCGACGGCGGCGATGCTGGCGGTGCTGATTGCGATACTCGGGCCAATCTCGGGCGCGCACTTCAACCCCGCTGTGAGCATGGTGGCAGCGATTCGCGGTGATCTGACTTGGCGGGATGCCGGACTCTTTGCGGTCGTGCAGTTGGCGGGGGGTGGCGCCGGGGTCTGGGTGGCGCACGCGATGTTCGACCTGCCGATCCTCCAGACCGCCTCAACCGTCCGCACCGGCACCGGACAATGGACCGGAGAGTTCGTTGCGACATTCGGGCTGGTGCTGACCATCATCGGCACCGTTCGACACCGTCCGGGCTGGGTACCGGCTTCGGTCGCGCTCTATATCGCTGCCGCCTATTGGTTCACCTCGTCGACCTCCTTCGCCAATCCGGCGATCACGGTCGCCCGGTCTTTCAGCGACAGCTTTGCCGGCATCTCGCCCGTGAGTGTTCCGGCCTTCATTGCCGCCCAATTGGCCGGTGCGCTCGTGGCCGCCCTGGTGGGACGCTGGCTGTTCGCTACCCCTCCATCAGCACCGGAAGGGTGAAGCTCACCGTCGTTCCTTCGCCCTGAACGCTGGCGATGCTGAGCTGGCCGCGATGTCGCTCGACAATATGCTTGACGATGGCAAGGCCGAGCCCGGTCCCGCCCATCGAACGTGAACGCCCGGTATCCACCCGGTAGAACCGCTCGGTCAGCCTTGGCAGATGCTCGGGCGCAATCCCGTCGCCCTCATCGCTGACCGCGACACGGATATGCTCCCCCGTCACCGTGCCAGTCAGCCGCACCGGCGTGCCGCTGCGGCCATATTTCAGCGCGTTGGACAGCAGGTTGTGCAGGACCTGCAAAATCTGGTCGCGGTCGCCGATCACACGCGGCAGATCAGCCGCAGCTTCAACCACAAACACCCGCTCGTCCGATTCGAACCGCATCGCCAGCGTTTTGCCGACATCGGCGAACAGCGGGGGAAGCGCCAGCGCCGTCACCGGGCGGATGTATTTGTCGAGCTCGATCCGCGATAGCGACAGCAGATCGTCAATCAGGCGCGACATCCGCGACGCCTCCGCCCCCATGATCCCAAGGAACCTGTCCCGCGCCTGTTCGTCGTCGGCGGCGGCTCCCTGCAGGGTTTCGATAAACCCAAGCACGGTGGCCAGCGGCGTCCGAAGCTCGTGACTGGCATTGGCGACAAAATCCGCCCGCATCCGTTCGGCGAGGCGTTGCTGGCTGATATCGTTGAACAGCAGCAGCAGATTTCCGACGCTGTCTCCAACAATGCGCAGGCGGTACAAACCGTCGGGGCGACCGATCCCAGGCACCTCCCGGTCGATGCTCCGGCGTCCGCGATCCGCTGTCCGCACCGCCTCGATCACGGTGGGGTGACGAATTGCCACAGCGAGCTCACTGCCAATCGACCGGACCCCGATCAGGTCATGCGCCGCGGCATTTGCGGCAACAACGCGCAGGTCGGCGCTGACGATCAACGCCGGATCTGCCAGCAATTCTATGGAGATATGGCCAATCGGCAAGGTCGGCATGTCCTGATCGGTAACCGCAGGCACGTCTCCGGCTGCCGTGCCAAACAGCTGCGCGATGGTTTCCCGGACTCCACGTACCAATTCAGCCTCCTGCAGTTGATCTTGTCGCCGGACTGCAATCCGGGTTAGGCATTGTCGCTGGGCAGGCTCGGTTTCTGCCGCTAATATAGACACACGATAAGACGCAAGGATGTTGGAACGATGACCGAGCAGACGGAGCAACCGGCAATCGAAGCTGGCGTTGCAACGCGGCGCGGCTTGCTGCGCCTTGGGGCGATCGCGATTCCGGCAGTCGCGACAATGTCACCGGCGTTCGCGCAGAGCCAGACCAAAGTCTCGCTGCTCACCTGCAGTATCCCGGTTCCCGATACCGCCAACGTCTCCAAGTGGATCAAGGCTGACGGTACGTTGGTTGCCTCGCGGACCAGCGGATCATTCCCGCCGCCGGCGTCGTCCTACCCGGGAGAGGCGATCCTGACGCTGACCCGCCCGACCAACATGCGCTATTACGGTAACGTCAAGGACCTCCAGAACAACAGTTATGTGAGTTCCAGCGCGTTCAACGCCCATGTCGAATATATCAAGAAACTGACGCGCGGCACGAGCGGCTTCAGCTGCTTTGCCTCGGTTGTCGGCCGGAGATAGGGAGAGCCTATCTCCACGCTGCGTTATCGGTCGGCCCTGACCCGCGACATCGTCGCCCACTCCGCCGATGAACTGTTCCTGCTCTATCACCGTCCATCGGGGGAGACGCATGTCGTCGCCGCCGAAATGATGGCGATCCTGACCGCGCTCGGCTCTGCGCCAGCAGACGCCGCTGAAATCGCGGCTCGCCTCGTCCGTGACTATGACCTGGAGATCGAAGACGATGCCGACGTACTCGGCGTGGTCACGGCCCGCCTTGGCGAACTCGCCACCCTCGGCCTGATCGACCCGGCATGAGCATTGCCGATTGGCACCAGCATGTCGTCCGGGTCGGCCCGTTCGGCTTTCAGCTTCGGTCTCCGATCCGGTCGGTCATCGATGCCGTGGCGACCCTCTACCGCGATTATCCTGCCGCGGCGGCCGACGATATCCCCGACTATACCGTAGCGGTCGCCCCCCCCTCCCTGCTCCGCCGCTGGGTCCGCCCGAAGCTTGAACTTCTGTGCGACATCGAACTGCCGGGCATGGCCCCGCAGCCGGTTGAACATGGCCTTTTGGCGCTCGAAATGGGCATGAACTTGCAGCTCGCTGTCGGGATGCACCGCTATCTGCTGCTGCACGCCGGCGCGGTCGCACGCGACGGCCAGGCGATGTTGATGACCGGCAATTCCGGGGCGGGCAAAAGCACACTCAGCGCGACGCTCGGCTGGTCGGGCTGGCGGTTGTTCGGCGATGAATTCGCGCTTGTCGACCCGGCAACCGGGCTGCTTCACCCACATCCGCGCCCGGTTTCGCTCAAGAACGAGTCGGCGGACCTGCTGGCGGCTCTCGCCCCCGCCGACCGCTTCGGCCCGGTGTTTCACGGGACCATCAAGGGTAGCATTCGCCACCTGTTGCCGCCGGTGGATGCCATCGACCGGATGGACGAGCCGGCCCCACCGCGCATCATCCTGCTGCCGCATTTCGAGGCCGGTGCAGCCCCGGAGGCGCACCGGCTCGGCGTGGCGGAAACCTTCGCGCATCTGACCCAGGCATCGACCAACTATAAGGCTTTGGGGGAAAGCGGATTTGACGCGCTGGTCCGGCTGGCCAACGTACCGGCCTATGCGATGCGTTATGGGTCGAGCCAGGATGCCATCGGTATGATCGAGGAACTGTGGGCGCATGGTTGATGCCCGCCTTCTCGTTGAGGCCCTGCGCGACCCTGCGCTGCTGCCCGGCCTATCCGCTCTGGAGTGGACTGCCCTGATCCGTATCGCCCGGGCGGAGGCGCTGCTCGGGCAACTGGCCGCACGGGCCGACGAATCCGGGGTCAGCGACCGCCTGCCGAAGCGTGTGCGCACCATTTTCGATGATCATGCTGTTGCCGTCACCGCCAGCCAGCGCACGGCCCGGTGGGAGGCCCGTATGGCAGCGCAGGCCCTCGCCCCGCTCCGATGCCCGGTCATTCTGCTGAAGGGTGCCGCCTATGTAGCCGATGCTTTGCCCGTCGCGGCGGGCCGCACGGTTGGTGACCTCGATATTCTGGTGCCCCGTGCGGTGATCGATGCCGCCGAGACTCTGCTGAAATCCGCTGGTTGGGAATCGCTGAAGACCGACCCCTATGACGATGCCTATTACCGGCGGTGGATGCACGAGCTGCCACCGCTCGCCCATGCTGACCGTGGGACATTGATCGATGTCCACCACACCATCCTGCCATTGACCGCCCGGCTGACCCCCGATGCAGGCGCGATGATCGCCGCTGCTCGCGACATCGGCGGCGGCCTGTCGATATTGTCGCCGGCCGACATGCTGCTGCACAGCGTCGCGCATGCCTTTGCCGACGGCGAGTTCGACGGTGGCGTGCGGAATGTGTGGGACATCCATTGTCTGATCACCGATTTCTCCCGATCACCCGATTTCTGGGGGGAGCTGTCACATCGTGCTGCACTGCACACGCTCGCCTCACCATTGGCGCGCGCCTTGCGTTCCGCCAACCGCCTGTTCGGAACGAATGTTGATCCGGTTCTCGCAGGATCGCCCGACCTGTTTGATGCGCTGATTGAGCGGAGGTTGCTGGCCCGTGATGCCTGGGGCTATGCCACCCGCCCGGTGCTGCGGCGCGGGTTCTGGCTTCGCGGGCACCTGCTGCGGATGCCACTCCACCTGCTCATCCCCCACCTCTGGAAAAAATGGCGGATGTCAGCGCAACCGACCTAGCGCTGCGACAAGTTCGTCATAATGATCGATCACCGCATCAGCCCCAAGGTTGTGGACGGGCCGATCCGGGAAGCCGAAACTGACCGCAATCACCGGCACTCCCGCCGCCTTTGCAGCATCCACATCGGTGCTGGAATCCCCAACATAGGCGCTGTCCGCGACCTGTCCCCCCGCACCGGCAATTGTCGCAAGGACATGCCCCGGATTCGGTTTCTTGTCCGGCACGCTGTCGGACCCGACCACACAGGCAAACCGCCCAGACCAGCCAAGTGCAGCAAGCAACTGATCGCTGAGCGCCTGCGGCTTGTTGGTGCACACCGCGAGCCTGCAACCCGCCGCCGTAAGCGCATCAAGGGCTGCCTCCACGCCCGGAAAGGGGCGAGAGCCGACACAGATGTTCGCCGAATAAAAGCTGAGAAACGGAGTCACGCCTGCCTCGACGAGGTCCGCCGTCATCACGCCGGTTTGAGCCAGGCCGCGCTCTAACAGCTTTCGCGCACCGTGTCCGATCAACTCCCGAACCGACGCCTCGCTCATCGGTGCGCGCCCCA
Organism: Synechococcus sp. UW140; assembly: GCA_943368345.1. Lineage (GTDB taxonomy): Bacteria > Pseudomonadota > Alphaproteobacteria > Sphingomonadales > Sphingomonadaceae > JADCGM01. Next base: position 18,785 of record CALRKY020000016.1, on the reverse strand, counting down.
GAGTGGCAAGGGCATGGTTCAACGCAGCCGTCAGGTCGGGTCCGGTATCAACCAGCGTTCCATCCAGATCAAAAATGATAGTTTTTGGAAGTTTCATGCCTCTCCCTAGCAGGGCGGGATTGGGGTGGGTAGAAGGGTTGCAATCCCGCTGTAGTTGACAGGATATAAATCGCATGACCCGCCCCGTAGCCGCCATCATCCTCGCTGCCGGAAAAGGCACAAGGATGAAGTCGGACCTGCATAAAGTCCTGCATCCGATTGCCGGTCGACCGATGCTGCTGCACCTGCTCGCCAGCATCGATGCGCTGGACCCGGCGTGCAAGGTGGTGATTGTCGGTGACAAGGCCGCGCAAGTCGAAGCGGCGGTCACACCGCACGGCTGCAACGTTGCAACGCAGGACCCGCAGGTGGGGACCGCCCATGCCGTGCAGCAAGCCGCTGCCGCGCTCGTCGATTTCGACGGCGATGTCCTGATCCTCTACGGTGACGTGCCGCTGATCCGCACCGAAACCATGACGGATATGCTCGCAGCGTTGAACGGTCCGGAGGCTCCAGCCTGCGTCGTCCTGGGATTTCGGCCCGCTGACCCTGCCGCCTATGGCCGCATCATCGCGGATGCCGACGGACGCATCGCCAAGATGGTGGAATATAAGGATGCGAGTGCGGACGAACGCGCCGTCCCATTGTGCAATTCCGGCTTGATGGCGGTCCGGTCGGCCGACCTGTTCGCGTTGCTCGACCGGGTGACCAACGACAATGCTGCGGGCGAATATTATCTGCCCGACATCGTCATGATTGCATCGTCGGATGGGCGACATTCGCTGGTCGTGGAAACCGGTGATGCCGAAGTTGCCGGGATCAACTCCCGCGCTGAACTGGCCGCCGTGGAAGCAGAATGGCAATCACGACGCCGGATCGACGTTATGGCCGCCGGGGTCTCGCTCCGCGACCCGGACACGGTCTGGTTCAGCTTCGACACGGTCCTCGGTCGCGATGTCACCATTGGCCAGAATGTCGTATTTGGCCCCGGTGTGACCGTCGCTGACGGCGCAACCATTCAGGCCTTCTCACACCTCGAAGGTGCAAATGTTGGGACCGGGGCTGAGGTCGGACCCTACGCCCGCCTGCGCCCCGGTGCGGACCTCGGCGCAAATTCAAAAGTCGGCAATTTCGTCGAGATCAAGAAAACCAGGCTCGGCGCCGGGGCCAAGGCCAATCATCTCGCCTATCTCGGCGATGCGGACATCGGTGCGAAGGCCAACGTCGGCGCTGGCACGATCACCTGCAATTATGACGGATTTTTCAAATATAAAACTGTCGTGGGTGACGGGGCCTTCATCGGGTCCAATTCATCGCTGGTGGCACCTGTCACCATTGGCGCAGGAGCTATCGTCGGTGCCGGGAGTGTCGTCACCAAGGATGTCGCCCCCGACGCGCTGGCCGTCGCGCGCGGCAGCCAGACCGAAAAAGCCGGATGGGCCGCGCGTTTTCGCGCCGTGATGACCGCACGGAAGAGGAATTGAAGGCGGAATCGCTGCAAAACAGGTCGCAGGACAGGTCATCCTGACTTTCTAGTCGGGAAAGGCTGTGGCATGGGCAGTCACAAAGCATATTGAGGCGAATTGGTTTATGTGTGGAATCATCGGCATTCTGGGTCGTGATGCGGTTGCGGACCGCTTGCTGGGCGGGCTGAAACGACTGGAATACCGGGGCTATGATTCCTCCGGCATCTGCACCGTCCATGGCGGCGACTTCGACCGTCGCCGGGCGCAAGGCAAGCTCGGCAATCTCGCGGCCCGCTTGGATGCCGAACCGCTGCCAGGAAATGCCGGCATTGCCCACACCCGCTGGGCGACGCATGGGGCCCCGACCGAGGACAATGCCCACCCGCATATCGCCGGTGATGTTGTCATCGTGCACAACGGAATTATCGAGAATTTCAAGCCACTGCGCGACGAACTGCTGGCAGAGGGCCGGCGTTTCCTCAGCCAGACCGATACGGAAGTTGTCGCGCATCTGATCGCCCGCGAGGTTGAGGCGGGTCAGTCCCCGCGCGATGCGGTTGCAACCGTCCTGCCCCGGCTGCACGGTGCCTTTGCCCTTGCGGTGATGTTCCGCACCCACCCGGACCTGCTGATCGGGGCCCGCCTCGGTGCGCCGCTGACAGTCGGCTATGGCGACGGGGAAAATTATCTCGGCTCCGATGCCATTGCGCTCGCACCGCTCACCCGCCGCATCACCTATCTTGAAGAAGGCGATTGGGCCGTTGTTCAGCGTGACAGCGTCGAAATCTATGACAGCGCCAACACCCGGGTGAAACGACCTGTGGTCGATTCGGGCGCCTCCGGCCTGTTGGTCGACAAGGGCAATCATCCGCACTTCATGCTGAAGGAAATTTACGAGCAGCCGGTCGTCGCGGCTCAGACCCTGCAAAGCTACCTGCGTCCGCTGGAAAACCAGGTTGCCCTGCCCGACATGGATTTTGACCTGTCGACGGTTGAACGGATGGCGATCGTCGCGTGCGGCACCGCATCCTATGTCGGCATGATCGGCAAATACTGGATCGAACAACTCGCCCGGATCCCGGTCGAGGTCGATGTCGCCAGCGAATATCGCTACCGCGATCCGGTGCTCGGCCCCAACATGCTTGGCCTCGTCATCTCCCAATCCGGCGAGACGGCGGACACGCTGGCCGCCCTTCGCCACATGAAATCGGGCGGATTGACCACCGCCGGCATCATCAACGTGCCGACCAGCTCGATGGCGCGCGAGGTTGATCTGCTGCTGCCGACCCACGCCGGGCCGGAGGTCGGCGTTGCCTCGACCAAGGCGTTCACCTGTCAATTGGCGGTGATGGCCGCGCTCGCCGTAAATCTGGCCCGCGCCAGGGGGCGGCTGTCAGCGGAGGATGAGGCGGAGATCGTCCTGCACCTGTCCGAAGTCCCCGAGGCGATGAACCATGCCCTCGCCCATGATGACGATATCCGCGCGATGGCTCCGAAGATCGCTGCTGCCCGAGACGTGCTGTATCTCGGTCGGGGCCCCGACTATCCGATGGCGCTGGAAGGTGCGCTGAAGCTGAAGGAAATCAGCTATATCCATGCCGAAGGCTATGCCTCTGGCGAGATGAAGCACGGCCCGATTGCCCTCATCGATGATCTGGTTCCGTTGATTGTCATCGCGCCATCGGGCCCCTTGTTCGACAAGACCGTGTCCAACATGCAGGAAGCGCAGGCGCGCGGTGCCCAGGTGGTGCTCATCTCCGACGCGGACGGTATCGCCCAGGCCGGGGAAAACACCATCGCGACAATTGAAATGCCCAAGGTGCATCCACTGATCGCGCCGCTGGTCTATGCGGTGCCGATCCAATTGCTCGCCTATCATGTCGCGGTGCTGAAGGGCGCAGACGTCGATCAACCGCGCAATCTGGCGAAATCCGTCACGGTGGAATGACGCGCGTCAGACCTGGGTGAACATCACCGCCGTCAACGCGAAGAACCCGGCAATCGCGCCGAGGCCGAGTGTGATCCCGCCAGCATGGGCAAGCCGGTCGGCAGTCACGCGCGGGCGGGCATTCGCCATCATCTGGCGCACCGCATCGAGATGGCAGGCCGAATAGCCAGCGGCGGCAAATTCAGCCAGTGCCTCCCGGCTGCCGCGCAGCACGGCCGCCGCCTGACGGCGCAGCGCCTCAAGCCGAATGTCGGCGAGTGGGCCCTGCCCACGTCGGCCAAGGATCACATCCCCGGCCCGGTGCAGGCGGCCATTGGACGGCACCGTCTCCCGGCCGGATGCCACCAGACTGAGGACACGCAGTTCCAGCGCATCAAAGCGCACGGGCGCTGGTCCGGCCGTGCCGCCGTCGCAATCTCCAAATGTCATCATCTCTGCCTGTGCCAGCATCGCCGGTCTCCGAACCTGTGTCTTCAATCTCACCTATGTCGGCGCTGCGAAGCGGCATTGCCAATGCCGGGGCTGCATTGCTCCCATGTTCCAAACTACGTTGCGGGATCGGCGAAAGTTTCAGTCGCCCCGGTCGACGCGAATGATTTCGATCAGCGCGCGGTCTGGGTGGTGAACTGAACCGGCGATGCTGCCTGTGCCGGAGCGGTGGCGCCGAGCAGGCAAATCGATGCGAACACAATCGTGCCGGTCAGGCTGACGACGGTGCGAAGGGCGGAATTGGTGGTATATGCGGTCATGTTGGTCTCCTGTTTCTTGGTGTGGCTGGAACATCCAGCCTCGCCTGCTCAACTTGATTGCAGGAGCCGTGCCAACTTTATTTTTTCTGTAGATATACAATAAATACAACTATTTGCGTCGCGTGCTACCATAGTCAACAGGCCAGAAATATTCCCAATTATTGGTGTAATTTCTCCTGGATTACGAAAAACGCAGCCATCGCACCCGTTCTCGCCAGATCGCGCCGACTAGGCTATCCTTCCTCCATGCCTGACTCGATCCGCCTCTCGGGAGGCTGCCACTGCGGCGCAGTCCGATTCGAGATCGTCGCACCCCGCACGGTCACCGTCCTCGACTGCAACTGCTCGATTTGTAGCAAAACCGGTTTCCTCCACCTCATCGTTCCGCAGCCTGATTTCCATCTGCTGACTGATGCCGCGGCGCTGACCCGCTACATCTTCGGAACCCACACCGCGCAGCATCTGTTCTGCACCACCTGCGGCATCAAGAGCTTCTACCGCCCCCGCAGCCATCCGGACGGGTGGAGCGTTAACCTGCGGGCACTGGACGACGTCAGCGCGTTGACCGTTACCATCCAACCCTATGACGGCCGCGCCGACTGGGAAGCTGCCCGGGCCGCTCTTCCACCTGACAACCCGTCATCCTGACGAAAATCAGATTCTCCATGCAGTTCGTCCGTCTCCAAACCGATCCTGACTTTCGTCAGGATAACGGCTAAGGTCGGCACAGCACCCCTTCGACCGGAGCCTCCCCATGTCCTTCGACTACGATCTCTTCGTCATCGGTGCCGGCTCCGGCGGCGTCCGCGCAGCACGTATCGCCGCAGGCCACGGCGCGCGTGTTGCAGTGGCCGAGGAGCATCAGGTCGGAGGCACCTGCGTCATCCGCGGCTGTGTCCCCAAGAAGCTGCTGGTCTACGGCTCGCACTTCGCGGAGGACTTGGCTGATGCCCGTCGCTTCGGCTGGGAGATCGGCTCGGCTGTGTTCAACTGGTCCATCCTGCGTGACAATGTGCTGGCGGAGGTCGCGCGCCTCAACGGCCTTTACACCGTCAATCTCGACAAGGCCGGGGTCACCATCTTCCACGACCGCGCTGTGCTGATCGACGCCCACACGCTCCAGGTCGATGACAAGCGCATCACCGCCGACAAAATCCTGATCGCCACCGGCGCACGACCGCAAATCCCCGACGTGCCCGGTGCCGAGCACGGCATCACCTCGAACGAGGTGTTCCACCTCCCCACCCTGCCCAAGCATATCGTCATCGCCGGCGGCGGCTATATCGCCACCGAGTTTGCCGGCATCTTCCACAATCTCGGAGTCGCGGTGACGCTGCTGCTGCGCGGCGACCGGCTGCTGCGCGGCTATGACGACGACCTTGCCGACCACCTGATGGCCGCCACCCGCAAATCGGGAATCAAGGTCCGCACCGGAGCCGCGTTCGATCGTATCGAGCGCCAAGGTGACGGCAACCTCGCCATCCATGTCACCGATGGCGGTGAACCCCTTATTGCGGACCAACTGATGTTCGCTGTCGGTCGCCCGCCCAATTCCGCCCGACTGGGACTGGAGTCCATCGGCATCGCGCTCGACCCGAGAACCGGGGCGATCAAGGTGGACAGCGCCAGCCGGACCAATATCGCCAATATCTACGCCGTCGGCGACGTCACCGACCGGGTCCAGCTTACCCCGGTTGCTATCCGCGAAGGCCATGCCTTTGCCGACACGGTGTTCGGCAACAAGCCGTGGACGGTCGATTATGACTGCATCCCGAGCGCCGTATTCAGCCACCCGCCCATCGCCAGCGTCGGCCTGACCGAAACCCAGGCCCGCGCGAAATATGGCGACGTCAAAATCTTCACCTCCGACTTCCGCGCGATGAAGAACACGCTCGCCGACCGCGATGAGCGCGCGCTCTACAAACTCATCTGCGACCCCGCCACCGACCGCGTCGTCGGCGCCCACATCATCGCCCCCGACGCCGCCGAGGTCATGCAGGCCATCGCCATCTGCGTGAAAGCGGGCCTCACCAAAGCCCAGTTCGACGCCACCGTGGCAATCCACCCGTCAATGGCGGAGGAATTTGTGTTGATGAAGTGAGGGGGCTGCCGACGCTATTCCGGTCTGTACGCCGTGGACTACGACAACCTACCGCAGCGTCTCCACCCGCACAGGAACGTCCCGGCCTGCATCGGCAGCCAAGGTGCCGTCGAATGTCGCAAATCCCTCGGTTCGCTGCGCGGCTACCAAGTGCAGCATATCAGCCATGTCCGCGCCTGCGGCATGGCGCGCAAGGGTCCACAGCGTCAATGCTGGGTCGTCGATTGCCACTGTCTCCAACGACAAGAGATCGCCGAGCGCAGTGTTGATGCGGTCACGCGACCAACCGAAATTGGCGCGCAACACCCATTCCGTTTCCATCAGCACACCTTTCGAGATGTAAACGCTGCGTTCAGCAATCAATGCCCCGGCAATCGCGGCCTGCCGTGCATCGTCACGAGCAATGAAGCGGACGAGGACGTTGGTATCAACCGCGATCATCCCGTGCGCGGCGGCCATGACTCTCGCGCGATGCGCATGACGCCTTCGTTCATTTCTTCAAGCGTGACGGTTGGGCCTTCATGCGGTGGATTTCGCGCCCAGAATTCCTGAACTGTCAGTTTACGCTCGCCAATCGTTGCCCGCCGCAACAAGACGCCATCTGGCTGATCGACAACTTCGAATTCGGTACCGGGATGCCAGTTGTGCGAATCGCGCACGCCTTTGGGGATGATAACCTGACCCTTGGCCGAGAGGCGTGTGTGAGCGTTCACGAGTTGTAGGATAGTGTCTTACCGATCAATCGGCAACTCGCACCTCTCAAAACCCCACAAACCGCGCCGCGTCCTCAACCTGCCTCCGCTCCGACACCACCGCGTTCGCCGGAAACGTCTCGTCCGGCCAGCCGAGCGCGATGCTCTTCATGATGACGTGGTCGTCGCTGATCCCGGCGTGCTCGCGCACCACCGGCGACTGCATGATGCCCTGGCTGTTGATCACGCAACCCAGCCCCCGCGACCACGCCGCGTTGACCAGCGCGGTCGCCACCGCGCCGCAGTCGAACGGGGTGTCATCGCTGCCAGCCAATTCCTTGTCATAGGCGACGATCACGCAGACCGGCGCGTCAAACTGGCGAAAACCCCGCATCACCCAGTCCTGCCGCCCGGCGGCGTCGTCGCGGTCAATGCCCATCGCGGCGAACAATTGCTTGGCAACACCGATCTGGCGCTCGCGGTGCGGTCCGGCAAAGGCGGTGCCGGTGCGGAATTCGCGCGACTGCGGGATGCCGGCCATCATGCGCTCGGTATTGCCCCGGCGGATACGGTCGAGCGGTTCGCCGGTAATGACATAGAAATGCCAAGGCTGGGTGTTCATCGACGAGGGCGCGCGCATCGCAAGGCCGATGATCTCTTCGATCACCTCGCGCGGGACCGGATCGGGCTTGTAGCCGCGAATGCTGCGGCGCCCCATGATGACCTCGTCATACTGCATATGCTTGTCCTTTTGCGTGGCCCCGGCGCGATAGCCGATCATTGGCGCGGAAAGTACTGCCCCAGTCGCTAGGCAAGCCCGGCGGCAAACCCCTGCGAATCCACCACCCGGTCGAGTTCGGCGGCCACCATCTCAGCATCGAGCACCCCGTCCAGCGCCAGCATTGCCAGCCCGTGCACAATCGCCCAGGCCCGGAGCGCAACAATGCGCTGACTGTCAGCCGACAATTGATCGCCGTACAGTTGCGCGACCGAGCCTAGCAGCAACCGTCCCGGCTCATTGTCGTCACCGGGCATGTCGGTGCGGTCGGTCGTACCCGCTGTGGCAAAGATCAACCGGTACAGCGACGGATTGGCCAGCGCGAACCGGACATAGGCCCGACCGCTGGCGTTAAAGGCGTCTTTCGTCGTCGCCCCCGCCTGCATGGCCGCTGCCTGCGCCGCACCAAGTTGCTCCAGCCCGGCAAGCGCCAGCGCCCGGAGCAGCGCCTCCCGGTTGGGAAAGTGTCGGTAGACCGCCGCCGAGGACACCCCGACCGCCCGTGCCACTTCGCGCAGGCCTGGGGCCTCGCCTGCTGAGGCGGCGAGCAGAGTCAGTCCGGCCTCCACCAGCGCGGCGCGGAGGTCGCCATGATGATATCGACGGGTAGAGGGATTTTGCACTGAGGGGGGTTGCGCGGGCATGGTCTTGATGTTAACACTGTTCACATAGGAATGACAAGGCAAGGAGTACACCCATGGCCAGTGCAGTTGAAACCAGCATTCGCAAGGTCGTCGGCGCGGGCATTTCGGTCGTCGCCAATTTCAACCGCAAGCGCATGGGCGCAGATGGCGACAACGAATATCTGACCGGCATCCACACCCCGATGACCGGGGAGTTGACGCTCGGCAACCTGGCCGTCACCGGCACAATTCCGCCGGAACTGGACGGTCGCTATCTGCGCATCGGCCCGAACCCGGTCGGCGCAGTCAATCCGGCCAGCTATCACTGGTTTACCGGCGATGGCATGGTCCACGGGGTCCGGCTCGGCGGCGGCAAGGCCCATTGGTACCGGAACCGCTGGATCCGCTCGACGCCGGTCTCAACCGCGCTGGGCGAAGCCCCGGCGCCCGGCCCCCGCAATGGCCAGCAGGAAACCGTCAACACCAATGTGCTCGGCCATGCCGGGAAAATCTGGGCGCTGGTGGAGGCAGGAGGCTTCCCGGTCGAGCTGTCGGATGACCTTTCAACCGTCGCCCACAACCCGTTTGAAGGCACACTCGCCCATGCTTTTTCGGCCCATCCGCACCTCGATCCGCTGACCGGCGAAATGCACGCCATCTGCTACAAGGCGGACCAGATCAACGTCATCCACCATGTTGTTGTGGGTACTGATGGCCGGGTCCGGCGGCAGGAGCCGATCCCGGTCCAGCATGGCCCATCGATCCACGATTGCGCCCTCACCGCCCGCTATGTGCTGGTGTTCGACCTGCCGGTCACCTTCTCGATGAAGCGCCTGCTCGCCGGGTTCGCCTTCCCCTATCAGTGGAATCCCGACCACAAGGCGCGGGTCGGCCTGATGCCGCGCGACGGGACGGCGGCGGACATCAACTGGTGCGATGTCACCCCCTGCTATGTGTTCCACCCGTCGAACGCCTTCGACACGGCGGACGGCAAGGTCATCGTCGATGTGGCGGTGCACGACAGCATGTTCGCCGACTCCACCAAGGGTCCGGATTCACAATCGATCCAGCTTGAACGCTGGACCATCGATCCGGAGAGCGGCACCGTCGACCGCCATGTCATTGACTCCGCACCGCAGGAATTTCCCCGCCCTGACGAGCGCCGCTTCGGACAGCCGTACCGCTATTGCTATGCCATGGCGTTGCCCGAGCAGGGTTTCGGCCAGCATTTCGCCACCCGCCTCTACAAACATGACCTCGAGTCCGGCACCCGTCATGTCCATGACTTCGGCCCCGGTCGCACGCCAGGTGAGTTCGTGTTCGTGCCCCGCAGCGCGACCTCAGCGGAGGATGACGGCTGGCTGATGGGCTTCGTCATCGATACGCAGCACGACACCACCGACCTCGTCGTCCTGAATGCCCAGGACTTCGCTGGTGCCCCGGTCGCATCGGTCCACATCCCGCACCGGATTCCACCGGGCTTCCACGGCAATTGGGTTCCGGCCTGATTTGCACTGCGGCGCAGCATAATCTTGCGTCGGAGACGCTTTCCGCGCAATGACGCGCGCATGAACGCTTGGACCCCCGACAGCTGGCGCGCGCGTGAAGCACGGCACCTGCCAACCTACCCGGATGCTGCCGCCCTCGCGGCGGTGGAGACCGAGCTTGGCAGCTATCCGCCGCTGGTCTTCGCTGGCGAGGCCCGCGACCTGAAATCGAACCTTGCCGAGGTTGCAGCCGGGAAGGCGTTCCTGCTGCAGGGCGGCGACTGCGCCGAATCCTTTGCGGAATTCCACCCCAACAACATCCGCGACACTTTCCGCGTCATCCTGCAGATGGCGGTCGTCCTGACCTACGCCTCCAAAATGCCGGTGGTGAAGGTCGGCCGGATGGCGGGCCAGTTCGCCAAACCGCGATCCGCCCCGACCGAGACCATCGGCGACACGACCCTGCCCAGCTACCTCGGCGACATCGTCAACGACATCGCGTTTGAGGCAGCAGGCCGCGATCCCGACCCGAAACGGATGTTGCGGGCCTATATGCAATCGGCGTCGACGCTCAACCTGCTGCGGGCCTTTGCACAGGGGGGCTATGCCAACCTGCATCAGGTCAACAAATGGACGCTGGATTTTGTCGGCCGGTCACCCTGGGCCGAGAAGTTCCAGACCGTTGCCGAACGGATTGGGGAGGCGCTGGCCTTCATGGAGGCATGCGGGATTTCGCCCGACACTGTCCCGCAGCTGAAGGGCACCAACTTCTTCACCAGCCACGAGGCACTGCTGCTCGGCTACGAACAGTCGATGACCCGGCAGGACAGTTTGACCGGTGACTGGGTCGATACCTCGGCGCACATGCTGTGGATCGGTGACCGGACCCGGCAGCCGGGCGGTGCCCATGTCGAATTCCTGCGCGGCGTGCTGAACCCGATTGGCCTGAAGTGCGGCCCGAGTTTGGAGCCGGACGAACTGCTGCGCCTGATCGATACGCTCAACCCGGCCAATGATCCGGGCCGCCTGACCCTCATCGCGCGCTTTGGCCATGACAAAGTGGAAACCGGCCTGCCGCGCCTCATCCGTGCGGTACAGCGCGAAGGGCGTAACGTCGTCTGGTCCTGCGACCCGATGCACGGCAATGTCATCAAAACCGACAGCGGCTACAAGACCCGGCCGTTCGACCGGATATTGTCCGAAGTTCGCGGGTTTTTCGCGGTGCACCGGGCGGAAGGCTCCCATGCCGGCGGCGTCCATATCGAAATGACCGGCCAGAATGTCACCGAATGCATCGGCGGTGCCATGGACGTGACCCAGATGGACCTGGGGGACCGCTACCACACCCACTGCGACCCACGCCTCAACGCCGGTCAGAGCCTGGAACTCGCCTTCCTGCTCGCCGAGCAACTGAAAGCCGAAATCGCGGATCGGCAATTGCAGGCGGCATAAAAACTACAGCGAATAGTCCCCTGCACGCTTTGCCAGCGCCCCAGCAAAAGCCAGCAGGCGTTTTGCCTCGGCGACGTGCAGGACCTCGACCATCTTTCCCTTGAAGGTCGTCACACCGCGACCTTCGGCGGCGGCTGCTTCGTGCGCCGCCACCAGCCCTTCGGCATGGGCAATCGCCTCGTCGTCGGGGGCATAGGCCGCGTTGGCGGCGGCGATCTGATCGGGATGGACCAACGTTTTGCCATCATAACCCATGGACGCCCCCTGTTGGCAGGCAAAGGCGTGTCCGGCGGAGTCGCGAATGTCGGCGGTCACGCCGTCGAGCGCGATCCGCCCGCTTGCCCGCGCCGACAGCAGGATTTTCTGGATGGCATAGCTCAGTTCCTGGCGCTCCGGCCCCGGTCGCGCACCCAAATCCTTGGCCAGGTCGGCGAGCCCTGCAACAATGCAGGTCACCCCCGGCACCGCCGCGATATGTTCGGCGGCCAGCACAGCGCGCGGACTTTCCACCATCGCCCACACTGGCAACCCACCCGCCAACCGCACGGCCTCAGCCGCCTGATCCGCCACATCAATCTTCGGGACCTGCACCGCGTCGGGCCGCGCCGCCAACACCGCCGCAAAGTCGTCCAGCATCCACGGCGTCCCGAAGCCGTTGATCCGCACGATCAGCTCCCGGTGCCCCCAACCCCCGGCCTGAATGGCGGCAACGGCGGCAGCGCGGGCGTCCGGCTTGGCGTCCGGGGCCACTGCATCCTCAAGATCGAGGATCACACAATCGCAATCCAGCCCGCGCGCCTTTTCAATCGCCCGGGCGTTGGAGGCGGGTAGATACAGCACGGACCGGCGGGGGCGGACAGGCGATTCAACCATGGAGCGATTCCTGTTGATGGCAGAGGCTTGGGAAGCGCACTATATAGGTCGGAAGAGAGTTGAAAGGACCTTCGATGAGTCTGCTCGGTGGCGGTGCTGTGGCGATCTTTCTGGCCATACTGGCAATTATCACGGTCGCCAGTGCGGCGGTGGTGGTCCGCCAGGGCTATGAATATACGCTGGAGCGGTTTGGGCGGTTCGTGACCACGCTGCGGCCGGGGTTCAGCCTCATCATCCCCTTCGTCGACCGCATCGGGCGGAAGATCAACATGATGGAGCAGGTGCTCGACATTCCGGGCCAGGAGATCATCACCAAGGACAACGCCATCGTCGCGGTGGACGGCGTGGTCTTCTACCAGGTGCTCGACGCCGCCAAGGCCGCCTATGAGGTCAGCGATCTGTACAACGCCATCGTCAATCTCACGACCACCAACCTGCGCACTGTCATGGGGTCGATGGACCTGGATGAAACCCTGTCCAAGCGCGATGCCATCAATGCCAAGCTGTTGCTGGTGGTTGATGCCGCGACCGAGCCTTGGGGTATCAAGATCACCCGCGTTGAGTTGAAAGACATCCGCCCGCCGGCCGACATCGTCAACGCCATGGGTCGTCAGATGAAGGCCGAACGCGAGAAACGCGCCAGTATCCTGGAAGCCGAAGGCTCGCGTGCCAGCGAAATCCTGCGAGCGGAGGGCGCAAAACAAAGCCAGATCCTGCAAGCCGAAGGACGCCGCGAAGCCGCGTTCCGCGATGCCGAAGCCCGGGAACGCTCTGCCGAGGCCGAGGCAAAGGCAACCCAGATGGTGTCGGAGGCCATTGCCGGCGGCAACCCGCAGGCACTCAACTATTTCGTCGCGCAAAAATATGTGGAGGCGGTGAAGGATTTCGCCAATTCCCCCAATGCCAAAACCATCTTCATGCCTGTCGAACTGGCCGCGCTCGTCGGCACCGTCGGCGGGATCGGCGAACTGGTTGACGCGGTGCGCACCGGCAGGTCGGAGCCGAAATGATGGACGACATCATCCCCTGGTTCACCCACTGGCTGTGGTTCGCCGCCGCGCTCGTCCTCGCCGGGCTGGAGATCGCTGTCCCCGGTGCCTTCCTGATCTGGCTGGCCGGGGCGGCGCTGGTCACCGCGATTCTCACGATGACACTCGGCATCGGGTGGGAGCTGCAACTGGTTGTCTTCGCAATCCTCGCCATCGTGTCGGTCCTGTCCGGCCGGGAATGGTTGCGCCGTCACCCGCCACAAAGTGCCGATCCGGCGCTGAATCGGCGCGGGGACCGGATGGTCGGGACGGTGGTGACCGTCATCGAACCCTTTGTGCACGGCGAAGGCCGCGTCCAGATCGGGGACAGCCCGTGGAGCGCCACCGGACCCAATCTTGCCAAGGGGAGCCGCGCCCGCATTGTCGCCGTTGATGGCAGCCGGGTGACCGTCGTCGCGGCGTGACGAGCATGCGCGCGCCCTTCACCGATCCCGACTGGACCGCAAAGGGCGAACCGCGGGCCCGGGTCGCGCTCAAGTCACTCGACACATTGTGGCTGGCCACCGGCACACTGTGCAACCTGACCTGCGCCAATTGCTATATCGAAAGCAGCCCGACGAACGACCGGCTCAGCTACCTGACGCGGGCCGACGCGCAGGCATTCCTCGCCGAGATTGCCGATAACCGCCTCCCAACCCGACTGATCGGCCTGACGGGCGGAGAGCCGTTCATGAACCCCGATATCATCGGCATCCTGTCCGACGTGCTGGGTGCCGGGCTGGAGGTGCTGGTGCTGACCAATGCAATGACACCGCTCCGCCACCACCGCGCCGCCCTGCTGGCGCTGCGCTCCGACCGGCTGCATGTCCGCGTCTCGGTCGACCATTTCACAAAAGCGCGCCACGAGGCAGAACGCGGCCCCCGCTCGTGGCAACCGATGGTGGATGGCCTCAAATGGCTCAGCACCAACGGCTTCGACCTCGCCATCGCCGGACGCACCCTCAGCGGCGAGAGCGAGTCCGACTTGCGGGCCGGTTACGCGGCACTGTTCGATGCGGAAGACATTGCGGTGGACGCCGCCGACCCCAACCGCCTCGTGCTTTTCCCGGAGATGGACCCGGACAAGCCTGTCCCGGAAATCAGCACCGCCTGCTGGAGCATCCTCGGCACCTCCCCCGACGCCCAGATGTGCGCCACCAGCCGCATGGTCGTCCGTCGCAAGGGGGCAGCAGCCCCAAGTGTCGTCGCCTGCACCCTGCTCCCCTACGACCCACAGTTCGACCTCGGCCCCACGCTCAGCAGCGCGGCGCGAGACGTGCCGCTGAACCACCCCCACTGCGCGAGATTTTGTGTGTTGGGCGGCGGGAGTTGTTCCTAGACCACCCGTAACACTGTCATCCCGGCCTCGAGCCGGGACCCAGCGAAACGAAAACTTGCGAGCAAAGCTCGCGCTGCTCTAACCCGAGCAGCATTGGATCCCGGCTCAAGGCCGGGATGACAGGAAATATTTGCCCTCTCGCGCCAACGCGAGGGACAAAGGCCAGAGGGTCTGTAAGCCGGGTTCTGTCCGGCGGGTTGCCCCGCGTGGACGGCCATTCCTCTAGGACGGCTGTTGCCAGCCGCCTCAAGCAACCTACCCGGATGGCGGACCGGATCGGGCCCATATGCCATCCCTATTCGGTTTTGCTCCCGGTGGGGTTTGCCGTGCCGCTTCGGTTACCCGTCGCGCGGTGCGCTCTTACCGCACCCTTTCACCCTTGCCCTTGGCCGTGGGGCCGCAGGCGGTCTGCTCTCTGTGGCACTTTCCCTGGGGTCACCCCCGCCGGGCGTTACCCGGCACCGTCGATCCGTGGAGCCCGGACTTTCCTCCCCGCCGATGTTTCCACCAATTGGCGCGGCGACCGTCCGACCCTCTGGCCCTGTCCGTGACATAGGCTTGTAACCTTGTCCCGGCAACGGCTATGCGGATGTCCATGCGCAAACTCCTGATCCTCGCTGCCCTCCCGCTCGCCGGCTGTGCCACCGTCCGGCAGGGACTGGGTGAATTCCAACGCGCCGCTGACAAAGGGTTTGAGGTATCGGTGGGGGAACCCGCGCCGGCCGAAACCGCGACGACTGCACCGGCGGCCAAGGCAGCACCGGTTCCAACTGCGCTGGTCGGTGATACCGCCAATCGTAGGTACACGACCGACGCTCCGGCCCCGCCGAAATAGGGCTCAGACCAGCCGGATCGGCCCGGGATACCGCGCCACGGTGCGGTCAGCGGTCAGGAGGGTCAGTGCGGTTGTTTGCGCCTGGGCAATCAGCAGGCGGTCGAAGGGATCACGGTGCAAATCCGGAAGATGTTGCACCGCAAGCGCATGATCGCCCGTCACGTCGAGTTCACGGTAGCCGTTTGTTCGAAGAGCGTCACGCATCACGCCCGGGCTATGCTGGAATTCAGCCCGACCGAGCGCATATTTGATCGCGATTTCCAATAGGCTGACGACGCTATACCAAAGTTCGTTGTCCGTATCGTTGATCAGCTGATCGGCTTCCTTCGACAACTTCTCCGGCGCATCTGCGGCCCAGATCAACAAATGCGAGTCGAGCAAGTACCTCACTCGTCGGTGCCCTCAAACATCGCGATAATTTCATCCTGAAACATCGTGTCAAAATCATCGGGCACCTTGAACTGGCCCTTCAGAAATCCCGTCCGCTGGGTGACGACCGGCACCGGCTCCTCATAAGGCACGACCTTGACCAGTGGTTTCCCACTGCGGGCGATAACGAACGCCTCCCCTTCGGCTGCGCGCGCAACCAGGCGGGACAGATGGGTTTTGGCCTCGTGGATATTGACTGTCTGCATGGTTTGGTTCCGGACTAAGTCCAGTTAGTTTAGTTTACTTCAATCGGTTTTGCCACCCCTGCCGGTCCGCTCGTCGGCGATCAACAGGGACAGCAGGATCGCCCGGGTTTCACCGTCGATCACACCGTCGAAATTGGCTGGACGAAAATGCCGCTGAAAGGCGCGCACCGCCGCCACCGCGTCGGCCACATCATAGCCAAAACGTTCGAGCGCCATCACAGTGCCCGCGTCGGTCCAGTGCGGATCGGTAACCGGTTTGACCGGGCCGAGCGCCAGCTTGTGCCGGGCCAGCAAACCCCAGTCGAACAATTCCCCCGGATCCTCCTTCCGGGTGGGGGCGACGTCGGAATGGCCAACGACATTGGCGGGCGCGATGCCGTGCCGCGCCACAATGTCCTTCACCAGCAACAGCACCGCCTGCATCTGCGGCTCGGTGAAGGGCCGGTACCCGAACTCATGCCCGGGATTGACGATCTCGATGCCGATGCTGGCGGCGTTGATGTTGCGGATCCCGCGCCAGTAGGACAGGCCGGCGTGCCAGGCCCGCATCTCCTCCGCCACCATGCGGATCACAGTTCCGTCCTCGGCCACCAGATAATGGGCGGAAACCTTCGCAGCAGGATCGGTCAGCCGTTCAAGCGCTGCATCCGCCGATTCCATACCGGTATAGTGCAGGACGAGGATGCTGACCGGCGTCCCGTCCCGGGAGTCGAAATTGGGGGACGGCGTCTCGATCATCCGGCGGCCAGGCGCTCGCGGGCCTGCGCTGTACGAACGGTGATGATGGCGATGCCGATCAGCATAAGGACTCCGCCGCCAATCATGCGCGGCGTCAACGGAGTATGTAAGACCAGCGTTGCGAACACAACAGCGAGAAGCGGCGCCACCAGCGTGAGGGACGAGATCATCGACAGCGGATAGCGCTGCAGCAGCCAGGCCATGCCGCCCTGCCCCATGATCGAAGAGCCGAGGGCCGAGAACGCCACCCATCCGAAGGCGGACAATGGCATGCCAACCGACCGCTGCAACTCACCCGGCTCCAGGATTAGCGACGCAACCAGCAGGATCGGGGCGCTGAACGCTGCGAGCCAGGCATAGATGACCATCGCCGGAATGCCCTTCAGCTGACGGAACATCAGCGAGCTGACCGACCAGAGCACCGCGCTCAACACCGTCAGCAGCAGCCCCAACCGCTCATCGAAAAGCGCCGGATCAAACCCGAGCAACAACACCCCGGCAAAGGACAGGGCAATGCCAACCATGCGCGGCCAGTGGATTTTTTCGCCCAGAACCAGAACACCGAGGATCAGGCTGAACGGCACCCCCAATTGCCCGACAATCGCCAGCGCCGACACATTGTCGGCCACCTCGTACGACAGGCTCGCCACACCCAGAAACAGTGCGCCACCAAACAGTGCGGTGATAAATATCATCCGCATCCGCCCCGGCTGCCAGCGCAGGAACGGGGTCAGTACCGCGAACACAATCGCGAACCGGAAGAAGGTGGAGGTCATCGCTCCCATCGAATCGACGGCGAACTTCGATGCGACTGCATTCAACCCCCAGACGACGTTGATCGCCATCAGGAACAACAGATGCTGCGGCTTCATCCCCGCACCCGCTTGGCAATGGCCGCATATGCGCCGTTGATCGCAGCCATTCGGTGCTCCGCCACCCGCAGGAATTCCGGCGGGGTCCCATCCGCCATATGCCGATCTGGATGATAGTCCTTCACCAATGCGCGGTAAGCGGCCTTCACCGCCTCCGGACTGGCCCCCGGGGCAACGCCGAGCACGACATAGGGGTCATCCGCTGACGGCGCGATATAGCGCGCCTTGATCCGGGCGTAGGCGGCGGCATCAAAGCCGAACCGGGCCGCCACCGCGTCCAGATAGGTCACCTCGTCGGGGTGCACGCCGTCGGTCACGGCTATCAGCAGCAACGCCTCCAGCAAGTCCTCCAGCACCGGCGAAGCCGACCCGAGCAGGGCGGCGGCCTGCTGGGCATAGGCCTCGAACCCCGCCGTTGACCCCTGCGCCATCCGGTAAAAGCGTTCGGCATTGGCCTGCTCATGCTCGGGCACCCGAAACAGTCGCTGGAAGGTCGCAAATTCGTCGGGGGAGGCATAGCCATCAGCGCGGGCCATTTTGGCGGCGAGCGCAATCGCGGCAATGGTGAACGCAACTTGCCGTCGGCGTTGGCTCCGGTCCCGGGCAGCTGGTGCCACCGGTGTCTGATCGGCGCGGGCCCGCCATAGCCGACCCAGCGGCCCGCCGACCGCGACCTCCGCCGCGCCGCTCCGAAGAATTTGCCAAATCGACATGAAAACCGTCTACTCTTGCCGCCGTCTATAGGCGATGGGTTCGCCGGGGTCAGCGCTCATTTCAGGAAGGTCAGTCATGCCGAATGTTGCCATCGTCGGAACCAGCCGCGGGATTGGGCGTGAACTTGTCAGCCAATATCTGGCTGACGGCTGGCAGGTCCATGCCTCGGTCCGCAAGGCCGGTGATGCGGCGGGATTGGACGGCGCCCAAATTCACATCGCCGATATGACGGATGAGGCCTCGCTTGCCGCCATGGCAGCTGCCATTGGCGACAATCTTGATCTGGTCATCGCCAATGCCGGAGTCGGGGCCCGGGAAATGCGGGTCGCCGATATCGACCCTGCCGCCTGGACCCGGGTGATGACGGTCAACGCGCTCGGCCCGCTGCTGGTGGCGCGGACTTTGGGGCTGAAGCT